>NZ_JAWNDD010000002.1:0-649855 GCF_034106785.1 Enterobacter sp. 241F3
CGCCTTCCTCCCCGCTGAAAGTACTTTACAACCCGAAGGCCTTCTTCATACACGCGGCATGGCTGCATCAGGCTTGCGCCCATTGTGCAATATTCCCCACTGCTGCCTCCCGTAGGAGTCTGGACCGTGTCTCAGTTCCAGTGTGGCTGGTCATCCTCTCAGACCAGCTAGGGATCGTCGCCTAGGTGAGCCGTTACCCCACCTACTAGCTAATCCCATCTGGGCACATCTGATGGCAAGAGGCCCGAAGGTCCCCCTCTTTGGTCTTGCGACGTTATGCGGTATTAGCTACCGTTTCCAGTAGTTATCCCCCTCCATCAGGCAGTTTCCCAGACATTACTCACCCGTCCGCCGCTCGCCGGCAAAGTAGCAAGCTACTTTCCGCTGCCGCTCGACTTGCATGTGTTAGGCCTGCCGCCAGCGTTCAATCTGAGCCATGATCAAACTCTTCAATTTAAGTTTGATGCTCGTGAATTAAACTTCGTAATGAATTACGTATGTTCACTCAGAGACTTGGTATTCATTTATTGTCCGAAGACATTAAGAATCCATGTCACTTTGAGTGCCCACACAGATTGTCTGATAAATTGTTAAAGAGCAGTGCCGCTTCGCTTTTCGCAGCGGCGCGGGGTGTGCATATTACGCCTTCCCGCTTCAGAGTCAAGCGTTTATTTACACTATTCTCTGCTGACCCGGCGGCGTGTGTGCCGTTGTTCCGTGTCAGTGGAGGCGCATTATAGGGAGTAATTCTGAACCTGCAAGGATAAAGTGAAATTTATTTACTGACTGCTCACTTTCCAGGCAAAACCAACTCCAGACCTCAATTTTCGCCTGGTTTTTAAACAAAAACGAGCCGCAAGCGGCTCGTTTTTGCGTTTTGTGACTTACTGCACTGCCACAATGCGATCGTCGTTGGCTTCCAGACGGATAACTTTGCCAGGAACCAGCTCCCCGGAGAGGATCTGTTGCGCCAGCGGGTTTTCGATCTGCTGCTGGATAGCGCGTTTCAATGGACGCGCACCGTACACCGGATCGTAACCGTTCTTACTCAGCAGCTTCAACGCATCGTCGGAGATGTGAATTTCATATCCACGTTCTTCCAGACGTTTGTACAGACGCTGCAGCTGGATCTGCGCAATCGACGCAATGTGTTTCTCACCCAGAGGATGGAATACCACCACTTCATCAATACGGTTGATGAACTCCGGACGGAAGTTATGGCTTACCACACCCAGCACCAGATCCTTCATGTGGCTGTAGTCCAGTTCACCGAAACGTTCCTGAATCAAATCGGAACCCAGGTTCGAGGTCATAATGACAACCGTATTACGGAAGTCGACCGTTCTCCCCTGCCCGTCGGTCAGACGACCATCATCCAGCACCTGAAGCAGGATGTTGAACACATCCGGATGCGCTTTTTCCACCTCATCCAGCAGGATGACGGAATAAGGACGACGGCGCACCGCTTCCGTCAGGTACCCACCTTCTTCATAACCCACATATCCCGGAGGCGCCCCGACCAGACGCGAGACGGAGTGTTTCTCCATAAATTCGGACATGTCGATACGCACCATCGCATCGTCGCTGTCGAACATAAAGTTAGCCAGCGCTTTGCACAGCTCGGTTTTACCGACACCCGTCGGCCCCAGGAACAGGAACGAACCAATCGGGCGGTTTGGATCGGACAGCCCTGCACGGCTACGACGAATAGCGTTCGATACCGCCTCAACCGCTTCGTTTTGACCAATCACACGATTGTGGAGATCGTTCTCCATGCGCAGCAGTTTTTCACGCTCGCCTTCTAGCATGCGCGCCACGGGAATACCGGTCCAGCGCGCCAGGACTTCCGCGATCTCGGCATCCGTCACTTTATTACGCAACAGACGCATCGTTTTACCTTCTGACTGCGTCGCTATCTCAAGCTGTTTTTCCAGCTCAGGAATTTTGCCGTACTGCAGTTCAGACATCCGAGCCAGATCGCCCACGCGTCGCGCCTGCTCAATGGCAATTTTTGCCTGTTCGAGTTCAGCTTTAATGGTCTGCGTACCGGAAAGGGAGGCTTTCTCGGCTTTCCACTCTTCTTCCAGCTCAGAATACTGGCGCTCTTTATCGTCCAGCTCTTCATTGAGCATATCGAGGCGTTTCTTACTGGCTTCATCAGACTCTTTCTTCAGCGCCTGCTGTTCCAGCTTGAGCTGAATGATGCGTCGGTCGAGTCGGTCCAGCTCTTCCGGCTTCGAGTCAATCTGCATACGAATGCTCGACGCCGCTTCATCAATCAGGTCGATCGCTTTATCCGGCAGCTGACGGTCAGCAATATAACGATGCGAAAGCGTCGCCGCCGCAACGATGGCCGGGTCAGTGATCTGTACATGGTGGTGCAGTTCATAGCGCTCTTTCAGACCACGCAGGATCGCGATGGTATCTTCAACGCTTGGCTCGGCAACAAACACTTTCTGGAAACGACGTTCCAGCGCAGCATCTTTCTCAATGTACTGACGGTACTCGTCCAGCGTAGTGGCACCGACGCAGTGAAGTTCACCGCGCGCCAGCGCAGGTTTCAGCATGTTCCCGGCATCCATCGCGCCGTCCGCTTTACCCGCGCCGACCATGGTGTGCAGTTCATCGATAAACAGAATGACGTTGCCTTCCTGCTTCGCCAGGTCGTTAAGCACGCCTTTAAGGCGCTCTTCGAACTCGCCGCGGTATTTCGCACCGGCCACCAGCGCGCCCATATCCAGCGCCAGTACGCGACGGCCTTTCAGCCCTTCTGGCACTTCACCGTTCACTATACGCTGCGCCAGCCCTTCAACAATGGCGGTTTTACCGACACCCGGTTCACCAATCAGCACCGGGTTGTTCTTGGTACGACGCTGCAGTACCTGAATGGTACGACGAATTTCTTCGTCACGGCCGATCACCGGGTCAAGTTTGCCCTGTTCAGCACGCTCGGTCAGATCGACCGTAAATTTCTTCAAAGCCTGACGCTGGTCTTCGGCTCCCTGATCGTTCACGCTTTCACCTCCGCGCATGTTCTCAATCGCCTGAGTCACGTTGGCGGTGGTCGCACCGGCGGATTTCAGCAGGTCGGTCAAGGTACCGCGTGATTCAAGCGCCGCCAGAACAAACAGCTCTGACGAAATAAAGTTGTCCCCACGTTTTTGCGCCAGCTTGTCGCAAAGGTTCAGGACGCGCACCAGATCCTGCGACGGCTGAACGTCGCCGCCGGTCCCTTCGACCTGCGGTAAACGGCTCAGCGCCTGATCGATAGAGGTGCGTAACTGGCCAGCATTAATGCCAGCGGACGTTAATAAAGGACGTACCGATCCCCCTTCCTGATTCAGCAAGGCGCTCATTAAATGAAGAGGTTCGATAAATTGGTTGTCGTGCCCCAGTGCGAGGGACTGGGCATCGGCGAGAGCAAGCTGGAATTTATTAGTAAGACGATCCAGACGCATAACTCCTCCCATAACAGGTCAAATTTGCTACTGGAGATTAAATGAGGTCATCCCTCAATTATTCAAGGTTAATGACCTGAATTATGTGAAAAGAAAACGGCACGTGCCGGATCGTCTTGATTCTTTAGGTTATATCAGCCAAATGAAACTTGCCATACGCCCCGTCGTCTTGTCGCGGCGATAAGAGAAAAAATCACCCTTTTCGGTGAATGTACAGCGATCGCCGCCGAAGATCTGCGTTATGCCGGCGCTATTCAGGCGCTGACGAGCAAGCTGGTAAATATCGGCCAGATATTTATCTCCGGAAGGCAGGAAGGCGTCCACCGCTTGCGGATCTTTAACCATAAAGGCTTCGCGAACCTCCGGCCCCACTTCAAAAGCGCGAGGACCAATGGCCGGGCCAAGCCAGGCCATAATATTGGTGGGCTCATCCTTAAAGCAGGCGACGGTTTCTTCCAGCACGCCTTCACACAGTCCACGCCAGCCCGCGTGTGCTGCAGCCACCTCGGTGCCTGAACGGTTACAAAAAAGTACCGGCAGACAATCCGCGGTCATTACGGCACAAACGGTTCCCGGAGTATTGCTGTAAGAGGCATCAGCACGTTTAGAAGCATAGGGTTCCCCCGTCAACTTCAGCACCGCCTTGCCATGAACCTGTTCCAGCCAGACCGGTTTTGAAGGCAGGTTCCCCGCAGCAAACAGACGCCTGCGGTTCTCTTCCACATGCTCCAGGTTATCGCCACAGTGTGCGCCGAGGTTCAAAGACTCCCACGCGCCCTGGCTAACACCGCCAGTGCGGGTTGAACTGCAGGCGGCCACGCCGGCAGGCAATGGCCACTCCGGGACAATCAGTTTGGTCATAACCAGTCCACTTGATCCTTATGTTCTTCGAAATCAACACGCATCGCGTCAATAAGGTCCACCATATCCTGCGGGATAGGCGCATGCCACTCCATCTGAATACCGGTGATCGGATGGTAAAGGCGCAGCATGGTCGCGTGCAGCGCCTGACGATCGAATTTACGCAATACGCTGATGAACTCATCCGACGCGCCCTTAGGCGGACGTGGACGACCACCGTAGACCTGATCCCCCACCAGCGGATGGGTGATGTGGGCCATATGCACGCGGATCTGGTGAGTACGCCCGGTCTCCAGACGCAGACGCAGACGCGTATGAATGCGGAAATGTTCCATAATGCGATAGTGCGTCACCGCCGGTTTACCCATCGGATGCACCGACATATGGGTTCGCTTGGTCGGGTGACGGCTGATGGGCTCTTCTACCGTCCCGCCAGAGGTCATATGCCCAATGGCTACCGCCTCATACTCACGGGTGATTTCGCGCAGCTGCAGCGATTCCACCAGACGGGTCTGCGCAGGAACGGTCTTCGCCACCACCATCAGACCGGTAGTGTCTTTATCCAGACGGTGCACGATGCCCGCGCGCGGAACATCCGCGATCGGCGGATAGTAATGGAGAAGCGCGTTAAGTACCGTACCGTCAGGATTCCCCGCGCCCGGATGAACAACCAGGTCGCGCGGCTTGTTGATTACCAGAATGTCATCATCTTCATAGACGATGTCCAGTGGGATATCCTGCGGCTCGAAGCGGATTTCCTCTTCGATTTCAGCATTGATGGCGACAGCTTCCCCACCTAACACTTTCTCTTTTGGTTTGTCCCAGATCTTGCCGTTTACCATCACGCGCTGGTCAAGGATCCATTCTTTTATGCGTGAACGCGAATAATCAGGGAACAATTCGGCCAAAGCCTGATCTAAGCGTTGACCGAGCTGATTTTCGGAGACTGTTGCGGTGAGTTCTACTCGTTGTGCCATAAACTGCTTCTTCGTTTAACGTTGGGTTTTACGGCTTTGCCGTTTAATATAGTGTGCTATTGTAGCTGGTCTTAATCGGGAGCAGGAACAGAGTTTCTCCCGGACAAACATTTGAGGAAAGTCAAAACGTCATGACGCGCATGAAATATCTGGTGGCAGCGGCCACGTTGAGCCTGGCTTTGGTGGGCTGCTCCGGTTCAAATGAACAGGTCCCTGACAATCCGCCGAATGAAATCTATGCGACTGCACAACAAAAGTTGCAGGACGGTAACTGGAAACAGGCGATAACGCAACTGGAAGCGTTGGATAATCGCTATCCATTTGGTCCGTATTCGCAGCAGGTACAGTTAGATCTCATCTACGCATACTATAAAAATGCCGATCTGCCGCTGGCTCAGGCAACCATCGATCGTTTCATGCGTCTGAACCCGACTCATCCTAACATCGACTACGTGATGTACATGCGCGGCCTCACCAACATGGCGCTGGATGACAGTGCGCTGCAGGGCTTCTTCGGCGTGGATCGTTCCGACCGTGACCCGCAGCATGCGCGTGATGCCTTTAATGACTTCTCCAAGCTGGTGCGCGGCTATCCAAACAGCCAGTACGTGACTGACGCCACCAAACGTCTGGTGTTCCTGAAAGATCGTCTGGCGAAATATGAATACTCCGTGGCGGAATATTATACCCGCCGTGGCGCATGGGTTGCCGTGGTTAACCGCGTAGAAGGTATGCTGCGCGATTACCCGGATACTCAGGCAACGCGCGACGGCCTGAAGCTGATGGAAAATGCTTACCGTCAGATGCAGATGACCGCTCAGGCTGAAAAAGTGGCGAAAATCATCGCCGCGAACAGCAGCAACACCTGATTTTGCCTCAATGCAAAACGGCAGCCCGCTGGCTGCCGTTTGTTTATTCGTTTCTGAGCATCGCTGAAGCGCCTTAGCCTCAACACATCCTGTCAACTATGGCCCCAATTTATGCCTTCTACAAGGTAAATCTCACCTCTTCCTGCCCTGCCTCACAAAAAAGATTCCCTGACAAAAACCGACAAAATAACGTGATCTAAATCACACATTTTGACATTGGGTCGGGTATGCTGGAATCACCAAGACGGAAAGACAAGAGGTAAAATTTATGACAATGAACATTACCAGTAAACAAATGGAAATTACTCCGGCAATTCGCCAGCACGTCGCAGACCGTCTCGCCAAACTGGATAAATGGCAAACTCATTTGATTAATCCACATATCATCCTGTCCAAGGAGCCGCAGGGTTTCATCGCTGACGCAACTATCAATACTCCAAACGGCCATCTGGTCGCCAGCGCAAAACACGAGGATATGTACACCGCTATTAACGATTTGATCAACAAGCTGGAACGGCAGCTCAATAAAGTGCAACACAAAGGTGAAGCCCGTCGCGCCGCAACGTCGGTGAAAGACGCCAGCTTCGCGGAAGAAGTTGAAGAAGAGTAATCCTTTAAATTGAGTGTACCGCCAACGCGCCTTCGGGCGCGTTTTTTGTTTTTTTATTGACAGGGTGAAAACAGTACAGGTACTTTAACGGTATCAATCACAGGATGACTTTATGAAACTTACGCCGTTCTTCTTCGCATTCTTTTTTACCTTCCCCTGAACGGGAGGCGTTTCGTCGTGTGATAAAGAATGCGAAGACGAACAACAAGGCCTCCCACACCGGGGGGCCTTTTTTATTGATAACGATAAAATGAGACAGGCAACACTATGACACCGGAAAACCCGTTACTGGATCTGCGCGTAAAAATCAGCGCGCTGGATGAGAAACTGCTGGCGCTGCTGGCCGAACGCCGCGCCCTTGCCGTTGAAGTAGGCAAAGCCAAGCTGGACTCCCATCGTCCGGTCCGTGATATCGACCGCGAGCGGGATCTTCTGGAACGTCTCATTCAGCTCGGCAAAGCGCATCACCTCGATGCCCACTACATAACCCGGTTGTTCCAGCTCATCATTGAAGACTCCGTTCTGACCCAGCAAGCGTTACTCCAGCAGCACCTCAATAAAACCAATCCACACTCTGCGCGTATCGCCTTCCTGGGACCGAAGGGCTCTTATTCTCACCTGGCCGCACGTCAGTACGCTGCACGCCATTTCGAAGAATTTATTGAGAGCGGCTGCGCGAAGTTTGCCGACATTTTTAACCAGGTCGAGACCGGCCAGGCGGATTACGCCGTGGTGCCGATTGAAAACACCAGCTCCGGCGCCATCAACGACGTCTACGATTTGCTGCAGCACACCAGCCTGTCGCTGGTCGGCGAGCTGACGATCCCTATCGATCACTGCGTGCTGGTCTCAGGCTCAACGGACCTGAACACGATCGAAACGGTTTACAGTCATCCGCAGCCGTTCCAGCAGTGCAGCCAGTTCCTGAACCGCTATCCGAACTGGAAAATTGAGTACACCGAAAGCACCTCGGCGGCAATGGAAAAAGTGGCGCAGGCTAATTCCCCCACCGTCGCGGCGCTCGGCAGCGAAGCGGGCGGCGCGCTGTATGGCCTGCAGGTGCTGGAACGCAACCTGGCAAACCAGACGCAAAACATTACCCGCTTCGTGGTGCTGGCCCGCAAGGCAATCAATGTGTCTGACCAGGTACCGGCCAAAACCACGCTGCTGATGGCAACCGGCCAACAGGCCGGTGCGCTGGTTGAAGCCCTGCTGGTGCTGCGTAATCACAACCTGATCATGACCAGGCTGGAATCACGCCCAATCCACGGTAACCCGTGGGAAGAGATGTTTTACCTCGACATCCAGGCCAACCTGGAGTCTGCTTCCATGCAGAAAGCTCTCCGCGAGCTGGGCGAGATCACGCGTTCCATGAAGGTGCTGGGCTGCTACCCGAGCGAAAACGTCGTGCCGGTCGATCCAATCTAACGTTCGATAAAGCGGCTTTTCTTCATCCCTGCCACGCTCACCGGCAGGGTGAAGATAGCTCCGGAGAGAGGATATTTCGCCACCTCCTCCGCCTCCATATTCTCCCGCGTGGTGGTAATAAACAGCGTTTTCATATCATCGCCGCCAAAGCAGACCATCGTCGGGCAACGCACCGGCATGCGATATTCTTCCAGCTGCTCCCCTTGCGGTGAAAAACGCGCGATGCGCCAGCCGTCAAACAGCGCGCTCCAGTAACAGCCTTCCACATCCATCGCCGCGCCGTCCGGTATCCCCTCGCCCTCTTTAAACTGACGAAACACCTCTCGCTTACCCGGCTCGCCCTGCTCATCAAGCGGGGTACGGTAAATAACACCGTTGGGCGTGTCTGAGGAAAACATCCACTGCTTATCCGGGCTAAACGCTAAGCCGTTATGCCCGTGGATATCGCACTGGATCACCTTTGGCGTCAGGTCGTTGTCGATGCGCATCAGCAGAGCCCCGTTGTAATCTCCCGGTCCCCAGAACGTACCCGCATAGAACCGGCCCTGATGGTCGGTGCCTCCATCGTTAAAACGCGCCAGCTGCGGGTTAGAGGGGTTATCGCACACCTTGCGCTGCAGAAGGCCATGCTTATCGGCAAGCCAGATGCCATTGCGCATGGCGACGATAAAGCCGCCGCGCTCGCGCAGCGCGAAACAGCCCACCTCCTCATGAAAAGAAAGCACGGTGTGTTCCGCCGTCGGAAGATGGTAGCGGTGGATCTCTCCTTCCAGAATATCGGCCCAGTAGAGCGCGTGCTCTTCTGCACTCCACGTCGGGCATTCAGGCAAATGCCCGGTGTAATTCAACAGCAGCTGCGGTTCGGCCATGACAGTTCCCCAAAATGAAAAAAGCCAGCAATGCTGGCTTTCAGTATATACATCATCGCATTACTGGCGACTGTCATTTGCCTGGCGCAATAAAGTCCGACTCTCATTCTGGAAACGCTGCGCGTAGTCGCCAAACCAGTGCTCGACCTTGCGGAAGCTATCGATAAACGCCTGCTTGTCTCCGTGCTCCAGCAGCGTAATGGCTTCACCAAAGCGCTGATAGTAGCGCTTGATCAGCGCCAGGTTGTTCTCGGAGGACATAATAATGTCCGCGTACAGCTGTGGATCCTGCGCAAAGAGACGCCCGACCATCGCCAGCTCCAGACGATAGATAGGTGAAGAGAGCGCCAGAAGCTGTTCAAGCTGTACGTTCTCTTCCGCCAGATGCAGACCGTAGGCAAACGTGGCAAAGTGGCGCAGCGCCTGAATGAACGCCATGTTCTGGTCGTGCTCAACCGCGCTGATGCGGTGCAGTCGTGCCCCCCATACCTGAATCTGTTCCAGGAACCACTGATAGGCTTCCGGCTGACGACCGTCGCAGTAAACCACCACCTGCTTAGCCAGGCTGCCGCTGTCCGGGCCAAACATCGGGTGCAGACCCAGCACCGGACCCGTATGAGCAGCCAGCATTGCCTGCAGCGGACCATTTTTGACGGAGGCCAGATCCACCAGGATGCAATCTTTCGGTAAAGGAGGCAGCTTCCCGATGATTTGCTCCGTCACGTGGATCGGCACGCTGACGATAACCATCCCTGCATCTTTCATGAGTTCCGGAGCAAGCGCCCAGTCCTCTTTTTCCAGAATGCGCACCTGATAGCCAGAAAGCGTAAGCATCTTTTCAAACAGGCGCCCCATCTGCCCAGCACCGCCGACAATCACGACCGGACGCAGGGTCGGACAGAGGGTTTTGAAGCCCTTGTCGTTTTCACTGGAGTAGGACTCCCGCATCACGCGACGCAGAACATCTTCAATCAAGTCCGGCGAAACCCCCAGCGCCTGCGCCTCTTTACGGCGGGAGGCGAGCATAGAGGCTTCGCGCTCCGGGACGTAAATCGGCAGGCCGTATTTGCTTTTCACCTCACCGACTTCGGCAACCAGCGACATGCGTCGCGCCAGCAGATCCAGCAGCGCCTTATCCACTTCATCAATTTGATCGCGCAGTGCGGTCAATTCAGCAACCATAACTACCCTCTTAAGCCAGACGCGTCGCCAGCTGGCCGTTTAAATCTTTATGGATCTCACGCAGCAGTGCATCGGTCGTCTCCCAGCTGATGCAGGCATCCGTCACGGAAACGCCGTGCTTCATGGCGCTGCGCGGTTGTTCAGATGACTGATTGCCTTCATGAATGTTGCTCTCAATCATCAGACCGATAATCGAACGATTGCCATCTTTGATCTGTGCGACCACGGATTCCGCAACCGCAGGCTGGCGACGGTAATCTTTATTCGAGTTACCATGACTGCAATCTACCATCAGTGCCGGGCGCAGTCCCGCCTGCTCCATCTCTTTTTCACACTGGGCCACGTCCGCCGGGCTGTAGTTAGGGGCTTTACCGCCGCGCAGGATCACGTGGCCGTCCGGGTTACCCTGCGTTTGCAGGAGGCATACCTGGCCCGCCTGGTTGATACCGACGAAACGGTGCGGCATGGCGGCCGCGCGCATGGCGTTGATCGCCGTCGCCAGACTGCCATCGGTACCGTTTTTAAAACCAACCGGCATCGACAGACCAGACGCCATCTCGCGGTGGGTTTGCGATTCCGTGGTACGCGCGCCAATCGCGGACCAGCTGAACAGATCGCCAAGGTATTGCGGGCTGTTCGGATCCAGCGCTTCGGTTGCCAGCGGCAGCCCCATGCTGACCAGCTCCACCAGCAGGCGACGCGCAATCTTCAGGCCTGCTTCCACATCAAACGAGCCATCCATGTGCGGATCGTTAATCAGCCCTTTCCAGCCGACGGTAGTACGTGGCTTCTCAAAATAGACGCGCATCACCAGATAGAGGCTATCGCTGACCTCCTCTGCTAATGCTTTAAATCGACGAGCGTACTCAATGGCGGTTTCAGGATCGTGAATGGAGCAAGGACCACACACCACCAGCAGGCGCGGATCGCGGCCGGCGATGATATTTGAAATGGTCTGACGCGAGTGCTCAATCTGAGCCTCCTGCGCGACGCTCAGCGGAAATTCTGCTTTCAGTTGATCCGGGGTAATTAAAACCTGTTCGTCAGTGATATGTACGTTGTTCAGCGCGTCTTTTTGCATGATGGCGATCCTGTAAAGCTCGTTTGCGATAGTTGTTTTCCTCAATGAGGTGAAACCACGATACCATAAAAAGTAAACATTTCAATCCAAAATACGTACACATTACTTTACACAAGCCAATTTATTGCAAAAATCAGCCGCCAAAAACGTAAAGTTTAAATTACAGACATATATTCTTAAGCCAGGCTATGCTGAAGAAAAAAGGAGAATGGCTATGCGTTCAATTGCTCTCATGCTGTTGTCGCTGTTTTTAACGGGCTGCCAGATCAATCCTTATACCTTCCAGCCCGACTGGACCAGTCCCTCCTGGTTTGATGCAGGTAAAGAAGACGCCATGAATGGCCTGCCGGTTAAAGATAACCAGACCCTGGCCGATAGTTTTAACGACACCCACGTTGATCGTAGTGAATATCTTCGCGGCTACGCTGACGGCCAAAAGAAAGTCTGCGAAGAAGGGTTTATTCATGCCTGGGGATTAGCGGGCAAATCTTTCCCTGCCAGTTGCGATACTGCCGAAAACGCGACAAAACTGCGTGCGTCATGGCAGGAAGGGATGGATGAAAGTATGCGTTCCAGCAGACTTAATTAAGTCTATTTTTATCCATCGAAAAATAAACAACTGTAGGATTTAGCTTAGGTTGGCCTGATGCTATTTCTGACATAATGACGGCTCTGATAAACAATGGTATTCTGCCCGCAACTCTCAAGGACATCTATTTCCGGAGCGATGTGGCGGATTCTGGTGAGAAATTTATTCTTGATCTCTTTTTTCCGACTCACTCTGGTGTTAATGCTGTTCCTTATGGTGGGCCCTGCGGCGGCAGGCACGCTTACGGAAACGGATAAATCGGTACGCTCGATTGTCTCAGGCATTGTGAGCTATACGCGATGGCCGTCACTTTCCGGGCAGCCTAAACTTTGCGTCTATGCCACTTCTCACTATACGCACGCGCTCAGCGGCGACGAAGGGCACAACGAGTTACCCTATACTCCCGTTATTGTACGTAACGATCAGGAAGCCCTGGCCGCGACGTGTGATGCGATTTATTTCGGGTCTGAATCACCGGCAAAACAACTTGAATTAATAAGTCAATATCAGGGCAGAGCGTTGCTATTAATCTCAGAGCAAAATCCGGAATGTGTAATTGGCAGTGCCTTTTGCCTGATGATCGATCGCGGCCAGGTACGGTTTTCCGTCAACCTGGATGCGTTGACGCGCAGTGGCGTAAGAGTCAATCCGGATGTATTAATGCTGGCACGGAATAAGCAGCATGGATAAAGATTTCACTTCAACGCCACGTCCGACGTTTAAAAGAACGTTGAGGCGAAACAGCATGATAAGCGTCATTATCACAATGACGTTAATATGGCTGTTGCTCTGTTTTGCTTCCGTCGTGACGTTAAAACAATATGCGCAAAAGAACCTCGAATTAACCGGTGCCACAATGAGCCACAGCCTGGAAGCTTCGCTGGTTTTCAACGACTCGCTGGCGGCCAACGAAACGCTTGCAGCCCTGGGCAAACAGGGGCAGTTTGCCGCGGCGGAGGTGATTAACGCGCATAAAAAGCGGTTTGCCTACTGGTCATGGAACCCGGAAGATAACAACGACACGCTGGGCGCACTGGTCAGCCGCTGGCTTTTCCCCGTACCGGTTGCGCAGCCCATCATGCATAACGGCTTAACGATCGGCGAAATCCGCCTTACCGCGCGTGACAGTTTGATCAGCCACTTCATCTGGACGTCGTTTGCCGTACTTACCGGCTGCATTCTCTTTGCCGCCGTCGTCGCGCTTATCATTACCCAGTCTTTGCATCGTGGGATGGTTATGGCCCTGCAGAACATTACCGACGTCGTGCATGACGTACGCACAAACCGCAACTTCTCCCGCCGGGTAAAAGACGGGCGTATCGAAGAGTTTCACCAGTTTGGCGAAGACTTCAACAGTCTTCTGGATGAAATGGAAGAGTGGCAGCTGAAGCTCCAGGCGAAAAACGCCCAGCTGTTGCGGACCGCCATGCACGACCCGCTCACCGGTCTTGCCAACCGCGCAGCGTTTCGTAACAGCATTGCGGCCTTAATGAACGACCCTTCAGCCAGAACAAACTCGGCCCTGCTCTTCCTCGACGGTGATAACTTTAAGTTTATTAACGACACCTGGGGCCACGCGGCAGGAGACTGCGTGCTGATCGAAGTCGCCAGCAGGATGATGGAGTTTGGCGACAAACGTCATCAGTCTTACCGTCTTGGCGGTGACGAATTTGCCATGGTGCTGTACGGCGTTCACTCTGAGCTTGAGGTTCAACACATTTGTGCTGCGCTTTCGCAGCAGTTTATTCGTCCGTTTGATCTTCATAACGGGCAAAAAGCATCGATGTCACTCAGCATTGGCTTTGCTCTGGCGTGGGAAAATGCTTCCGTGGAAGCATTACTGGAGAGGGCTGACCGCAATATGTACCAGGTTAAAAACCAGCGTACGAAAACAATAAGTTAGAAAGGATACACTATGTTAAAACGTTACTTCGCGCCGTTAGTACTGGCCTCACTGGTTCTGGCAGGCTGTCAGTCGCCGCCGGAAGGCAAATTCACTCCTGAGCAAATTGCGGCGATGAAGTCTTACGGTTTTAACGAACTGAACGGTGACTGGTCGCTTGGCATGTCGGACACCATCCTGTTTGATAAAAATGACGCCAGACTGCGTTCTGAGAGTGAAACGCAGATCCAGTCCATGGCCTCTCGCCTGGCGGAAACCGGCCTGACCCATGCGCGAATGGACGGTCACACGGATAACTACGGGGAAGAAAGCTACAACGAAGCGCTGTCGTTAAAACGCGCCAACGCCGTGGCCGATGCCTGGGCGAAGGGTGCAAATATCCCGCGCAGCAATCTCACCACGCGAGGATTAGGTCAAAAATACCCGGTGGCGAGCAACAGTACCCCGCAAGGGCGCGCTGAAAACCGCCGCGTCGCAGTGGTGATCAGCACGCCATAGGGTTATTTAGCGGATGATTCGGCGAGCGTCACCCTGGTTGCCGCTCGCCAGCGCAGCCAGTCCACCAGAATAAACAGCGCCAGACTCACGCCCATCACCGGCAGGGCTAGCCCCAGCAGTACGCTGATTATCAGCGTAACCCCTCTTCCCCATCCTGACAGCGCCAGCCAGCTCTGACAAAGCGTCTGTACCGGACTCACTGCCGATTGCGCAGGACGACGCATCCACCACATCCGGTATCCCCAGATAATGAGCACGCACAGGGCGAGGCCGAACGCCACGAGCAGCAGCTGATTCACTAGGCCGAATAAGATCCCCATATGGAAATCCACGCCCCAGCGGGTCAGTTTTGCCATTAACGGGAAATCCTCGAATCGGGTTCTGTCCAGGACCTGCATCGTATGGGGATCTACCGCAACGGCGTCCACCTGAGTCGGCCAGCTGCGATCGATTTCCGTTACGGTCCAGGCACGATCCATTGTTTTCGCCGGGCGGATCTCCAGCTTGCTGGCATCAATCCCCGCGTTACGCGCCGCGCTTAATACCCCGTCAAACTGCGTCAAATCCATCGCCATTTCCGGCATCATCATCCCACCGTGATGACCGCGATGTTCGGCATGTTCATCCATAACCTCATGTTGGCCGGATAGCGTCGTGTTCACCTGCGGGGTGAGCCAGTTCATCTCTGCACGCAGCTTATCCACGTTCCCGCCAGCCCACTGGGACCAGGTCAGGCCGGTTGCGGAGAACAGCAGCATTCCACCCAGCAGAACCCAGCCCAGCGTCACGTGCACCCGACGCCGGTTCTGGAAGCGATTGTTGATCCGCCGTTTGGGTCGGGTATAAAACCACAGGGCAATACCGCCCAGCGCGGCAACCCACATCCAGGAGGCTGCAAGCTCGCTGTAGAGCCTCCCCACGTCGCCCAACATCAGAGAGGTGTGGAGGTAATCAATGGTCTGACGCAGCGGTAAAATCCCGCTGGTGCCGTATACCGTCATATCTCCCAGTACCGTCAGGCTTACCGGATCCACGAAGATAGCGCGGTTCTCCGATGACCCAAGTTTCGGGTCAGCGAACATCACGCGGGTGGTTTCGCCTTCAGCCAGCCCCGGACGAACGGCGTGCAAACGTAAATCTGATCCAACGGTTTTTTCCGCCACGGCGATTTGTTCGGCCAGAGGCTGCGGCTCGCCCACGGAATCCGCGTGGAGCGCGTGTCGGTAGAGCGCATTCTCCAGCTGCGGGGTCGCCACATACAGCGTCCCGGTCAGCGCGGCGAAGAAGATAAACGGGCCGACAAACAGCCCAACGTAGAAATGAAGGCGACGCAGCAGGTTTCCCCATGCCGCGCGCGAGGTGCAGGTAGTCATACTTTTCCTTTTTAAGGCAAAAAGTTATCGATTTTGTTTTTAAAGGGAAAAAGCAGACTGCCGCGGCGGCGCGCGGGTATCCGGGTAAAGCCAGGGGAAGAAGTGCCAGTGGTTGACCGCCTGACGCGGCGGCTTAACGCGAAGCCTCTGCAGCACCACACTGAGCAAGACGATCAGCGCCAGCATCACGCCAGGGACATGCGCTAACAGCACGCAGTAGCCACAGGCTTCCGCATGGTCGACAGGCATCGAGTGCGGCATATCGCCGTGATGCTCGTCCATCGACATCATGCTCATGTCATGATGCATGCCCGGCATGGCGCTCATGGGATCTTTCTGCAACGAGACGGAGATCAGCGGCGCCACCACGATCAGCAGGATCGCAAACAGCGCGATCAATGCCGCTGCGCGTTTCCGGTCAGGCTGATGCAGTACGTTATCCACTTCCCCTCCACTCAAGAGGCAAGCATTGTAAATGATTTATGACGAAAGGGTTAACTCGAGAGGTGCGATGGGATAAAAAAAGGGCCAGCCTTTCGGCCAGCCCTTTCTAACAGGATGTCGCTTAAGCGAATCTTAGTTCAGACGCTCCTAATAACACCCTTTCAAAAACATACACTTACCATAAAAAACAACTAGTTAAGTTAATTTTTAATGCAGCGAATTGTAGTGTTATGCAACCTCTGCCGCCATATTGTCGCCAACATAGAGAGAAAGAGGGTTGAGAGAGACGGCTTGCTCTAAATGGTCAGGAGCAAAGTGCGCGTATCTCATTGTTTCGCGAATGTTGGAATGTCCGAGGATTTTCTGCAGTACCAGTATGTTTCCGCCGTTCATCATAAAATGCGCACCAAATGTATGCCTCAGGACATGCGTCTTTTGCCCTTCAGTTAGCTCGATATTCGTGAGTTTGAGCATCTTTTTAAACTCCTGATAGCAGGGCTTGAACATTCTGCCCTGACGTTCGGCTAGCTCGTCATACAACCATTTAGGAATGGGAACGGTGCGATTTTTCTTACCTTTGGTTTTTGTGAAAGTCAGTTTGCAGGGAGAGAGTTGAGGCCGCGTCAATCTCTCGGCCTCCCCCCATCTTGCGCCGGTTGCAAGACAGACTTTGACAATCATCGTGAGATCCTCTTTGCCGTATTGCTCGCAGGCTCGAAACAGCTCAGGGATTTGAGAAAGAGTTAGCCAGGACATTTCTTTCTCGGCTTCTTTGAATACGCGTACCCCTTCCAGTGGGTTGGGTAAACTCCACTCCCCTAACCGCCGCAGCTCATTAAACACAGCTATAAGATATTGCTGCTCACGATTCACGGTTATTGGTTTGGCGACCCATTTCGCCGGGTCTTTATGATATCCATTGTCTATTTCACCACGGAGTCGACGGTCGCGGTAATGAGCCCAATCTTTAGCGGTAAAGCGGGATGCAATTGGGTCGCCCAAACCGTTACACACAATTTGCAGCTTTGCTAACCGCGACTTACTGGCGACTAAAGCTTGTCCGTGCAGGTTATGCCAGAGTTGAATCAACTCGCTTAAGCGTCGGCGATCTTCTTTCTTGCCGAGCCAAGGCTTGTCCTCACTTTCATTCTTCGTAAATGTTTCGAATGCCTCGGCCTCACCTTTTGTATTGAAATGCCGACGAATACGCCGACCTTCCCTACCGTTTGGATAAAGCTCGCATAACCATTTACCGTTTTTTTGCTTACTAACTGTCATAGCTACACCGAGGCCAAATATTTTTATTCACAAAGCGCAATGGCTTCACTGAAAACAGGAGCAATATCAGCTCGTTCTAATGGATCGTTAGGGTCTTTTTTTATAACTTCTTTTAAATCTCGCCCTTCCATTTTTCCAGACTTGACGGCGTTCTTAGCCATGCCGCTTAAGGGATAGCGTTCATCCGTATCAGTGTCATAAACAAAAACGTAGTGACTATTTACACAGGATACTTTTGCATGTTCAAAGGTAAGCGGCCATTTATCACCAAGAGATTTACTATCAATCTCTTTAAATTTCTCAGCGGCTAAGGCTGAGGAAGAAAGCGCGATACCGGCCATCAAAAATAATAACTTTTTCATAACTGCTCCTTAAACATGCTTTTCCAAAGTAAAAATCACTGCACCTGATGGTGTGATGTCTGAAAGATTACATTCAAACTCCGCAGACTTATTTGAAAGCCTGACCTTTCCACCTGGTAACCTGATGACATCAAAAACATCGAGCGCACCATCAATGCCAATAAGCCAACGACCATTACCGATCTTTGAGTTAGAACAATCAACAAGCCAAGATGCGCCTACTCCATCAATAAAGATCAATTCATCAATGTTTTCAGGAACCATTGTAAGGTCTGGAGTCCAACGCCCAATATCTTTAAGCTCGCCAGCTTCAAGGCGACATTTTCTTACTGTTAAGGCGCTAAGAGATTCACTTTCCCTGCCGTCTCGCATCTTGCCTTTGCCTGTAGAAAGCCACTCCAACGAAACGCCTGTGTCAAGTGCGCAGGTCACCACCACATCGCCCGGGAAAAAGTCACGCCTGACCCAAGTGCTTATAGTGCCGGAAGAAATACCCAATAAATCACCAAGCTCTTTTTGCATCGTAAACCCATAAGCATCAAGAATTCTGCGCAAAACGGTTTTGCCCCCGTTCGTCATGATCTCGTCATAGAGTTCTTTGCCCTTTAGCTTGCAACCGACTCGCTCATGTTTTGCATTTGCAAGCTCACCACTTACAAGCCAATTGATATCAGCACCAGTATCAAGACAACACCTAACTATGACATTGCCGGGTATTGCATCGCGTTGAACCCAGCCACTAACGCTGTGTTTAGCGATGCCCAACAGGTCAGCTAAATCCTTTTGCATCTTGACGCCATAGGCTGACATTACGCGCTCTAACACGCCATTTGATGCACCTACACGCCACTGAACATCGAGTTCAGAACTCATAAAAACCCCTACAGATAATTTTATGGGTGTTTACAGATAACTTTTTACGATCTATAGTGGCGCTTATCGACCAAGATGCACACCACTGCACCACATTTCAAACAACAGGAGATAATGCGATATGTCAGATGCAAAATCAATCTCGACGCACGACTCGCAAAACTCACAAAATCAAACTGTGCTGTTAGACCCGACTCAGTTTGACGCCATCGTTACAGCAATGCTGCCAGCCCTGCAGACAATGATTCGCTCTGCAATGTCCGACACCATGACAGTGAAAGACTTTGCCGCCACTCGCGGCGTTAGCGAGCGTCTGGTCTGGCAATGGCTTGATGAGGGCATTCTTCTTAAAGCTCCGACCAAAGACTTTTCCAACAAAGAGGAAGCCGGTAAACGAAGCCGCACCCTCGTAAACGTAAAAGCATGGCGCGACAAACTGACTCAACAAGCGATCGATTGTCGCTACATCGACCAGCGCACCGCTCTTAACTGAATTTGATTATGCAAGTTAGAGGGAACTTAACCATGTTTGATTTTCAGATTTCCAAACATCCCCATTATGACGATGCGTGTCGTGCTTTCGCTCAACGTCACAACATGGCGAAGCTTGCCGAACGTGCGGGAATGAATGTTCAGACGTTACGTAACAAGCTCAACCCGGAACAGCCTCACCAGCTCACCCCGCCTGAGTTATGGCTGCTGACAGACCTGACCGAAGACTCAGCCTTAGTTGATGGTTTTTTGGCTCAGATTCATTGCCTGCCATGTGTACCGGTCAACGAACTGGCGAAAGACAAACTGCAGTCTTACGTCATGCGTGCTATGCGTGAGCTGGGAGAACTGGCGAGCGGCGCGGTCTCTGATGAGCGACTGACCTCTGCCCGTAAGCACACCATGATTGAAAGCGTTAACTCTGGTATTCGCATGTTGTCTTTGTCGGCACTGGCGCTGCATGCGCGTTTGCAGACCAATCCAGCAATGACGAGTGTTGTCGATACCATGAGCGGTATTGGCGCGTCATTCGGTCTGATTTGAGGTGCTTATGCTGAAAAATGAACCGTCATTCGCGTCTCTGCTAGTTAAACAAAGCCCCGGCATGCACTTCGGCCACGGCTGGATCGCAGGTAAGGACGGCAAGCGCTGGCACCCGAGCCGCTCACAGGCTGATTTACTGGCTGACCTGTCCACCAAAAAACAGGGGAAATCATGGCTATCGAAGCTGTTTCCGCGAATGTTCCGCTAAAGGCTGGCGAGCGTCTGGCTGGTCTCAATCACATAGCTGAATTACGCGCGAGATATTGGGGTGATAGCTGGAAAGAGGTTGAGCGTTTTGTCGATGATATGCGCGATAAACGCGATCCACAATTTGAAGAAAATACTCGGGCGCTGGCCGCTATTTTCTTTCTGGCAAAAATACCGGCGGCTCGTCATGAGCTCGAATTAAGTGAGCTGACTACTGACGAGAAAAAAGCATTGATTACAGCGATGAATCATTTTCGTGCAGTGGTGAGCTTATTTCCAAAACGGCTAACCATGCCGAATTAATCCAAACAGAAATTTAATGGCGTAAACCCGCCGGGCTTCTTATTGCCCGAAATCAGGAGAGTCAATTATGCGTAATACCGAAACCCGTAGCTTTCACACCGATAGCGATGCACTGGCCGTACTGCTGAGCGATGCCAAAAAAGAAGAGCGTAAAGACCGAGCTCTCGCCGTTTCCATGCGTCTTGAGGCGCTGGCTATCCACATCACCAAAGAGGGTATGAGCGGCATCGAAGCCGCCGAACTGCTGCGCCGTGAAGCAACCCGCTTTGAGAATGAATCACAGGAGCTGCACTAATGGCCGATGCAATGGATTTAGCACAACAGCGTGAGCAGGAAGACCGCGAGCGCCACATCAGCAACGCGCGCAGCCGTATCGCTGCGCCCTCTCGTTTCATCTGTGAAGAATGTGAAGCACCAATCCCGGAAGCGCGCCGCATTGCGATTCAGGGCGTGGCTTTATGCGTGACCTGTCAGCAAATCGCCGAACTTAAATCGAAGCACTACATGGGGGCGATATGACAATCCAAAATTTGACCGAGGAAAGCCGTTTCACCAAAGAGCAGTTAATCGCTAGGGCTAAGGAAAATCTCCTCGCTCTGGAGTGTTTCCCGTTGCAAGCGGTGCCTCAAATGGATTTGGCGCTAATGAAAATCGCAATAGCAGTGCTGACCGCGAAGCCGCTTGGATGGACTGACGATCAGGAATTACGGAGCATCGAAATACACGGCTGCGGCTATCTCTTTAATGCCAACCCTGTTTCACCTAACGCCGACTCACGCCGGGTTATTAAGCTTTACCGCCTGCCGGAGATTGATTGATGGAATTCACCAAACAGCAGTTGATTACGCATGTAACAGCAAAGGCAGCACGGATAAAGCCAGATTCACAGGCTAACGACTCTCGCCGCAATGAAGCGCTGATGAATAAACATGTGCTTGAAATCGCTTTGGCAGCACTGACCGCGCCAGACTACATCCCGCCTCACGTACTGGACGCAATGAGCGATATGTGCGACGGGGGTTTTAATGCACAAGGCATTTGGGATTTATGCCGGGAATCAATTATGCCCCCAGCGCCTTGCCCCCGTTGTGGGACTGTATCAGACAGGCCAGACGGTGGACATTATTGTCACGTCGACGCCGGGCAATGTGGAATTTGCGCTAACTGCGTCCCACAGATAAACGGAGGTTCAGGGTTTAGCAATTGTGCCGAAGCGCATGCTGCAGAGATAGGCCAACCATGCATTACAGCCATTAAGGGGGCTGACGCTAATGCATAGCTCTACGGTTGCTTATGCTTATCCGTGGAATGCCCCACGGTCGGCAATAGCCAGCCCGTATCTTACCTATGACCAACAGCATCGCCGCGATCGTATGTTCGCGGCTTTGCTGCATGCGCGGAAGGTGCTTTCTCTGCAGCCTGAGTGCGTGCGTTTTGATGTATACCGCACCGCTGCGGTGCTGGAACAAAATCAGGGCAGTCAACGAGCCAATGCTTTTTTAATCAGCTTCTGCAAAAAGGCATTGCCGCGTCTGGAACTGGTCGCAAAAAAATACGAGTGCGCTGGCATCGACAGCAAAGTGTCAGCCGCTGTTTTCGGTGGTCATTTCGATACTGAAATCATGCAATATATGGCGTCACGTATGGTCAACATGGTTGCCAGATATAACCGCCTCCCTGATATGTCGCGCGCCGATATTGACCTGCTGGCCGCTGATATCGCTAATTTCATTCGTGCTGAACTGGCTGACAATGATGACGCTGGGTTTAGCGAGCTTAAAACGCTGTATACCTGGTACATGCGCGCCGGTTTTATTTCTATGCAATTTAACGTTTCCCCGCCGCATTGGGAGCGCGTGACAAAAAAGTATGTCGGTCAGGATGAGATAGCACCGGCAGTAATGCGCATGTTTAATGAGGTTTGGTGGCGTGGCCGTCTGCGACGCATTGCGGCGTCATGGCGGGAACATCTGCAAATTGCAGTCGGCAACGTCAGTAAGAAACGACACGCCTATGCGAGTAAAAACTGCGTGACCGACTGGCGTGAGCAGAAGCGCCGCACGCGTGAATTTCTCAAGGGGCTGGATCTCGAAGACGAAGACGGCAACCGCATCAGCTTGATTGAAAAATACGACGGTTCTGTCGCTAACCCTGCGATACGCCGCTGCGAGCTGATGACCCGCATCCGTGGGTTTGAAAATATCTGCAATGAGCTCGGTTATGTCGGGGAGTTTTACACCCTGACTGCGCCGTCTAAATATCACGCTACCACTAAAGCAGGCTACCGGAACAGCAAATGGAACGGAGCCAGCCCGTCGGACACACAAAGTTATCTCACCGGACTTTGGGCGCGCATTCGCGCCAAACTGCACCGGGAAGAAATCCGCATTTTCGGCATCCGTGTTGCTGAACCTCATCACGACGGGACGCCTCACTGGCACATGCTTATGTTCATGCTGCCGGAAGACGTTGAGCGCGTGCGCCTCATCATTCGTGATTATGCGTGGGATGAAGACCGCCACGAACTGAGAAGCGACAAAGCCAAAAAGGCGCGCTTTCATGCCGAAGCCATCGACCCGGAAAAGGGCAGCGCTACCGGCTATGTTGCTAAATACATTTCAAAAAACATCGACGGCTATGCTCTCGATGGTGAAACCGATGACGAAAGCGGTGAGCTCCTGAAAGAGACCGCGCCTGCCGTTTCAGCTTGGGCGGCGCGCTGGCACATCCGTCAGTTTCAGTTTATCGGTGGTGCGCCGGTGACGATCTACCGTGAGTTGCGTCGTCTCGCTGACACAGAGACCGCGCACGGTCTAAGCGTTGAGTTTGCAGCTGTCCATGATGCCGCCGACGCCGGTGATTGGGCTGGCTACGTTAATGCGCAGGGTGGTCCGTTTGTTCGTCGCGATGATTTGCAGGTGAGAACGCTGTACGAGCCGCGCACCGAGTTTAACCAGTACGGCGAGGAAACCGTCTGCATCCGTGGCGTATACGATTCCGCTATCGGTGCCGGCACCCCGATTTTGACCCGACTCACGCAGTGGAAAATTGTTCCGAAGCGTGCCGTTGATTTGGCCGTTGACGTTAAGGGCGCTCCTGCGCCCTCTCGGAGTTCTGTCAATAACTGTACGGGAAGCGAAAGCGATCCACTGATACTGGATTTAACAAAACCGCTGAGTCGGCGAGAAAGACGAGAGCTGGCGAGCCGACTGAGGAAGCAAAAACCGTCAAAAAGACGAAAATTCATCCACGGAACGGACGAACAAAAAGCAGCTTTGTCGAAAACTATCGACGAGATACATCTCACAACCGGCATCACCATCAGCCGGGGCGAAGCCCTGCACCTTATGTCAGGTGGTAAAAGTTGCTTTAACGGTAAATGGTTGCGTGGAACGGCTAAAGGAGAGGTATTTTCCGCAGCACCGTCACAACAGTCTCAAGCCAGACGGATTCTAAGTCGCGTTGCGGCTTTAGCCGAAGCGGCAACAAAAATTGATAGCTAATATTCATCCTTATCATGCACATACATAACTCTTACGTTTTTTTTCTCTTCCCATCTTTTGCTAATACATGATACTGTACAAACATACAGTAAAAACTCTATGGGAGGGATTTCATGGTTGGCGAACATTTCAGCCGAACTCAACAAAAGTGGGCGTGCGTGCAATTTATTGCCGAGGTATCTCTGATTGCAAACTGCAAACCAACAGACTTAAAGCTCGCTCTCACTCTCATTGCGGATCTTGCAAACAGCGAAAATAACGAAACCGAAGATGATATTTTTTATAAGGCTGAATAGTTTATGAGAATCAATATCACGCTGGATAAAGAGCAAAAAATTAGCCAAACGACGTTGGATGCACTTGAGGCTGAGTTGTACCGCAATCTTCAACCTATTTACCCAAAGACTGCGATCCGCTTTCGCAAAGGTTCTGCGAATGGTGTTGAGCTAAGCGGGTTGAAACTGGACGAAGATAAAAAACGAGTAATGGAAATTATGCAGCAGGTATGGGAGGACGATAGCTGGCTGCATTAACAAACTCCGCCGGTGCTGGAACTTGCTTTCAGTGCCGGTGGCGTTGAACAACGAGCCCTGCGAGGCGTTAGCATTTCTGGAGGGGTTATGGCGGGTCATGACTTGGGTTTTCAGGTGGTCTATCGGGGTGAGACCCTAGAGTATTACCGCCCCGGAGGGTGGGTTTTCTTCCAGCGGCCTAAAGATTGCGGCGGCGGGTACTGGCTGGGGCGCACTTATGACGGCGTTTTTATGATTGAGTACGAGCGACCGGTGTCGCTAAGTGATGGTATGGATTTTCTGGCCTCAATGAAAAAAGTCGAGGCAAAAAGCGAGGAATTTGACCCGAATTATTCGCTTTTTTAGCGGCGCATGCATCAGGTGCATGAGTTTGCATTCGATTTTTATTCCTGCGTTTGCCAGCCAGCGCCAGCGCTGGCGCGGTTCGGGGCTCCTGATGCACCTGCATTAAAAGCGACCCGTTAAGCGCGCAGGCGAGGCGGGGATAGCACTGCGCGCCAGACGTGGTGACAGGATTTATTTTGCGCGTCTGTGCGCGTCGTGTGGGCGTGCTGAGCGGTGAGGTTGAATCGTGATGAGGTTGCGGGGTTGCGTGGCGTGTACGGCGTCTGGTGAACTCTGAGGATGTGCCGCCCGGAGGCGGCATTTTATGCGGGTTTACTCGGTCTCGATGTTGTAATCCTTAAAGCGGATCACCTCCATCCCGAGCCAGTCGTTTATCTCTTTGAAACGCTCCTGCAGCGGCGTCAGCTCGTTACGCACAAATACCCGCGCCACCTTCTCGATATCGCCCATCGAGCCGATATTTTCAGGCTTGCCGCCCATCAGCTGGAACGGCACGCGGTGCGCATCGAGCAGGTCAGCGGCGCTCACCTTCTTGATGTTAAAAAAATCATCCTTCGTGGCGACTTCACTCAGCGGCACGATCTTAATGCCGTCCGGTTTCCCGTTCGGGGCGTAGAAAAACAGGTTTTTGAAATTCCCGAGCCCTTTCGAGTCGCGCATCGCGGAGCGCAGCGCCTCGACGTCGGTGCTGCTTTGCGCCGCGTCGGTCACGTACATGATGTAACCCGCGTGCGCGCCGTTCTGATAATACTTGCGACGAAACAGCGTGGCGGATTCATTCAGCCAGGCGGAATTAAGCGCGCTCAGGTATTCCGGCATCCCGTAGAGCTCCTGATTGATATCAGGCTCAAGCAGATGAAACACCGAACCGGGGGCGAACTGGTGCGGATTGGTAAAGCTCGATACGTACCAGTAAACGCCATCCTCGACACCACGGCGGGTGTATTTGGCCGGGGAGGTTTCCAGCTTCAGGAGCTGGCCGGTCACGCTCATGCGCTTTTCGAGATAGCCGTTTGCAAACACCAGATAATCAAGCACAAGGCGGCTAAAGTCCTGACGGGACAGCAACGGGTGCGGGATAAAGGTGCTGGTCAGAATGTTGCGCTTTACGTAAATCGGGGAGCTGTGATGCACGGCGGCGCGCAGGCTTTTTGCCAGTCCCGAGAAGTTGACCGGCGGCTCGTACCATTTGCCGTTATTGATGCACTCGACATAGTCGAGGATGTCGCGGCGATCCAGAACGGGTGACGGCTCACCAAAGGTGAACGCCTCCATTTTCTGCGGCGCGCTGGCGGTCATGCTGGTCTGTTTTGGCTGTTTCTTTTGGCGTTTTTTCATCTTAGTTAATATCCAGAATTGAACTTGATTGCATACCGCTACCGGCGGAAAGCGGCTCGTTTAGCAGGGCGTGCATGGTCGCCCACGCGATATCCGCGTGGCTGGCTTCCTCGCTGCGGCTGGCTTCATAGGTGGCGCTGCGGCCGCTGCTGGTCATGGTTTTGCGGATAGCCATAAATGACTGCGTGATGTCGGTCGCCCCGGCGTCATATTCCAGACACCCGCGCCTGATGGTGTCTTTTGCTTTCAGCACCATTGCGGTTTTCATTTCCGGCGTGTAGCGGATGGCGCGCGCCGCCGGGAAGAATGAGCGCACGAGCTGGTAAACCCCCTGGCCGATGCCGGTCGCATCGATGCCGATATAGTCGACGGTGTATTTCTCGGTCAGCGCCCGGATGGCCTCGGCCTGCGCGGCAAAGTCCATGCCTTTCCACTGGTGACGCTCAAGGATGCGGAACTTGCCACCGGCAACCAGCGGCGGAGCCAGTACCGCGCACCCGGCGCTGTCCCCGGTGTGTGACGGGTCATAGCCAATCCAGACCGGTCGCCAGTTAAACGGACGGTCGGCGAACGGCTCGAAGTCCTCCCATTCCTCCATCGCATCGACCATGCAGCGCTGCAGCTCCTCGAACGGGAATACCGACGCCTTATCGTCGACGAACTCGCACATAAACAGGTTACGGAAGTCATCCGCGCTGTTTTCCTGCTTAAGCTGGTCGAGGTTAAACAGGGTGCAGCCACCGGCGAGCGCGTCCTCAATGGTAACAATCTGCCGCCACTGACCGTCACCGCACAGCACACCACCGGCAAGCGCATGATGACTGATATCGATGTCGACACGTTCGTCGCGGTTGCTGCGGCCACGGTTAAACAGCTCGCCTGACCAGAACGGGTAAGCGCCGTGCGCCAGCGTCGATGGGGTCGAAAAATAGGTTGTGCGCAGGTGAGATTGCGACGCCATACCCGAGGCGACTTTTCGCAGCTTCTGAAAATTGGGGATCCAGAAAATTTCATCGACATACAGGTCGCCGTTGTGGCTCTGCGCGGTGTTGGAATTGGTCCCGAGAAAAATCAGCTCAGCGCCATTGTTGCCGATGACGATCGGGTCGCCTGACAGGTCGACGTCAACCAGACGGGCAAAGGCGATGATGTACTTTCGGAACACATAAGCCTGCGTTTTACTCGCCGATAAAAATATCTGGTTTTGCCCGGTCTTAAGGGCGCGCAGGAGCGACTCACGCGCAAAGTAGAACGTCGCGCCAATCTGGCGCGATTTCAGGATGTGGCGGATGCGGTGCTCTAACCCTGCTTTATGCCAGCGGAGCTGATACTCAAACGACTGGTCGAAGAAAATCTCTTCCAGCTTTTCTATCGCTTCATCACTGAAGAAATTGCGTTTCGGCTTTTTGCGATCCCCTTTGTTGCGGCTGGCGATATTGGGGTTTAAATCCACCTCGTTTCCGGTCTGGCCGTAGCGGTTAACGCGCGCGAGCCGCTCCATCTGGCGCGACAGAAAATCCGCGACTTTGAAGTCATGCGCGGTCAGGTCTGGCTTAGCGTAGAGCTGGATAAGTCGCGCCTCCAGCGTCGATTCCACGCGGTTAATCGGCGCGGTTTCTTCCCATCCATCGCGCTGTTTCCAGCTCTGCACGGTCGGGCGCTTGAGCTGCAGCATG
This sequence comes from Enterobacter sp. 241F3, assembly GCF_034106785.1. NCBI lineage: Bacteria > Pseudomonadati > Pseudomonadota > Gammaproteobacteria > Enterobacterales > Enterobacteriaceae > Enterobacter > Enterobacter sp. 241F3. The sequence goes on from NZ_JAWNDD010000002.1 coordinate 27,596, forward strand.
TCGCAGATTTGCGGCACGGCGAACCCCTGCCAGTACAACAGGCGCGCCTGTCGTCGCGGGTCATTGAGCAGTGAAAGGTCAGTTGAAATGGTCATGCTTGCCTCGTTTTTGGTGTTACGTGGCAAGGCTAAGGAAATGGGGTGTTATAAGCGCTAAGTGCCTGTTGTGTCAGATCTAATCAGATCGTAAGCGGTGGCTGATACGGGTCAGAGTCGGGAAACTAAACCCGACCCGAAAACCCAACATCAGGACACCTGAACAATGGCAAAGAAAGTCTCTAAATGGTTTCGCATCGGCGTCGAAGGTGACACCTGCGATGGCCGCGTCATCAGCGGCGATGATATTCAGGATATGGCCGACACGTTCGACCCCCGCGTCTACGGCTGCCGCATTAACCTCGAACATATCCGGGGGCTGATGCCTGACAGTCCGTTTAAACGTTATGGCGATGTGACCGAGCTCAAGGCGGAGATTATCAGCGATGGCTCTGCGCTCGATGGCAAAAAAGCGCTGTTTGGCAAAATCCAGCCGCTCGACGAGTTGGTCAGCATGGTGAAAGCCGGTCAGAAGGTTTACACCTCGATGGAGATCCGCCCGAACTTTGCCAACAGCGGCAAATGTTACCTCGTTGGCCTGGCCGTCACCGATGACCCGGCTAGCCTCGGAACGGAATACCTCGAATTCTGCAGCCGCGCCACGCAGAACCCGCTCGCCGGTAAAAAAGACCAGCCGGACGACGTTTTTTCTGTGGCCTCACTGGCTGAGCTGGAGTTTGAGGACGTCCCCGACACCATGCTCAACAGCCTGACCGATAAGGTCAAAGCCATTTTTGGCCGTAAGCAGGCCAGCGATGATGCCCGTTTCGCTGATGTGCATGAGGCGGTGACCACCGTCACCGAGCAGGTGCAGACCAACCTCAATGCTACCGACCAGCGCGTCACCGAGCTGGAGACCGCTTTTGCACAGCTTAAGCACGACGTGGCCAGCAAAGTCGATGAAAACGCGCAGGCGTTTACCTCCCTGAAAAGCTCCCTCGATAACACCGAAAGCCAGAGCCAGCCGCGCCGCGAGCTTTCAAAAGGCGGTACGGGCGACGAGCTGCTGACCAACTGCTGATAACGCGCCGGGCGTGCTGCCCGGCCTGAACCCTTTTACCCGAACAGGAAAAACCATGCGTAAAGATACCCGCTTCAAATTTAATGCCTACCTGACCCGCGTCGCGGAGCTGAACGGCGTTTCCACCGACGACGTGGCGAAAAAATTCACCGTCGAGCCGTCGGTCACGCAAACCCTGATGACCACCCTGCAGATGTCATCCGCGTTTCTGACCAAAATCAACATCGTGCCGGTCGACGAACTGAAAGGCGAAAAAGTCGGGGTGGGCGTTAACGGTACGATTGCGAGCACCGCCGACACCGCCGGTGATGACGAGCGTAAGACCGCAGATTTCACCGCGCTGGAGTCCAACAAATACGAGTGCGCGCAGATTAACTTTGACTTCCATATCCGCTACAAACAGCTCGACCTGTGGGCGCGATTCCAGGACTTCCAGACTCGTATCCGTGACGCCATTATCAAGCGTCAGTCGCTGGATTTCATCATGGCCGGTTTCAACGGCATCGAGCGCGCGGCGACGTCCGACCGCAAAAAGAATCCGATGCTGCAGGACGTGGCGACAGGCTGGCTGCAGAAGTACCGCAATGAAGCGCCAGCGCGCGTGATGTCCAAAATCACCGACGAGGACGGCGCGGTTATTTCCGACGTGATCCGCGTGGGTAAAAACGGCGACTATGCGAACCTCGACGCGCTGGTCATGGATGCCACCGGCAACCTGATTGACGAGATTTATCAGGATGACCCGGAGCTGGTTGTCATCACCGGGCGTAAGCTGATGGCGGATAAGTATTTCCCTATCGTCAACAAAGAGCAGGCAAACACCGAGTCGCTGGCCGCTGACATCATCATCAGCCAGAAGCGAATCGGCAACCTGCCTGCCGTGCGCGTGCCTTACTTCCCGGCAGATGCGCTGATGGTGACGCGTCTCGACAACCTGTCTATCTACTTCATGGATGACGCGCATCGTCGCGCCATCATTGAAGAACCGAAAAAAGACCGCGTAGAAAACTACGAGTCAATGAATATTGACTATGTGGTCGAGGCTTACGCCGCCGGTTGCCTGATTGAAAACATCAAGCTCGGTGACTTCACCGCACCTGCAGCACCGGAAAGCGGGGAGTAAGCCATGACGAGTCCCGCAGCGCGTCACATGATGCGGGTCTCGGCCTCTGAAACAGCGCAGCGGGCTGCCGTCCCGCTGCGCAATGCAACTGCCTATGAGCAGATGCTCGTTAAGCTGGCCGCAGACAACCGCACTCTGAAACAAATCCGATCCAATGAGCGCAAGGCAGACAAAAAGCGCGAGCTGCTGCCGTTCTATCTGCCGTGGGTCGCTGGCGTCCTCGAAAACGGCAAAGGCGCGCAGGATGATATCGTCATGACGGTGATGCTCTGGCGTCTCGATGCTGACGATATCGCCGGGGCGCTGGAAATTGCCCGTTATGCAATGACCTACGGCCTGACCATGCCGACCGGTCGACGTCCGACGCCTTACCTTCTGGCCGAAGAGGTGGCACTGGCCGCGCAACGCCTGCGCGGTGCGAAACAGCCGGTCGAACTGTCGAACCTGCTCGACACCCTCGCGCTGACCGAGCGCGCGGATATGCCCGACATCGTGCGCGCGAAGCTGCACAAAATCACCGGCTACGTGCTGCGTGATGCGGAGCAACTGCCGGAGGCGCTGGCGCACCTGCAGCGTGCGATCCAGTTAGAGAGCACCATCGGCGTTCGAAAAGACATTGAGCAGCTAGCGCGCCAGCTCAGGCCAAAACCCGAACCGACACCGAAAACCAAAACGACTAAACCGCGCACGCGCAAAGTCGCCGAAAAACCGGCGGCACGGCGCGGGCGTCCACCAAAGGCGGCAAAAGCCGCAGGTTAACCGAGCGCTCCCCGAGCCGGGCGGCACGCCGGTCAATGCGGGTATCTATTGCCCTGACTGCGACCGGCGTCCACCGCCCACCCATTACCCGAGGTTGTCATGACGACGCTGATTATTGAGCCAAAAAAAGAGCCGCAGGATGTGCCGGGCGTGGTGATACCGCCGCCGGGCGTGAGCGAGCCGGTAATCAAAAACACCCCGTTTTTTCCTGACGTGGATCCGAAGCGCGTGCGCGAGGAAATGCGTTTAGAGCAGACCGTTTCCCCCGTGCGCTTGCGCCGGGCGATTAAGACCGCCATTGCGGAGACTAACGCGGAGCTGAGCGACTGGCGCGAAGTTCAGCTCGATGCCGGTTACGCCACGCTGGCGGATGTCCCGACCGACAAACTCGACGGCGAAAGCGTGCGCGTTTTCCACTACTTCAACGCCGTGTGCTCGATGACGACGGCCACGCTTTATGAGCGTTTTCGCGGCGTGGATGCGACCGCCAAAGGGGACAAAAAAGCCGACAGCATCGACAGCACTATCGATGAAATGTGGCGGGATATGCGCTGGTCTGTGGCGCGCATCCAGGACAAAGCGCGCTGTATCGTGGGGCAAATCTGATGAAAGCGTATGCGCTGCAGGGCGACACCCTCGACGCGATTTGCGCCCGGTACTACGGGCGCACTGAGGGCGTGGTCGAAACCGTCTTAGAAGCTAATCCCGGCCTGTCCGAGCTCGGCGTCATTCTGCCGCACGGCACGGCAGTAGAGCTGCCCGAGACCGAGAGCGCGGCCAGAACCGAAACGGTGAATCTATGGGACTGAGTATGGAAAAAATCACCACGTTTATCGCCTACTGGCTGGCCGTGGGGCTGGCGTATGTCGGAGCAATGTCCCCCGAAAAGATGGCGCTTTACGTGGGCGGCGGATGCGCCATTTTTACCGCGCTGACGAACTACTGGTTTAAGCGCAAAACGTACCTCTATCTGACATCGCTCGGACTCGATAAAGGGGCTATTCGTGAAATCAATCGTTAAAAAGTGCAGTGTGGCCGCCGTGCTGGCGCTGGCAGCGCTGATGCCTGACTTTCGTCTGCTTAACACCTCGCCCGAGGGGCTGGCGCTGATTGCCGATCTCGAAGGTTGTCGCCTGACGCCTTACCAGTGCAGCGCGGGAGTGTGGACGTCGGGCATCGGCCACACTGCAGGCGTCGTGCCTAAGGGGGAAATCACCGAACGTCAGGCGGCGGCGAACCTCGTCGCGGATGTGATGAACGTCGAGAAGCGTCTCGCAGTCTGCGTGCCGGTGGAAATGCCGCAGCACATTTACGACGCGCTGGTCAGCTTCTCATTCAACGTGGGAACCGGTGCGGCCTGCCGGTCGACGATGGTCGCCTATATCAAGCGTCATCAATGGTGGCAGGTGTGCGACCAGCTCCCTCGCTGGGTTTACGTGAATGGCGAAATTAACAAAGGGCTGGAGAGCCGCCGCGCGCGCGAGCGTGCTTACTGCCTCAGGGGGATTCAATGAAAGTGATGTTGTTTTTACTGGCCGCGCTGATGGCGGTTGTGCTCTGGCAGCGTCATGAAAACGGCAAGCTGACGCGCTCGTTTGAACGGGCAAACAAGGTAGCCACCGAACAAAAAACCGCGATCGGAATGCTGAAAAATCAGCTTTCCGTTTCGCAGGGAATTGCCAGGCGAAACGAAACCGCGCAGGTCAGTTTACGCGGCGAACTGCTGGCCGCCGGTGCGATGGCCGTGCGGCGTGAAGAAACCATTACGAGGCTGATAAATGAGAATGAAACCTTACGCCGCTGGTATAGCGCTGAACTGCCTGATGTTGTGCGCAGGCTGCACACCCGCGCCGCCTGTGCCTCAGCCGGTCATTGTTTACAGCGCCTGCCCGAGGGTGAGCTATTGCCCGATGCCGGGAAGCGACCCGGCCACTAATGGCGATCTGAGCGCCGATATTCGCAGGCTTGAGCACGCGCTCGCCGCCTGCGCGCTGCAGGTTGAAACCGTCAAAGACTGTCAGGATAAACTCGATGAAGAAAGCACGCAGCCTGCGCGAAGCGCTGATTAAAGCCGTTCCGCAGCTTGAAACAAACCCCGAAATGATGCGCATCTTTGCCGATGAGGGGAATATCGATGCGCGTCTCGCGGCCTCGCTGTCGCATGAGAAAATTTATACCCTGAATGTGATCGTGTGTGACTTTGTGGGCGACCCTGACCTGATTTTCGTGCCGGTGGCCGCATGGCTAAGGGAAAACCAGCCGGATATCTGCACGCTCGATGACGGGCGCAAAAAGGGCTACCGTTTCCAGATGGATTTAAACGACGGGGACAGCGTCGACATCAGCATCAGCCTGCAGCTCACCGAGCGCACCCTCATCAAAGAGGAAAACGGCGCGCTGCACGTGAGCTATGCCCCTGAGCCGCCGCTGCCGGAACCCGTAACCCCACCAAAAGAGCTCTATCTTGACGGAGAGCTGGCGAGTAAATGGGATGAGTGAATTTAAGCCCTTTGATGAAAAGCTAAACGGTCTGATTGCTGCCCTGTCACCTGCTGCACGCCGTAAGCTTGCCGGAGAGATAGCAAAGGAGCTGCGCAAATCGCAACAGCAACGTATCAAACAGCAAAAAGCCCCAGACGGCTCGCCGTATCAGGCGCGAAAGCGTCAGCCTCTCAGAGCAAAGACCGGGCGGATTAAACGGGCGATGTTCCAGAAGCTCCGCACAAGCCGGTACATGAAAGCCACTGGCCGTGAAAACAGCGCGGTGGTGGAATTTACCGGCAAAGTGCAGCGTATTGTGAAAGTGCATCAGTACGGGCTAAAAGACCGCCCTAACCCGCACAGCCGTGACGTGCAGTATGCAGAGCGCCAGTTACTCGGATTCAGCCGGGAAGATAAACAGCTCGTCGAGACGCTGATAATTAAACACCTCTCTCTCTGAGCGTTGTCACAACAACCACAAAACACCGTTCCATTGCCGCTGGCCTCCCCCGGCGGCATCCTTTCCCTATGAATAATCTAAATTCTCTGCAGGAAATCGCACGCGCGATCCGCAATCTTATCCGCACTGGCATCGTGACCGACGTCGACCACGACGAGGGGCTTTGTCGTGTCCAGACCGGCGGCATGGAAACAACCTGGTTGAACTGGCTTACCAGTCGCGCCGGTCGCTCGCGCGTATGGTGGGCTCCCTCCGTTGGCGAGCAGGTGCTTTTGCTTGCTGTCGGCGGCGAGCTCGATACGGCATTTGTGCTACCCGGCATTTTTTCGGATGACCATCCCGCGCCGTCTGCCTCCACTGATGCGCTTCATGTTTCCTTTCCTGACGGGGCGGTTATTGAGTACGAGCCCGAAAACGGCGCGCTCACCGTGTCAGGCATCAAAACCGCAGACGTCACCGCGTCTGAGTCCATTACAGCCAACGTGCCGGTGGTGCTGGTGAAAGCGTCGAGCCGCATCACGCTCGATACGCCGGAGGTGGTATGCACCAACAAGCTGACGACCGGCACGCTCGAAGTGCAGAAAGGCGGGACTATGTCCGGGAACATCGAGCACACCGGCGGGACACTGAAATCAAACGGCGTGCAGGTGGATAACCACGCGCACGGCAACGTACAGAGCGGCGGAAGCTGGACTAAGGGGACGCAATGACGGTGCGTTATCTGGGAATGAACAGCCAGACCGGCCTCGGTATCTCTGAGGTTGAGCATATCCGGCAAAGCGTGCGCGACATTCTGGTCACGCCGGTTGGCTCGCGCGTCATGCGTCGTGAATACGGCTCGCTCCTGTCGCAGATGATTGACCAGCCGCAGACCCCGGCGCTGCGCCTCCAGATTATGGCCGCGTGCTATTCCGCGATCCAGAAGTGGGAGCCACGCGTAGACCTCTCGACCATTACCTTTGAACGGTCGGAGACCGACGGCGGGCTGTATGTCGACATCACCGGCATCCGCTCAACCGGCGGCCAGCCATTTTCCATCACCATTCCACTGAGCTAATCACTATGGCAACCGTTGACCTGAATCAGTTACCCGTTCCCGATGTGGTGGAAGAACTGGACTTTGAAACCATTCTTGCCGAACGCATTGCGACGCTAATTTCGCTTTATCCCGAAAATCAGCAGGAGGCTATCGCCCGGACGCTGGCACTTGAGTCAGAGCCGATTGTGAAGCTGCTGCAGGAAAACGCCTACCGTGAAGTTATCTGGCGTCAGCGTGTGAATGAAGCCGCGCAGGCGGTAACGCTGGCCTATTCAACCGGTCGCGACCTCGACGTCGTGGCCGGAAACAATAATACCGAACGCCTGACCATCACCCCGGCGGATGACACAACCATACCGCCAACGCCTGCCGTTATGGAGTCTGACACCGACCTGCGTATGCGTACGCAACAGGCATTTGAAGGCCTGAGCGTGGCGGGTCCGGTCGGTGCTTATGAGTATCACGGCCGCAGCGCCGACGGGCGGGTCGCTGACGTCTCGGTCGAAAGCCCGTCGCCCGCCTGCGTGACGATTACCGTGTTATCCCGTGAGGGTGACGGCACCGCGAGCCCTGAGTTACTGGCAATCGTTGAAAAAGCACTGAACGCCGAAGATGTGCGACCGGTGGCCGACCGGGTAACCGTCCAGTCAGCCCAGATTGTGCCGTACCAGATTGACGCGACGATCTACGTTTACCCCGGTCCCGAGTCTGAGCCCATCAGGCAGGCATCGGAGCAGAGGCTTCAGAGCTATATCAGCGCGCAGCACCGCCTCGGGCGTGATATCCGCCTGTCAGCCATTTACGCGGCGCTGCATGTTGAGGGGGTGCAGCGTGTCGAGCTGGCATCACCGCAGGCCGACATTGTGCTGAGTAAGTCGCAGGCGTCGAACTGTACCGAGTACCAGATAACTATCGGGGGCTCGGATGAGTGACCGGCTGTTACCCGTTGGCTCGTCGCCGCTGGAGGTCGCCGCCGCTGCCGCGCTCTCTGAAATTCAGCGCGTGCCGGTACCACTGCGCACCCTGTGGAACTGGCGTACCTGCCCGGTAAACCTGCTGCCGTATCTGGCGTGGGCGCTGTCGGTCGACCGGTGGGATGAGAAGTGGCCGGAGACGACAAAGCGCAGCGTGTGTGCATCCTCATTTTTTGTCCATCAGCACAAAGGCACCATCAGCGCATTGCGTCGGGTGGTTGAGCCGCTCGGCTTTCTGATTGAGGTGCGCGAGTGGTGGCAGCTTGACGAAGCGCCAGGTACTTTCCGCCTCGTTGTCGGGGTGCTCGACAGCGGCATTACTGACGAAATGTATCAGGAGCTCGAGCGCCTGATTGAAGATGCCAAACCGGCAAGCCGCCACCTGACGGGGCTGGCTATCAGCCTGAGTGCGACCGGTGAGCTGTATGTCGGCGCGGGATGCTACGACGGCGACGCGCTCACCGTTTACCCCTACACCCCCGAGGAAATTGTCGTCGGCGGTGAATATTACCCGGCCTCGGCCATCCATTTGATTGATAACCTGAGAGTGAACGCATGACCGCAAAATATTTTGCCATTCTGACCAATCAGGGCGCGGCGCGGCTGGCGAACGCGGCGGCACTCGGTACCAGACTAAGCCTGACGCAGATGGCCGTCGGTGATGCGAATGGTACGCTGCCGACCCCTGACCCGGCACAGACGAAGCTCATTAACCAGAAGCGCATCGCGCCGCTGAACCTGCTGAACGTTGACCCGGCCAATACCAGCCAGATTATCGCGGAACAGATTATTCCCGAGAATGAGGGCGGTTTCTGGATCCGCGAGATTGGCCTCTACGATGATGAGGGGATTCTGATTGCCGTGGCAAACTGCCCGGAGACCTACAAGCCGCAGCTGCAGGAGGGAAGCGGCCGCACGCAGACCATTCGCATGATTCTGATTGTGTCGAGCACGTCGGCCATTACCCTGAAAATCGACCCGTCGGTAGTGCTGGCAACGCGGCAGTATGTCGAGGACAAGGCTATCGAGGTGAAAGCCTATACCGATAATCTGCTGGCCGCACACCTCGGCGCTGCTGACCCGCACACGCAATACCTCAAAACGGCGGATATTGATAAATACATTCCGGTCGGTTTTCCGCTGCCGTGGCCGCAGGCAACGCCGCCGGAGGGCTGGTTAAAATGCAACGGTGCGGTTTTTGACAAGGCGAAATATCCAAAGCTGGCTGTCGCCTATCCATCCGGTAGCCTGCCCGATTTGCGCGGTGAGTTTCTACGAGGGTGGGATGACGGGCGCGGTGTGGATTCCGGGCGTGGCCTGCTGTCGGCTCAGGGTGATGCTATTCGTAATATCACTGGTAAGTTTGGTAATACGCAATTGTACCCAAGTATTTATCGTGAAGGTGCATTTGGCAGTGTTGTTGAGAATGTATCGCAAACCACAGGCTTAACTCTTGCTCCCTCGGGGCAAGGGAATGGGGTTGTTAATTTTAGCTTTGATGCCTCCAGAATTGTGCCTGTCTCCTCTGAAAACCGACCGCGCAACATTGCATTTAACTACATCGTGAGGGCGGCATAATGGCGAAAGCAACACTGAACAAACAGGGCATTACCACAAAAGCCGGTGACATGACCGTCTATAACTTTGACGGTGAAACCCGCGAATATCTGGCTTCGTCTGTCGAGTTTCTGGCTGTGGGCGTGGGTATTCCTGCTAATTCCTGCACCGATGCACCGGTCGAAAAAAAGGAGGGTTTCGCGGTGTGCCGCACGGCCAGTCTTGACGGGTGGGAGTATGTTGCAGACCACCGGGGCGAAACGGTTTATGACACGGAAACCGGTCAGCTGGTCAACATTACCGCGCCCGGTGACTATGCCGTCGGCGTAACTACGATTGCACCGTCTACCCCCTATGACCGCTGGAACGGTAGCGAATGGGTCACGGATAAGGACGCGCAGAAAAATGGTCATGCTAAGGAGGCAGAACAGAAAAAATCCGCGCTGCTGAATAAGGCACAAAGCACTATCAGCCTGTGGCAGACTGAGCTGCAGCTCGGCATCATCAGCGACGATGACAAGGCCAGCCTGATTACATGGATGAAATACATTCAAGCACTGAACGCGATCGACACCTCTGCGGCGCCGGATATCGAGTGGCCGGAAAGACCAGAATAAACGAAGCCCTCCACCCGGAGGGCTTTTTTGTCTGTTGTGTTATCCCTCCACCAACGGCATTGCATCGCACCTGCGCGACGCACAACAGAAAATAGTCGCACCCCTTAACCACGGAGTTAAACAGATGGGCGACTATCATCACGGCGTCGAGGTCATCGAGATTAACGATGGCACGCGCACCATTTCCACCGTCTCGACGGCCATCATCGGCATGGTCTGCACGGCCAGCGATGCTGACGACAAGACGTTTCCCCTTAATGAGCCGGTACTGATTACCAGCGTGCAAACGGCGATCGGGAAAGCCGGTAAAAAAGGCACGCTGTCAAAATCCCTGCAGGCCATCGCCGACCAGTGCAAGCCGGTCATTGTGGTGGTGCGCGTTCCTGAAGGTATTGAAGACCCGGAAGACCCCGAAGCGGCGCAGAAAGAAACCATTTCCAACATCATCGGCACGACCGACGAAAACGGCAAATACACCGGGCTGAAAGCGCTGTTAACGGCGAAAACCGTCACCGGCGTTAAGCCGCGCATTCTCGGCGTGCCGGGACTTGATTCTCAGGAAGTGGCGACCGCGCTTGCGTCGACCTGCCAGAGCCTGCGCGCGTTCGGCTACGTGAGCGCGTGGGGCTGCAAGACCATTTCCGACGCCATCAAATACCGTGAGAATTTCAGCCAGCGCGAGCTGATGGTCATTCATCCTGATTTTCTGGCATGGGACACCACGGCGAACGAAACCGATATTGCATGGGCGACCGCCCGCGCGCTCGGCCTGCGCGCCAGAATCGACCAGACTATCGGCTGGCACAAAACGCTGTCTAACGTGGGTGTAAATGGCGTCACCGGCGTCAGTGCCTCGGTCTCATGGGATTTGCAGGAGCAGGCCACCGACGCCAACCTGCTTAATCAGGCCGGAGTGACAACGCTCATCCGCAACGACGGCTTTAAGTTTTGGGGCAACCGCACCTGTTCTGACGATCCGTTATTCGTGTTTGAAAACTACACCCGCACGGCGCAGGTGCTGGCCGACACGATGGCGGAGGCGCACGCGTGGGCGATGGATAAGCCCGTTTCCGCAACGCTTATCCGCGACATCGTCGCCGGTATCAATGCCAAATTCCGCGAGCTGAAAAACAACGGCTATATCGTTGACGGCTCCTGCTGGTACGACCCGGAGTCAAACTCCGTGGAAACCCTGAAAGCCGGGAAGCTGTATATCGATTACGACTACACCCCCGTCCCGCCGCTGGAAAACCTGACCCTGCGCCAGCGCATCACCGATACCTATCTGGCAGACCTGTCAGACTCGGTCAACAGCTAAGGAGCTCAGAGCATGGCGTTACCACGCAAACTGAAATACCTGAATATGTTTAACGACGGTCTCAGCTACATGGGCGTCGTTGAATCCGTCACCCTGCCAAAGCTGACCCGCAAGCTTGAGAAGTATCGCGGCGGCGGGATGCCGGGCTCGGTGTCGATTGACCTCGGCCTCGACGACGACGCGCTGTCGCTTGAGTGGACGCTGGGCGGCCTGCCTGACGTTGAGCTGTGGGCACAGTACGCGTCACCGGGTGCCGACAGCGTGCCGCTGCGCTTCACCGGCTCTTTCCAGCGCGATGATACCGGCGCAATTTCCGCCGTTGAAGTGGTCATGCGTGGCCGTCACAAGGAGTACGACGGCGGCGAGAACAAGCAGGGTGAAAGCGGCACGACCAAAATCGCGACTGAGTGCTCGTACTACCAGCTCACGATCGACGGCAAGGAGGTCATCGAGATTGACGTCGTCAACATGGTGATGAAGGTCGACGGCGTCGACCGTCTCGCTGAGCACCGCCGGGCGATTGGCCTGTAACCCGTTAACCGGTCAGCCAGGCTGGCCGGTCACTTACTCACATTCAAAGAGAGCAACATCATGGAAAACATCAACGAAACCGCCACCACTGAAACCGAAAACCCGAACATAGTGATCCTCGATAATCCAATTATGCGCGGTGAGCAAAAAATCGAACAGGTGACCGTGACCAAACCCAACGCCGGAACCCTGCGCGGCGTGAGTCTGGCCTCGCTGGCAAACTCTGACGTCGACGCGCTGATTAAGGTGCTGCCGCGCATGACGTACCCGGCGCTGACCGAGCCCGAGGTTATGCGTCTGGAAGCGTCAGACCTGATTTTGTTCGCCGGTAAGGTGGTCGGTTTTTTGTCGCCATCTTCGGCACGCTGACCTTCCCGGATAACCTTTCGGTCGATGACCTGATGGCGGATATCGCGGTGATATTTCACTGGCCGCCATCAGAGCTAAATTCCCTGAGCGTGGCCGAGCTCATCACATGGCGCGAAAAGGCGCTGCAGCGAAGCGGACACCACCATGAGCAATAACGTCAGACTTGAGGTACTGCTGAACGCAGTTGACCGGGCAAGCCGACCGCTTAAAGCTATCCAGACTGCCAGCAAGACCCTTGCTGGCGATATCCGCACTTCTCAAAACAGCCTGCGCGATCTGAATGCGCAGGCTGGCCGAATTGATGGATTCAGGAAAGCGAGCGCACAGCTTGCCGTGACAGGCCAGTCGCTTAACAAGGCGAAACAGGAAGCCGCCGCGCTGGCCGTCCAGTTTAAAAACACGCAGAACCCCACAACCGCGCAGGCGCGCGCGATGGAGGCGGCAAAGAAATCCGCCGCTGACCTGCAGCTCAAATACAACAGTCTCAGGCAGTCGGTACAGCGCCAGCGCACCGAGCTCGCACAGGCCGGGATTAATACCCGCACCCTGTCGGCAGATGAGCGCCGACTGAAAACCAGCATCAGTGAAACAACTGCACAGCTCAACCGACAGCGCGAGGCACTGGCTCGGGTCAGTCAACAGCAGGCGCGACTGAGTCGGGTTAAAGAGCGTTATCAGGCCGGAAAATCCCTTGCCGGAGGCGCTGCTGCGGCAGGCGCGGCGGGTGTCGGATTCGCCACGGCGGGAACGATGGCCGGAGTGAAGTTGATGATGCCGGGCTATGAATTTGCACAGAAAAACTCTGAGCTGCAGGCCGTGCTCGGCGTCGATAAACAGTCACCCGAAATGGAGGCGCTGCGCAAACAGGCGCGCCAGCTCGGGGACAATACCGCTGCGTCTGCAGACGATGCGGCGAGCGCGCAGATTATCATTGCGAAAAGCGGCGGGGATGCCGCAGCGATTCAGGCGGCGACGCCGGTCACGCTGAATATGGCGCTGTCTAACCGGCGCTCGATGGAAGAAAACGCCGCGCTGCTGACGGGTATGAAATCCGCGTTTCAGATGTCTAACGACCAGATCGCGCACATCGGCGACGTGCTGTCGATGACCATGAACAAAACGGCCGCTGACTTTGACGGGCTGAGCGACGCGCTGACGTATGCTGCGCCGGTGGCAAAAAATGCCGGGGTCAGCATCGAGCAGACAGCCGCAATGGTCGGCGCGCTCCATGATGCCAAAATCACCGGCTCGATGGCGGGGACGGGCAGCCGTGCCGTCCTGAGTCGCCTGCAGGCTCCGACCGGTAAGGCATACGAGGCTATCAAAGAGCTCGGCGTTAAAACGTCTGACAGCAAGGGCAACACGCGCCCGATATTCGCCATTCTGAAAGAAATGCAGCGCAGTTTTGAGAAAAACAATCTCGGAACAAGCCAGAAAGGCGAGTACATGAAAACCATCTTTGGTGAGGAAGCCAGCTCGGCGGCGGCGGTACTGATGACCGCTGCCTCAAGCGGCAAACTCGACCAGCTCACGGCGGCGTTTAAAGCCTCGGACGGGAAAACCGCTGAGCTGGTCAAAATCATGCAGGACAACCTCGGCGGTGACTTCAAAGAATTCCAGTCAGCTTATGAGGCCGTCGGTACTGACCTGTTTGACCAGCAGGAGGGCTCACTGCGTAAGCTCACCCAGACCGCCACGAAATATGTGTTAAAGCTCGACGGCTGGATCCAGAAAAATCAGGGGCTGGCGCAAACCATCGGCATCATCGCAGGCGGTGCAATGGCAATAATTGGCATCGTCGGGGCAATTGGTCTCGTTGCCTGGCCGGTTATTACCGGCATTAATATGTTAATAGCCGGTGCATCGCTGCTCGGAACGATTTTCTCGGTGGTGGGTGGTGCCATTATGGCCGTGCTCGGGGCGCTTACCTGGCCGATAGTGGCTATTGGCGTTGCCATCGTCGCCGGTGCGCTGCTTATCCGCAAATACTGGGAGCCAATCAGCGCGTTTTTCTCGGGTGTAATGGAGGGGCTAAAGCAGGCTTTTGCCCCTGTAACGGAATTATTCGAACCGTTAAAGCCGGTTTTTGACTGGCTGGGTGACAAACTGAAAGCGGCGTGGCAGTGGTTTAAAGACCTGATCGCACCGGTTAAATCGACGCAGGAGACGCTCGACAGCTGCAAAAATGCGGGTGTGATGTTCGGTAAGATGCTGGCCGAAGCGCTGATGTTACCGCTCAAAAGCTTTAATACATTGCGTACCGGCGTTAACTGGCTGCTGGAAAAGCTTGGGGTTATCAATAAAGAATCGAGCGACCTCGACCAGAAGGCCGCAAAAGCCAGTGCCGCCACCGGCTCGCAAAATGGGTCTTATATTCCGGCAACCTCAGCATATGGCGGTTATCAGGCATATCAGCCGGTAACGGTACCCACTGGTAAGACTTACGTCGACCAGAGCAAGCCTGAATACAACATCAACCTGAATGGTGGCATCGCGCCGGGCAGCGACCTTGACCGGCAGCTACGCGAGGCTGTCGATAAATTCGACCGGGAAAACCGTGCGCGTCAGCGCTCAAGTATGCGCCATGACTGAGGGAGATAAAGCATGTTAATGGTTTTAGGTTTGTTTGTGTTTGAGCGCCGCACGCTGCCCTATCAGTCCATGCAGTATTCGAAGGATTACCGCTGGGCGTCAAACGATCGTATCGGAAAGCCACCGGCTTACCAGTATCTCGGGGAAGGTGAAACCACGCGCACGCTGTCGGGCGTGCTCTATCCCGAAATTACCGGCGGACGTCTGTCACTGACCGCCATCGAGCTGATGGCAGACGAGGGGCGCGCGTGGCCGCTGATTGACGGAACGGGCATGATCCACGGCATGTATGTCATCGACAAAGTGACGCACACGCACACCGAGCTATTCAGCGACGGAGCGGCGAGAAAAATCGAGTTTAGCCTTTCGCTTAAGCGTGCAGATAAATCGCTGGCAGCCATTTATGGCGACCTGAAAACGCAGGCCGACAATCTGGTCACGTCTGCCGGTGACTGGCTGGGAGGGCTGGCGGGATGATTACGGGTATGAATATTCAGGCCGGGGCGAAGATAGCTCCGGCGTTTATGCTCAAGCTGGATAACGAGGATATCACGCAGGATTTTAGTGACCGCCTAATCAGCCTGACCATGACCGACAATCGCGGATTCGAGGCCGACCAGCTCGATATAGAGCTCGATGACACTGACGGCCAGATAGCTTTGCCACCGCGCGGCGCAACGTTGACGCTGTGGTTAGGCTGGCAGGATTCCGCGCTGATAAAAAAAGGGACGTTCACGGTCGACGAAATCGAGCACAGGGGCGCACCCGATACGCTGACCATCCGGGGGCGCAGCGCCGATTTTCGCGGTACGCTGAACTCGCGCCGGGAACAGTCATGGCATGACACCACGCTCGGGCAAATTGTGGAGACGATTGCGGCACGCAATAAACTGACGGCCAGCGTGGCCGACACGCTGAAACCCGTCGCGGTGCCTCACATTGACCAGTCGCAGGAATCCGACGCGGTGTTTCTGTCCCGTCTGGCTGACCGGAACGGGGCGTCAGTTTCGGTGAAAGCGGGGAAACTTTTATTCCTGAAAGCGGGGAGCGGTAAGACGGCCAGCGGGAAGCCCATTCCGCAGATGACGCTTGAGCGAGGCGACGGCGATCGTCATCAGTTTGCCATTGCTGACCGGGAAGCCTATACCGGCGTTACGGCAAAGTGGCTGCACACCAAAGACCCGAAGCCGCAAAAGCAAAAGGTGAAGCTCAAGAGAAAGCCCAAAGAGCAACACCTCCGCGCGCTGCAGCACCCGAAAGCGACCAAAGCCCCGGCGAATGCCAAAACCAAAAAAGAGCAGGAAGCGCGCGAAGGTGAGTATATGGCCGGTGAGGCTGACAACGTGCTGGAGCTGACGACCATTTACGCGACAAAGGCGCAGGCCATGCGCGCCGCTCAGGCGAAGTGGGACAAGCTACAGCGCGGTGTCGCGGAGTTTTCAATATCGCTGGCTATTGGCCGCGCCGATTTATTTCCTGAAACGCCAGTCGCGGTGAAAGGCTTTAAGCGCGTTATAGACGAGCAGGCATGGATAATCAGCCGGGTGGTGCATAACCTCAACGGGAACGGCTACACGACGAATTTAGAGCTTGAGGTTAAGATTTCGGATGTTGAGTACGAGCAAGTCAACGATTAAACAATGCAAACTTTATCTTGCAAATGCAAATCTGAGGTTTATCATCCCGACTAGGTCATGAGAGGGGGATATAATTATGATGCACTGTCCGTTATGCCAGGACGCTTCACACGCAAGGTCAAGCCGGTATTTAAGCACTGAAACAAAAGAGCGTTATCACCAGTGCCAAAACATAAACTGTGGCTGTACTTTTGTAACACACGAAACACTTGCAAGGTACATAGTTAAGCCAGGTGAAGTGGTGCCAGCCCCGCCCCACCCCTCAAAATACAATCAGGGTAGTCTGTGGCTTTGAACCTGCTCCGGCAGGTTTTTTTATTTCTATCGCCAAAACGTTAATCTCTGCCGCCAATTTGCCGCCATCGCCAATAAAAAAGGGGTTAGCATTACGCTAACCCCTTGTTTTCTACAAGCTTTCGGATGTTGCGAAAGCGCGTTATTAGTTCAGACGCTCTTTAATACGAGCAGACTTACCAGTACGCTCACGCAGGTAGTACAGTTTAGCTTTACGTACAGCACCACGACGTTTAACAGCAATGCTGTCAACTACCGGAGAGTGAGTCTGGAAGACACGCTCAACGCCTTCGCCGTTGGAAATTTTACGAACAGTGAATGCAGAGTGCAGACCGCGGTTACGAATAGCGATAACCACGCCCTCGAATGCCTGCAGACGTTTTTTGGAACCTTCAACAACCCATACTTTCACTTCCACGGTGTCACCTGGACGGAAGGAAGGTACGTCCTGCTTCATCTGCTCTTGTTCAAGTTGCTTAATAATGTTGCTCATAATTTAATCTCTTATCCTGGGTAAACTGATATTCGGGAGCGTATTACGCATTCCCATCATGTTCATGCTGCTGGTGCGCGTGTTCAGTTTTGAACTCGGCCAGCAACTTTGCTTGCTCTTCAGTCAGAGCCAGGTTTTCCAGAAGTTCAGGTCTTCTAAGCCAGGTTCGGCCCAGCGACTGTTTCAAACGCCAGCGACGTATCTCGGCATGGTTTCCAGACAGTAACACTGCCGGAACTTCCATCCCTTCTAACACTTCAGGACGAGTATAGTGTGGACAGTCCAGCAACCCGTCGGCAAAGGAATCTTCCGTTGCCGAAGCTTCATGGCCCAGAACACCCGGAATAAACCGGGCGACGGAGTCAATCAGCGTCATTGCCGGTAACTCACCACCGCTGAGAACGTAATCGCCGATAGACCATTCTTCGTCAATCTCGGTTTGAATTACGCGCTCATCTATCCCTTCGTAGCGCCCACAGACCAGAATCAGCTTTTGATTCGTCGCCAGTTCGCTCACGCCCGCTTGATCAAGCTTGCGTCCCTGAGGTGACAGATAAATCACCTTTGCGCCTTCACCTGCCGCGGCTTTTGCTGTGTGAATGGCGTCCCGTAAGGGTTGCACCATCATTAGCATCCCCGGTCCGCCGCCGTAAGGACGATCGTCCACGGTACGGTGCCGGTCATGAGTAAAGTCACGAGGACTCCAGCTCTGGATGCTCAGCAGGCCATTCTTTACTGCCCGGCCAGTTACCCCGTAATCGGTAATCGCGCGGAACATTTCAGGAAACAGGCTAATTATGCCAATCCACATAGCGCCGTCTTTTACCGTTTATCCGGAGAATTTAAAAACCAGGATCCCAATCTACTTCAATGGTTTGAGTAGTGAGATCGACTTTCTTGATAACCTGTCCATCGAGGAACGGGACCAACCGCTCCTTGATGCCAAATGCATCTTTCAGGTTTGCCTTAATGACGAGAACGTCATTCGACCCGGTTTCCATCATATCGATGACTTTCCCCAGGCTGTAGCCTTCGGTAGTGACTACCTGGCAACCCATAAGGTCTTTCCAGTAGTAGTCGCCCTCTTCCAGCTGTGGCAACTGCGACGAATCCACGACAATTTCACAATTAGTCAGCGCATTCGCGGCATCACGATCGTCAACGCCTTTCAGCTTGATGATGATGTCCTGATTGTGGTGACGCCAGCTTTCCAGCTCGACCTCTTCCCACTTACCGCCTTTCTGGATAAACCAGGGCTGGTAATCAAAAATGCTATCAGCGTCTTCAGTGGAGGAAAACACTCTGAGCCAACCACGGATACCGTAGCAAGAACCCATTTTTCCCAATACGATCGGTTCAACAGGTGCTTTACTGCTCATCATGACCACCGTGACAGATTAAGCTGCTTTGTTTGCTGCTTTGATCAGCGTAGCAACGCGATCGGAAACAGTAGCGCCCTGGCCAACCCAGTGAGCGATACGATCCAGATCCAGACGAGTTTCTTCTTCTGCGCCAGCGGCCAGTGGGTTGAAGAAACCAACGCGCTCGATGAAGCGACCGTTGCGTGCATTACGGCTGTCAGTCACAACAACCTGGTAGAACGGACGCTTTTTAGCGCCGTGACGTGCTAAACGAATAGTTACCATAACATCCTCTTGTGTGAATAAAACAACCGGGCCCCATCGAGGAACGGAGCCCGGGTGTCATATTAAAAGCCCGAAAATTTTACTCATTTTCGGGCAAAAAGCAATCTCAAAAGCGATTAACGCCCTGGAAAACCGGGAGGCATCATCCCTTTCATCCCACGCATCATCTTCGCCATGCCGCCTTTCTTCATTTTCTTCATCATGCGCTGCATGTCGTCGAACTGTTTCAGAAGGCGGTTAACGTCCTGCACCTGCATGCCGCAACCGGCTGCGATACGGCGTTTACGGGAACCTTTGATGATGTCCGGGTTAGCGCGCTCTTTCAGCGTCATCGAATTGATGATCGCCTCCATACGCACCAGCACCTTGTCATCCATCTGCGCTTTCACGTTGTCAGGGATCTGGCCCATGCCCGGCAGTTTGCCCATCAGGCTGGCCATGCCGCCCATGTTTTTCATCTGACGCAGCTGCTCAAGGAAGTCGGTGAGATCGAAACCGTCGCCTTTTTTCAGCTTGCTGGCGAGTTTCTCAGCCTGCGCGCGGTCAACCTTGCTCTCAATATCTTCGATCAGCGACAGCACGTCGCCCATGCCGAGGATACGGGAGGCAATACGGTCCGGGTGGAACGGCTCGAGCGCTTCAGTTTTCTCGCCCACGCCGAGGAATTTGATCGGCTTGCCGGTGATGTGGCGAATCGAGAGGGCCGCACCGCCGCGGGCGTCACCGTCCACTTTGGTCAGCACCACGCCGGTTAACGGCAGCGCTTCGTTAAACGCTTTCGCGGTATTCGCCGCATCCTGACCGGTCATTGCGTCGACAACAAACAGGGTCTCTACCGGGTTGATAGAGGCATGCACCTGCTTGATCTCGTCCATCATCGCTTCGTCAACGTGCAGACGACCGGCGGTATCCACCAGCAGCACGTCGTAAAATTTCAGCTTCGCCTCTTTCAGCGCGGCGTTAACGATGTCGACAGGCTTCTGCGCCACGTCGGACGGGAAGAAATCTACGCCGACCTGCTCGGCCAGAGTTTCCAGCTGCTTGATCGCCGCCGGGCGATAGACGTCCGCAGAGACCACCAGCACTTTCTTCTTGTGCTTTTCACGCAGGAATTTACCCAGCTTACCGACGCTGGTGGTTTTACCCGCACCCTGCAGGCCCGCCATCAGCACCACGGCCGGAGGCTGAGCGGCCAGGTTAAGCACCTGGTTCTCTTCACCCATCGCCGAAACCAGTTCATTACGAACGATTTTGACGAACTCCTGACCCGGGGTCAGGCTCTTGTTAACTTCATGACCAACCGCCTTCTCTTTTACGCGGTTGATAAAATCACGAACAACCGGCAACGCGACGTCTGCTTCCAGCAGCGCCATGCGCACTTCGCGCAGCGTTTCCTTGATGTTCTCTTCAGTAAGGCGTCCGCGGCCGCTGATGTTGCGCAGCGTGCGCGACAAACGATCGGTTAAATTATCAAACATTGTCTCTCGCCTGAGTAGAAACGTTGGGTCGCATTGAGCGACACATACACAGAATTTTGGCGGAGTATAACATGAAGGCGCCTTTGTTGTTATGCAACGGTTGGAGCAGGCGTCACGTAACGTTATACTGCTTCTCTTTCTTATTAAGACAACTGTCGATGCCTATATGCCTGTTTTCGCACTGATCGCCCTTGTTGCCTACTCTGTCAGCCTCGCGCTGATTATTCCCGGACTGCTGCAAAAAAACAGCGGCTGGCGGCGCATGGCTATTCTTTCGGCGGTGATCGCACTGATTAGCCACGCCTTTGCGCTGGAATCACGCATCATCCCCGGTGACGGCAGCGTGCAAAACCTGAGCGTCCTCAACGTCGGCTCGCTGGTCAGCCTGATGATCTGTACGGTAATGACCATCGTCGCGTCTAAAAATCGCGGCTGGCTGCTGCTGCCAATTGTCTACACCTTCGCGCTGATCAATCTGGCCCTCGCCACCTTTATGCCTAATGAGTTCATTACGCATCTGGAGGCGACGCCGGGGATGCTGGTGCATATCGGCCTGTCGCTCTTTGCCTACGCGACGCTGATTATCGCCGCGCTTTACGCCATGCAGCTCGCCTGGATTGACTACCAGCTGAAAAACAAAAAGCTGGCCTTTAACCATGAAATGCCGCCGCTGATGGTCATTGAGCGTAAGATGTTCCACATCACCCAGGTGGGGGTGGTGCTGCTGACGCTCACGCTCTGCACGGGGCTGTTTTACATGAAGAACCTGTTCAGCGTGGAGAATATCGATAAAGCGGTGCTCTCCATCATCGCGTGGTTTGTCTATATTGTCCTGTTATGGGGCCATTATCATGAAGGCTGGCGCGGTCGTCGCGTGGTCTGGTTCAACGTCGCGGGTGCGGGCATTCTCACCCTTGCCTATTTTGGCAGCCGCTTCATACAGCAATTTGCTGGCTAAGAAACAAAGGAGTTCCCCCTGGAACACATCTCTACCACCACGCTGATCGTTATCCTGATCGTCATGGTGGTCATCTCCGCCTATTTCTCCGGCTCGGAAACCGGCATGATGACCTTAAACCGCTACCGGTTACGTCATCGTGCTAAACAGGGTAACCGTGCCGCACGTCGCGTTGAAAAGCTGCTCCGCAAGCCGGATCGCCTGATAAGCCTGGTGCTCATCGGCAACAACCTCGTCAACATTCTGGCATCTGCCCTCGGCACCATCGTCGGGATGCGCCTCTACGGCAACGCCGGGGTGGCGATTGCCACCGGCGTGCTGACGTTCGTGGTGCTGGTGTTTGCCGAAGTGCTGCCGAAAACCATCGCCGCGCTTTATCCTGAGAAAGTTGCCTACCCGAGCAGCTTCCTGCTGGCACCGCTGCTGATCCTGATGATGCCGCTGGTCTGGCTGCTGAACATGGTGACGCGCGTCCTGATGCGGATGGTGGGAATCAAAGCCGACGTCACCATCAGCAGCGCACTCAGCAAAGAGGAGCTGCGCACCATTGTGAATGAATCCCGCTCGCAGATCTCCCGACGCAATCAGGACATGCTCCTGTCGGTGCTGGATCTGGAAAAGGTGAGCGTGAACGACATCATGGTGCCGCGTAACGAAATCGTCGGTATCGACATTAATGACGACTGGAAAGCCATCGTTCGCCAGCTGACGCACTCCCCGCACGGGCGCATTGTGCTCTATCGTGATTCACTGGATGACGCTATCAGCATGCTCCGCGTGCGCGAAGCGTACCGTCTGATGACCGAGAAAAAAGAGTTCACCAAAGAGGTGATGCTGCGCGCCGCCGACGAAATTTACTACGTGCCGGAAGGAACGCCGCTCAGCACGCAGCTGGTAAAATTCCAGCGAAACAAGAAGAAGGTCGGCCTGGTGGTCAACGAGTACGGCGATATCCAGGGGCTGGTGACGGTCGAAGATATTCTGGAAGAGATTGTCGGGGACTTTACTACCTCAATGTCGCCCTCCCTCGCGGAAGAGGTCACCCCGCAAAACGATGGCTCGGTGCTGATTGACGGCAGCGCAAACATTCGTGAACTCAACAAAGCCTTTAACTGGCATTTACCCGAAGATGAGGCTCGCACCATTAACGGGATGATTCTGGAAGCGCTGGAAGAGATACCGGCAGCGGGCACGCGGGTGCGCATTGAACAGTACGATATTGATATCCTGGACGTGCAGGACAATATGATCAAGCAGGTGAAAGTCCTGCCCGTAAAACCCCTGCGCGAAAGTATCGCGGAGTAAGGTTGTAGGCCGGGTAAGGCGAACGCCGCTACCCGGCACTACGGATTGCGAATTACGCTTTCGCTTTCGCCACGGTCACCATCGCCGCGCGAATGGTACGGCCGTTCAGGGTGTAACCTTTCTGCATTACGCCCAGTACCTTACCGGCTTCAATCTCTTCAGATTCAACCATCGCAATCGCCTGGTGAACGTTTGGATCCAGCGGAACGTCGGTATCGGCAATCACTTCCACGCCAAACTTACGCACCACGTCGAGCATGGATTTCAGCGTCAGTTCGATGCCTTCGATCATTGCCGCGTTGTCCGGATTCGCTTTGTCAGCCACTTCCAGCGCGCGATCGAGGCTATCGATCACCGGCAGCAGTTCGTTGACGAATTTCTCCAGCGCGAACTTGTGCGCCTTCTCAACGTCCTGCTCGGTACGACGACGCAGGTTTTCCATTTCCGCCTTGATGCGCAGAACACTCTCGCGTTCGCGATTCTGTGCTTCTACCAGTTGGGCTTCCAGATTCGCAATTTTTTCATCGCGCGGGTCCACCTGCTCAGCAGATGCGTCTGGCTCTACAGCCTCAACTTCATCGTGCTGTTCCGTGATAATTTCTTCAGGGGCTTGCCCCTCAGGCGTTTTCTGTTCTTTACTACTCATGAATTTCTCCGCGTTTTTCTGCATTCATCTCGCTAACTTCGCTTATTATGGGGATCAGTTTCCTGGATTCAAGGGAACAAGACAGATTGTCATCATTCATCAGGCACAAGGACCTCCAGAAAATGAATAATCATTTCAGGTGTATTGGGATCGTCGGGCATCCGCGTCACCCTACCGCACTAACGACACATGAAATGTTGTATCGCTGGTTGTGTAGCAAAGGCTATGAAGTGATGGTCGAGCAGCAGATTGCCCAGGAGCTGCAGCTGAAGAGCGTCAAAACCGGCACGCTGGCGGAAATTGGCCAACAGGCCGATCTCGCCGTGGTGGTGGGCGGCGACGGCAACATGCTAGGCGCGGCGCGCACGCTGGCGCGTTATGACATCAAGGTCATCGGCATCAACCGTGGCAATCTCGGTTTTTTAACCGATCTCGACCCGGACAATGCCCAGCAGCAGCTGGCCGACGTGCTGGAAGGTCACTATATCAGTGAAAAACGCTTTTTACTGGAGGCACAGGTGTGCCAGCAGGACTGTCAGAAGCGCATCAGCACCGCGATTAACGAGGTGGTTCTTCACCCCGGAAAAGTGGCGCACATGATCGAGTTTGAAGTCTATATCGACGAAATCTTTGCCTTCTCCCAGCGTTCCGACGGGCTGATTATCTCGACACCGACCGGCTCAACCGCCTACTCGCTGTCTGCCGGCGGCCCGATTCTGACCCCCTCTCTGGACGCCATTACCCTGGTGCCGATGTTCCCGCACACGCTCTCCGCCCGCCCGCTGGTCATCAACGGCGACAGCACGATTCGTCTGCGCTTCTCGCACCGCCGTAACGACCTGGAGATCAGCTGCGACAGCCAGATAGCGCTGCCAATTCAGGAAGGTGAAGATGTGCTTATTCGCAGGTGTGATTACCACCTGAACTTGATTCATCCGAAAGATTACAGCTATTTCAACACATTAAGCTCAAAGCTAGGCTGGTCAAAAAAATTGTTCTGATTTTGCATCCAGGACTTTACTGTATATAAAACCAGTTTATACTGTATGAAAACACAGTTATGGTTTTTCATACAGGAAAACAATTATGCTGGCACAACTGACCATCAGCAACTTTGCCATTGTTCGTGAGCTTGAGATCGATTTCCACAGCGGCATGACGGCGATCACCGGGGAAACCGGTGCAGGTAAATCCATTGCCATTGATGCCCTCGGCTTGTGCCTTGGCGGCCGCGCCGAGGGGGACATGGTGCGCATGGGCGCAAACCGTGCCGACCTGTGCGCCCGCTTCTCCCTGAAAGACACCCCTGCCGCCCAGCGCTGGCTGGAACAGAACCAGCTTGAAGATGGACGTGAGTGTTTACTTCGCCGCGTGATCAGCAGCGACGGTCGCTCCCGCGGCTTTATCAACGGCACGGCGGTCCCGCTCTCCCAGCTTCGTGAACTCGGCCAGCTGCTTATTCAGATCCACGGTCAGCACGCGCATCAGCAACTCGTCAAACCCGAACAGCAGAAAGCGCTGCTGGATGGCTATGCGGGTGAGTACGCGCTTACTCAGCTTATGGCCGAGCACTATCGCCAGTGGCATCAGAGCTGCCGCGAGCTCGCTCAGCACCAGCAGCAAAGCCAGGAGCGTGCCGCCCGCGCGGAGCTGCTGGAATACCAGCTCAAAGAGCTGAATGAATTTAACCCGCAGGCGGGTGAGTTTGAGCAAATCGACGAAGAGTACAAACGCCTGGCGAACAGCGGGCATCTGCTCTCAACCAGTCAGAATGCGCTCAACCTTCTGGCCGATGGCGAAGACGTGAACCTGCAGAGCCAGCTGTATAACGTCCGCCAGCTGCTTACCGAACTGGTCGGCATGGACAGCAAACTTTCTGGCGTCCTGGATATGCTGGAAGAGGCAGCCATTCAGATCTCTGAAGCCGGTGATGAACTGCGCCACTACTGTGAGCGTCTGGATCTCGACCCGAACCGTCTGTTTGAGCTGGAACAGCGTATCTCCCGTCAGATCTCGCTGGCGCGCAAGCACCACGTTACGCCGGAAGAACTCCCGGGTTACTATCAGTCTCTGCTGGAAGAACAGCAGCAGCTTGACGATCAGGCTGACTCGCTGGAAACCCTCTCCCTGGCGGTGAGCCTGCACCATGAACAGGCGCTGGCCACAGCGCAAAAGCTGCATGAAATCCGTCAGCACTATGCTCAGGAGTTAAGCCAGCACATTACCGACAGCATGCACACGCTGGCGATGCCGCACGGCGTCTTCACCATTGACGTTCGCTTTGAAGAGAATCACCTGACGGCGGAAGGTGCGGATCGCATCGAATTCCGCGTCACCACCAACCCGGGGCAGCCGTTGCAGGCGATTTCCAAAGTGGCCTCCGGCGGTGAACTGTCGCGTATTGCGCTGGCGATTCAGGTGATCACCGCGCGTAAAATGGACACCCCGGCGCTGATTTTCGATGAAGTGGATGTCGGCATCAGCGGCCCGACGGCGGCAGTGGTGGGTAAACTGCTGCGCCAGCTCGGCGAATCAACGCAGGTGATGTGTGTCACCCACCTGCCGCAGGTTGCGGGCTGCGGTCATCATCACTTTATCGTCAGCAAAGAAACCGACGGTGAAATGACCGAAACGCACATGAAGCCGCTGGATAAACGTGCTCGCCTGCAGGAGCTGGCACGCCTGCTCGGCGGCAGCGAAGTCACGCGCAATACGCTTGCGAACGCGAAAGAACTGCTGGCGGCATAAACTTTTTCGGGATCTCAGGGTCATACAGAACAACAAAAACGCCGCCAGACCGGTTTCAAAGTGGGGCAAGGTCTATTATCATCGGCATATTACATATGAGCCGCGTTCTGCTCGGGCCCGAAAAGGAATCAAATCACTATGCGTTGTAAAATGCTGACCGCTGCCGCAGCGGTTCTTCTGATGTTGACCGCAGGCTGTTCCACTCTGGAGAAAGTGGTTTACCGTCCTGACATCAACCAGGGGAACTACCTTACCCCTAACGATGTGTCCAAAATCCGCGTGGGGATGACACAACAGCAGGTCGCTTATGCACTGGGAACCCCGATGATGTCCGATCCGTTTGGCACTAACACCTGGTTCTATGTATTCCGCCAGAAGCCGGGCCATGAAGATGCGACCCAGCAGACCCTGACGCTGACCTTCAGCAGCGCCGGTGTGTTGACCAACATCGACAACAAGCCTGCCCTGACCAAATAATCCGGTGTCAGAAATGCAAAAAGGTGCTCATTGAGCACCTTTTTGTTTTGTGTTGATCCCCTCGCCGCTTTGGGGAGAGGGTAAGGGGAAGAAAGCGCTACTTGCTGGCCTTCTCCGCACGCTGACGACGCAACTCTTTCGGGTCGGCAATCAGCGGACGATAAATCTCCACCCGGTCGCCCTCTTTCAGCACATCGCCCAGCTTCACCGGACGGCTGTAAATCCCGACCTTATTCTTCGCCAGGTCGATATCGCTGCGAAGCTCCAGGATGCCGGAAGCACGGATGGCCGCCTCAACGGTCGCCCCCTCTTCCAGCGTCACGCGCTGCAGATACTGCTTCTCCGGCAGCGCGTAAACCACTTCCACAGCAATCTTATGCGACACTGTAAACCTCTTTGGCGCGGGTGGTGAACGCCTGAACCATATTCGATGCCAGCTCTTTAAAGATGCGGCCAAACGCCAGCTCAATCAGCTTATTGGTGAACTCGAAGTCCAGATGGAACTCAATGCGGCAGGCGTCAGCGCTCAGCGGCGTAAACTTCCAGCCCCCCATCAGGGTCTTAAACGGACCATCCACCAGATGCATCAAAATACTCTGATTGCTCGTCAGCGTATTACGGGTGGTGAACGTCTTGCTGATCCCCGCTTTGGAGACATCCACCGCCGCGGTCATCTGCGTCGGGCCAGACTCCAGAACGCGGCTCCCGGTGCATCCCGGAATAAACTCTGGATAAGACTGAACGTCGTTCACTAACTGATACATTTGTTCCGCGCTGTAAGGCACAAGCGCAGTACGGCTAATCTGAGGCATAGCATTTCCCATGGTCACACAACGGACAAATAATAACATTTATCACCTGTTAAAAAAACGCTAAGCCTCATCTCGTGCTAAGATAGCGCGTTAGACCTCACAGGACGCAATGAGGTGACTTTTTGAAATCAGATTACCGACGGCTTTACGACACTTATGACGAAGAAAAAAGCACATAAACCAGGCTCGGCGACCATTGCGCTCAACAAGCGTGCTCGCCACGAGTATTTCATTGAAGAAGAATTCGAAGCTGGCCTTGCGTTGCAGGGCTGGGAAGTAAAATCGCTGCGCGCTGGGAAAGCCAACATCGGCGATAGCTACGTGATCCTGAAAGATGGCGAAGCCTTCCTGTTCGGCGCAAACTTTACGCCGCTGACCGTCGCCTCTTCACACTACGTGTGTGACCCAACGCGCACGCGTAAACTGCTGCTAAACAAGCGTGAACTGGAATCCCTCTACGGACGCATCAACCGTGAAGGTTTCACCGTGGTCGCCCTGTCGCTGTACTGGAAAAACGCCTGGTGCAAAGTGAAAGTTGGCGTCGCGAAGGGTAAAAAACAGCACGACAAACGCACTGACCTGAAAGAGCGCGAATGGCAGTTGGACAAAGCGCGCATTATGAAAAACGCAGGACGTTGATTCTGCACACTTATTGTACTATTCAATAAGTTAGCGTTCCGGGCTGGTATCCAGGAAGTGAAATCTGGTATACTCAGTTCAACACTATTGGGGCTGATTCTGGATTCGACGGGATTTGCGAAACCCAAGGTGCATGCCGAGGGGCGGTTTGCCTCGTTAAAAGCCGCAAAAAAATAGTCGCAAACGACGAAAACTACGCTTTAGCAGCTTAATAACCTGCTCTGAGCCCTCTCTCCCTAGCTTCCGCTCTTAAGACGGGGATCAAAGAGAGGTCAAACCCAAAAGAGATCGCGTGGAAGCCCTGCCTGGGGTTGAAGCGTTAAAACTAATCAGGCTAGTTCGTTAGTGGCGTGTCTGTCCGCAGCTGGCGTGCGAATGTAAAGACAAACTAAGCATGTAGTACCGAGGATGTAGAAATTTCGGACGCGGGTTCAACTCCCGCCAGCTCCACCAAAATTCTCCATCGGTGATTACCAGAGTCATCCGATGAAGTCCTAAGAGCCCGCACGGCGCAAGCCCTGCGGGCTTTTTTGTACCCTCAACATGTCCCGCGAAGTCCGTAAAATTTCCCGGCGACACAGAAACATCACGCCATTAAACATTATTTCTCTCATGCTCAATGAGCCATTCTTTGCGTGAAATCCCCCCTCCGTAACCTGTCATCGCGCCATCTTTTCCAATTATCCTGTGACAGGGGATCACAATCGCAATCCGGTTGGCACCGTTAGCGGCAGCGACGGCGCGCACAGCATTGGGCTTATTAAGCCGTAGTGAAATGGCCTGATAGTGTGAGGTCTGTCCATAGGGAACAGCACGCAACGCATGCCAGACGGATTGTTGAAAATCACTGCCCGGAGCATCTAAAGCCAGATCAAACTGTCGGCGGGTTCCGGCAAAATACTCGCCGATCTCTTTTACTGTCTGCCGGGTATGGCTGTTTTCGCCGGTGACGATTCTGGCGTTAAATAAACGCTGGATATCGCGAAATTCTGTTTCTAACATCCGGCGATCGGTAAACTCCAGCAGACAGACTCCCCGCTCTGTCGCGCAGACAAACATCGGCCCAAGCGTCGTGGTAAACCGGTGAATGACTATCACCTGGGTTGCCTGAGTCGGCGCTGCGCCAGTAAGCCGCTTGTAGGTATAACCAAAGCCGCTAAGCGATTCATAGCCATTGTCCAGCGCAACGTCAGTCGCCGCTCGTCCACTTTTTAGCTCCTGCAGGGCAACGTTCACCCGCTGCATTCGCTGGAAAGCCTGAAAAGTGATGCCGTGATGTTGCAGGAACCAGCGCCTTACCCGCTCCGGGCTGATGCCATGCTGACGAAGCTCCGCGTCTGCTACACGGGATTTAATATCGCGCCTGACAAGCGCAAGCGCCTGCTCAACGAATAATGGCGCGCTGTGCGCATTTTCCGCAGGTCTGCAGACCTTACAGGGACGAAAGCCGTCCGCCAGGGCAGATTTGGCATCTTTATAAAATTCGACATTTTCGCGCTTGGGCTTTCGCGCCCGGCATACCGAAATGCAGAATACGCCAGTGGTTTTGACGCCAACAAAAAACACGCCAGTGTAGTCTGAAGCACGTTCAAGTAATGCCTGATACCAGATATCACACAGATTTTTATCGGTTATTTTCATCACCAAAAAGTCCTTCAAACGTCTGACGAGATCGGATCGCATGCATGACATCAATCAGCGTTGACTGCATCGCTGAATGAACAAAATTGCCCATTGAAATGCGGCTTACCCCTGCCCGTTTCAGCCTGTCGAATGACGGAAGATCGGGCATACACATGACATTCAAAGGCAATCCCGTTGCCTCTGCAATGAGGCTGATGTCTTTCTCTGAAGTCAGGCAGGGAACAAAAAGGCCGTCAGCACCTGCAGCTTTGTAGCGTTGACCCCGTAATATCGTCTCCTGCAACGCGTCTTCATGCCCGAGCAGGTAAGTGTCAGTCCGGATGTTCAGAAACAGGCTGGAATTTTCGCTTCTCAGCGTATCGCATACTGTTCTCAGGTTACGGGAAAAATCAGAGGCATCGTCAAGCTGACGAACCCCGTTTATGACTCGGCTGTCTTCGAGGTTAACGCCTGAGACGCCTGTCTGAGCAAGGCGCCGCAGATTGTCTGCTATCTCTTCGGCTGAATCACCATACCCTGCTTCCATGTCAACGCTCAATGGCAGGCTGCTGGCAGCCCGGATCCGGGTGACCATATAAAATAACTCATCAAACGGCACTCGCTGCCCGTCGTCATATCCCAGTGTGGACGCTATAGCTGCACTGGACGTTCCCAGAACCTGGTAGCCTGCTTTTTTCGCTGCGACAGCACTGGCGGCATCCCAGACGTTGGCGATAAGAAGAGGCTCATGCTGATAGTGGCGTTCTGCAAAGTTCATATTCATATCCTCTCGATAGATTGAAAATGAATCTAAGCACTCAGGAAGAACCTCACAACCGAAATTCAGACGACCATTTTTTAGCAAACGTCGTCTGAACATGGGGGGCGGAACAGACCAAAACCTTTCAGGCCCGGGCTCCGGCTTTCAGCATGGCTAAGCAGACGAGGCTCTCCCACATGTTCCCCGGTGAAAGCATGGAGCAGGTGACCCAGTGTTCCGGCGAGCACAATACGCTGAGCCATGATTTCGTCATAGTAGAGAGGGTCTACCACAACGACAAAATCGAGATCGGAGTATTTATCAAACCCGCCATGAACAAGCGAGCCGCCAGCGAGAAGGGAGTGAATCTGCGATCATTCCACCACAATCACTACGTCCAGCCCTGACAGAGCTCATTCATCTTCTCGCTTGAGAAGCTACCCTCTCCCTTTGACCAACATCAACGACACCGCCCCTCCCCCTATGGAGAATGAAAAAACACCCCCACCCACCGCTACAGAATAGCCGCTCACCCCGGAAGGAGCCCCACCATGTACAGACCCATAACCGTCATAATATTCATTCTCCTGACCCTCGCCGCCCTCGCGGAAATAGGCGTTTTATCCTTTGGATAATCCTCAGGCGAAATACCCCTCATCGGGGCATGTTGATCTCATTACAGTTTTTTCCTAAAGCCATCCCGTTTCGCCTGTGCCATGCTGAATCACGCTCATAACCGATAACGTTAAATGAGGATATTATGAAAAAAACAATTATCGCATTATCTGCCGTTCTGCTGGCTTCCCCAGTATTTGCTGCGACCACACATGCAACTGACGATACCGTCGCGGCGGCGAACGCAAACGCCAACGAGGCGAAGCAAAAACTGCACGAAGAGCAGAACAAAGGTGAAGAGCTGAAGCTGAAACAGAAGCATGCTGCGGAAGGTAAAAGCGAAAGCTTTGGCAGCAAGGTCAGCGAAGATTCCCAGAAAGCCTGGCATAAAACCAAAGAAGGCACCGAGAAAGGGTGGGATGCCACCAAAGAAGGCGCTGAGAAAGGCTGGAACAAAACCAAAGAAGGTGCCAGCGAGCTGGAAAAGAAAGTCACTGAGTAAATATTTATGCTCGCAAAAAGGTCGCGCTTGCGGCCTTTTTTATTTCTTCGAATATAATTAGCACCTCGGGCGTTTACGCAGTGCGCATTTATCGGAGAAACCACTATGTATCGCCTTTTGGCCTTTCTGGCCGTTCTGCTTTTATGCCCTTCTCTGCACGCCGCCCCGAAAAGCTACATTATCGACACCGATAACACCGCCATTCGGCTGTCGTGGCATGCCTTCGGCGGCATCCTCTCCTGGGCGACATTCAGCGGCGTGACGGGAGCCGTAACGCTCAACCCGGAAAACGACGTCGACGATCATATTCACGTCACCATTCCCGTAGCGACTCTCGTAGCCTCAAACAAGCTGCTCACCTGGCAGCTCAAAAGCGACATGTTTTTTGAATCCGAGCGTTACCCGACTATCGAGTTCATCAGCTCTCGCGTGGTCGCCCAGGGCGACGGTCGGTTCAGGGTGTTCGGCACGCTGACCGTGCGAAACATTGCCCGTCCGGTGATCCTGGAGGCCATCGTGAAAAACCCGCATGCGCAAGCCCTCACGCTGGATGCCACCACGGCGATCTCGCGCGCGTCCTACGGAATGGATAAGTTTGCCCTGGTCGTGGACGATCGAATTGCCATTGCCATTGCGATTCAGACGAATAAAGTGCCGTCATCCTGAGATCAGGCGCTGTAGCTGCTCCGCGTTTCCCCGCAGATGTGACGGCGGGTTGCGGCCAATCAGGACAAACTGGTAGCCCGCATCCTGCCACCACGCCAGGTTCATGCTGTGCCGCTTCTCCTGGCGGAGCGAGGCCGTCGCCTTTTCATCAACAGGAGAGATACAAAGCGCCATCGGGCCGTAGTCGGCGTTGATCCAGGCAATCTGCGCGATCGAGGTGGTTTCATAGCGCAGCATTCGCACCATTTTCAGCTCTGCCCCCTGAAGGACAAGCTGCGACAGGTTTAGCATCATGCCGATGTCCTGCGCGGCCCGTTTCAGCCCGCGCTGCAGAACCGGCGTTGCGCTGTCCATATCCAGCAGCGTCTCGACGCTGTACAGGGACATATATTGCGCTTCAAGGTCGCGGATATGGGCATTCTCATCCGCAGGCGCAGCTGCGGGACGCAGCAGGTAGCCCAGACCGGAGCCAACCATCAAAAAGCTGACCGATGCGGCAATCAGCGCCCGCCTGCTGACGCCGACCGGCGAAGAGGATTGTGGATCGGGAAGAGCTGCCAGACGCGCCTGCATTGTCTCAAGAGGCGCGTCATCCAGCAGGGAGGCAAACGCCCCGGCGTAATCCTGGCTGCTTTTCATCAGTTCGTCGGTTCGCCCGGCGAGGCGTTCGTCATTTTTCAGTTGTTCTTCAAACTGCTGCGCGTCGGCGCGGCACATCTCGCCATCTATCCAGGCCACGATAGCGTCGTCGTTATAGGGCGGTACAAAACGGTGCGCGTTCAAGAGCGTTTCTCCTTTACCGGAGGCAGTGCGTCAGCGGATCTGGCAAGCCGAGCCCGTGCCGTCGCCAGCCGGCTCATCACGGTTCCGATCGGCACCGCCAGAGTGTCTGCCGCCTCCTGGTAGGTAAAGCCTTCGACATAAACCAAAAATACCGCGTTGCGCTGGGCTTCAGGCAGCGCGTTGACGCGCTGCATCACCTTAAGGTAATGCAGGCGTGTCTCATCCTGTTCACGGGTGTCCGGTGCCATAAGCTCGTCGCTGGCCACAAATCCCTGCCCCTGACGCACGTGTCGTGCCCGAAGTTCAGAGATCCAGATGGAGTGAAGGATCGCGAACAGCCACCTGTCTATGCGTGTGCCCGGCGTATACTGGCTGCTTCTTTCAAGCGCACGCACGCAGGTGGACTGAACCAGCTCTTCGGCGATATCCCTGTTTCGCGACAGCACCAGCCCATACCGCCAGAGACGCGGCAGGTGTGCGGCTAACTGTTGACGAACCTCACGGGTAGCGATGTGTTTTCCCTCCACGAGAAAATCAGGATTCCGGATGTCCGTTGATAGCGGCCTGCAGGTCGCGATACTCCTCACAGGACTGGCCACAAATACCGGCAATCACCTTCAGCTGTTCTTTCGCGAGGTCCGGGCGTCCTTTTACCATCCACGCTTCACCGAGATATTCCCGGGCTTTGGCATAATCCGGGGCGATAGCCAGCGCGCGCTGGTAGTAACCAATCCCTTCGTCCGTGCGGCCCAGTTTGCGCGTGGCGAACCCGCGGTAGTTCCACGCTTCAGCCGTATTGCCATTTTTCAGCGAATCAAGCAGGTTCAGCGCCACCTGGTATTCTCCTTTCTTCGCAAGATGGTACGCATAGTTGGTTTTGTCCTGATCGCTGAGGCTGCTGCTCTTGTCCGGCACGCATTTCTGTGTGGCGCTGTCATATACCTGTCCGGAAGGACAATCGGGCGTTTTGCTCTCGGTACTATTATTGCCCATGGCCTGCGCCAGTGGGGACTGCAGGGATAAAATCAGCACCGGGATCAAACGAAACGAGGTCGTGTTCATACAAAGCTCCAGGGTAAGAAGGAAGTGACGTCAGTTAACGCCCGACTGACGATTTTTATTCATTCTCCCCGTATTTTTTTGTTGTCGCAAAATCATGCCGACATCGTAGCCGCAATGGAAATAAATCAGGTTATTTTACCCTTTCCTTAACGCTATTCATTTCGCGTGATAGCAGAACTTTAACTCCTCACAAGAATATATTTCATTGTACTAGTGATATAATATATTTTATATCAAAAATGTTATCCTAACTTAAATGCATATTAAGCACGCTTAAAAAACAACGTTGATCATTATATTGAAATTGTCCCCTACCAATTATCATACTGCGTTAATGATATTTATAATCAGCATCAAAAGGAAAAAAACAAAATCATATAAAACAATATGTTATGCAATTTAAATTATTAACGCCCCCCATGTATTAATGCCCTCTTCATTGTTTTGGCACTTATTTAAGAAAGCTTAAGTTGCACAACTATCGTTTTCTGTCTATATCATTTTTATATTCCGAAAAATAATTCCTCTATTAAATACAGGGTTTTATAAGACGCAAAACACCCATAAAAACTGTTCTCTTTTATAAGTCATTAGATTCGCTCTGATGTTGCCACTCTGAATTCTGGCGGGCATCGTGCGCGCAAAAAACGACGGTGAGTGCTGCGTTATAACAGCGACTGCGCCGGGGGCGCCCTTTACCTTCTGCAGAGATGGCTCGTCTTGCTCGCCGTTCATGACACATCTGCTGGAGTAATACCTAAATGAGCCAAATCTCTGTTATTTCGAAACTTACTGGCGTGGAAACGACCACGGAAGGCACCCAGGTTACGCTGAGCCATTCCTCTGTCGTTGAGCTTCATGTCGAGCGAGCGAGCGTCTCTCACTTCGCGCGAAATGGTAACGATCTGCTGGTTACGCTCCACTCCGGCGAGGTGATCACCCTTAAAAATTTCTACGTCGCGGACGCGCAGGGCGTGAGCCAGCTGGTGCTGCAGGACAGCCAGGGCGCTTTATGGTGGATTGAAGATCCAACCGGAGCCGCCACGTACGAATCCATCGCGTCCACGGACGTGCTGCTTGCAGCCTCAGGGAGCGACACCGGTGGTGCCGCCATCTGGCCATGGGCCCTGGGCGGGATTGCCGCTGCGGGCGGCATTGCGGCGGCGGCAAGCACTGGCGGCGGTGGTGGTGATAATGGCAGCAGTAACAATTCGGCCGATCCGGATACGACAGCGCCGAACGCGCCTTCCGGCCTTAAGTTTTCTTCAGATGGCAAAACGGTCACCGGTACCGCAGAACCCGGCAGTACCATCACGCTGAAAGACGCGAACGGTAACGTCATTGGCACAGGAAAAACGGGCAGCGATGGCAATTTTACCGTCTCTCTCGACACGCCGTTGACCAACGGCGAGCAGGTGACCGCCACCGCGACGGATAACGCCGGGAATACCAGCCCGGGCACGAATCTTACCGCCCCGGACACCACTGCGCCCGATGCGCCAGCCATCACCAGCGTAACTGACGATACGGCTCCACAGACGGGGGCAGTCAGCAACGGCGGCAGCACCAACGATCAGCGTCCGCAGCTTACCGGCACCGGTGAAGCGGGTTCGACCGTGACGATTTATGACGGCGGGATCGCCATTGGTACGGCGGTCGTCGCCAGCAACGGCACCTGGACCTTTACCCCTTCAGTTGATCTGAGCGAAAGCACTCACCAGATTACCGTGCGGGCAACCGACGCTGCCGGCAACACCGGGCCTGCCTCGCCGGTGTTTACCCTGACGGTGGATCTTACTCCGCCGGACGCCCCGACCGCGATTGTGCTGACCGACGATACGGGCGTTATCAAGGGAACCATCACGTCGGGCGCGCCTACCGATGCTTCACTGCCGATCCTGGCGGGAACGGGCGAGCCCGGCGGAACCATCACTATTTACGATAACGGCGTGGTGGTTGGCACAACGACGGTACTGCCCAACGGCACCTGGAGCGTAACGCCGAACGGTCCGCTTCCGGACGGGACGCACTCCATAACCGTCACTGAAACCGATGCCGCCGGAAACCTGAGCGCGACCTCAGAGCCTGTCATCTTCACCGTGGACACCACGCCGCCGTTAGCCCCTGGAAACCTCGTGGTTTCAAATGATGGCGGCACCATCAGCGGTACCGCAGAGCCGGGCAGCACGGTGACCATCCGTGAAGGCGGCGCACTCGTTGGCACTCCAGTTGTTGCCGATAGTCAGGGTAACTTCAGCCTGACGCTGACCCCGCCGAAGCTCAACGGCGAAATCCTGATCGCTGACGCCACCGACACGGCAGGCAACACGAGTCCTACCACCTCCGCGGCGGCACCGGATATTACTCCACCGCAGACGCCAGTTATCGTGTCGGTGGTTGATGACGTACAGGCCTCCACCGGCCCCGTGGGCCCGAACGGGATCACCAACGACCGGGCGCCGACCGTGAACGGTACGGGCGAAGCGGGCTCGACCATCACGATTTATAACGGCGGTGATATCCTCGGTACGGTGGTTGTTCCCTCTTCCGGCCTGTGGAGCTTTACGCCACCCGCACCGCTAACCGATGGCACGTACGTGCTGACGGCGAAGGCGACGGACCCCGCCGGTAACCCGAGCGGGTTATCAGACTCCTGGACAATTGACGTCGACGGGACGGCACCTGGCGCCCCGGTGATTTCACAAGTCGTGGACGATGTCCCCGGGCGCACCGGCGCGATCGACCTGAATGGGACCACTAACGACACCACCCCGACGCTCAGCGGTACCGCCGAAGCAAACGCGACTGTCACCGTGCGCGTGGACGGTGTTGCTGTTGGTACGACCGTCGCCAATGGCCTTGGCGTATGGATCTTTACCCCTTCCACCCCGATCGGTGAAGGCCCCCATGATCTTACCGCCGTCTCGACCGATGCGGCAGGCAACACCAGCGGCGTCTCCAACACCTGGACTCTGACGGTTGACAGCGTGGCGCCTGCTGCCCCGATCATCACCCAGGTGGTGGATGATGTGCCGGAACGCCTCGGCGAGCTCAACCCTAACGACAGCACTAACGACACCACGCCGACGCTCAACGGCACGGCTGAACCCGGCTCAACCGTCACCATCCGCCTCGATGGCACCGATCTTGTCACGGTTCCGGTCGACAACAATGGCGCGTGGACCTATACCCTCACGACGCCTCTTGTCAGCGGGCCTCATACCTTTACCGTTGTCGCCACCGATACGGCGGGTAACACCAGCCAGCCGTCAGACGGCTTCACCCTGACCGTCGATACCACGCCACCAGTGGCGGCAACCATCGGCACCGTGACTGATGACGTCGGCGGCGTTCAGGGTCCGCTCAGCAGCGGCGATACCACGGATGACACCAAACCGCTGCTGCAGGGCACCGCTCCGGCCGATGCGGCGATCACCGTTTATGACGGCACCACCCTGCTCGGCACCGCCACCCTCGACGGCAACGGCGGCTGGAGCTTTACGCCCGTTACCCCGCTCACCGACGGCCCGCATTCGCTGACGGTTCACGCCACCGATGCCGCGGGCAATACCACCATCTCCAGCCCGTTTGTGTTGACGGTAGATACCGTCGCGCCTGTCACGCCGGACGTGCCGGCCATCACCGTCAATCCTGACGGAACAGAAACAACGCTGAACCCGGGCGAAACCACCCGCGACACCACGCCAACCCTGAGCGGTACCGGCACGGCGGGCGATACCGTGACGATCTACAACAACGGCGTCAAAATCGGCGATGCTGTCGTGGACAATACCGGCAGCTGGTCGTGGACACCATCAACCCCGCTGCCCGGCGGTACCTATGACATCACCCTGACCGTCACCAACGTGGACGGCACGGGCAACGAAAGCGCTCCGTCGCAGCCGGTTACCATCACCATTGATACCGAGGCGCCGGCTACGCCTGCGGCACCGACCGTCACCGACAGCGTCACCCAGATCACCGGCCCCGTACCCGATGGCGGAACCACCAACGATCCGCGCCCGGTGCTGAGCGGCACCGGGACGCCGAACGATGTCATCAACATCACTGACACCGTCAACGGCATATCGACCGTCGTGGGCACCGTCACGGTAGACAGCAGCGGCAACTGGAGCTGGCGTCCTGGCAGCGACATTGCCGAGGGCAGCCACGCCTTTACCGCCACCGCCACCGATGAAGCGGGCAACGTTTCTGACGCTTCTCCTGCGATTACGATCGTCGTGGATACAGTGGCACCGGCTACGCCAGCGATCAGCGCCGTGGGCGGTGAACCGAACGGAGGCTACATTACGGATACCACGCCGACAGTGGGAGGAACCGGCGTTAACGGTGAGACGGTGATCGTCTACAACAACGGCGTCGAGCTGGGTCGTGTCGTGGTGGCTAATGGAGAATGGAGCCTGACGCTCCCCACGCAAACGGACGGCCCGCTCAACATTACCGTAGCGGGCGTGGACGCAGCGGGTAACCTCAGCGCGCCGAGTTCAGTCTTTACCGTCACGCTCGATACCGTTGCGCCTGAGATCCCCGTCATTAGTGCCGTAGCCGACAGCCAGCTGTCCAGTAACGTGCTCTACACGAAGGACGGCACGCCAACTCTTACCGGGACCGGTGAACCCGACACCACCGTTATCGTTTCCGTAGACGGCACACCGTCTACAGTGCTTGTGACGGTCCAGCCGGGCGGCACCTGGAGCTGGACCGCCGACACGACGTTGCCGGATGGTCCTCATACGTTCACCGTCTCTTCCAGCGATCCAGCAGGTAATTCCTCCGGTGATTCAGTACCGCTGAGCGTGACGGTGGATACTGCCGCACCTGCCGACCCGGTCAACATGGCTCTGGCTCAGGAAGGAACGCCGCTGACCGGTACAGGTGAAATAGGAAGTACTATTACCGTGAAAGATAGCGGTGGCACGGTCATTGGTACCGGCGTTATCGGTAGCGACGGCAGCTTCTCGATTGCGCTGAGTCCGGCGCAGCTGGATCCGACCACGCTGACCGTGAACGCTACGGACGCCGCAGGGAATGCCAGCGCGGGCGTGCCTTTTGTCGTCACCGACTCGTCGCTTGAGCTGCCGCAGGTGCCCGTCATCACGGCGATCGTCGATGACGCGGATCCGATAACTGGCGATGTGAAAGGCAAAACGACCAACGACACCACGCCAACGCTTACCGGCACGGCCGAAGCGGGCAGCCTGATTACCATCTATCAGGACGGTAGCACGACGCCATTGACGACGGTGACCGCCGACGGCAGCGGCAACTGGAGCTATACGCCGGCGGCGCTTGGCGAGGGGCTGCACACCTTTGAAGTGACTGCGACCCTCAACGGCCAGACCAGCGGCCGCTCTCCGGCGGCCAGCGTCACCGTCGACCTCACCGCCCCGGGCACGCCAACTATCGGCGCGGTGATTGACGACGTCGGTCCGGGCACCGGCCCGCTGACCAGCGGCCAGACCACCAACGACAACCAGCCGACCCTCACCGGCACCGGCGCGGTGGGCGATACCATCTCCATCTACAACAACGGGACGCTGCTGGGCAGCGTGCTGGTAGGCAACACCGGCACCTGGAGCTACACCACGCCCACCCTGGCAGAGGGCAACCATGTCCTGACCATCCGCGCGACCGATCCTGCGGGGAATCAGAGCGGCCCTTCGGCGGGCTTCACCGTCGTGGTGGACTCCGTTTCCGCCACGCCGGTCATCACCAACGTCACGGATAATGTCGGCAACGCCGCCACCACGGTGGTCAGCGGCAGCGAAACGAACGACGCCACGCCAACCCTTTCGGGGACAGCGGACGCAAACAGCGTGGTGACAATTTTCGACGGCGGCACCCAGATTGCCGTGGTAACGGCTGACGGCACCGGCGCATGGACGTTTACCCCTGACACCGCGCTCGGCGAAGGCTCGCACAGCTTCACCGTCCGGGCGACCGACCCGCTGGGCAACGTCAGCGCGGTCTCTGCTCCCTGGAGCGTGGTGGTTGATCTGACCGCTCCGACGGTTCCGACGCTGGATAATGTAAACGACGACATCCCTGGCGGCGTCCAGGGTAACCTCACCAGCGGCCAGGTAACCAACGACAGCACCCCAACCATCAGCGGCACCGGGCTGGCGGGCAGCACTATCCACATCATGAATAACGGCACGCAGATTGGTACAACGACCGTTGACGGAAGCGGGAACTGGTCCTTTACGCCGACCGCGCCGCTGAGCGACGGCAGCTACTCCCTGCGCGCGTATGCAACGGATACCGCAGGCAACGCCTCGGCGAACTCATCGGTCTTCGCTTTTACCATTGATACCGCAGCCCCCGGCGTACCGGTGGTGACCAGCGTGATTGACGATGTCGGTCCGGTCACCGGGACGCTCACGTCGGGTAACAGCACCAACGACGCGCGTCCAACCTTCAACGGTACGGGCGAAGTGGGTTCTACCGTGCACGTGATCGTTGATGGCAACGAAATTGGCACAGCGGTGGTCAATGCCCAGGGCAGCTGGACCTTTACCCCGGGTACCGATCTGGGCGAAGGGCCACACGCCATCACCTTCAACGCCACCGATGCGGCGGGCAATACCGGCGGCACGACGACGCCGTTTACCCTGACGGTGGATACGGGCGTGCCGTCGGCGCCGATCATTTCGACCGCGGGTGACAACGTGGGCAACATTCAAACTCCGCTCTCTTCGGGGCAGAGCACCGACGACACCACGCCGACGCTGAACGGCACCGCGACCGCCAACGCCACGGTCACCGTTTATGAGAACGGTCAGCCGGTCGGCACCGTTCAGGCGGACGGTACAGGAGCATGGAGCTTTACGCCATCAGCACCGCTGGGCAACGGCAGCCATACCTGGACCGCCACGGTCACCGATGCAGCGGGCAACGTCAGCCCGACCTCGCCGGGCTTTACCCTGATTGTTGATACCGCGGCACCAAACGCGCCGGTTATCAGCCAGGCGGTAGACGACGTGGGCAGCATCACCGGCCCGCTAACGTCCGGGCAAACAACCGACGATACCGTTCCGCGCCTTGTCGGGACCAGCGAACCGTTTGCCACCGTGAAAATATATGAGGGAACTACGCTTGTCGGAACAGGCACTGCGGATAGCAACGGGAGCTGGAGTATCTTGCTCAACACCACGCTGACCGCGGGCGCGCACAGCTTCACCGCGCAGGCGACGGATGCGGCGGGCAATACCAGCCTGTCGTCCACCAGCTTCAGCCTCACCGTTGACACCACGCCGCCTGCGCTGCCGGTGCTGACCAGCATTCTGGATGACGTGGGCAATGCGGCGACGCCGGTTGCAAACGGCGGGTTCACCAACGACGCGCAGCCAACCCTCAGCGGCACGGCGGAAGCCGGGTCGACGGTGAAAATCTTTGATAACGGCGTACAGATCGGCAGCGTGACGGCGACCGGCGGCGCGTGGAGCTTTACGCCATCTCCGGCGCTGAGCAACGGCGCGCACACGTTGACCTTCACCGCCACCGATGCGGTGGGCAACGCCAGCGCCCCCACCGCCGGATATGTCATTAACGTCGATACCCTCGCGCCGGGCGCGCCGGTTATCAGTTCGGTGATTGATGATGTCGGCAGCGTTATCGGTCCGGTGACCGGTACGAATCCGACCAACGATACGCGCCCAACGCTAAGCGGGACAGCCGAAGCGAATGCCACGGTCAGGATCTACGATGGTATTACGCTGGTCGGCACGGTGACCGCCGATGGCAACGGCAACTGGACCCTGCCGCAAACCACCACGCTGACGCAGGGCACGCATAACTTCACCGCCACGGCCACCGATGCGGCAGGCAACACCAGCACGGCGTCAGGCGTGACGACGATTATCGTCGATACGACCGCCCCAACGGCGCCGACCGGGACCCTCAACGCCGACGGTAGCGTCCTGACCGGGAGCGCGGAGGCGGGAAGTACCGTCACAATCCGCCTTGCGGACGGCTCGACGGTGACCGCCATTGCGGGCAACAACGGCACCTACAGCTACACCTTCATTAACAAACAGATCGAAGGCCAGACGCTGCAGATCACCGCTACCGACGCCGCGGGCAACACCTCCCTGCCGGGCTCCGTCCTTGCGCCGGTGTTGCCGCTCTCCGCCAGCAATAACGTTGAAGAGCTAAACCTCAGCACCACGGCGACCGTGACCAACAGCCAGTACAGCGACTACGGCTTCCTGCTGGTCGGCGCCGTGGGCAACGTCCTGACGCTGCTGGGCAATGACACCGCGCAGGTGAACTTTACGGTGGGCAACGGCGGCAGCGCGGATATCGTGGTGAATGCTAACGCTACGGGGGCGGTGCTCTCTCTGCTCAACACTCTTGAGCTGGTAGTTCAGCACTACGTCAACGGCGTCTGGACTACCGTGGTGGATACCGGCCAACCGCAGTTTGCCGATCTCCTGACCCTCGGCGCTACCGGCGTCTCGCTGAACCTGACCGGGCTGGCCGACGGTAACTACCGCGTGCTTAGCTATAACACCAACCTGCTGGCAACCGGCTCCTACACCAGCCTCGACGTGGCGGTGAAAGAGACCGGTCCGGGTACGGTTACCGGCGATACCAGTCTCAACGGCAACGTGATCCTCGATACGGATCCGACCGCCGGCAGCGACAACGCGCCGGCCGGAACCACTATCTCCACGGTGACTAACGCGCAGGGCGTTACCACCAGCGTGAACGCCGACGGCACGGTGATCCAGGGCAAATACGGTACGCTGACCATCAACCGCGACGGCAGCTATACCTATAACCTGACCGACACCAGCGCCGCGGTCGTTGGCCGGACGGAGAGCTTCACCTACACCATCACCCATAACGGCGTCAGCGCGTCGGCGAACCTGGTGCTGTCTCTGGGTGCCGGTACGGTAATCAACGGCATTGTGGCAGTGGACGACACGGCCTCGCTGACCTTTGACACCACCGTGAGTGAGGTGAATAACGGCGCCTCGTCTCAGAACGGTTTTACCCTGGTGGGCATTAATCTCGGCAGCACGCTGGGGCTTAACCTGCTGGACGACATGACCAACCCGATCATCTACAACGTGGAGGAAGGGACGACCCGCACCATGACCATCCAGGCCTCCGTGGGCGGCGTGGCGCTGGCGTCGGTGTTCGACCTGTACGTCTATAAGTTCAACAATGCGACCCAGACCTTCGAGCAGGTTCGCGTCGAGTCGGGCTGGCTGCGCGCCCCGCTGCTGGGGGGTACGTCACCGCAGCTGACGCTGAACCTGCCTGCCGGGGAGTATCTGTTCCTGCTGAATACCGCATCCGGGATCGCCGTACTGACGGCCTACACGCTTAACGTCCTGCAGGACCATGTCTACAGCGTGGCGAGCATCAGCGAAACCACCACGGGCGACGTGCTGGCGAATGATCCGGTTCCAGCGGGCACGCTGGTTACCGAAGTGAACGGCGTGGCGGTCAACAGCAGTGGAACCACCACCATTCAGGGAGAATACGGCACGCTGACCATCAATTCGTCCGGTCAGTACACCTATACCCTGAGAAGCGGCGTGGGGGCGGACCATATCAGCACGCCGGATACCTTCGTCTACACCGTTACCGCGCCTGACGGCTCGAAGGATACGGCATCGCTCAACATCACCCCAACCGCGCAGGCGATGAATGCGGTGAACGATGTCAGCGCCACGATGGACCTTACCTCGGTACATCACACGTCGGTCTACTCGGATACGACCGTGGGCACCGCCAGCTGGACGACGGCCCTGCTCTCGTCAACCCAGGGCAGCGGCAGCGGAACCTTCGTGGTCGACGCGAACACCGCGCTGCACAACGCGTCGCTGCACTTTAGCGTGGCATCGCTGCTGTCGCTGACCGGGTTGACGGTGAACTGGTCTATCAGCGACGGCTCGGGCGTGATCCGCAGCGGCTCCTTCAGCGGGGCCTCGCTGCTGGGCGGCAGTATCGACGTCGCGCTGACCGGGCTGGATCTCAACGCCGGGACCTATACGCTGAACTTTACCGGTAGCGTCCCGGGGCTGAGCGTCGGAAACATCACCATTACCCCAAGCGTGAACGGCACCACCTACTCGCTGAGTAATTTCGACGTCACCGGCAGCCACACCGTCAACGGCAATATCTTTGACGGCACCGACTCCGGCGGCGTGCTGGATCAGCTCCACTCGGTGGATACCCGTCTGAGCGTGACCGGCTACAACGGCGTGACCACCACGCTGGACCCGTATACCGGCAGCGCAACGGTGAACATTGTCGGCCACTACGGCACGCTGGCGATCGGCGCTGACGGCCATTACACCTATACCCTCAACAGCGGGGTATCGCTCTCAACCATGACTTCGAAGGAGACCTTCAACTACACCCTGACCGATTCTGCCGGAAGAACGGACAGCGCCACGTTGACCATCAATATGGCGCCGCAGTTCATCAGCTCTGAGCATAACGACGCCATCACCGGTACGGCCTACGGCGATACGCTGATTTACCAGGTGCTGAACAGCACGGTGGGCAACGGTACGGGGGGTAACACCAGCAGTGCCGCGGGCGATCACTGGACCGGCTTCTCGCTGG
Source organism: Enterobacter sp. 241F3 (assembly GCF_034106785.1). Lineage (NCBI taxonomy): Bacteria > Pseudomonadati > Pseudomonadota > Gammaproteobacteria > Enterobacterales > Enterobacteriaceae > Enterobacter > Enterobacter sp. 241F3. Next base: position 72,281 of record NZ_JAWNDD010000002.1, read on the forward strand.
CACAGGGCGACAAGATCGACATCGGCGATTTGCTGGTGGGCTGGAACGGTAGCGCCGCGACGCTCGGGAATTATCTCCATGTCACTAATAGTAATGGCAATACCGTGATCTCCATCGACCGTGATGGTGCAGGGGGCACCTACACTAATACCACGCTCGTTACGCTTGATGGCGTTCAGACCACCTACGACGAGCTTGTTAACCAGCAACACATCATTACCTGATACCACCTGCAAGAGATGACCCGGGCGCGCAGCGCCCGGGCATAAATAATAAAGCCGTATTTTTTTATAGGGACATGACATGGGAATGAAGATGCCTTACTGGTGGCTCTCGTGCTGCCTGATATCTGTGCCCGCTTTCTGCGCAAATCCGGCGGCCACCATCAATACCGGACAGCTTCGCGAAACGCAGGAACTCCCCTCGCTCAACGGCCGCGTCGCACCTGCGGCTGGCAAAGCCGCACCCGGTTCATTGCAGCTTGGCGATGCCGTTAACCGCGCCGTCACCTGGCACCCGGCCATCAGCGAAGCCGTGGGGAAACTCTACCAGCAGAGCGAAGAGGTAGACGTCGCTAAGTCAAAATACTATCCGCAGATTAATGCCGGCGTGGACAACGGTTATTCCCACGACGGCGACCAGAACGGCTTTACGCCGTCGCTGGTGCTTTCTCTCTCACAGATGCTCTACGACTTTGGCAAAGTGGCAAGCCAGGTACGCGCCGAGAGCGCCGGCGTTGCCCAGCAGCAGGCCAACGTGCTGGTGAGTATCGACACTATCGCCCACGATACCGCCGTCGCCATGGTGCAGGTGCAAACCTGGCAGCAGATGGTTGAGACCGCTAAAGAGCAGCTCGACGCCCTCTCCTCTATCGGCACGCTGACCCGCCAGCGTAACGACGAAGGGGCTGCATCGCTCTCTGACGTGGTGCAGACCGATGCCCGAATCGAAGGCGCGCGAGCTCAGCTGATGCAGTACCAGGCCAGCCTGGACAGCGCCCGCGCCACGCTGATGAGCTTTCTCGGCTGGAACAGCCTGAACGCGATAAGCAATGACTTTCCGCAAAAGCTGGGCCGGAGCTGCGACATCGCCGAGCCGGACGACCGCCTGGTTCCCGCCGTTCTCGCCGCCTGGGCGCAGGCTAACGTCGCCCAGGCTAACCTGGACTATGCCGACGCGCAGATGACGCCAACCGTCTCGCTGGAGCCGGAGGTGCGCCACTACATGAACGATCGCTACGCGGGCAGCGACACGCGGGATCGCACCCAGTATTCCGCATGGGTGAAAGTTCAGATGCCGCTTTATCAGGGCGGCGGCCTCACCGCACGGCGTAACGCTGCCGGACACGCGGTGGAGGCGGCGCAGTCCACCATTCAGCGCACGCGTCTTGATGTCCGCCAGAAACTGCTGGAAGCCCGCAGCCAGGTGATGAGCCTGCAAAGCACGCTGCAAATTCAGGGCCGTCAGGAGGCGCTCAGCGCCCGCACCCGCGAACTGTACCAGCAGCAGTATCTTGACCTCGGCTCGCGCCCGCTGCTCGACGTGCTCAACGCCGAACAGGAGGTTTATCAGGCGCGCTTCACCCAGCAGCAGACCCTCGGTCAGCTGCACCAGCTGCAGCTCAACTGCCTGTATAACACCGGACAGCTGCGCCACGCGTTCGATCTTGATAACCGCACCATCCAGACCGTGGAGATCCAGCCATGAAGCAGCGTGATATCCCGCAAGGTGAAAACATGACGGATGAGGCGCTGGCGCAGTGGGCACAGGCCTTTGGTTTTGTTGCCACGCGCTATCGCGTCGCCTGCTCGCCCGGCGCGCTGATTGCAGGCGCACCCTGGCTGAAAGGCAAACCGATGGTGCCCGCCCTCACCCAGCTGGCCCGCGAAGCAGGGCTGTCGTTTCAGCTCCTTACCGACGATCGACAGGCGATCAACAGCTGGCGTCTGCCGGTTGTCGTAGCGATGAATGACGACAGGATCGGCGTGATCGAGCATTTCGACGGGGACGATACGCTGGAAGTCAGCTTTTTCGACGACGAGACCTACACCAATCGGCTGTCGATGACGGCGATGCTGCCCGCTATACGCCACGTTATTGCCCTGCGTCCACTCGCCGCGCTGAAGGACAGCCGCGTGGATGCCTATATCTCCAAATATCGTCCGGACTGGCTCTACCGGCTGGTGATGCGCGATCTCCGCCCCTACAGCTGGGTGATGCTCGCCGCGCTGTTTATCAACGTTCTGTCGCTCTCCGGGATCGTCTTTTCCATGCAGGTCTATGACCGGGTGATCCCCGCCCAGTCCTACCCGACGCTGTACGTCCTGACCATCGGGGTGCTGATTGCCACCCTGTTTGGTTTTGTGCTGCGCGTGGCGCGCGGGCACATTATGGATCTGCTGGGCAAGCGCTCGGATATGCGCGTTTCGGATCGCGTATTCGGCCACGCTCTGCGGCTGCGCAACAGCGCGATCCCCCGCTCCACCGGCAGCTTTATCTCACAGCTGCGCGAGCTGGAGCAGATCCGTGAGATGGTGACCTCGTCCACCATCTCGACAATTGTCGATTTGCCCTTCTTTTTACTGTTCGTGGTGGTGCTGGCGATCATCGCCCCGCAGCTGGCGTGGATCGCCCCGGTCGCGGCGGTGATCATGGTCCTGCCCGGCCTGCTGCTGCAGAAGAAGCTGGCGGAGCTGGCAAAGCAGTCGGCCCATGAATCAACCCTGCGCAACGCGGTGCTGGTGGAGAGCGTGCAGGGCCTGGAGGACATCAAGCTGATGCAGGCGGAAAACCGCTTTTTGCAGCAGTGGAACAGCTATATCCAGATCACCGCGGAATCCGGCCTGCGCACTCGTGAGCTGACGCAGAACCTGATCAGCTGGGGGATGACCATTCAGAGCCTGGTCTACGCCGGGGTGATTGTGGTCGGCGCGCCGATGGTGATCGACGGTACCCTGACCACCGGCTCGGTGGTCGCCGCGTCGATGCTGGCTTCCCGCATGATCGCCCCAATGGCGACGCTGTGCGGCGTGCTGGCGCGCTGGCAGCAGGTCAAAGCCGCAAAAGAGGGACTGGACAGCATCATGCAGCTTCCCACCGAAAACCAGCGCGAGGAGACGCCGATCCGCCAGGACGTCCTGCGCGGACACTATCTTTTCGAGCAGGCGCAGTTCCGCTATCAGCCGGACGATCCGCGCATGGCGCTGCGCATTAATCGCCTGGAGATAAGGCCGGGAGAAAAAGTGGCGATCCTCGGGCGCAACGGCGCGGGCAAATCAACCCTGCTGCAGGCGATGGCGGGCGGGATGGACCTGGCGGCGGGCGAACTGCGGCTCGACGGCTTCAGCCTGCCGCATCTCGACGTGGCGGACGTGCGGCGCAACGTCGGCTTTATGACCCAGAACGCGCGGCTGTTTTACGGCACCCTGCGCGAAAACATCACCCTCGGCATGCCGCGCGCCACCGACGAAGAAATTTTCGAGGCGCTGGAGCTGACCAGCGCGGCGGGCTTCGTGCAGAAGCTGCCCAAGGGGCTGGACTATCCGATCATGGAAAACGGCGTAGGGCTCTCCGGCGGGCAGCGCCAGTCGATTCTGCTGGCGCGAATGCTCCTGCGCGATCCGAATATTGTGCTGATGGATGAACCCACCGCGTCGCTGGATGAGCACACCGAGCGGGAATTCATCCAGCGCCTGGGCGACTGGCTCGGGCATCGCACCCTGATCGTCGCCACGCACCGCGTACCGGTTCTGGAACTGGTGGAGCGCGTCGTGGTGTTAAAAGAAGGCATGCTGGTGATGGACGCACCAAAAGCCCAGGCGCTGAGCAACAGCCGTATGCAGCAGCAACAGCAGCAGGCAGCAACCGGACGGGAGTGGAAAAATGAAAATCAGTCAGCGTGACGTGGCGGCAATGGACGATCTGGATAACGCCCTCGACTCCGAAAGCGGCTACACCGGCGCGCGCCGGATCGTGATCTTCTCGCTGCTGATGTTTGTAGTGCTGGGCGTCTGGGCATGGTTTGGCGTGCTGGATGAGGTGTCAACCGGTTCGGGTAAAGTGATCCCCAGCTCGCGCGAGCAGGTCTTACAGTCTCTCGACGGCGGGATCCTCACCGAGCTGAACGTCCACGAAGGCGATCAGGTGCAGGCCGGACAGGTGCTGGCGCGGCTTGACCCGACGCGTTCTGAGTCGAACGTCGGCGAAAGCGCGGCGCGCTACCGGGCCTCACTGGCCTCCAGCGCCCGCCTGTACGCCGAGGTAAACGATCTGCCGCTGAAATTCCCGCCTTCGCTGGCGAAATGGCCGGATCTGATTTCCGACGAAACCCGGCTTTACAACTCGCGCCGCGCGCAGCTGGAGGATACCCAGCGGGAGCTTCGCGCCGCGTTAGATCTCGCCAATAAAGAGCTGGCCATTACCCAGCGGCTGGTGAAAACCGGGGCCGCCAGCCACGTGGAGGTGCTGCGCCTGCAGCGGCAGAAAAGCGATCTGGAGCTGAAGCTCACCGACGTGCGTTCGCAGTATTACGTCCAGGCGCGCGAGGCGTTATCCAAAGCCAACGCTGAGGTGGATATGGTTTCAGCCATCCTCAAGGGCCGCCAGGATTCCGTCACCCGTCTGACGGTAAAATCCCCGGTGCGCGGGATCGTGAAAAATATCAAGGTGACCACCATCGGCGGGGTGATCCCGCCCAACGGCGAGCTGATGGAGATTGTGCCGGTGGACGATCACCTGCTGATCGAAACTCGCCTGTCGCCGCGCGATATCGCCTTTATCCACCCGAACCAGGAGGCGCTGGTCAAAATCACCGCCTACGATTACGCCATTTACGGCGGCCTGCACGGGGTCGTTGAGACGATTTCCCCGGATACCATTCAGGATGAGGCCAAGCCGGAGGTGTTCTATTACAGGGTGTTTATCCGCACCAGTCAGGATTACCTGGTCAATAAGGCGGGCAGGCACTTCTCGATTGTACCGGGGATGATTGCGACGGTGGACATTAAGACCGGAGAGAAAACGGTGCTGGATTATCTGATTAAACCGTTCAACCGGGCGAAAGAGGCGCTAAGGGAGCGATAGCCAATCGCCGGGTGGCGGCTGCGCATTACCCGGCCTACATCCCCCCAGGCCCTTGCAAGCGCAGCGCCGCCGGGCATTAAACCGCACGCCAGAACTGGAACCTGCCTCGGAGGATTAATCTTTAGTCATGCATCCCACTTCCCTTCAGCCATCGCCCAGGTAATATTAACCGCAGACGAAACGCACTTGCGCACAGTGCAGGAGTGCATTACTATTCAGTCAGCTTCACGGACTGGAGCTCGCCAGCATTATGATTAGTTATTTTCGGGATCATTGGCTTGAGGATTTTTTTCTTTACGGCAGATCGAGCAATGTTATCCCTTCAAATCTGGAAACAGCGCTTGCGAGAAAGCTCGATATCATCAGGGCAGCAACCTCGCACAGGGATTTGCGATCGCCACCGGGTAATATGTATGAAGCATTGAATCCTCCGCTGAAGGGCTATTCCTCCATCCGGGTAAACAGGCAATACAGGCTCGTATTTCGCTGGACAGAGGGCAAAGCAGAAGATCTGTACCTCTCTCCACACAAGTACACGCAACACAAGTGAGGCATCATCTATGACACTTCAACAGGCATTCCGCAAACCCACCACGCCGGGCGACGTGTTGCAGTATGAGTATCTTGAACCGCTCAATCTGAAAATCAGCGATCTGGCGGATATGCTCAATGTTCACCGCAACACCATCAGCGCGCTGGTCAATAACAATCGCAAGCTTACTGCCGATATGGCGATCAAGCTGGCAAAAGCCTTTGATACCACGATTGAATTCTGGCTGAACTTACAGCTGAACGTCGATATCTGGGAAGCGCAATCTAACGCCAGGACGCAGGAGGAACTAAGCCGTATAAAGACCGTTGCGGACGTCATGGCTAAGCGAAAATCTGGCCAACCGGATGTAGCCTGACCCGAACAGGCGCGGAGATCTTACTCCGCCGGGCGAGGTGCGGCGCTGTTATACACGCCAATATAACGCGCAAATTTCCCAATAAACACACCGGCAAACACGCCGCCGGAGACGATCGCCAGCGCGCTCATGGCAGGCTGCTGCATCGTCTGGGGAGAGACTGCGCTCATCACGCCCAGCACATACTTTACCCCGAACGCCAGCATCATAAACGGCAGCGCGGTGTAGTCCGCCTGGCGGTAAATGCTTCTCGGCGCCTCTGCGCGGGTGATAACCGCCTGCTTAATCAGAACATACCCCAGCGCGGCCCCGGCGAGGATCCCCGCCGTCCACAATGCGACTGTCCCGGGGGTTAACGTGCGGTAAACCACCAGATCGTAGATATCCCAGATTAGAAATATTGCCGGAATGATGGCAAGCCTCTCCAGCGAAACGGTGGCAGGCCTGCGGGCTTTAATGCCGCGAGAGATGAGGAAGATAAACAGCACCCACACCCAGACGGGCGTGTGCGTCACAACACCGTTCAGAAATTCAAACATGGAGTTCTCCATGGACGATTGCGGCCCGTGCCGCCCTGAACGCGTATTGCGCATAACGGCAAAACCACCGTTATGCGCAGGTCTTTTACAGCGATTTTTTCAGGCGTTGAACCGCTTCCTTCAGCTCTTCATCCGTTGGGGTGACGAATGACATGCGCAGCGTTGAATGGTCTGGCTCATTGCAGTAGAAAAATTCGCCCGGCACAAATACTACGCCGTTACTTAACGTTTTTTCCAGCCAGCGGGTGGTATTACTACCATTTTTCATATTCGCCCACAGGAACATGCCGCCCTTCGGCTTGTGGAAAGACATCACGTCGCCAAGCTCGGCCTCCAGCTCGGTTGCGAACGTCTGGTATTTCTGGCGATAGGCTTCGCGGATCGTTTTAATCTGAGCGGACAGACGACCGGTTTTCAGGTACTCATACGTCATCAGCTGCGACAGCGTGCTGGTGTGCAGATCGGTGGTTTGCTTAAGGTTGACCACCGCACGCTTCAGCCACTCCGGTACCAGCACCCAGCCCACGCGGGTTCCGGGAGCGAGAATTTTGGAGAAGGTGGAGGTATACACCACGTTCTCTTCATTACCGATATCTTTGGCGTGAGCAATCAACGGGCGGAACACTTCGTCGGTGTAATTAATTTCGCTGTACGGATCGTCTTCAATAATCACGAAGTCATAGCGCTTCGAGAGTTCCACCAGCTGTTTACGACGCGCCTCAGAAAGCGTCACGCCGCCAGGATTACCAAAGGTTGGAACGATATAGACCGCTTTGATGGTTTTCTTTGCCACCAACGCCTCAAGTTCATCAACCTTCATGCCGTCGCCGTCGGTGCCAACGGATTCAAAATTCGCCTGCGCCAGGCCGAATACCTGCAGCGCAGCAAGATAGGTTGGACGCTCGACGACGACAATATCGCCCGGATTAATCAAAGCACGCGCCAGCACGTCGAGGGACTGCTGTGAACCAGAGGTCACGACCACGTCATCCGCCTTACAGCGAATGCCTCGCCCCTCGCAAATACGCTGAATCTCTTCCCGCAGTCCCGGCACGCCTTCGGTCAGGCCGTACTGGAATGCCTCGCCAAAATGCTGAGATAACACGGCATCAGCGGCAATTTTCAGGCCTTCGTGATCGAACAAGGCCGGATTCGGAATCCCCCCACCGAGCGAAATGACGCCGGCCATTTTGCTATGTTTTAATAATTCACGGATGGCAGATGATTGCAGGCCCTGCGCGCTGCTGGCGAGTTTACTCACAGACATTCTTTGCTTACCTTCTTTTTTTATAGTGTGCCCAATCTTAGCAGAATATGGGCGATAAATTCCGTAAGCTTAGGCAGTTGACGTAAATCCTGACGCCACAATAAATGCACGGGTCTCGGCGCCGGAATATACTCTTTCAGCACCCGAACCAGCCTGCCGCTTTCCAGATCTTCCGCCACCAGCACCTCCGGCTGCAGCAGCAGTCCCGCTCCGGCTCTCGCGGCCATCCGGAGCCCGTAGCCGTCATTACATTTTAAGACCGCATCCCGCTTCCAGCGCACCTCGCCCTCGACGCCAGGCAGTCGCCACTCGTTGCGCGCGGTCCACACGCTGTGGGACAGGCAGAGATGATCCACCAGATCGGCAGGGGTTTGCGGCGTACCGTAGCGTGCCAGGTAGTCCGGCGCGGCGCAGATCACCATCCGGTAAGGGCAGAGGTATTTCGCCACCAGATCGTCGTTGTGAATGTCGCCAATACGAATGGCCAGATCGATACCCTCCTCCACCAGATCCACCATCCGGTTGGTGAGATCCAGCTCGATGCGCACTTCCGGGTAGCGCTGCAAAAAGGAGGCCGTAAGCGGCGCGATCGCGCTGCCGCCAAACGAGGTGGGCGCCGTCACGCGCAGGGTGCCTGACGGTGCGGCGCGCAGGCGTTCCACGGCGCTTTCGGCGATCGCGACCTGCTCCAGCACCCGCTTCGCCTCGTCGAAATAGACCCGTCCGGCGTCGGTCAGGCTCTGGCGCCGCGTGTTACGCTCCAGCAGGCGGGTGCCAAGCTGGGATTCCAGCAGCGCAACGTACTTCCCCACCATCACCGCCGACATCTCGAGCCGTGCTGCCGCGCCGGTGAAGCTGCCGCTTTCAACCACCGCAATAAAGGTCTCCATGCTGCGAAGCTTATCCATATTCCAAACCTCTGGTTAGCAATCTTCTAACTTTAGCCCAGTTTATCCGTATTTTAATTTATTAAAGAATGAAGGCTCACAACAGAAGGAGTCGGCTATGAAAATCGTCATTATTGGTGCCAGCGGTACGGTTGGTCGTGCGGTAACGGAAGAGCTGAGTCGTCGCCACGAGGTCATCCGCGTCGGCCGCACGCAGGGCGACGAGCAGGTAGATATCACCTCTCAGGCGAGCGTTCAGGCGCTGTTCGAGAAAATCGGTCCGGTGGATGCCATTGTGTCCGCCAGCGGTGGCCTCTACTTTGGCCCGCTCGCGACCATGAAAGATAGCGACTTTAACCAGGGGCTACAGGATAAGCTGCTAGGACAGGTGCGCCTGGCGCTGACCGGCCAGCACTACCTGAACGAAGGCGGCTCGATTACGCTGATAAGCGGAATTGTGGCGCACGAGCCGATTGCGCAGGGCGTAAATGCCACCACGGTGAATGCGGCGCTGGAAGGGTTTGTTCGCGCCGCAGCCTGCGAATTGCCGCGCGGGATCCGCATCAACCTGATTAGCCCGACGGTTCTCACCGAATCCGTCGAAACGTACGATGGCTTCTTCCCGGGCTTCGAAAGCGTGCCTGCCGCGACGGTGGCGCAAGCCTATCGCCGCAGCGTGGAAGGCGTGCAGAGCGGGCGGGTATACAAGGTCGGCTACTGAGCCGTGCGCGCGGCGATCGGCACCAGCATCGGGCGTGGAAGCTGCGCTTACCCGGCCTACAGAAGTGCGGCCTGATGCCATCCCCCCTCTCCCACAGGGAGAGGGAGAAATGCACATCAACCCACAACGCCCCAGACGAGGTTGCCCTTGTGGAACGTTGCGGTACGCGGAGAGATGCGCGCCACGGCTTCGGCGGAACAGGAGGCGTCCACCAGCACAAAGCTGGCGTCATCCTGCGCTTTCGGCCACACGCGCTCGCCTTTGTCGTTCAGCGGCAGCACGTCGCCGGTCGCGATACCTAATGCGCGGGAGAGCGTCTGCTCGTTCGGGCGGATGTAGAGCTGGGCGTAGAGATTCGCTTTTTCCAGCATGTCCCCCAGACCGTACGGCGACCAGTGGTCGATCACGCTGTCGGTTCCCGTCATCACAAACACGCCCTTGTCCCGCAGCTGCTTCAGCGGCATATGCAGGGTGCCAATCGGCACGGTGGAGGCGATGGTCACCTGCTGCGCCGCCATGCGGGTGGCGATCTCATCCACCTGCTTTTCGTTAAGCGTCGCCAGCGCAAAGGCGTGGCTGATGGTCAGCTTCCCCTTCAGCTCCGGCGTTTTCTCCACGGTTTCGATCATGTAGTTCACCGCCGCCACGCCCGCCGGGCTGGTCTCGTGCAGATGAATATCCACTCCTTTGTCGTAGTCCAGCGCAATCTGGAACATCAGGTCGAGAGATTTCTCCATCGCGCCGTCAACGTTGGTTGGATCCAGCCCGCCCACGTAGTGCGCCCCGGCCTGCATCGCCTCGCGCATCAGCTTTTCGGAATGGGACAGCAGCAGCCCGTGCTGTGGGAAGGCGACGATTTCACAGTCAAAGCCGGGCTTACGGCGCGCCAGGACCGCCTGCAGGTTTTCGAGATTCTTCAGGCCGGAGGTCGGCTCGATATTGCAATGGCTGCGGGCGATGGTGGAGCCTTTCGACTGGATCAGATCGATCAGCTTTTCCGCACGCTCCTGGGTGTAGGGCTGAAGCTCCGGCAGCAGCTTCTGTTCCAGGCGGATCATATCCTGAATGGTGGTACCTGCCGGGCGGTTGAGGGAACGCCACGGGCCACCGTAAAAGGTTTTATCCAGGTGAATGTGCATGTCGCGCATCGGCGGAAGCATCAGCTTGTTGCCCGCGTCGTAGTGCGGCAGCGTGGCGTCGGCGTGGCGCTTGTTATCGCGCAGGGCGACGATCTTCCCGTCTTGAATCTCAAGCGTTTTCAGCTCGGTGCGGGTGCTCGTCGCCACGCTGCCGTCGAAATTAAACCCGGCTTCGAGCAGCACGTTGTCCAGATAGTAATGTTTCGCGGTGATCGTCATCGGTTTACCCGTCTCGCAGGTTGGCTTTGCGGAGTCGGCAGCATACGCGACGGATCCGGTCGCGCCAAACAGCGCGCAGGCGGTCACCATTTTGCCGCTCTGGCTGATGAATTCACGGCGGCTTTTATTTTCACTCATCTTATCTTCCTTCATTAATAATATGGGTACCGGTTTCCCCGCGCAGCGCGGCGGGCAGGCAGTCCGGCGAGGTGATAATCACGCGCTTGCCGCCGTGGTGTAAAAACGCCAGCGAGGCGACGATTTTGGGCAGCATGCTGCCCGCCGGGAAGTGGCCTTCGTCCATGTAGCGCGTCATCTCTGCTACGTCGACGGTCTCCAGCGCCTGCTGATTTGGCTTGCCGAAGTTGATGCACACCTTTTCCACGCCGGTAGTTATCACCAGCACGTCGGCGCAAATCTCACGGGCCAGCAGCGCGGTGGAGAGATCTTTATCGATCACCGCGTCGACGCTCTGGTAATCGCCCTGCTCAGTGCGCACCACGGGAATACCGCCGCCGCCCGCGCCGATGACCACAAAACCTTTCTGCGTTAGCGCCTTAATCGCATCCGCCTCGACGATGCGCAGCGGCTGGGGCGAGGCCACCACGCGACGATATCCCCGGCCCGAATCCTCAACAAAGTGCCAGTCCGGGTGCGCGCGCTGCAGCTCGTCGCGCTGCGCCTCGCTGAAGAACGCGCCGATCGGCTTCGTGGGGTGCGCAAAGCCGGGATCGTTTTTATCCACTTCCACCTGCGTGACGACCGTGACCGCCTTTTGCTCGCCGCGCGCGGCAAGGCGGTTGTTCAGCGCCTGCTGGATCAGGTAGCCAATGCCGCCCTGGGTGTCCGCCACGCAGTTTGCCAGCGGCGTGAGGGGAAGCCCCTCCCGCTCGTGGGCGATTTCAGCACGGCGCAGATCCAGCCCCACCTGAGGGCCGTTGCCGTGGGTGAGCACGATGTCATAGTCGGAGGCCAGCATTTCCAGCACCGACTCTGCCACCGCTTTCACCGCCTGCGCCTGATGTTCAACCGACTGGCTGGCGTTGTCTTTGATAATGCTGTTGCCGCCGATGGCAACGACCATAAGCTCTTTCATACGTGTTCCTTCGCAACATTACCCGACGCAGCGCTCGCAACTTCCCGGCTGTCGAGAAAATGCTTCACCACAAACATGCCGCCCATCATCAGATACGCGGTGACGAACATCAGCGAACTGCCTTCGGCAAAGCCCACCACCGGGGCGTGGATCACCCCGAACAGCGCCAGCAGTGCCCCGCCCGCCGCAGCCACGGCACCGCGCAGCGGTTTGTTGATGATGGCAAAAATGGCGATACAGCCCCACAGCATGCTGGCGAGCGGTGCCCCGTTCCCCAGATGGACTAATCCTTCGTAGTAGATCCCTTTGCTGTGCAGCACGTCGGTACCGATTTTGGCGGCATTCGTGCCCGCCGCTCCCATCACGCTGTTCATCATGGTCAGCGCCCAGTTGGCGATCCACGGGAACAGGCAGATGAAGATCACCGGCACTTCCACTTTCGGCGTTTCCCTCACCACCTGGTTGGCGGTAACCACGCCGATAAACACCAGAATCGGCACGATGGCGGTCATCGGAATGATGGCGAGCATAAACGCCCCCAGCCCGAACAGCGGCACGATGAACATGGTCACGCCGGAGGCCAGCGTGTAGCCGATGCTGGCCCCCATCGCTTTCCAGCCGGGATGGCCGACGTAAACCGTCACCGGGAACGGGTTCCCCATCAGGCAGCCGAGCATGGAGGCCAGACCGTTCGCCAGCATGACTTTACGCGTCGGGTATTCATCCCCCGCCGCGTGGGCGCTTTCGATGTTCTCCAGGTCAAAGATGTAGTTCGCCAGCCCCAGCGGTACGGCAGAGGCAAGATACGGCAGCGCGTGCGGCAGGCCCTGCAGGAAGCCCTCCACATGCACCTGCGGCGGGTTAAAGCCGAAGGATGACATGGATGCTTTAATCGCTTCCGGGCTCTGCAGGCCGGAGATCCACGCCAGTGCGGTACCGGCTATCAGCAACAGCAGGCCGGTAGGGATTCTGGCGAAAATCGGCTTTTTGCCAAACCAGTTGATGAAGATCAGCAGCAGGACGATGAACGATACGGTCGGCGCTTCAAACGCCTGCAGCATCGGGTTCATCGCCAGCAGCAGCAGGCCTAAACCGGAGAGGCACGACAGCAGCACGGTGCGCGGGATCATCTTGCGGATGGTTTCGCCCAGGAATGAACCGCCCGCAAGAATCATCGCCTCAACGAAGCACCAGACCAGGCCAATCTGAATAGCGAACTCCGCATCGCCCGTTTGCTGATACACCGGCATCAGCACCAGGAAGGTCACGGTAAAAATTGACGGCGCGCTGGGGCCGGACGGCAGCGCTGTCACGTCCGTGCGCCCGGTCTGGCGCGCCATCTGCATGCCGAACCACGCGTAGCAGATACTCGCGGCCAGCACCGCCAGCCCGAAGGCCGGCGCGATGCGTCCATAAACAATCTCCTTCGGGATGCCGACGACAAAAATGAGCAACCCCATCATGGTCAGCAAATTGGTCAGGTTGTTGGTCATCAACCCGAAATAAGCCGCCCAGTCACCTCTTTTCCACTCCAGCTTCATGTTTTTCATGGATGCATGCCTTATAAAAAGTAGCGTTCGCGGAAGGTCAACAGCGCCTTTTCAAAACAGCTAAACGGCGGGTGAACGATGCCCGCTCCAATCATGCCGATGCCCGCGTCTTTGTGCGCAATGGCGGTATTGATGACCGGCAAAATGCCGCTGCCAGCGACCTTCGTGATGTCGATGGCGGTCGGTATCCCCATAAACGAGAGCAGCGGAATGGTGACGTTAGGGTTTTCTCCGAGGGTGATTTCGCGCATCTGGCGGGAGAAGTCGATAGCTTCCTCCACCGTCCCGCCCACCAGGGCGACAATCGCCGGGGCCGTCGCCATCGCAAAGCCGCCGATGCCGTAGGTTTCGGTGATCGCGCTGTCGCCGATGTCCAGCCCGGAATCTTCCGGCTTATAGCCCGCGAACATCGGGCCGATCACCTGCTGCGCCGGGCCGGTGAACCACTGCCCCGGAAGCCCCGAAACGCGCAGGCCGAATTCGTAGCCGTTGCGCGCCATGGTGGTAACCACGGTGCTGTATTCAATGCCGTGGGCGGCGTCCAGCGCGGCTTTACACATCGCCATCCATGTCGGGCCGGAGAAGTAGTCGCTGCTGGCGACAAACTCGAATACCTCGCGCTGCTGCTCCACCGGATAGCCCGCCTGAATTAGCCCCGGCGTCAGCGCCTGGATCAGCAGCGTGGTGCCCGCGTTATTGCGGTTGTGGCACTCGTCGCCCATGTGCAGCGCCTGGGCCAGCATCAGGCGCAGGTCGATTTCGCCGATAATCTTCATCGCGTCGCGCAGCATCGGGCCGAGCACGTCGCGCATCCAGTTCAGTCGGTCGATGACGCTCTGGTCGTTGGCCCCCATGCGCAGGATCTTCGCCATCTGCTCGCTAAGGTTGGTGAACGCGCGGTTGCCGTAGGTTTTGTTCTCAACGATGTGCATAAACATCGACGCGGAGGTGACGCCCGCCATGGAGCCCACGCAGTCGTGCTCGTGGCACGGCGAGAAGGCGATCTTCCCGGAGGCGGCAAGTCGCGCCGCGTCGTCCAGATCCTTCGCCAGCCCTTCAAACACCAGCGCCCCGGTGACCGCGCCCTTCATCGCGCCGCACATGTTTTCCCAGGAGACAGGCGGACCGGCGTGCAGAATGGTGGTGCGGGTCATCCCCGGCACAACGTTAATCGCCTGGTCATAGCCCACCAGCACCGGATGAGACTGAATAATGCGCTCAAGGGCGATTTGGTTGGCGGCGGCGATTTTCTCCGCCAGCGGTTTTTCCGCCAGCTGGTCGAGCGCTTCAACGACCTGCATATTGCCCTGCCCCGGCGGCGTCCAGTCGAGCTGGGTCACGGGAACGTGCTGCTTTTTAAGATCGTCGCTGAACATCGCGAGACCCACGTTAATGACGTTCAGCGGCTGGTTAAATAAGGTAGTCATTATGCGTTCTCCCCTTTGCAGACAAATTCGCGTGCCAGTAATCCGGTATTGGTGCTGCTGCTGGCCCAGATGACGCCTGCGTCGGTCAGCAGCTGACACTGCTGCGCCAGCGACTGCGGATCCTGGTCGGTGCCGAGCACGTAGCCGAGGATCTCAAGCGGACGGTTATCGGCCTTCGCGATGGCCTGTGCTTCTTTAATGGCGTCGATCATCACGCCGACCGGATCCTCGTGGGCGCCGAAGCCGAGCACAAAGTCCATCACAATCACCCCGACTTCCGGGTCGCGAGCCTCCTGCAGCAGGCGGCTGATGCGGTTGGTGGGGTCAATCATCGGGTGCGGCTTGCCGTTAGTGAAATCGTCGTCGCCAAAGTCGAGGAAAGTGTGGGCTTTACTGACGCTGATGTCGCTCAGGCGCTTAGCCGGATCCGGCTGGATGTTGCTGTAAACGTCGTCGAATTTCGCAAGCGCGGCAAACATCGCCTCGTCGCACAGGGTGCCGCCGCAGAACAGGCCGCGAATGTACTTCTGCTGCGGGGTCAGGCGGGCGCGCAC
The DNA here is from genome assembly GCF_034106785.1 of Enterobacter sp. 241F3. Lineage (NCBI taxonomy): Bacteria > Pseudomonadati > Pseudomonadota > Gammaproteobacteria > Enterobacterales > Enterobacteriaceae > Enterobacter > Enterobacter sp. 241F3. The sequence goes on from NZ_JAWNDD010000002.1 coordinate 87,670, forward strand.
CTCTTCAATTAATGGCCAGTTGAGCGGGTGCAGATCGAGGGACTCTTTTTTGATGCCGGTGAGCAGGACGGCCTTCAGCGCCGCCTCTTTGGTGCCGCGCGCAAACTGAAGTCCGTCCTCATCGGCGGGCGGTTCATTGCGACCGAGGAAGCACGCGATCACGGGCTTACGACAGGCGCGCGCGCGGGCCAGCACTTTCTCCGCCACCGCTGGCGCGGGCGGCTTGGAGATCAGCGCAATCACTTCTGTACCCTCGTCGGCTTCCAGCATTTCAATGGCGTCAAGCATCATCAGGCCGCCGATCTTCTCGCTGAGATCGCGTCCGCCGGTGCCGATCAGCTGCGACACGCCGCCGCCGAATTCGTGAATACGCACGCTCAGCTCCTGGCTGCCGGTGCCGGATGCGCCGACGATACCAATCGGTCCGCGACGCACCGCGTTGGCGAAGCACAGTCCCGCGCCGTTGATGATGGCGGTGCCGCAGTCCGGCCCCATCATCAGCAGCCCTTTCCGGTGCGCGAGCTTCTTCAGCGCCAGCTCGTCGTCAAGCGACACGTTATCGGAAAACAGCATCACGTTGAGATCGTTTTCCAGCGCCTGACGCGCTTCGCGGGCGGCGAAGGTACCGTTGACGGAAATGACCGCGAGGTTACTGTCCGGGCGATGGGTTTTGGCGCTGGCAATCGTCGCGTAGCGCGCTTCATGGGAGCCCGCGCTCTCTTTACGCGTGAACAGCGCTTCAATAGCGGCCAGCGTTTCTTCATTCGCCGCGTCGCCTTTAATGACGATCATCAGGTCACCGTTTTTCGCCTCATTTAATTCCGGCGTTAAAAGCCCGAGGTTTTTTAAAACGCCCTTATTCATTTCCGTTGCCATGGCGACAAAGGCCTGTTCGACGCCCGGCAATTTATTGGCTTTAGTGGAAACGGACATTAATGATACGGAGTCAAAATAGGTGTTCTTTTTAATCACGATTTTCGTTGGCATTATTTGCACCTGTTCGCGGATAAAAGGGGGCCGCCGTCGTGCAAAATGCACGTCGGTAAAAATGTTTTATTTAATTAGCGGCCAGCCGGAACGGGCTGACCGACCGTCTTACGCGCCCGCCGCCGCCAGCAGGTCTGCAATCTCAGTGAAGCCTTTCTCCCGCGCCAGTTCGAGCGGGGTTTTGCCGTATTTGTCGGTCATATGCGGGTTCGCGCCGTGCTCGAGCAGCAGCTTCACGATCGCCTGCTGCTTTGCGCCGCCGTCGTTGAGTACGATGGCTTCCAGCAGCGGCGTCCAGCCGACAAAATTGGTGTGGTTAACGTTGATATCGGTTTTTTCCAGCAGCTCGCGGACGATCTCCACGTGCCCTTTTTCACTGGCAGGCGTAATGCCCACGCCGCCAAAACGCGTCAGACGGTCGAGATCCGGGTTCGCGGGTAATACCAGCCGCAGGAGAGTTAAATCGTTCGTCAGGCAGCTAATCAGGAAAGGGTTAAAGCAGGTCTGATCCTGTTTATCAATATCCGCCCCGGCGGCAATTAAGAACTCCACGCAGGCATAATGTTTTTTCAGGCTGGCAATAATAACGGCGGTTCTTTTCTGGCGGTTCGTGGCGTTAATATCCACGCCCTTCTCCAGACAGGCTTTTAGCGCATCGCTATTGCCCTCTTCTGCCGCCAGCAAAAATTCCGTAACCAGTTCAGTTGCAGACATATTCAGACTCCCGATGTTTTTATTTCTGTTGACCTGAGAATAGCAACAGCCTGGTCATAAAAGAATCCGCTTAAAAATGATTCATCGACAGACAATTCATTGTTGAGTTAAATTCAATAAACCAGTCAAAACGTGCGTCTGTGCAACCTTTTTCTTATGTTTAACCGCTTTTTAGCGCGTCAAAACGCATTATGCTTATGTCTGGAAAAGCCTTGTATGGCGAGGCATTGATGAAATAGCCAGAACTGTGATCGGCTTCAAATGCGTTGTAACGACGCTGTTAAAATATGTTCAAAACTGATGGCTGAAGGGAGTGAGATATGAATTCCATCTTTACCGAGGAGAACCTGCTGGCCTTTACCACCGCCGCACGCTTCGGCAGCTTCAGCAAAGCCGCCGCCGAACTGGGTGTAACGACCTCCGCCATCAGTTACACCATTAAGCGCATGGAGACCGGGCTGGACGTGGTGCTGTTCGTCCGCAGCACGCGCAGCATTGAGCTGACCGAATCCGGCTTTTACTTTTACCGCAAAGCCACCGACCTGCTTAACGACTTTCACGCCATAAAGCGCGGGATTGATACCATTTCACAGGGCATCGAGGCGCGTGTACGCATCTGTATCAACCAGCTGTTGTATACGCCGCGCCATACCGCGCGGCTGCTACAGGTGCTGAAAAAGCAGTTCCCCACCTGTCAGATCACCGTCACCACCGAGGTCTATAACGGCGTGTGGGACTCTATCATCAACAACCAGGCCAATATCGCCATTGGCGCGCCGGACACGCTGCTCGACGGCGGCGGAATTGACTACACCGAAATCGGCGCCATTCGCTGGGTGTTTGCCATCGCGCCGGAGCACCCGCTGGCGTTCGTTCCGGAACCGATCGCGGAAAGCCAGCTGCGCCTGTATCCCAACATCATGGTGGAAGATACCGCGCACACCATTAACAAAAAGGTCGGCTGGCTGCTGCACGGGCAGGAGGCGATTCTGGTGCCGGACTTTAACACCAAGTGTCAGTGTCAGATCCTGGGCGAAGGGATAGGCTTTTTGCCGGAATATATGGCGCGGGAAGCGGTTGAAGATGGCCTGCTGGTGACGCGGCGTATCAATAACCCGCGTCAGGATTCGCGCATGCTGCTTGCCACGCAGCATGCCGCAACCGGTCAGGTCACGCGCTGGATCAAACAGCAGTTTGGCCCCCAGGGCGTGCTGACCGGGATCTACAGCGACTTACTCTGGCGTGCTTAGTTCTTACTCTGAATCCAGAAGGCATGGATAAGACCCGGGATGTAGCCCAGCAGCGTCAGAATAATGTTGATAATAAACGCCCAGCCAAACCCTTTGCCTAACAGCACGCCCAGCGGCGGCAACAGGATGGTAAAAACAATACGCCAAAAACCCATATCAAAACTCCGTGCAAGCTAATCCATTGAAAATAATAAAGAGAACTCTTTGTAAGCATAGCCAGCTTACCTGTCTGCGCCAGTTTTCTGCCCCGCGTTTACCCTCTTTTACGCTTGTGACGCTGGTTTAATATATCGGATTAGTTTAGCATTACCTTAATTAAGAAAACTCTAAACTAATATGACTGAACTCGAACAGCTTCAGGCCAGCGCCGAGCAGGCCGCCACACTTTTAAAAGCGATGAGCAACCCGCGTAGGCTGCTGATCCTCTGCACCCTGTGCGGAGCGCCCGGCACCAGCGCGGGAGAACTGGCGCGAGCCACGGGGCTTAGTCCTTCCGCCACGTCGCAGCATCTGGCGCGCATGCGTGAGGAAGGTCTGATCGACAGTACCCGCGACGCGCAGCGCATTCTCTATTTCATTAAAAACGATGCGGTGCATCAGCTCATCAGCACCCTGAAAAAGCTTTATTGCCCGTAAGGAGCCGCTATGTCACTTCCCCTTATTTCGCCGCGCGAGGCCAGTGCCCGCATCGCTGAAGGCGCAAAACTGATTGATATTCGTGATGCCGATGAGTACGCCCGCGAGCATATTCCCGCCGCGCGGTCCGTGCCGCTGGGTACTTTACCCGGTGGACTTAAAACGCAGGCGGGCGAAACGGTGATTTTTCACTGCCAGTCCGGCGCCCGTACCTCAGGCAATGCAGATCGCCTGGCGCAGGCTGCCGTTCCCGCTCAGGCATTTGTGGTCGAAGGTGGCATTCAGGGCTGGAAGCAGGCCGGGCTGCCGACTGTCGAAGACAAATCCCAGCCGCTTCCGCTGATGCGTCAGGTGCAAATTGCCGCCGGGCTGCTAATACTCTGTGGCGTGGTTCTGGGCTATAGCGTCTCCAGCGGCTTTTTCCTGCTCAGCGGCTTTGTAGGTGCCGGGCTGCTGTTTGCCGGTGTGACGGGCTTTTGCGGCATGGCGCGGCTGCTTAAGGTGATGCCCTGGAACCGTCGTACCTCATAAGCAGTAATCGGTGAAATACGCTGTACCCGGCGTCATACGTGGGCTAATGTGAAGATCGCTAAAACGATGAGGAGGTAATATGTTTTCTGTCGGTGATTATGTGCAACCGCGTAAAGGCGGCCCGAAACTGAAAGTGCTCGAAGTGAACGGTGACAGCATTGTGGCGGTCCAGGCCAGCAATGAGCAAGGTGAGAAATATACGCTGAAAGCCGCCGATGTGGCGCCGTATACCGAAGAAGGTGATTTCGGCGTCTGCTGAACAGATAACCGGGCGGCATGTTCCACCCGGTCAACGCATTAGATTAGAAAATCATCCAGTGATTTACCGTTTTCCAGCGCGCTGGCGATAGGCTTAGGCGTGCGGCCCTGGCCGGTCCACGTTTTCTCTTCACCGTTCTGGTCAATAAAGCGATATTTTGCTTCACGCGGCTTACGCTTTTTCGTTTGCTTACCCGCCAGCGCCAGTTCAGAGCCCAGCAGATCGGTCGGTGAAATACCATCGGCTTTCATCAGTTCCAGCAGGGCATTAATTTTTTCCTGCTGCTCGGCGCGCTGCTGCTCTAATTCCGTGAGTTCACTCCGTTTCTCTTCAGTAACGACCCTGACCTTTTCCAGCATTTCCTCAAGAACGTCCAGGGATAATTCACGCGCCATGGCGCGCAGGGTTCGGATATTATTAAGATTCTGTAACGTCAAAGACATATTATTTGAAAACCTTTTCTTTGGGGTAAATAGATAAATCGCCGACAGAATAATTCATTTGAGTTGAAATATCTACCCAAGGGTCCGTATGGACATCAGTGTAAATATATTAAAATCTCATTGCGAATAATAGCGCACGGGGCTGCCAGGAAACAGGGGAATCTAATCACCGCATTAATATAAATGGTCAACTTTACTCCAAATCACAGCATACTGCGCCGCTGTCATGAGGCGGATTCGTCGCTTGCGCCATCAATAAAACCAACATCTTGATTTTGATATAAAAAAAGCCAAGCGAGAGAGATTATAACGATCGGAGCAAAAAACGAACAGTTTTAGAGAATTTTGTGGACTAAAGGCGATTAAATAAAAATTAATCACTAGTTGTTAGTTCAAACTCAGAGATATACGCTATACACGTCAAACAAACCAACCTAAAGCACTATGCGCCGAAGGGAAATCGTTTCTTTTGTGTTCTTCTCAAGGAGTTCAGACATGTTCTCGCCGCAATCTCGCCTGCGCCACGCGGTGGCGGATACCTTCGCGATGGTTGTTTACTGTTCCGTCGTGAACATGCTGATCGAAATATTCCTCTCCGGAATGTCCTTCGAGCAGTCATTTTCTTCTCGTCTGGTGGCGATCCCGGTCAATATTATTATTGCATGGCCTTACGGATTATACCGCGATGCGGTAATGCGTTTCGCACGTCGAATTAGTCCTGTAGGCTGGGTGAAAAACCTGGCAGACGTCCTGGCGTATGTAACGTTCCAGTCGCCGGTTTACGTGGCCATTCTTCTGACAGTCGGTGCAGACTGGCACCAGATCGCTGCGGCAGTGAGTTCGAATATTGTCATTTCGATGCTGATGGGAGCCGTTTACGGCTATTTCCTCGACTACTGCCGCCGCCTGTTTAAGGTCAGCCAGTACAGCCAGGCTAAAGCGTGATGTGAAGCGACTGGCGCACGCCAGTCGCGGATTTACTGTACGTCGCCAAACAGTCCCTTCAAAAATCGCTCCAGCGCCATACGCGAACTGAAACCGTGCGGAATACCATAATGCTCATGCCGTTCACCGCCTAAATAGAGCGGAAATTGCTGATAATGATCGCAGGTTTTAATATCCGAGGCAGGCTCAGCAAATGACAGGCTTCTGTCTTTCAGCGTCGGGTGAATAATGAGAGCGGTACGTCCCATTCTTGCTTCGCGATTAACATAAACATAATTCTCGCCGCGGCGATATCCATACGCTTTTGGCGTCACCTCATCCATGGTGAATCCCTCTTTTTCAAGAACGCGTGCCACCTCGTCAGGTCGTAAATACATATCTTTTCCTCGTTATCTTTTCCTGCCCGGCAACCTTACAGTATTCAGCAATAGCAGGGCTTTCAGAATAGTCCATAAACTGCCGGATAACGCGTGATGGGCTTCAGATATTAAATTTCTGAACTAAACTGAACGGGAACACAAAATTACGGAGGATCGCATGTTTAACAGACCGAACCGAAACGATATTAACGACGACGCTCAGGATATTCGTAATGATGTCAGCCAATTAGCGGACACGCTGGAAGAGGTGCTGAAGTCCTGGGGAAGTGACGCGAAGGACGAAGCGGATGCCGCAAAGCGTAAGGCTCAGTCTCTGCTCCGTGAAACCCGCGCACGTTTAAACGGCCGCACGCGTACGACACAGGCTGCCTGCGATGCGGTCAGCTGCGCAACGACCTTCGTACGCGAGAAACCGCTCTGTACACTCGGCACGGTAGCGGCAGTCGGTATCTTCGTGGGCGCTCTGCTTAGCCTGCGTAAATAACCCGATCGCGCACCGTTATCTGCCCCGGTGGTCAGTGGCTGCCGGGGCTTTTCTTTGCCTTCTCGCCTGTCTAACCCGCATAGCCTACCATGCCCCGCTGGGCTCATCATCGGGACAACATCAATCTAAATTTCCCATATCTTGTATGGTTGAAACTTAAGACAACTACATCTAGTATTCCTTTTAGCAAGACACATACAACCTGACGCGATGATTCGCGCCGTTCTCTCATTTTAAATGGAAATACGAATCATGAGCATTATTATTTACACTCGTAACGATTGTGTTCAGTGCCACGCGACCAAACGGGCGATGGAAAGCCGCGGCGTGCCGTTTGAGATGGTGAATATTGACCAGCAGCCCGAGGCCGCAGACACCCTTCGCGCGCAGGGTTTCCGTCAGCTTCCGGTGGTGGTAGCCGGGGAGACCAGCTGGTCTGGCTTTCGCCCGGACATGATCAACCGCCTCGCCTCGCAGGCCGCACGGGCATGAGCAGACTGGTGTTCTTCTCCAGCAGCTCGGAAAACACGCTCCGTTTTATTGAGCGCGTCGGGCTGCCTGCGGTGCGCATTCCGCTCAACGAGCGGGAGCGGATCCGGGTAGAGGAACCGTACATTCTGGTGGTGCCCAGCTATGGCGGAGGCGGTACGGCGGGCGCGGTACCTCGTCAGGTGATCCGCTTTCTGAACGATCCTCATAATCGCGGGCTAATCCGCGGCGTGATCGCGGCGGGGAATCGCAATTTCGGCGATGCCTTTTGCCGCGCCGGGGATGTCATCTCTCAAAAATGCGGCGTGCCGTATCTCTATCGCTTTGAGCTGATGGGGACGCAGCAGGACGTCGAAAACGTGCGTAAAGGAGTGAACGAATTTTGGCAACGACAACCGCAGAACGGGTGATCCAGGCGACGCCGGATTACCACGCATTAAACGCGATGCTTAACCTCTATGACCGGGAGGGACGCATTCAGTTTGATAAAGACCGTGAGGCGGTGGACGCCTTTTTTGCCGCCCACGTGCGGCCCAACAGCGTGACTTTTGCCAGCCAGAATGAACGTCTCGACCATCTGGTTAACGAGGGTTACTACGACGCGCGCGTACTCACCCGCTACGACCGTGCCTTTGTGGTGAAGCTGTTTGAACGCGCCCACGCCAGCGGTTTTCGTTTCCAGACTTTCCTCGGCGCGTGGAAGTACTACACCAGCTATACGCTGAAGACTTTCGACGGCAAACGCTACTTAGAGAGCTTTGAAGATCGCGTGGTGATGGTCGCACTGACCCTGGCGCAGGGCGATGAAGCGCTGGCGCAACAGCTCACCGACGAGATCCTCTCCGGCCGCTTCCAGCCAGCCACGCCGACCTTCCTCAACTGCGGTAAAGCCCAGCGCGGCGAGCTGGTTTCCTGCTTCCTGCTGCGTATCGAAGATAACATGGAGTCGATTGGCCGCGCGGTGAACTCGGCGCTGCAGCTTTCCAAACGCGGCGGCGGCGTGGCGTTTCTGCTTTCTAACCTGCGTGAAGCGGGCGCGCCGATCAAGCGCATCGAAAACCAGTCTTCCGGCGTGATCCCGGTGATGAAGATGCTGGAGGATGCGTTCTCTTATGCTAACCAGCTTGGCGCGCGCCAGGGTGCGGGAGCGGTTTACCTACACGCGCATCATCCGGACATTCTGCGTTTTCTCGATACCAAACGCGAAAACGCCGACGAAAAAATCCGCATCAAAACCCTGTCGCTGGGCGTGGTGATCCCGGATATCACCTTTAAACTGGCCAAAGAGAATGCCGGGATGGCGCTCTTCTCGCCGTATGACGTTGAGCGTATTTACGGCAAAGCGTTTGGTGACGTGGCGATAAGCGAGCTGTATGACGAGCTGGTAGCCGACGAGCGCATTCGCAAAAAATATATCAACGCCCGCGATTTCTTCCAGACGCTTGCGGAGATCCAGTTTGAGTCCGGCTATCCGTACATCATGTATGAAGATACGGTGAACCGCGCGAACCCGATTGCCGGGCGCATCAACATGAGCAACCTGTGCTCGGAGATCTTGCAGGTCAACAGCGCATCGGCCTACGACGAAAACCTCGACTATGCTGACATCGGCAAAGATATCTCCTGCAACCTCGGATCGCTGAATATCGCCCACACCATGGATTCTCCCGACTTTGGCCGCACGGTGGAGACCGCCATTCGCGGGCTGACGGCGGTGTCGGACATGAGCCACATCCGCAGCGTGCCGTCCATCGAGGCGGGCAACGCCGCGTCGCACGCCATCGGGCTGGGGCAGATGAACCTGCACGGCTACCTGGCGCGGGAGGGCATCGCCTATGGCAGTCCGGAAGGGCTGGACTTCACCAACCTCTATTTTTACAACATCACCTGGCACGCGCTGCACACCTCGATGATGCTGGCCCGCGAGCGCAACCAGCGGTTCGCGGGCTTTGAGCAGTCCCGCTACGCCAGCGGGGAATATTTCAGCCAGTATCTGGAAGGCGACTGGCAGCCGAAAACCGAAAAAGTGCGCGAACTGTTTGCTCTCTCCGGAATCGAGTTGCCGACGCGCGAAATGTGGCAGCAATTGCGGAATGACGTGATGCGCTACGGCATCTACAACCAGAACCTGCAGGCGGTGCCGCCAACCGGTTCGATCTCCTATATCAATCACGCCACGTCGAGCATTCACCCGATCGTGTCGAAAATCGAGATTCGCAAAGAAGGCAAAACCGGGCGCGTTTACTACCCTGCCCCGTTTATGACCAATGAGAACCTGGCGCTCTATCAGGACGCGTATGAGATCGGCCCGGAAAAAATCATCGATACCTACGCGGAGGCGACAAAACACGTGGATCAGGGGCTCTCGCTGACGCTGTTCTTCCCGGATACCGCCACCACGCGGGATATCAACAGGGCGCAGATCTACGCCTGGAAGAAAGGTATCAAGACGCTTTACTACATTCGCCTGCGCCAGCTTGCGCTGGAAGGCACCGAAATTGAAGGCTGCGTGTCCTGCGCGCTGTAAGGAGAAAGGATGAAACTGTCACGCGTGAGTGCCGTTAACTGGAACAAAATCCAGGACGATAAAGATCTGGAGGTCTGGAACCGTCTGACCAGCAACTTCTGGCTGCCGGAAAAGGTTCCGCTCTCCAACGATATTCCGGCCTGGCAAACCCTGAGCTACGCCGAACAGCAGCTGACGATCCGCGTCTTTACCGGCCTGACGCTGCTGGACACCATTCAGAATACCGTCGGCGCACCGGCTCTGATGAGCGACGCGCTGACGCCGCACGAAGAGGCGGTGATGTCGAACATCAGCTTTATGGAGGCGGTGCACGCCCGCTCTTACAGCTCGATTTTCTCCACGCTGTGCCAGACCAAAGACGTGGACGCAGCCTATACCTGGAGTGAAGAGAGTGAGTCATTACAGAGAAAGGCGGAGCTGGTACTGACGTATTATCGGGCCGACGAGCCGCTGGAAAAGAAAATCACCAGCGTATTCCTGGAATCGTTCCTCTTCTATTCCGGCTTCTGGCTGCCCATGTACTGGTCGAGCCGGGGCAAGCTCACCAACACCGCCGATTTGATTCGGCTTATCATTCGGGATGAAGCGGTACACGGCTATTACATCGGCTATAAGTACCAGAAAGGGCTGGAGAAAGTCAGCGAGGCAAAGCGCGAGGAGCTTAAAGGCTTTGCGCTCGATTTACTGATGGATCTGTACGACAACGAGCTGAGCTATACCGAGGAACTCTACGCCGGCACCGGCTGGGAGGAAGACGTGAAGGCCTTCCTCTGCTACAACGCCAACAAGGCGCTGATGAACCTGGGTTATGAGGCGCTTTTCCCGCCGGAGATGGCGGAGGTGAACCCGGCGATTCTGGCCGCGCTGTCGCCCAATGCCGACGAAAACCACGATTTCTTCTCGGGATCGGGCTCATCGTACGTGATGGGCAAAGCGGTGGAAACCGAGGATGAAGACTGGGATTTTTAATGAACGCTAACGTTCGTTAATTTAATATAAACCCAACAATTCCCTCTCTAATATTTACAAAACAACTACACTGTAATTTCCACGTCATATTCGCCTGAATCATTCCAGTTCAGGCGAAATTTCCCGATGCAGCAGCAAAAAATTGAGAAAAATTCAGATCACGCTCAGCCCTTTACTCATGGGAAATTCAGCCATTTCGCTTCCCTGAAAATTCATGCCATAAGCGAACTCAGGGTTGTCTCAGATTCTCAGTATGTTAGGGTTATGCCCGTTAACAATTTACCATGGTAATCATATCGGCATAAACAAATAACAGGACACTCTCTATTGCATGGCAATTAAATTAGAAGTGAAAAATCTTTATAAAGTATTTGGCGAGCACCCGCAGCGCGCATTCAAATATATTGAGAAAGGCCTTACGAAAGAGCAAATTCTGGAAAAAACCGGGCTATCGCTTGGCGTTAAAGACGCCAGTCTGGCCATTGAAGAAGGCGAGATTTTTGTCATCATGGGATTATCCGGTTCGGGTAAATCCACTATGGTTCGCCTTCTCAATCGCCTGATTGAACCCACCCGCGGACAGGTGCTGATTGACGGCGTGGATATCGCCAGAATATCAGACGCCGAGCTTCGCGAGGTGCGCAGAAAGAAGATCGCAATGGTGTTTCAGTCATTCGCGCTAATGCCGCACATGACGGTACTGGATAATACCGCTTTTGGCATGGAATTAGCCGGCACGCCGGCTCAGGAACGTCAGGAAAAAGCTCTGGATGCACTGCGTCAGGTTGGGCTGGAAAATTATGCGCATGCGTACCCGGATGAACTTTCCGGCGGTATGCGCCAGCGCGTGGGATTAGCCCGTGCATTAGCCATTAATCCAGACATATTATTAATGGATGAAGCCTTCTCCGCCCTCGATCCGTTAATTCGTACCGAGATGCAGGACGAGCTGGTAAAATTACAGGCTAAACATCAGCGAACCATTGTGTTTATTTCCCACGATCTGGATGAAGCCATGCGTATTGGCGACCGTATTGCCATTATGCAAAACGGTGAAGTGGTGCAGGTCGGCACGCCGGATGAAATTCTCAATAATCCGGCGAATGATTATGTACGCACCTTCTTCCGCGGCGTGGATATTAGCCAGGTCTTTAGCGCCAAAGATATTGCCCGTCGAACGCCAAACGGCATTATTCGTAAAACCCCAGGTTTCGGCCCACGCTCGGCGCTTAAGCTGCTGCAGGACGAAGACCGTGAATACGGTTATCTGGTTGAACGCGGCAATAAATTTGTCGGCGTTGTTTCCATCGATTCTCTGAAAACCGCGCTCAGCGAAAACCAGGGCATCGATGCGGCGTTAATTGACGCTCCGCTTGCCGTGGACGCCGAAACGCCGCTCAGCGAGCTGCTCTCTCACGTGGGACAGGCACCGTGTGCCGTGCCCGTCGTGGGTGAGGAACAACAGTACGTCGGTATCATCTCCAAACGGATGCTGCTGCAGGCTTTAGATCGCGAGGGGGCAAATAATGGCTGATCAAACTAACCCGTGGGGCACCGCTGAAGCGGCGGACAACGCTGCACAATCCGCCGACGCTTGGGGTTCCACGCCAGCACCCGCCGACGGTGGCGGTGCGGCGGACTGGCTCAATAGCGCACCCGCGCCTGCGCCAGAGCATTTCAACATCATGGATCCGTTCCATAAAACGCTGATCCCGCTGGACAGCTGGGTCACGGAGGGGATCGACTGGGTGGTGACGCACTTCCGCCCGGTTTTCCAGGGGATCCGCATTCCGGTGGATTACATCCTGAACGGCTTCCAGCAGCTGATGCTGGGCATGCCGGCGCCGGTGGCGATTATTCTGTTCTCCCTGATCGCCTGGCAGTTTGGCAGCGCCGGGATGGGGATCGCCACGCTGATTTCGCTGATTGCCATCGGCGCGATTGGGGCCTGGTCGCAGGCGATGATCACCCTGGCGCTGGTGCTGACTGCCCTGCTCTTCTGCATCGTCATCGGCCTGCCGATGGGGATCTGGCTGGCGCGCAGCCCGCGGGCGGCGAAGATTATCCGTCCGCTGCTGGATGCGATGCAGACTACCCCGGCATTCGTCTATCTGGTGCCAATTGTGATGCTGTTCGGCATCGGCAACGTGCCGGGCGTGGTGGTCACCATTATCTTCGCGCTGCCGCCGATTATTCGTCTGACCATTCTCGGGATCAACCAGGTGCCTGCGGACCTGATCGAAGCGTCACGCTCGTTCGGCGCCAGCCCGCGCCAGATGCTGTTTAAGGTTCAGCTCCCGCTGGCCATGCCAACCATCATGGCGGGCGTTAACCAGACGCTGATGCTGGCCCTTTCGATGGTGGTGATTGCCTCGATGATCGCCGTTGGCGGTCTGGGTCAGATGGTGCTGCGCGGCATTGGCCGTCTCGACATGGGGCTGGCTACCGTTGGCGGCGTCGGGATTGTGATCCTCGCCATTATTCTTGACCGCCTGACCCAGGCCGTCGGTCGCGATTCACGCAGTCGCGGCAACCGTCGCTGGTATTCCACCGGCCCTGTCGGGTTACTCACCCGCCCATTTATAAAATAAGGAACAACGATGCGACATAACGTACTTTTTGCCACAGCGTTTGCCACCCTTGTCTCCACCAGCACGTTTGCGGCAGACCTGCCGGGCAAAGGCATTACCGTGCAGCCGGTGCAGAGCACCATTTCGGAAGAGAGCTTCCAGACCCTGATCGTCAGCCGCGCGCTGGAAAAACTGGGCTATAAGGTTAACACGCCGAGCGAAGTGGATTACAACGTGGGCTACACCTCGATTGCCTCCGGTGACGCCACCTTTACCGCCGTAAACTGGCAGCCGCTGCACGACGACATGTATGCCGCCGCCGGTGGCGATAAGAAATTCTATCGCGAGGGTACCTTCGTGACGGGCGCGGCGCAGGGTTATCTGATCGACAAGAAAACCGCCGATAAGTACCACATCACCAATATTGAACAGCTGAAAGATCCGAAGATCGCCAAACTGTTTGACACCAACGGTGACGGCAAGGCCGACATGATGGGCTGCTCGCCTGGCTGGGGCTGTGAAGCGGTGATTAACCACCAGAACCAAGCTTTCGATCTGGCGAAAACGGTCGACGTGAGCCACGGCAACTATTCAGCGATGATGGCCGACACCATTGCCCGCTTCAAAGAGGGTAAACCGGTGATCTACTACACCTGGACGCCGTACTGGGTGAGCGACGTGCTGAAGCCGGGTAAAGACGTGGTGTGGCTGCAGGTGCCGTTCTCTTCCCTGCCGGGCGAGCAGAAAGATATCGACACCAGGCTGCCGAACGGCATGAACTACGGCTTCCCGGTGAACACCATGCATATCGTGGCGAACAAAGCCTGGGCGGAGAAAAACCCGGCGGCGGCGAAGCTGTTTTCGGTAATGAAGCTGCCGCTGGCTGACATCAACGCCCAGAACGCGATGATGCACGCGGGCAAATCGTCTGAAGCGGATGTCAAAGGCCACGTCGACGGCTGGATCAAAGCCCACCAGCAGCAGTTTGACGGCTGGGTGAAAGAGGCGCTTGAGGCACAGAAGTAAAAACAAAACCCTACCCCTCACCCTAACCCTCTCCGCTTTGGGGAGAGGGCCGGGGTGAGGGGATCAAACCGCACTATCCCCCTAAACCGCACAATCCATCACCCAACAATCCCCCAACTTTCACAATCATTAGCTATTATGGTTTCCGGAAAAATAATCACTCAACTAACGATTCCTGAAACTAATGACAAAAACAACTCAAGGGCTTAGCCCCGCACTCATCCTTTTAATGTCCGTGGCAACGGGTCTGGCCGTCGCCAGCAACTATTACGCGCAGCCTCTTCTCGACACCATCGCCCGCGCGTTCAATCTCCCCGCCAGCTCCGCAGGCTTTATCGTCACCGCAGCACAGCTAGGCTATGCCGCCGGGCTGCTGTTTCTGGTGCCGCTGGGCGATATGTTTGAACGCCGAATGCTGATAGTCTCCATGACCCTGCTGGCCGCCGGTGGGATGCTGATCACCGCCAGCAGCCAGTCGCTGACGATGATGATCGTCGGAACCGCGCTGACGGGACTGTTCTCCGTGGTGGCGCAAATTCTGGTCCCGCTCGCCGCGACTCTCGCCTCTCCGGAAAAACGCGGCAAGGTGGTGGGTACCATCATGAGCGGCCTGCTGCTGGGGATTTTGCTGGCGCGTACCGTTGCTGGGCTGCTGGCAAGCCTCGGCGGCTGGCGCACCGTATACTGGGTGGCGAGCGTGCTGATGGTGGTTATGGCGCTGGCGCTGTGGCGCGGGCTGCCAAAAGTGAAGCAGGAAAACCACCTGAACTACCCGCAGCTGCTGGCCTCCGTTTTCAGCCTGTTCACCCAGGATAAGCTTCTGCGCACTCGCGCCCTGCTGGGCTGCTTCACCTTCGCTAACTTCAGCATTCTGTGGACGTCGATGGCGTTTCTGCTGGCCGCACCGCCGTTCAATTATTCCGAAGGGGTGATTGGCCTGTTCGGCCTGGCCGGTGCCGCAGGCGCGCTGGGCGCGCGTCCCGCAGGCGGGCTGGCCGACAAGGGTAAATCCCACCTGACCACCTCCGCAGGACTGATTTTACTTCTGCTCTCCTGGGCGGCGATCTGGTACGGACACATCTCGGTGCTGGCGCTGATCGTCGGTATCCTGGTACTCGATCTCACCGTACAGGGCGTTCACATTACCAATCAGACCGTCATCTATCGCGTGAAGCCAGAGGCGCGTAACCGCCTGACGGCCGGCTACATGACCAGCTACTTTATCGGCGGCGCTGCGGGTTCGCTAATTTCAGCGTCGGCGTGGCAGCATGCGGGCTGGTCGGGGGTGTGTGCGATTGGGGCCATTGTCGCTACCCTCAACCTGCTAGTATGGTGGCGCGGTTACCACCGCCAGGATGCAATTAACTAACATTTACATTGAGTTGGCCTCTTAGGGTGTTAAGAGGCCCTTCACTCTGTTAATGTAAACGTAATCATTTATCCCAGAAATTTTAATGTGGGTGACATATTTACAATTGGCATGAATAGTTCAGACCCCCGTCCTCACATCCTCTCCTCAGCGGGCTCATACCCTACGCTTTCTGTGCTCACCGGGTCACGGACTTACCCGGCGCTTTCTGATGGTGACATAAGTTTGGCGGATATAACCGCACAAATAATTCATTTACATTATTTGTCACCGTCGTTACTATATCAGCTGTAATTAATGAGGTTATGCCCAAATGGATAGTTCGTTTACGCCCATTGAACAAATGCTTAAATTCCGCGCCAGTCGCCATGAGGACTTTCCGTACCAGGAAATCCTGCTGACTCGCCTGTGCATGCACATGCAGGGTAAGCTGCTGGAAAACCGTAATAAAATGCTGAAAGCTCAAGGGATTAACGAGACATTGTTTATGGCGTTGATCACGCTGGAGTCTCAGGAAAATCACAGCATTCAGCCTTCCGAACTGAGCTGCGCGCTGGGCTCCTCCCGTACCAATGCGACCCGTATTGCCGATGAACTCGAAAAGCGTGGCTGGATTGAGCGCCGCGAAAGCGACAACGATCGCCGCTGCCTGCATCTGCAACTGACCGATAAAGGTCACCAGTTCCTGCGCGAGGTGCTGCCACCGCAGCACAATTGCCTGCACAAACTCTGGTCTGTCCTCAGCACCGCCGAGCGCGACCAGCTTGAGCACATCACTCGCAAGCTGCTCACCCGTCTGGACCAGATGGATGAAGACGGCGCCGTTCTTGAGGCGCTGCGCTAACGCGACGACACGCTCACCATTCCTGATTCATAAGAAAACCGACAGGCCAGCACGTCACACTGCTGGCCTTTCTGACAACAGGTCGGCTCAGCCGATGTGAAAATAAGAAGATCGTGGAGAACAACAATGAGCGCAAATGCGGAGAGCACTACCCCGCAGCAACCGGCCAACAAGAAAGGCAAACGTAAGAGCGCCCTTCTTCTGTTGACCTTGCTCTTTATCATTATTGCCGTGGCATATGGGATCTATTGGTTTTTAGTACTGCGTCATGCTGAAGAGACTGACGACGCGTACGTGGCAGGGAACCAGGTACAAATTATGGCGCAGGTGTCGGGCAGCGTGACGAAAGTCTGGGCTGACAATACCGACTTTGTGCAAAAAGGCGATGTGTTGGTGACCCTCGATCCAACCGACGCCCAGCAGGCTTTTGAAAAAGCACAGACCGCGCTGGCCTCCAGCGTCCGTCAGACCCGCCAGCTGATGATCAACAGCAAACAGCTGCAGGCCAACATCGACGTGCAGAAAACAGCGCTGGCGCAGGCGCAGAGCGACCTGAACCGCCGCGTGCCGCTCGGCACCGCCAACCTGATTGGCCGTGAAGAGCTGCAGCACGCCCGCGATGCCGTTGCCAGCGCTCAGGCACAGCTGGATGTGGCCATTCAACAGTACAACGCCAACCAGGCGATGGTGCTGGGCACCAGTCTGGAAAACCAGCCCGCCGTACAGCAGGCGGCGACCGAAGTGCGCAACGCGTGGCTTGCCCTGCAGCGTACCAAAATCGTCAGCCCGATGACCGGCTATGTCTCCCGTCGTTCCGTCCAGCCAGGAGCGCAGATTAGCCCAACCACGCCGCTGATGGCGGTCGTGCCGGCAGACAATCTTTGGGTCGACGCCAACTTTAAAGAGACGCAGCTTGCCCATATGCGTATCGGCCAGACCGCGACGGTTGTCAGCGACATTTACGGCGATGACGTGAAGTACACCGGTAAAGTGGTCGGCCTGGATATGGGGACCGGCAGCGCCTTCTCCCTGCTGCCTGCGCAGAACGCCACCGGTAACTGGATCAAAGTGGTTCAGCGTCTGCCCGTGCGTATCGAACTGGATGCCAAACAGCTGGCGGATCACCCGCTGCGTATCGGCCTCTCTACGCTGGTGACCGTTGACACCGCCAACCGCGACGGTCAGATCCTGGCAAGCCAGGTGCGCAGCAGCCCGGCTTATGAAAGTAACGCCCGTGAAATTAGCCTCGATCCGGTCAACAAGCTGATCGATGACATCGTGAAGGCAAACGCCGGTTAATCCGAAGGTGAGCGTTATGCAACAGCAAAAGCCGCAAAAACCGCTGGAAGGGGCGCAGCTGGTCATTATGACCATAGCGCTGTCGCTGGCGACATTCATGCAGGTGCTGGACTCCACCATCGCAAACGTGGCGATCCCGACCATTGCCGGTAACCTTGGCTCGTCGCTGAGCCAGGGGACCTGGGTCATTACCTCGTTTGGGGTGGCAAACGCCATCTCCATTCCGATTACCGGCTGGCTGGCAAAGCGCGTCGGTGAGGTGAAGCTGTTCCTCTGGTCCACGGTGGCGTTTGTACTGGCCTCGTGGGCGTGCGGCATGTCCAGCAGCCTGACGATGCTGATTTTCTTCCGCGTCATTCAGGGGATTGTCGCCGGGCCGCTGATCCCGCTTTCCCAGAGTTTGCTGCTGAGCAACTACCCTCCCGCAAAACGTTCCGTCGCGCTGGCGCTCTGGTCGATGACCGTTATCGTCGCGCCTATCTGCGGACCGATTCTGGGCGGGTACATCAGCGATAACTACCACTGGGGCTGGATCTTCTTCATCAACGTACCGATTGGCGCGGTCGTGGTATTAATGACGCTGCAGTCGCTGCGGGGACGTGAGACCCGTACCGAACAGCGGCGAATCGACAGCATCGGGCTGGCGCTGCTGATCCTGGGTATCGGCAGTCTGCAGATCATGCTCGACCGCGGTAAAGAGCTCGACTGGTTCAACTCGCAGGAAATTATCATCCTGACCATTGTCGCGGTGGTGTCGATAAGCTTCCTGATCGTCTGGGAGCTGACGGACGACAACCCGATAGTCGATCTCTCGCTGTTTAAGTCGCGAAACTTTACCATTGGATGTCTGTGTATCAGCCTCGCCTATATGCTCTACTTCGGCGCGATTGTTCTGCTGCCGCAGCTATTGCAGGAGGTGTATGGCTATACCGCAACCTGGGCGGGTCTGGCCTCAGCGCCGGTCGGGGTGATCCCGGTCCTGCTGTCGCCGATAATTGGCCGCTTCGCCCATAAGCTCGACATGCGCCGTCTTGTGACGTTCAGCTTCATCATGTATGCGGTGTGCTTCTACTGGCGTGCGTATACCTTTGAGCCAGGAATGGACTTTGGCGCCTCTGCGTGGCCGCAGTTCATTCAGGGCTTCGCGGTCGCGTGCTTCTTTATGCCGCTGACTACCATCACGCTCTCTGGCTTACCGCCCGAGCGTCTGGCGGCCGCGTCTAGCCTGTCGAACTTCACCCGTACGCTGGCGGGCTCCATCGGTACGTCGATCACCACCACCCTGTGGACGAACCGTGAATCGATGCACCACGCCCAGCTGACCGAAGCGGTGAACCCGTACAACCCGAATGCTCAGCAGATGTATAGCCAGCTTCAGGGGATGGGAATGACGGAGCAGCAGGCGTCCGGCTGGATTGCCCAGCAGATCACCAACCAGGGGCTAATTATCTCGGCCAACGAGATTTTCTGGATATCGGCAGGGATCTTTATCATCCTGCTGGGGCTGGTGTGGTTTGCCAGACCGCCGTTTGGTGCCGGCGGCGGCGGCGGTGGTGCGCATTAATCCTCTGCGCTGGTAGCCGCCACAGGGCAACCGCCCCGGTTGTCCAGAACGCGACAGCGATTGTCAGTTTCGATAAAGCAGCGCTCCTGTAATCACTTCACGATAGTGAAAAGACAACAGGAGCGCATCATGCTGAACACACCCGCCGACAAGTACCAACCCTATCCGACCCTTTCCCTGCCCGACCGCCGCTGGCCGGAGCAACGCATCACCCGCGCGCCTCGCTGGCTTTCCACCGACCTCCGCGACGGCAACCAAGCCCTTGCCGAGCCGATGGACAGCACCCGCAAGCTGCAGTTCTGGGATTTGCTGCTGGGCTGCGGATTCAAAGAAATTGAGGTGGCTTTTCCTTCAGCCTCGCAGACGGATTTCAACTTCGTTCGCCAGCTGATTGAAGAGAACCGCATCCCGGATGACGTGACGATTCAGGTATTAACCCAGGCGCGGGAAGATCTCATCCATCGCACTTTTGAATCCCTGCGCGGCGCAAAGCAGGCCACCGTGCATCTGTATAACGCCACCGCCCCGCTGTTCCGCCGCCTGGTCTTCGGCATGGAGAAAGCGCAAATCGTTGAGCTGGCGACGCGCGCGACGCGGCTTATTCGCCAGCTGTGTGAGAAAAATCCCGACACCCGCTGGCAGTATGAATACTCTCCGGAAACCTTCTGCTTTACCGAGCCGGAGTTTGCGCTGGAGATTTGTGAAGCCGTGGCGGAGATCTGGCAGCCGTGCGATGAACGGCCTATGGTGATCAACTTACCCGCCACAGTCGAAGTGAGCACGCCGAACGTCTATGCCGACCAGATCGAGTACTTCTGTCGCCATTTTAGCCGCCGCCGCGACGTCTGCATCAGCGTGCATCCGCATAACGACCGCGGTACCGGCGTCGCCTGCGCGGAGCTGGCCGTAATGGCGGGGGCTGACCGCGTGGAGGGCTGTCTGTTTGGTAACGGGGAACGTACGGGCAACGTCTGCCTGGTAACGCTGGCGATGAACCTCTACAGCCAGGGGGTTAGCCCGAATCTGGACTTTAGCGATATGAATCGGGTGGTGGAAGTGGTGGAAACCTGCAATCAGCTGCCGGTGCACCCGCGCCATCCGTGGGCAGGACGGCTGGCCTATACCGCCTTCTCCGGCTCGCATCAGGACGCGATTAAAAAAGGCTTTGATGCCCGCAGGCCGGGCGATCGCTGGGAGATGCCTTACCTGCCTGTCGATCCCCAGGATATCGGCTGCACCTACGAAGCGGTGATCCGCGTGAACAGCCAGTCAGGAAAAAGCGGCAGCGCATGGCTCATCGAACAGAATCATGGCCTGAAATTACCTCGCGCCCTTCAGCAGGATTTCAGCCTGCACGTGCAGCAGGAAACCGATCGCCACGGAAAAGAGATGACGCATAATGCGCTGTGGCAGCTGTTCCGCGCCCGCTACGGCCTGGTAGCATCGCCGCACTATGCGCTGCAATCCTACCGCAGCGACAGCCAGCAGGACGGCCAGCTGCGTCTGACGGCCAGCGTCGCCACACAGGGAGGAACGCGCCAGCTGGAGGGTCAGGGTAACGGTCTGCTCTCCGCCGCCGCTCACGGCTTAAGCCGCTGGGTCAACGCCCCGTTCGTGATAAAGGATTACCACGAGCATACGTTAGGCGAACGCAGCGACAGCCGGTCGGTGGCCTACATCCGCTGCCTGTTCCAGGACGGCAGCAGCCGCTGGGGCGTAGGCATTGACAGCGACGTGGCGCGCGCGTCGCTTCAGGCGCTGTTTAACGCCGTCAGTCGTTCTTAAAGTAATCGCTGGGAGAGACGCCCATCACCCGACGGAACATGGCCGTAAAGGCGCTGTGACTGCCGTACCCCAGATCCAGCGCCACGCGTAATACCGGCTGGCCCTGCGCCAGTCGCACTAAGGCTTCCAGCAGGCGCGCCCTTCTCAGCCACTCGCCGTAGCTTAATCCCGTCTGCTGCTGAAAATGGCGGTTCAGGGTGCGCTCGCTCACGTTCATCATGCTCGCCGCCTGCGCGCTGGTCCAGCTTTCCCCCGGGTGTTGCCGGATTTGCAGACACAGGCGACGTAGCGCCTCACTTTCCGGCTCCGGCAGGTGAAACGGCAGCACCGGCATAGTGCGGATTTCATCGAGAATGAGCTCATAGACGCGCTCATCCCGGCTTCCGGGTGAGTACGATTCAGGTAAAGCAAGGCAGACGAGGATCAGCTCGCGCAGCAGCGGCGTTATCTGCACGATCTGGCAGGTGGCCGGGAGATCGGCCCGCGCCAGCGGATCGATAAATAGCGTTCGCGCCGCCACGTTGCCGGTGATGCGAAGCGAGTGGCGAGTCCCCGCAGGTAGCCAGACGCCGCGACCGGGAGGCACAACCCAACAGCCTGATGCGGTATCCACCCGTACCACGCCGCTCAGGGTGTGCAGCAGCTGCGCGCAGTCGTGCTTGTGCCACGGTTCGCTGTCACCATGAATGTAATCATGGGCAAACGGAACGAGGGGACGGTGGATAAAGGAAAAAGTCGAGGTTGTGGTCATGGGTTAAACAACCCTCACCCTACCCTCTCCCTGAGGGAGAGGGAAAAGGTGCACTAGATGTGCAGTTCCTGCAGTTTTTCTTTCGGCAGGGCCAGCTCTTCGTTGCTGTTCACGCGCACATCACGCTCGATGATATGACGCGCGATTTCCTGCGCTTCTTCCAGAGAGTGCATCTGGTAGGTGCCGCACTGGTAAACGTTCAGCTCTGGGATCTGGTTCTGCTCTTTCACCTTCAGCACGTCCTGCATGGCCGCTTTCCAGGCATCTGCCACACGTTTCTCTTCAGGCTGACCAATCAGGCTCATGTAGAAACCGGTACGGCAGCCCATCGGAGAGATATCGATGATCTCAACGCCGTTGCCGTTCAGGTGGTCACGCATGAAGCCAGCGAACAGGTGTTCCAGCGTATGAATGCCTTTCTCCGGCATCACTTCTTTGTTTGGCACGCAGAAACGCAGATCGAAGACGGTGATCGTGTCGCCGTGCGGGGTGTGCATGGTCTTCGCCACGCGGACTGCAGGTGCTTCCATACGGGTATGGTCGACAGTAAAGCTATCTAATAACGGCATACGTCACCTCCGATAGTGATTTTTTTTAAAATAAACTGAACTCTTCTACAGAATGCGCGTCTGAGTATATGAAAGACGCGCATTTGTTATCATCATCCCTGAATTCAGAGATGTATATTTTGGCCACAGCGATGTGGCCTTTTTCTTTTCTGCTTAAGCCTGCTTAGCCAGAAACGCCTCAAACGACTCGGTATCCGCCGCTTCAACCTCTTTCTGACGCACCACGGACGCATCGCGTTCCGCGACAAAATCCGCTTCGCTCAGCACTTCTAACGGCTCCTGCATCAGCATCTCACGGTACTCCGCTGAGAGTGAACGCCCCGTGCCGCCAATGCCCTGATCGATCATAGAACGCAGAATGCGTGCTGAGAACGTCAGTTCCGGGTTATCAAAGCACGCCACCAGCTGGTCGCAGATCTGTTGATACGCATCCCCGCCGTCGATGCTGTCCATCGTCCGGGCAACACGCTTCAGATCGCCGAACAGATCTTTGCCGACTTTCGTCAGCGGGAACTGTGCCGTTTCGCAGCCGATCCCCAGCGTCAGACCCGGTTTACGCCCTTCCAGAATCACGCGGTTCCAGTTTGTACGGGTACAGAGCAGTTCGTCTGAACTCATTTCCGGCGCATCCGCCAGCACGCACCAGACCATAAACAGATCCAGGAAGCGAATCTGCTGTTCATCAACGCCAATCGGTGAGAACGGGTTGATATCCAGCGAGCGCACTTCAATGTATTCGATCCCACCGCGCTGCAGCGCATCCGACGGGGTTTCGCCGCTGCGCGTCACGCGCTTAGGACGAATAGGCGCATACAGCTCGTTTTCAATCTGCAGCACATTGCTGTTGATTTGCAGGCGCTTACCGTCTTTTTCGAGGCCGATTTTCTCGTACTCTTCCGACGGGGTTTTGATCGCCCGCTTCAATCCTGCCACATATTCGTGCAATTCGTTAAACGTAATACCGAGATTGCTTTGCGATTTATTGGTATAACCGAGATCGCTCAGGCGCAGAGAGGTGGCATACGGGAGATAGTACATTCCGCAATCGGTCTTCTCGAATGGCAGCGTGGTCGGTTTCCCCTGCAGGAACGAAGAACAGATCGCCGGGGAGGCACCAAACAGATACGGGATCACCCAGCCGAAACGGTAATAGTTGCGGATGAGGCGGAAATAGCCCTCCGAGATCGCGTCTTTATCCGTTTCACCGCATTTCGCCTGCCAGAATGCCATTGGCAGCGAGAAGTTGTAATGCACACCCGAGATCGTCTGCATCAACGCGCCGTAGCGGTTTTTCAGCCCTTCACGATAGAGCGTTTTCAGCCGGCCGATATTTGACGTGCCGTACTGCGCCAGCTCAATCTCCTGGCCCTGCTCGATATAGCACGGCATGCTGAGGGGCCACATACGTTCGTCGCCCAGGTTGCGCGCGGTATAACGATGGATATCGCGCATGATCGTCAGCATATGATCAATATCACCCTCTACTGGGGTGATGAACTCCAGCAGCGCTTCAGCGAAATCGGTTGTGATCCATTTATGTGTCAGCGCCGAGCCTAACGCCTTCGGGTGACCCGTTGTCGCTAAACTGCCGTCCGCGTTAACGCGCAGCGTTTCACGCTCAAGCCCACGCTGAATACCCTTCAATGCCTGAGGGTGGTTTTCCAGCCAGGCCAGCGCCTGAGATACGTCCGGGATCAAATTGACCTCCCGCCTGTCAAAGTAATGTTACTCAGCATAATTGTAATGGTTGACGATTGAAGGTCGCGTATTCATTCCACCAATTAGTGCCACCACGTCATACCCTGCAGCGTTGCCCACGCCACGAGAACATAGCGCAACGCCTTGCCAAGGCACAAAAAAAAGAGCACCGGTCCCCAGGAGATGCGCATCCATCCCGCCAGCAGACACAGTAAATCGCCTATTACAGGCATCCAGCTTAATAACAGCGTGGCAGCGCCATAGCGTTTTAGCCAGCCGACTGCCTTTTCCTGCCAGCGCGATTTTTCACGCAGCGGAAAGAAACGCCCAAGAATAACGTTAGTCAGCCCTCCAAGGCTATTACCCATTGTTGCTATTAATACAAGCAGCCAGGGCTGACTCACGCCGGACAACAGCATCGCCACCAGCACCACTTCCGAATTTCCCGGTAACAGCGTGGCGCTTAAAAAACTGCTGGCGAATAATGAGGCAAGTGACAGCGCGTCACTCACAGTAAGCGTACATCCACCGCATCCATTCCGGCATCACGCGCGGCCTGGATGCCGAAATCGGCATCTTCAAACACGACGCATTTTGCCGCCGGGACGCCCATTAATTCTGCGCAAAGCAGGAAGGTGTCCGGTGCGGGCTTGTGATGTTTAACATGATCGGCGGCGACCACGGCAGAAAAATAGTGGCGCAGGCCAAGATGATTGAGCAAAGCTTCTGCAATCGCACTTTCGCTGCCTGTTCCTACCGACATCGGGCGACGCCCGTGCCACTCTTTTACCACATCAATCAGCGGCAGAGGGCGTACGGTATCTAAAAGCATGGCTTTTACTGCATCGGTTTTTTCGCGCGCGAGCAGGTGCGGGTCGAGATCGGCCTGATTCAGTTCAATCACGGCCTGTGCAATACGCCAGGTGGGAGATCCGTTGAGGGCAATCATCGCCTGAAGATCGAAACGCATACCGTAGCGGCCCAGGACGTCTGTCCAGGCTTGACGATGCGTGGGTTCGGTATCCAGGAGAGTGCCATCCATATCGAAGATCAAACCGTCATACTGTGCGTACATCGTGCTCTCGCTAAACGATTAACAAAGCATTACTTTATCGTAAATGGTGGTTTTTGTCGCTGACTGAGAGTGTGATTGCTGACGGAACGTCGAAGGAATAAACAAAGAAGGAGAAGATGGTGCATCCGGGAGGATTCGAACCTCCGACCGCTCGGTTCGTAGCCGAGTACTCTATCCAGCTGAGCTACGGATGCATCGGGAAATGCTTTCAGAAACAGTAAATGGTGCATCCGGGAGGATTACTCGGCTGCGCCTCGCCCTTCGGGCCGTTGCTAAAGCAACGTTATCCTCCCTGGTGCTTGCGATTAACCCGCAGACCTTGAAACAACAGCGTGGCTATTATCTCGGAGAATATGGTGCATCCGGGAGGATTCGAACCTCCGACCGCTCGGTTCGTAGCCGAGTACTCTATCCAGCTGAGCTACGGATGCATCAGGGTACTGCTTTCAGAAATAGTAAATGGTGCATCCGGGAGGATTCGAACCTCCGACCGCTCGGTTCGTAGCCGAGTACTCTATCCAGCTGAGCTACGGATGCAAAATGGCGGTGAGGCGGGGATTCGAACCCCGGATGCAGCTTTTGACCGCATACTCCCTTAGCAGGGGAGCGCCTTCAGCCTCTCGGCCACCTCACCACACAACGCCTCTTTCGAGTGCTTCGAGCAACTCGTTAAGAGCTTCTCGTCGCTGCGTGGCGCATATATTACTTTCTGGGACTTATAAGTCAAACAATTTTCCAAAAGCTTTTATCGTTTGCACAAATCACACGCAATTCGCATGTAAAAGCCGCAAAGAGGGTGTTTTATAAGCGGATTTTGCAGGCTTCTTCACAGAAAACCTATGCAGAAAAGGCGGAGATAGGACGAGTTAAGGGTTATGGAGCGGTTAAAAAGAGAGCGATTGAAATTAAACGGTAACTTTGAGCAGGAAAAATGACAGGAGGGTTGCGTCTCGCCCGACAGCGAGACGCGACAATATCAGTAACTGGACTGCTGGGATTTTTCAGCCTGGATACGCTGGTAGATCTCTTCACGGTGGACAGATACTTCTTTAGGAGCGTTAACACCAATACGTACCTGGTTACCCTTTACCCCTAAAACTGTCACGGTGACCTCATCCCCAATCATGAGGGTCTCACCAACTCGACGAGTCAGAATCAGCATTCTTTGCTCCTTGAAAGATTAAAAGAGTCGGGTCTCTTGTATCCCGGCATTATCCATCATATAACGCCAAAAAGTAAGCGATGACAAACACGTAAAGTGTAAGCAGTCACGGCATCACATTCTGTTAAACGTAAGTTTAGCCGATATACACAAACTCAACCTGACTTTATCGTTATCGATAGCACAGTGAACAAGACGCCATAACGTTACCGCTATGGCGTCTGCTTGTGCTTTGTAGTTATTACAGTTTCGCGCTTACCCAGCTTTCAACGCTGGCCAATGCTGCAGGGAGTGCCGCCGCATCCGTACCACCGGCTTGCGCCATGTCCGGACGACCGCCACCCTTGCCGCCCACCTGCTGAGCGACCATACCAATCAGTTCCCCTGCTTTTACGCGGTCGGTCACATCCTTAGATACGCCCGCAATCAGAGAAACCTTACCTTCTGCCACTGTCGCCAGCACGATAACGGTAGAACCAAGCTGGTTCTTGAGATCGTCGACCATAGTACGCAGCATCTTAGGCTCAACGCCCGCCAGATCGCTGACCAGCAGTTTGACGCCCTTAATGTCTACAGCCTTGCTGGAGAGGTTTGCACTCTCCTGCGCCGCAGCCTGCTCTTTCAGCTGCTGCAGCTCTTTTTCCAGCTGACGCGTGCGATCCAGCGCAACGCGCACTTTCTCGCCCAGGTTCTGGCTATCGCCTTTCAGCAGCTGCGCGATATCGTGCAGTTGATCGCTCTGCGCATGCAGGCTGGCAATCGCACCTTCACCGGTCACCGCTTCAATACGACGCACGCCTGCCGCCGTACCCGACTCGGAAACAATACGGAACAGGCCGATGTCACCGGTGCGCGAGGCGTGTGTACCGCCGCACAGCTCGGTAGAGAAGTCGCCCATGCTCAGCACGCGAACACGTTCATCGTATTTCTCGCCAAACAGCGCCATCGCACCTTTTTTCTTCGCGTCCTCGAGATCCATGATATGAGTCTCGATTGGCAGGTTACGACGGATCTGCGCGTTCACCAGATCTTCCACCGCACGGATTTCAGATGGCTTCATCGCTTCAAAATGCGAGAAGTCGAAGCGCAGCACTTTGTCGTTAACCAGAGAACCTTTCTGTGCAACGTGGGTACCGAGCACATCGCGCAGGGCAGCGTGCATCAGGTGGGTTGCCGAGTGGTTCAGACGAATGCGCGCGCGGCGAGCTTCATCAACGTTAGCCTGGACGCCCTCGCCCACTTTCAGAGAACCGGAAACCAGTTTGCCCTGGTGACCAATCGCCTGACCGTATTTTTGGGTGTCGCTGACGCTGAAGCTAAAGCCATTGCCCTTCAGTTCGCCCTTATCGCCAACCTGGCCGCCGGATTCGGCGTAGAACGGCGTTTTGTCCAGAATGACAACCGCATCCTGACCCGCACTGATGCTGTCCACGGCTTTGCCGTCAACAAACAGGGCGGTCACTTTGCCGGTCAGTTCCAGCGCCTCATAACCTTTGAATTCAGACGCGCTATCAACGCGGATCATCGCGTTGTAGTCTGCACCGAAACCGCTGGACTCACGCGCACGACGGCGCTGCTCTTCCATCGCGGCTTCGAAGCCCGCTTCGTCAACTTTGATGTTGCGCTCACGGCAAACGTCCGCTGTCAGGTCAACCGGGAAGCCGTAGGTGTCGTACAGGCGGAAAGCGGTTTCGCCATCCAGCGTGTCGCCCTTGAGCTTCGCCAGCTCTTCGTCCAGCAGCGCCAGACCGCGCTCCAGAGTACGGGCAAACTGCTCTTCTTCGGTTTTCAGAACCTGCTCAACCTGCGCCTGCTGGCGTTTCAGCTCGTCACCGGCTGAACCCATCACGCCGATCAGTGGCCCAACGAGTTTGTAGAAGAAGGTGTCCTTCGCGCCCAGCATGTTGCCGTGACGAATAGCACGACGAATGATACGACGCAGCACGTAGCCACGGTTTTCATTCGACGGGATAACGCCGTCTGCAATCAGGAACGCGCAGGAGCGAATGTGGTCCGCGATAACGCGCAGCGATTTGTTGTTCAGATCGGTCGCGCCGGTGACTTCGGCAACGGCTTTGATCAGGGTGCTGAACAGGTCAATCTCATAGTTGGAGTTAACGTGCTGCAGAACCGCGGCAATACGCTCCAGGCCCATACCGGTATCAACGGAAGGCTTCGGCAGCGGCTCCATCGTACCGTCGGCCTGACGGTTGAACTGCATGAAGACGATGTTCCAGATCTCAATGTAGCGATCGCCGTCTTCTTCCGGGCTTCCCGGAGGGCCGCCCCAGATGTGGTCGCCGTGATCGTAGAAGATCTCGGTGCACGGACCGCAAGGACCGGTATCACCCATCTGCCAGAAGTTGTCGGACGCGTAAGGCGCGCCTTTGTTATCGCCGATGCGAATAATACGCTCGCGCGGGATCCCGACTTCTTTTTCCCAGATTTCGTAGGCTTCGTCATCGGTTTCATAGACGGTAACCCACAGACGCTCTTTCGGCAGGTTGAACCAGTTTTCACCGGTCAGCAGTTCCCACGCATATTGAATGGCATCGTGTTTGAAGTAGTCGCCGAAGCTGAAGTTACCCAGCATTTCGAAGAAGGTGTGGTGACGCGCGGTGTAACCGACGTTTTCCAGGTCGTTGTGTTTACCGCCCGCACGCACGCAACGCTGTGAGGTTGTGGCGCGGGAATAATTACGCTTGTCGAGACCAAGGAACACATCCTTGAACTGGTTCATCCCGGCGTTGGTAAACAGCAGAGTCGGATCGTTGTTCGGTACCAGGGAGCTGCTGGCAACAACCTGGTGTCCCTTACTATGGAAAAAATCGAGAAACGCCTGACGGATCTCAGCGGTGCTCTTGCTCATAATTATCCTGAAATCAAGCTAACGAAATGTCGTAGCCAGCCTGTATCGGTAAACCGTTGGACAGACCAGCTACTGGAAAAAGTGGGAATAAGATAAGTTTTCTTTAGTGGGAAGTAAAATCCCGCATGCGTTCAATCGGCAAAATTACGCCAGATATCCTGAATATCTTCCATCAGAAAGCCGCGGTAGAGCAAAAAGCGCTGGATTTTAACTTTTTCTGAAAATTCACGCGGCAGCGGCTCGCCGTACTTGCGAATCGCCTGTTCTCTTGCCAGTTCGCACCAGTCAATATCGCATTCGCGCATCGCTTTTTCGATGGACTCCCGGGCTACCCCTTTCTGGTTTAGCTCCTGCCGGATGCGCGCGGGCCCGTATCCTTTACGGCCACGGCTGGCGAGAAACCGCGAGGCAAAACGCTCGTCATCAAGATAGCGATGCTCATAGCACCAGGCGATGACGCGGTCATAATCTTCCGCGGCGGCATCAATCTCTTCCGGGCCGTTTTTACTCATCACCGGCGCCGACAGTTTTCGCCGCAGCTCCTGTTCGCTGTGGTCACGGACGGCCAGGATGCGCACCGCGCGATCAAGTAAGCGTGCATACGCGGGTCGACGTGTTGTCGGTTCACTCATAAAAAAACCTGCTGATTCAGAAATGCAAAAAGGGCCGCATCAGCAGCCCTTCATTGTTAAACGAGAGAATTAAAAGTCTTCGTTAGTTTCTTCAGCATCCGCGCTATCAACCGCGAAATCAGGCGTGGAGTCCTGGTTGTTCAGCAGAAGCTCACGCACTTTCTTCTCGATCTCTTTCGCCGCAGCCGGGTTCTCTTTCAGCCAGGAGATGGCATTCGCTTTACCCTGACCAATCTTGTCACCGTTGTAGCTGTACCAGGCGCCCGCTTTTTCAATCAGCTTCTCTTTCACGCCCAAGTCAACCAGCTCACCGAAGAAGTTAATACCTTCGCCGTAGAGGATCTGGAACTCAGCCTGCTTGAACGGCGCAGCGATTTTGTTCTTCACAACCTTGACGCGGGTTTCGCTACCGACGACGTTCTCACCCTCTTTCACCGCGCCGATACGGCGGATATCCAGACGGACAGAGGCGTAGAATTTCAGGGCGTTCCCCCCGGTCGTGGTTTCCGGGTTACCGAACATCACGCCGATTTTCATACGGATCTGGTTGATGAAGATCAGCAGCGTGTTGGACTGCTTCAGGTTACCCGCCAGCTTACGCATCGCCTGGCTCATCATACGAGCCGCAAGGCCCATATGAGAGTCGCCGATTTCGCCTTCGATTTCGGCTTTTGGCGTCAGTGCGGCAACGGAGTCGACCACGATAACGTCAACAGCACCAGAACGCGCCAGCGCGTCACAAATTTCCAGTGCCTGCTCACCGGTGTCCGGCTGAGAACACAGCAGGTTGTCGATATCGACGCCCAGCTTACGGGCATACACAGGGTCCAGCGCGTGCTCGGCATCGATAAACGCACAGGTTTTACCTTCGCGCTGTGCCGCGGCAATGACCTGCAGCGTCAGGGTGGTTTTACCGGAGGACTCTGGCCCGTAGATTTCTACGATACGGCCCATAGGCAGGCCGCCAGCGCCCAGCGCGATATCCAGAGAAAGCGAACCGGTGGAGATGGTTTCCACATCCATGGAACGGTCTTCACCCAGGCGCATGATGGAGCCTTTACCGAATTGCTTTTCGATCTGGCCCAGTGCTGCCGCCAACGCTTTCTGTTTGTTTTCGTCGATAGCCATTATTACTCCTGTCATGCCGGGAGAAGCGACTGTGCTTCACCGTGGATTTCTGTTCTGTTGGTGCAATTATACTGTATGGTCATACAGTATCAAGTGTTTTGTAGAAATTGTTGCCAGAGCGTTTTTAACGCATATTCCGTTGCCTGACGACGCACGCTTTCGCGATCGCCGCTGAAGCACTCCCGGCGGGTGATGCCTTCGCCTTTAGAAGTAGCAAACCCAAACCAGACTGTGCCGACAGGCTTCACGTCGCTACCGCCGTCCGGGCCCGCAATGCCGCTAATGGAAATTGCGTAATCTGCGCGCGCCTCTTTGAGCGCACCAATGGCCATCTCGATCACCACCGGTTCGCTGACCGCGCCATGCTGTTCAAGCGTGGATTCGCGCACGCCAATCATCTGTGCTTTAGCTTCGTTACTGTAGGTCACAAATCCGCGTTCAAACCAGGCGGAACTGCCGGCAATATCGGTAATCGCTTTCGCCACCCAGCCGCCGGTGCAGGATTCCGCGGTGGTGATTGTCGCGCCACGCTGCTTCAGCGCAAGGCCAACAATCTCGCTAAGCTGCATCAATTCATGGTCAGTCATTCTCGCTCCAGGCATCAGAAAAACGTGCTGCACAAGATAGCACTTTCTCGTCAGATGTGGGGATGCACTTCAGGTTTTACGAGGGAGCTTCAGAAAAAAGCCGATGCGGGCGCACCGGCCGTGGAAATGTTATTTCATGCTGTCGGCGAGGGTGTTCACATTGTGGCGAAATGCCTTAACGTAGGTGTCTGCCACCCCGCCTTTTGCCGACAGCGCTTCCGGATACAGTTCGCCCCCCGGCTGTGCGCCCGTCGCCGACGCTATCTGCTTCACCAGACGCGGATCGAGCTGATTTTCCATAAACCAGGTTTTGACGCCGTCGGCTTTGATCTGATTGATAATCTCAGCAACCTGCGACGCGCTGGCCTCGCTCTCGGACGACAGTCCCTGCGGCGCCATAAACGTCACGCCGTAGGCGCGGCTGAAATAGCCAAACGCGTCATGGCTGGTCAACACGTTACGCTTCGCCTGCGGGATCTGGCTAAAGCGCGTTTTGGCCCAGCTATCCAGCTGGTTAAGCTGCGCGATATACGGTTTACCGGAGGCTTCCAGCGCGGCTTTGTCCTGCGGATCGGCTTTCACCAGCCCGTTCAGAATATTTTGTGCATACAGCGCCCCGTTCGCCGCGCTGTTCCACGCGTGCGGATCGGTCACGGTCTTTCCATCTTCCTCAAGCGTGTGGGTTTTCACCCCGGTTGAGGCGACGACCAGCTGTCCTTTGAACCCGGAGGCCTTCACCAGCCGATCGAGCCAGCCCTCCAGCCCCAGGCCGTTTACCACCACCACATCGGCCTTGCTCAGCGCCGCGCTGTCTTTCGGCGACGGTTCAAAGGTATGCGGATCGCCGTCTGGCCCCACCAGCGTCGTCACGTTCACATGGTCACCGCCCACCTGCTGCGTGATATCCCCCAGTATCGAAAAGCTGGTGACCACATTCAGCGTTTTCGCCATCACGCCGTGCGACATCATCCCCAGCGCGAGCGCCACTGCTAATCCTGTACGTTTCATCGTTTCCCCTTGCGTTAAAAAAGCGCGCGCAGGCTGCCAGCGAGCCTGCTTCGCGTGCCCAGTAAAATGGAAATAAAGAACAGCGCGCTGGCGGTAAGCACAATGGAAGGCCCGGCAGGCAAACTCATTGCCCAGGAGAGGCTCAGCCCCAGCCATGCGCAGAAAATACCGCTGATGCCCGCCATCAGGAGTAACGCAGGCAGCGTGCGCACCCAGCAGCGGGCCGCCACGGCTGGAAGCATCATCAGCCCGACGGCCATCAGCGTGCCGAGCACCTGAAAACCAGCCACCAGGTTAAGAACCAGCAGCGCCAGAAACAATCCGTGCAGCAGGCCGGGCAGCCAGCGGGCGTTCACCTGCAGCCAGGCGGTGTCAAACGCTTCGGTAACCAGTCCGCGATAGAACATCGCCAGCACGATAAGGGTGAACATGCACACGCCCGTGACAAACAGCGCGGCGTCGTTGTCCACGGCGAGGATGGAGCCAAACAGCAGATGCAGCAGATCGACATTCGACCCGCGCAGCGACACCAGCGTGACCCCCAGCGCCAGCGAGCCAAGATAAAACCCGGCAAAGCTGGCATCTTCCTTAAGCGGCGTGCGTCGACTGACCAGACCGGCCAGCAGCGCCACGGTAATGCCCGCGATAAAACCGCCAATACTCATCGCCAGCAGCGACATACCGCTGAGCAAATACCCCACGGCGACACCCGGCAAAATGGCGTGAGAAAGGGCGTCGCCCATCAGGCTCATCCGTCGCAGCTGAAGAAACACCCCGAGCGCGGTAGTGCTGACGGAGAGCGCCAGGCAAACCACCAGCGCGCGACGCATAAAGCCGTACTCAATAAACGGCTGAAAAAAGAGATGCCAGATCATGCCACCCTCACCCGCTCGGTTTTCCACTGGGGCACGTCAGCATCCAGCCGCAGCGTTTGCGGGAAATGGCGCGACACGCGCTCGCTGTCGTGCAGTACCGCGAGCAGAGTTTGCCCCTGCATATACATCTCCAGCATCACGTCCATCAGCACGTTGCAGGTGGCTTCATCGACGCCGGTAAAGGGCTCATCCAGCATCACCAGCGGCGCCTGCTGTACCAGAACGCGGGCAAACAGCATGCGCTGGAACTGCCCGCCGGAGAGCTCATCGATGGTGGATAACGCCATGGTTTCCAGTCCGACGCGCTCAAGCGCGCTGGCAAGGCGCAGCCGCGCTTCGCGACGAAACCCGGAAAACAGCGAAATGCCCGGCCAGCATCCCATGCTTACCACGTCCTGTACGGTCAGCGGAAACTGCGCCTCCAGCGCGTGGCGCTGTGCCAGCCATCCGATTACCGGGCGCTTCCCCTGCCAGCGAAAGCCGCCGCTGACGGGAGGAATAAACCCCGCCAGCGTTTTCAGCAGCGTGGATTTCCCGCAGCCGTTAGCGCCGATAATGGCGGTCATGCTTCCGCGCTCAATCGTGCCCGAAAGGGGCCGCGTAATGGGCTGGCGTTCATAACCCGCGACCAGTTCATTCATCACAATCATGGCAATGCCACCGCCCAGCACACGGCCAGCCCAATAAAGACAACCAGCACCAGCGCCAGCAAAAGCCGAACCGGAGCAGACAGAGAGAAAAGGGACGTTGACATCTCGACACCACATTAAACGTTATAACATAACAATAATAAAAGGTAGTTAAGATGTAAATGGCGGGTTTGCAGAGGGAGTGTGGCGAAATGTTTCTGAGGGAAATAGGTGCGCGCGGGTGCCCTCACCCCAGCCCTCTCCCACAGGGAGAGGGGGAATAAGGTGACTTACTGACTAAACGGTGACGCCGCCGGCACGCGGGCCTGCGATACCGCCAGCCCCAGCTGCCATACAGCCATCGCATAGTGGGTGCTGTGGTTATAGCGGGTAATGGTGTAGAAATTCGGCAGACCGTACCAGTACTGATAGCCCGTCCCGACATCCAGACGCAGCAGACTCACCTGTTGCGCGTTGCCCAGCGGCTGGGTTGGCGTTAAGCCTGCCGCCGTCAGCTGTGCAACGCTATATTTGGTTTTAAAGCCGTTTTCCAGCCCAAACGCCTCGCCGTTCGCCTGCACCGCAACTTGCCCGCCCGGCACCCAGCCGTGCGCCTTGAAGTAGTTCGCCACGCTGCCGATGGCATCCACCGGATCCCACAGGTTGATATGGCCATCTCCGTTAAAGTCGACGGCATACTGTTTATAGGACGACGGCATAAACTGGCCGTAGCCCATCGCGCCGGCAAACGACCCTTTCAGATCGAGCGGATCGTCCTGCTCGTTGCGCGCCATCAGCAGGAAGGTCTCCAGCTCGGAGGAGAAATACTCCGCGCGGCGCGGATAGTTAAAGGAGAGCGTCGCCAGCGCATCCAGGATGCGGGTTTTCCCCATCACGCGGCCCCAGCGGGTTTCCACGCCGATAATCCCGACGATGATTTCAGGCGGTACGCCGTACACCTGCCACGCGCGGTTGAGCGCCTCTTCATACTGATTCCAGAACGCCACGCCGTTTTGCACGTTGTCCGGAGTAATAAACTGCTTGCGATAGCGCAGCCACGCGCCGTTCGGCCCGCTCGGCACCTGGGCCGTCGGCGCCTGTCTGTCCATCAGACGCAGCACGTAGTCCAGACGCTTCGCCTGAGACAAAATTTCGTGCAGCTGCTGTCTGTCAAAGCCGTGTTTGCTCACCATTTTATCGATGAACTGCTCGGCCGCCGGGTTATTCGCGAAGTCGCCGCCCATCTGCATCATATTGTGCTGCGGCTCCAGCAGGAATCCTCCGGAAGGCGCGCCCGCCGTTTGCTGAACGGCTTCGGTCTTAGGTTTGCTACTACAGGCAGACAGCAGAATAAGCGCAGGCAACAGCGCTGCATAACGACGCTTGAACATGAGACATCCATTTAACGGGTTCGATAAGAACCCAGTATGGTAAAGCATCCGCAACACCTCAAGGAAGCGGTACGCACCTTCCCTACGCAAATCCGCGCTTTTTTCCATCGAAAATCATTAGCCCCACCAATAAACTTTCAAAATAATCCTTTTTTCTTTCATTGTGAGATCTAATTAACACTTTAAAATCTTTCAAAATGATTATTATTAGCCCAGCCAGACAAAAACAAAAAAGCCTCACAGGAGAGAAGAATGATAGAAACCATCACCCACGGCGCCGAGTGGTTCATCGGGCTATTTCAAAAAGGCGGAGAAGTGTTCACCGGCATGGTGACCGGGATCCTGCCCCTGCTGATCAGCCTGCTGGTCATCATGAACGCGCTGATCAACTTTATCGGCCAGCAGCGCATTGAACGCTTCGCCCAGCGCTGCGCCGGAAACCCGCTGTCCCGCTACCTGATACTGCCCTTTATCGGCACCTTCGTGTTCTGCAACCCGATGACCTTAAGCCTCGGCCGCTTTATGCCGGAAAAGTACAAGCCGAGCTACTACGCCGCCGCCTCCTACAGCTGCCATTCGATGAACGGCCTGTTCCCGCACATCAACCCCGGCGAGCTGTTCGTTTATCTCGGGATCGCCAGCGGCCTTACTACGCTTGGCCTGCCGCTCGGCCCGCTGGCGGTGAGCTACCTGCTGGTCGGTCTGGTGACCAACTTCTTCCGCGGCTGGGTGACCGACCTCACCACCGCTATTTTCGAGAAAAAAATGGGCATCCAGCTTGAACAGAAGGTCCATCTTTCAGGAGCCACAGCATGAACCGGATCCGCATTGACAAAGGCACGGGCGGCTGGGGTGGCCCGCTGGAGTTCGACGCCACCGAAGGCAAAAAGATTGTTTACATCACCGCGGGTACCCGCCCGGCGATCGTCGACAGGCTGTGCGAGCTGACCGGCTGGGAAGCGGTCGACGGCTTCAAAGAAGGCGAGCCGCCGGAAGCAGAAATTGGCGTGGCGGTGATCGACTGCGGCGGCACGCTGCGCTGCGGTATCTATCCGAAGCGCCGTATTCCGACGGTAAATATTCACTCCACCGGAAAATCCGGCCCGCTGGCGCAGTACATCCTCGAAGACATTTATGTCTCGGGCGTTAAGGAAGACAACATCACCCTGGTGAAGGGGACGTCTGCACCGCAAAAAGCGGCTCCGCGCGAGTACGACACCAGCAAGAAAATCACCGAGCAGAGCGACGGCCTGCTGGCGAAGGTCGGGATGGGCATGGGTTCCGCCGTGGCGGTGCTTTTCCAGTCCGGGCGCGACACCATCGACACGGTGCTGAAAACCATTCTGCCGTTTATGGCGTTCGTCTCGGCGCTGATCGGCATCATCATGGCCTCCGGCCTGGGCGACTGGATTGCCCACGGCCTCGCCCCGCTCGCTAGCCACCCGCTCGGGCTGGTGACGCTGGCGCTGATCTGTTCCTTCCCGCTGCTGTCGCCGTTCCTCGGCCCGGGCGCGGTGATCGCTCAGGTCATCGGCGTGCTGATTGGCGTGCAGATTGGTCTGGGGAACATTCCCCCGCACCTCGCCCTGCCCGCCCTGTTTGCCATTAACGCCCAGGCGGCTTGCGATTTCATCCCCGTTGGGCTGTCGCTGGCCGAAGCGCGCCAGGACACCGTGCGCGTGGGCGTGCCGTCCGTGCTGGTCAGCCGCTTCCTGACGGGCGCGCCCACGGTGCTGATTGCCTGGTTTGTCTCCGGCTTTATTTATCAATAAGAGGTTCCTGCAATGACCGTGATTTACCAGACCACCATTACCCGCATTGGCCAGAGCGCCGCCGACGCGCTGAGCGACCAGATGCTGATCACCTTTCGCGAAGGGGCGCCTGCGGATATCGAAGAGTTTTGTTTTATCCACTGCCACGGCGAGCTGAACGGTGAGCTGAAGGCCGGTAGCCAGCTTGAGCTGGGCGAGGCGCGCTATGCCGTGACCGCCGTCGGCGACGTCGCTGAACAAAACCTGCGCGAGCTGGGCCACATCACCCTGCGTTTCGACGGCCAGCTACAGGCCGAATATCCCGGCACGGTTCACGTCGATGGTCCGGTTCCGCAGGCTGTCACCCCAGGCTGCACGTTAAAATTTGTTGCGTAATTAAGGAGATAGACATGAGTCAGGTTGCCGTTGTCATTGGTGGAGGACAAACCTTAGGCGAGTTCCTCTGCCGTGGGCTTGCCGCAGAGGGCTACCGCGTGGCGGTAGTGGATATTCAGAGTGAAAAAGCCGCCCGCGTGGCGGACACCATTAACACCGAGTTTGGCGAAGAAATGGCGTACGGGTTTGGCGCCGACGCCACCAGCGAGCAGAGCGTGATGGCGCTGGCCCGCGGCGTGGACGAGATTTTTGGGCGTACCGATCTGCTGGTCTACAGCGCGGGAATTGCGAAAGCGGCCTTTATCAGCGATTTCGAACTGGGGGATTTTGACCGCTCGCTGCAGGTCAATCTGGTGGGCTATTTCCTCTGCGCCCGCGAGTTTTCCCGTCTGATGATCCGCGACGGCATTCAGGGACGCATCATTCAGATCAACTCCAAATCAGGAAAAGTGGGCAGCAAGCACAACTCCGGCTACAGCGCGGCGAAGTTTGGCGGCGTGGGGCTGACGCAGTCTCTGGCGCTGGATCTGGCCGAGTACGGCATTACCGTTCACTCGCTGATGCTCGGCAACCTGCTGAAATCGCCGATGTTCCAGTCCCTGCTGCCGCAGTATGCCACCAAGCTCGGCATCAAGGCTGAGGAAGTGGAGCAGTACTACATCGATAAAGTGCCGCTGAAGCGCGGGTGCGATTATCAGGACGTGCTGAACATGCTGCTGTTTTACGCCAGCCCGAAAGCCTCGTACTGCACCGGGCAGTCGATTAACGTCACCGGCGGGCAGGTAATGTTCTGATCGAGCGGCCTGATGCCCTCACCCTAACCCTCTCCCACCGGGAGAGGGTACACAATAAGGAGCCGATATGGTCACCGCACTCATCACCGTCGCCGCCCTCGCCTGGCTCTGCCAGATGGCGTTCGGCGGCTGGCAAATTCACCAGTTTAACCGCGCGTTTGACGCACTGTGCCAGAAAGGCCGCGTGGGCGTCGGGCGTTCCGGGGGACGCTTTAAACCGCGAGTCGTCGTGGCTATTGCGCTGGACGAAAACAATAACGTCTGCGATTCCCTCATCATGCGCGGCATGACCGTCTTTGCCCGTCCGGTGAAAATCCAGGCAATCAACGGCATTTCGCTGCAGGAATTGCAGCCTGATGTGATCTTTCCCCATGATCCACTCTGTCAGAATGCACTATCATTAGCGCTTAATCTGAAACATGGATAATTTCGTTGTGAAAGATATAGACTTGCGAAATTATCATTTCGCAACCTAAGGAACGAAGCGCCTATGAAACCTCGTCAGCGGCAGGCGGCCATTCTCGAGCATCTGCAAAAGCAGGGAAAATGTTCGGTAGAGGATCTGGCCCACTACTTTGACACCACCGGCACGACGATACGCAAGGACCTCGTATTGCTCGAAAACTCTGGCGCCGTCATTCGAACCTACGGCGGCGTGGTGCTTAATAAGGACGAAGCCGACCCGCCTATCGACCACAAAACGCTGATCAATACCCACCAGAAAGCGATGATTGCCGAAGCCGCCGTAAAATTTATCCACGATGGCGACTCCATCATTCTGGATGCAGGCAGTACCGTTCTGCAGATGATCCCGCTGCTCAGCCGCTTTAACAACATCACGGTGATGACCAACAGCCTGCACATCGTCAACGCGCTGTCGGAGTTCGACAGCGAGCAGACCATCCTGATGCCCGGCGGCACCTTCCGCAAAAAATCCGCCTCATTCCACGGACAGCTGGCGGAGAACGCCTTCGACCACTTCAGCTTTGATAAACTGTTCATGGGCACCGACGGCATCGACCTGAACGCGGGCGTCACCACCTTCAACGAGGTGTTCAGCGTCAGTAAAGCCATGTGTAACGCCGCGCGGGAGGTGATTCTGATGGCGGACTCGTCGAAGTTTGGCCGTAAAAGCCCCAACATTGTCTGTAGCCTTGAAAGCGTCGACAAGCTGATTACCGACGCGGGTATCGACCCGGCGTTCAAAAAAGCGCTGGAAGAGAAAGGCATCGACGTGATCGTAACCGGAGAGAGAGATGAGTGATTTTCTGTTAGAAACGGGTCGCCAGACGCTGACGCTGGAACTGCAGGAAGCCAGCCGCCTGCCGGAACGTCTGGGCGAGGATTTTGTCCGCGCCGCCAACACCATTATCCACTGCGAAGGCAAAGTGATCGTGGCGGGCATCGGTAAATCCGGCCATATCGGCAAAAAGATTGCTGCGACGCTCGCCAGCACCGGCACCCCGGCCTTCTTCGTGCATCCGGCAGAGGCGCTGCACGGCGATCTGGGGATGATAGAAAGCCGCGACGTGATGCTGTTTATCTCTTACTCCGGTTCGGCCAAAGAGCTGGATCTCATTATTCCGCGCCTGCAGGAAAAATCCGTCGCCCTGCTGGCGATGACCGGGAAATCCCGCTCGCCGCTAGCGCTGGCCGCCAAAGCGACGCTGGATATTTCCGTTGAGCGTGAAGCCTGTCCGATGCACCTCGCCCCGACCTCCAGCACCGTGAATACCCTGATGATGGGCGACGCGCTGGCGATGGCGGTGATGCAGGCGCGCGGCTTTAACGAAGAAGATTTCGCCCGCTCGCATCCGGCGGGGGCGCTCGGGGCACGCCTGCTCAACAAGGTTCACCACCTGATGCGCACCGACGATGCTATTCCGCAGGTCAAACTCAATACCAGCGTCATGGACGCGATGCTGGAGCTCAGCCGCACCGGTCTGGGGCTGGTGGCGGTGTGCGATGACGACGGGTACGTCAAAGGCGTATTCACCGACGGCGACCTGCGCCGCTGGCTGGTGGGCGGCGGCAGGCTGGAAACCCAAGTGTCGGACGCCATGACCAAAGGGGGGCTGACGCTGAACGCCGAGAGCCGCGCCATTGAAGCCAAAGAGGTGCTGATGAAGCGCAAAATCACCGCCGCACCGGTGGTGGATGACACCGGCAGGCTGTGCGGCGCCATCAACCTGCAGGATTTCTATCAGGCCGGCATTATCTAACCCTTCAGTCCCAGACGCTTCGCCAGCCGGTGCAGGTTGGCGACGTCCATCTCCAGCGCCCGCGCGCACGCCGCCCAGCTGCGGTTATTCTGCTCCAGCGCGCGGGTAATCATCCGACGCTGGAATTCTTCCGTCGCCTCGCGTAGATTCTCGTTTGCGCTCTCGGGCGCAGCAGCCTTCACGGTCGGGGCAGTTTCCTCATGCAGTGCAAAATGCCGCGCATGAATTACCACCTCATCTCCCGAACGCGTCGCCCGCGCCAGCACCACCGCGCGGTGGATCGCATGCTCCAGCTCGCGCACGTTGCCCGGCCAGCCGTAGCTTAGCAGATGCGACCTCGCACTCGGGCTCAGCACCACGCGGGAAAGCCCCATCCTGAGACGGCACTGCTCGCAGAAAAAGCCCGCCAGCAGCACCACGTCGTCCCCGCGCTCGCGCAGCGGCGGCACGGTAAGCGGGAACACGCTCAGGCGATGGAACAGGTCGGCGCGGAACTGCCCGGCCAGCACCGCTTCACGCAGGTCGCGGTTGGTGGCCGCCAGCACGCGAACGTCCACTCTGTGGCTGCGGTCATCCCCCACGCGCTGGATGTCGCCGTACTGCAGCACGCGCAGCAGCTTGGCCTGTAGCGACAGGGAGAGCTCGCCGATTTCGTCCAGAAACAGCGTGCCGTTATCGGCCATTTCGAACTTGCCGCTGCGGTTGCTGATGGCCCCGGTAAACGCCCCTTTAACGTGACCAAACAGCTCGCTTTCCGCCACGCTTTCCGGCAGCGCGGCGCAGTTGAGGTACACCAGCGGGTTCACCGCGCGCGGCGACGCTTCGTGAATGGACTTCGCCACCAGCTCCTTGCCAGTGCCGGTCTCCCCGAAGATCAGCACGTTCAAATCGGAAGCGGCAACGATCTCAATCTCTTTTTTGAGCTGCGCCATGCCCGGAGAGAGGCCAATCATCTCCGTATGCGTTACCTGCTCA
Organism: Enterobacter sp. 241F3; assembly: GCF_034106785.1. Classification (NCBI taxonomy): domain Bacteria; kingdom Pseudomonadati; phylum Pseudomonadota; class Gammaproteobacteria; order Enterobacterales; family Enterobacteriaceae; genus Enterobacter; species Enterobacter sp. 241F3. Next base: position 129,253 of record NZ_JAWNDD010000002.1, read on the forward strand.
AATGCCGCCGGGCTGCCGGGAAGGATATTCTGGCTCTCCAGCTGTTCAATCAGCAGCGCGTTGTTAAGCGCCCCGGCGGCCAGGGCGGCAATCAGGCGCAGCTCTTCGTCGCTAAAGGCATCGAACTGGTCCGGCGAAAGGCCGTCGAGGGTCAGCGCGCCAATCAGATTTTGTCCGGCAAATAAAGGCAGGCCGATACAGGCGTGCACCTTCAGGCTCTCCTGGCCGGGAATAAGCCCATCGTACGGGTCGGGCAGATCGCTGTCCGCCGGAAAGCGCACCACGTCACCCGCGCGGGCGATAGTTTCCAGACGCGGATGGCCCTCAAGGGTAAAACGCCGTCCGAGCACGTCCTTCGCCAGCCCGTCGATAGCCAGCGGAATAAACTGCCGCCCCTCGTAGCGCAGCAGTGCGGACGCATCGCACTCAAGCACGTGGCGCAGCGTGGAGATCAGCCGCTGAAAGCGGTCCTGATGGCCGATACCGGTCTGCAGCTCAATGGCGATCTTCGCCAGCACGTCTACGGAAAAGCTCATAGTGATCTCGTTGTCATTTTGACAATGAATAGTGTCATATTGACAATATATTTGATAGTCATAATGACTACCCACTACGAGGCACGACAACATTAATTCATTAAAATCAAATAATTAAAAACTGGCACGCAACTTGATATAAGCAAATCATCTTATTTGAAAATGCTGTATTACGTAGAGGTTGCTATGTCTATTCTGGTTAAAAATAACATTCATTGGGTGGGTCAACGTGACTGGGAAGTGCGCGATTTCCACGGGACGGAATACAAAACGCTGCGCGGCAGCAGCTACAATAGCTATCTCATCCGCGAAGAAAAAAACGTGCTGATCGATACCGTCGATCACAAGTTCAGCCGCGAGTTCGTGCAGAACCTGCGCAGTGAAATCGACCTGGACGCCATCGACTACATCATTATCAACCACGCGGAAGAAGATCACGCCGGCGCGCTGACCGAGCTGATGTCTTACATCCCGAACACGCCGATCTACTGCACCACCAACGCCATCGACTCGATCAACGGCCACCACCACCATCCGGAGTGGAACTTCCACACCGTGAAAACAGGCGACGCGCTGGATATCGGCAACGGCAAGAAGCTGATCTTCGTGGAAACGCCGATGCTGCACTGGCCGGACAGCATGATGACCTACATGACCGGCGACGCGGTGCTGTTCAGCAACGATGCCTTCGGCCAGCACTACTGCGACGAACGCCTGTTTAATGACGAAGTGGATCAGACCGAACTGTTCGAACAGTGCCAGCGGTACTACGCCAACATCCTTACCCCGTTCAGCCGCCTGGTGACGCCAAAAATCACCGAGATCCTCGGCTTTAATCTGCCGGTGGAGATGATTGCTACCTCTCACGGCGTGGTGTGGCGTGAAAATCCCACCCAGATTGTGGAGCTGTACCTGAAATGGGCGGCGGACTATCAGGAAGACCGCATTACGATTTTCTACGACACCATGTCCAACAACACCCGCATGATGGCGGACGCCATTGCCCAGGGCATCAACGAAGTGGACCCGAACGTGGCGGTGAAAATCTTCAACGTGGCGCGCAGCGATAAGAACGAGGTATTGACCAACGTGTTCCGCTCTAAGGGCGTGCTGGTGGGCACCTCCACCATGAACAACGTAATGATGCCGAAAATTGCAGGTCTGGTGGAAGAGATGACCGGCCTGCGCTTCCGTAACAAGCGCTCCAGCGCCTTTGGCTCCCACGGCTGGAGCGGCGGCGCGGTAGACCGCCTTTCTACCCGTTTACAGGATGCCGGTTTTGAGATGTCCCTCAGCCTTAAAGCCAAATGGCGACCGGATATCGACGCCCTGGAGATCTGCCGCCAGCACGGCCGCGACATTGCGCGGCAGTGGGCGCTTGCACCTCTGCCGGAAACCGCCCCCGCTGCGGCGGTTGCGCCAGAAGCCGTAGCTGAAGCTGCCGCTGCGAACCTCGGTCCTTGCATGCAGTGCAGCGTCTGCCAGTGGATCTACGACCCTGAGCTGGGCGAGCCGCTGCAGGATGTCGCGCCGGGTACGCCGTGGAGTGACGTGCCGGACAACTTCCTCTGCCCGGAATGTTCCCTCGGGAAAGACGTTTTTGATGAACTGGCAACGGAGGCAAAATGAGCCACGGCATCGTCATCATCGGCTCGGGCTTTGCCGCCCGTCAGCTGGTGAAAAACATCCGCAAACAGGACGCCAGCGTGCCGCTGACGGTGATTGCCGCCGACAGCATGGACGAGTACAACAAGCCTGACTTAAGCCACGTGATTAGTCAGAATCAGCGCGCCGAAGATCTCACCCGCCAGACGGCGGGGGAGTTCGCCGAGCTGTTTAACCTGCGCCTGTTCCCGTACACCTGGGTCACCGACATCGACGCCGCCGCTCACGTGGTGAAAGCAACAGAGAAAACCTGGCAGTACGACAGGCTGGTGCTTGCCACGGGTGCCTCTGCGTTTGTGCCGCCGATTGAGGGCCGCGAGCTGATAATCACCCTCAACAGCCAGCAGGAGTATCAGGCCAGCGAAACGGGGCTTCGCGACGCGCAGCGCGTGATGATTGTCGGCGGCGGGCTGATAGGCACCGAGCTGGCGATGGATTTCTGCCGGGCGGGCAAATCCGTCACCCTGGTCGACCATGCGGCGAGCATTCTGTCGTCGCTGATGCCCGCAGAAGTAAGCAGTCGCTTACAGCATCGCCTGACCGACATGGGGGTACATCTGCTGTTGAAATCGCAGCTGCAAAGCCTGAGTAAAACCGAAGGCGGCATTCGTGCCATGCTCGACCGCAACCGCAGCGTTGAGGTCGATGCGGTTATCGCGGCGACGGGCCTGCGCCCGGAAACCGCGCTGGCGCATCGCGCAGGCGCCGAAATACAGCGTGGCGTGAAGGTAAATAGCTATCTGCAAACCACGCAACCTGATATTTACGCGTTAGGAGACTGCGCTGAAATTAATGGTCAGGTACTTCCCTTTTTACAGCCAATCCAACTAAGCGCGATGTATCTTGCTAAAAACCTGCTCGGCGGCAGCGCGCCGCTGAAATTACCCGCCATGCTAATTAAAGTAAAAACGCCGGAATTACCGCTGCATCTCGCAGGTGAAACGCAGCGTCAGGATCTGAGCTGGAAAATAACCCTCGAACAGCAGGGAATGGTCGCGCATGGCGTAGACAACGAGGATCAACTACGCGCTTTTGTGGTCAGTGAAGATCGGATGAAGGAGGCTTTCGCTCTGCTGAAATTGCTACCTGCTTAACCCTCTTTTTGCCGGGTGGCGCTTCGCCTACCCGGCCTGCAAAAGGGTCATGCTTACTTAAGCTTTGGATATTATTATTCACCGCCCCGATATCCCGGAGCTTTTTTTTACGAATCCTATTCATAAAATAAATGCAAAGCAGATATATCATCGCTATCAATCCCTTATTTATTATTTTCGTAAATACTTTAATCTGAAACAGATTAGAAACATCATTCTGTTTTATTATTCGCAGCCAACTCAGTCTAAAAAGACATGATCGGCCGGAGGCAAATCATGGCGAATTTTTATAAATAACTCAATTATCTTTCTCGCTATTTCACACAAGCGAAGAATGCGGAATATATTTTATTCCGCAAAAGTCCTATATTTTCAGCATTTTTTATCGGTATGCCGCTGTGCGCCAGCCATTGAGGAAGTCGCGGAGGTTACGCTGTGCAGGAGCCGGATCAGGAACGCACCACCAGCGCGTCGTAGCCGCGCCAACGGTAGTTGACCATGGAGATCAGCCAGCAGGCAACGAACAGCCCGACCACCACAAACCCGGCGTTGCCCAGGTTGTCATTCACCGCGCCAATCAGATCCCACACGCCGCCGCTGAGGGCAAATTTATCCATCAGCAGACCCAGCGCTTCCAGCCCGCCGATAAACAGCGCCACCACCACGGAGGTGCCGGTGATGGTCATGTTGTAGTAGAGCTTGCGCTGCGGCTTGTTAAACGCCCAGCCGTAGGCGCCGACCATCAGCAGGTTATCGAGGGTATCCACCAGCGCCATGCCGCTGGCGAAGAGTGCAGGAAAGATCATGATTGACCACACCGACATCCCGCTGGAGGCGCTGGCGGCAGAGATCCCCAGCACGCCAATCTCGGTGGCCGTGTCAAAACCGAGACCGAACAGGAAACCCACCAGATACATCTGCCAGCTTTTATTGACGAGGCGGAAGGTTTTGCCAAACAGCCAGTTCATGACGCCGCCCTGGGCAGGCAGCGTGATGTCGCCCTGCACCGGCTGGCCTTTTTTCAGCGCCTGAAAACTGCGCCAGACTCCGCGCAGGATCACCATGTTCACCAGCGCCATCGCCAGCAGGAAGGTGGCGGAAACGGCGGTGCCAATCAGGCTGCCGGTTTCGTGGAACCATTCCATGTTTTTCTGAAACGCCGTGGCGGTGGCGGCAATAGCAATGGAGGCCAGCACCACGATGGTGGAGTGTCCCAGCGAGAACCACGCCCCTACGCCGGACGGGCGTTTGCCCTGCTGCATCATCTTACGCGTCACGGTATCAATGGCGGCAATGTGGTCGGCGTCCACCGCGTGACGCAGCCCGTAGCACCACGCCAGCAGGCTGGCGGCCATCAGCGCCGTGCTGCCGCTAAAAGTCTGCCATGCCCATCCCCAGGCCAGCAGGTTTGCCATTACCAGAGCCAGCAGCAGAAGCGCGGCACGAGGTTCATTGCGTAACAGTCGTAACATTTTTAGTCCTTTGTAAACATGACCGGGCAGCGGCGACCACCGCCTGCCCGAAGGAGATCGCTCCGTCACCTGCGGGCAGGTGCGAAGGAAAAAGAAGCGTAAAGTCAGAAAGATAATGACGCAGGCGCGCGCGCAGCAGACGGTTGTGCAGCACGCCGCCGCTGAGACAGATTGTCGACAGCGACAGGCGTCGGGCATGGAACGCGGCAAGATGCGCCAGCCCTTTTGCCAGCGCGTCGTGAAATGCCCACGCGCGCTCGCAGGGCTCCGCCTGCCAGCTCAGCCACTGCAGCCAGAATTGCGCGAGGTTATCCACTTCCAGCGTCACCGGATGGTCAACACCCGTGCACTGCGATGCCAGGGCTTCCAGCCGGCAGGCCGCTTCCCCTTCGTAACGCTGCGTGTCGATGCCGAGCGCACAGGCAACCGCGTCAAACAGGCGACCACAGGAAGAAGCTCGCGGCGCGTTGATGCCACGCCGGATCGCCGTCGCCAGCAGCGGCCAGTTCTGGCGCTGTACCGCACGCGTTTCAGGGTACTGCTGCCAGTCAGGCACAAACGCCAGGCAGTGGGCGAGCAGATTGCGCCACGGCTGCCGCGCCGCCAGATCGCCCCCCGGAAGCGCAACGGCAGGCAGCCCGCCCAGACGCTCGCACGCGAGATAGTTCACCCGCAGGCACTCCCCGCCCCACAGCGCGCCGTTCTCGCCCATGCCGATCCCGTCCAGCGTCAGGGCAATTGCGTCTTCGCCGTCGAGTGGCCAGCCGTTCTCCGCCAGGCACGCAGCCGCGTGGGCGTGATGATGCAGGACAGTTTCAACGGGCAGCCCCTGCACCTGCGCCCACTGACGCGCGCGGTACCCCGGATGGGCATCGCATACAATGCGTTCCGGCTGAAAGCCGTAAATTTCCTGCATCGTCGAGAGCGCGCTGCGCCACTGCGCTTCGACACCCTCGTCACCGAGATCGCCAAAATGCTGGCTCAGCACCGCCTGGTTCCCACGCGCCAGGCAGAAGGTATTTTTCATCTCTGCACCGGTGCATAACATGGCGGGGATATTCTCGAAACCCGCAGGCAGCGTGATGGCATCGGGCACAAAACCGCGCGCGCGGCGCAGCATCGCCCCGTCCCGATCCATCACCGAGTCGTCCATCCGCTGCAGGATATCGCGGTTATGCAGCAGGAAGCCGTCCGCGATGCCGCTGAGCTCCTCCAGCGCCTGCCGGCTGGTGATGGCTGGCGGTCTGCCGCTGAGGTTACCTGAAGTCATCACCAGCGGGCGCTGGCAGTCCATCATCAAAAGGTGCTGCAGCGGGTTCGCAGGAAGCATGATGCCCACGGTGTCCAGACCGGGCGCGATACCTTCCGGGAACGCGGGCAGCCAGGCTTTTGGCGTGAGCACAATGGGTGCGGCGGGTGAGCGCAGCAGCGTCTGAACCGTCTCCGGCAGGTCATCCGCATGCGGGATCATCACCGCCAGCGGCTTCGACGGGCGCTGTTTGCGTGACCGAAGCGTCGCGACCGCCTGCGGGTTACGCGCGTCGCAGACGAGGTGAAAGCCGCCCAGCCCTTTGACGGCAACAATACCGCCGCTTTTCAGCATCGCCACCGCCGCACGCAGCGCAGCTTCACGGTCAGCAGTTATGTCGCCCGCACGCCACATAAGCGCGGGCCCGCAGTCCGGGCAGGCTACCGGCTGAGCGTGAAAACGGCGGTCGGCAGGATTGCGGTACTCTGCTTCACACGGCACACAAAGCGGGAATGGCGCCATTGCCGTGGCCGGGCGGTCGTAGGGCATGGCGCGAATAATGGTGAACCGCGGCCCGCAGTGGGTGCAGTTGATAAACGGATAGCGATAGCGGCGCTCGCCGGGGTCGCGCATTTCAGCCAGACATGCCGGACAGGTCGCGGCATCCGGCACTATCTGGGTGTCCATCGCCCCGCCCGCGCTGTGGCGGATGGTAAAGTCCTCCGGCACGTGCGCCCAGGTAAACGGCTGCGTTTCCACGTGGTCAATGCGTGCCAGCGGCGGGCAGTCCTGATGCAGCCTCGCGGTAAAGGCCCCCCCATTACCCGCGAGGCGCACCAGCACGCCCTCTCCGTCATTGCAGACGTCACCGGTCAACTGAAGCGCCTGCGCCAGCTGCCAGACGAAGGGACGAAACCCTACGCCCTGCACTTTGCCGCGCACGCGCAGCTGAACGCCGTTGCTGCTCATACGGTTCAGAACAGCAGTGATGACGAGGTGTCGAACGCCGCGCGACGGCGCTTTTCGGCGCTCATCTGCTCAAGCTTGTCGCGATCCACGCAGACCAGCGCGTGCGTCGGGCAGGCTTCCATGCAGGCCGGACCGGCGTCGCGGTGGTAGCACAGGTCGCACTTGTTGGCTTCGGCTTTCTCCGCCCGCACGCTCAGCCCCATACCGCTGTTGCGCACCACCGGACGGACCACCACCTCCATCGCGCCATACGGACAGGCGACCACGCAGGTTTTGCAGCCAATGCAGCGCTCCTGCATCACGTGCACAAAGCCTTTCTCGCGTTTAATCGCCCCGTTCGGGCAGACGTTCGCGCACGGTGCGTCTTCGCACTGGCGACAGATGGCGGCGGTGGAAATATTCACGCCTTTGATGACGTGGATGCGCGGCAGGAAGGTGTCAGGGGTAAGCGACGCGCAGTCCTGCTCCGCCTGATGGGAAACCACGCACGCCACTTCACAGGTACGGCAACCAATACATTTACTGGCATCGGCCATAATAAAACGGTTCATCTGCTTCTCCAGCATTACAGTTATGCGCGGAGATATTCATAAACCGTGCCAATAATTAATACGTTGATTTTATGGAACTTTAAAAATCGCAGCAGCGCTGTCATCGTCACTTATGACGATGACAGCTGTCGACATCAGCGGTGCGGGCCGTCAATAACGGAGTCACGCAGGACAAGCTCGCCGGAGAAGGTTTGTTGATACTTAAACTCGCCGCCGTCGAGCATGAAGATCAGGCGGCTGATGGTTTCTTTAATCATCTCCGTCACCGGAATACGCACGCTGGAAAGCGACGGCACGATGTAGGGCGCGATGGCCACGTCGTCGAAACCGATCACCGACACCGCGTCCGGTGCGGCCACGCCGCTGTCGTGCAGCTGCTTCATGGCGCCGATCGCCATGTCGTCATTACTCGCCACCAGCGCCGTAAAGCGTTCACCGCGAGCAAGCAGTTCGGCAACCGCCGCCGCGCCGCTGGCGGGGTTCCACTTCCCCTGCGCAATCAGACCCTCGCGCAGCGGAATACCGTGCTGCGCCAGCGCGTCCTTATAGCCGGAGAGACGCTCAACCCCGGTGGGAGAATCCAGCGAGCCGGTGATAAACGCGATCTCCCGGTGCCCTTTCGCAATCAGCTGCGACACCGCATCCTGGCTGGAGGCTTTATGATCTGACCAGACGCTGTGGCTGCTGTTTTTCCGCAGGCGACGGTTGAGCACCATTATGGGCTGCTCGCACTTCTCGACGATCTCATCCATTTCATCCACGCTCAGAAAACGCGGATAGATGATCACCGCGTCGCAGCGCATATCGAGCAGGTACTGGATCGCCTCGCGCTCTTCATCCGCGCTATGCTTGCCGTCCGCGAGGATCAGCTGCCGCCCCTTTTCTTCCGTCATGCGCGCGGCGTGAAACAGCAGTTCGCTAAAGTAGACGCCGTGATAAAGGGTGTTCGTCACCACCAGGCCCAGCGTCTGGGTACGTTTGGTAGCCAGGTTTCGCGCCAGCAAATTCGGGCGATAGCCGCTCTCTTCAATGGCCTGAAACACCCGATCTTTGGTTTCCTGGCTAACGTAGCCATTTCCCGACAGCACCCGGGATACCGTGGCTTTCGAAACGCCTGCCCGCTTCGCCACTTCCAGCATCGTGGTCATGTTGTTATTCCGTCTGAATCTGATGGAGCGCAGTGTACTGCACTGCAAAAAAATTGTCGCAGCGATGAAATCACGCTTTCGATACCCCATTGCGATCTGCATCACGAAACGAAAAAATGGTCAAAAAGCGATCTTGTTTCATTCATAGAAACTAATGATGATTATGTGGAACCGGTTTCCTACATTTCTCACAACAATAACAGGATCACATCCGATGGCCAAAAATTACGCTGCGCTGGCGAACGACGTCATCAGCGCGCTGGGCGGCAAAGAGAACATCATCGCCGTCACCCACTGCATGACGCGACTGCGTTTCGTTCTGAAAGATGAAACCCTCACCGATGCCGCACTCCTGAAAAGCATCAGCGGCGTCCTTGGCGTAGTGCGCAACGACAACCAGTGCCAGGTGATTATTGGCAACACGGTGTCACAGGCGTACCGCGAAGTGGTAAGCCTGCTGCCCACGGAACTGCAGCCCGCAGTGCCGGAAGGACCGCAGAAACTGACGCTGCGCCGCATTGGCGCCGGGATCCTCGACGCGCTGATCGGCACCATGTCCCCCCTGATCCCGGCGATCATCGGCGGCTCGATGGTCAAGCTGCTGGCGATGATCCTTGAGATGACCGGCGTGCTGCCAAAAGGCGCGCCGACGCTGACTATTCTGACCGTCATCGGCGACGGCGCCTTCTTCTTCCTGCCGCTGATGGTGGCAGCCTCGGCGGCGGTGAAATTCAAAACCAACATGTCGCTGGCCATCGCCATTGCGGGCGTGCTGGTGCACCCGAGCTTTATCGAGCTGATGGCAAAAGCCGCGCAGGGCGAGCACGTTGAGTTCGCCTTTATCCCGGTGACGGCGGTGAAATACACCTACACCGTCATCCCGGCGCTGGTCATGACCTGGTGCCTGTCATACATCGAACGCTGGGTGGATCGTATTACCCCGGCGGTGACGAAAAACTTCCTCAAGCCGATGCTGATCGTGCTGATTGCCGCCCCGCTCGCCATCGTGCTGATTGGCCCGCTGGGGATCTGGATCGGTAGCGCCATCTCCGCGCTGGTCTACACCATTCACGGCTACCTGGGCTGGCTCTCCGTCGCCATCATGGGCGCGCTGTGGCCGCTGCTGGTGATGACCGGCATGCACCGCGTGTTTACGCCAACCATCATTCAGACCATTGCCGAAACGGGCAAGGAAGGGATGGTGATGCCCTCGGAAATCGGCGCCAACCTGTCGCTCGGCGGCTCTTCGCTGGCGGTGGCGTGGAAAACCAAAAACCCGGAGCTGCGCCAGACGGCGCTGGCGGCGGCAGCCTCCGCCATCATGGCGGGGATCTCTGAACCGGCCCTGTACGGCGTGGCGGTGCGTCTGAAACGCCCGCTGATTGCGAGCCTGATCAGCGGCTTTATCTGCGGAGCGGTGGCCGGTATCGCGGGTCTTGCCAGCCACTCGATGGCGGCGCCGGGGCTGTTTACCAGCGTGCAGTTCTTCGATCCGGCCAACCCGATGACCATCGTCTGGGTGTTCGGCGTGATGGGGCTGGCAGTGGTGCTGTCGTTTGTTCTGACCCTGCTTTTAGGGTTTGAGGATATCCCTGTCGAAGACGACGCCGAAAAAGCGCGCGCCCTGCAGACCGCACCGGTACAGAACAACGCAGCAAAAGCATAAATTGAAAGCGAGGTAAGAATGTCTGTTTTTCCACAAGGATTTTTATGGGGCGGCGCGCTTGCCGCCAACCAGAGCGAAGGCGCTTACCGTGAGGGCGGCAAAGGGCTGACGACGGTCGATATGATCCCCCACGGCGCGAACCGCCTGGCGGTGAAGCTTGGTAAGGAAAAGCGTTTCTCGCTGCGTGACGACGAGTTCTACCCGAGCCACGAGGCGATTGATTTTTACCATCGCTATAAAGAGGACATCGCCCTGATGGCGGAGATGGGCTTTACGGTGTTCCGCACCTCGATCGCCTGGAGCCGCCTCTATCCGAACGGCGACGAACCGCTGCCGAACAAAGAGGGCATTGCCTTCTACCGGGCGGTATTTGAAGAATGCAAAAAGTACAACATCGAGCCGCTGGTGACGCTCTGCCACTTCGACGTGCCGATGCACCTGGTGACGGAATACGGATCCTGGCGCAACCGCAAAATGGTGGATTTCTTCGCCCGCTACGCCCGCACCTGCTTCGAGGAATTTAACGGGCTGGTGAAATACTGGCTGACCTTCAACGAAATCAACATCATGCTGCACAGCCCGTTCTCCGGCGCGGGGCTGGTGTTTGAGGAAGGCGAAAACGAAGACCAGGTGAAATACCAGGCCGCGCACCACGAGCTGGTGGCGAGCGCGCTGGCGACCAAAATTGCCCACGAGGTGAACCCGGAAAACCAGGTCGGCTGCATGCTGGCGGGCGGGAATTTCTATCCGTACTCCTGCAAGCCGGAAGACGTGTGGATGGCGCTGGAGAAAGACCGCGAGAATCTGTTCTTTATCGACGTGCAGGCGCGCGGCAGCTATCCGGCTTACTCCGCCCGCGTGTTCCGCGAGAAAGGCGTGGTGATTGTGAAAGATCCCGGCGATGACGAACTGCTGAAAAATACCGTCGACTTTGTGTCGTTCAGCTATTACGCCTCGCGCTGCGCGTCGGCGGATATGAATGCGAACAATACCAATGCGGCGAACATCGTCAAATCCCTGCGCAACCCGCACATTCAGGTGAGCGAATGGGGCTGGGGCATCGACCCGCTCGGCCTGCGCATCACCATGAACATGATGTACGACCGCTACCAGAAGCCGCTGTTCCTGGTAGAAAACGGCCTCGGGGCGAAAGATGTCGTTGATGAAAACGGCGAGATTAACGACGACTACCGCATCAGCTATCTGCGCGAGCACATCCGCGCGATGGGCGACGCGATTGAGGACGGCGTGCCGCTGATGGGCTACACCACCTGGGGCTGCATTGACCTGGTTTCGGCCTCAACAGGCGAGATGAGCAAGCGCTACGGGTTTGTGTACGTTGACCGTGACGACGCCGGGAACGGCACGCTGGAGCGGAAACGTAAGAAATCGTTCGGATGGTATAAGAAGGTGATTGCGAGTAACGGTGCGGATCTGGAGTAGCCTGTTTTGCCGGGTGGCGGCTTCGCCTTACCCGGCCTACAAAACCGTAGGCCCGGTAAGCCGCTGCTCAGAGCTGAGAAAACCCTCCGTCTCCAGCCCACCCGGCTAGTCGTGAATACACCACCTCCACCGCCTCCTTCACCGGCGGCGTCATCGGGTAATAAAACCCAACGATGTCCGGCTGAATGCCCAAAAACAGCACCTCGCCCACGTCACCTTTGATCTGATCCACAAGGTAGTTCAGCGGCATATTGTGGGTGGTCATCATAAACATCTCGGCGATGTCGTCCGGGTCAATCAGGCGGATCTCGCCGGGGTTGAGCCCCATATCGGTGGCATCGACGATTAACAGCCTGTCCGGACGCAGTTCGCGAATGGCGACCACGTCGTTTTCCGGCGCGCTGCCGCCGTCAATCACCAGCCAACTGCCCTGCGGGTTGGCGGCACACATCTCTGCGAGCAGCGGACCCGCGCCGTCGTCGCCCATCATGCTGTTGCCGACACACAGTAAAACGTCAGTCACGTAATCTCCTCACCATCAGGTAGATGGCGCTCTCCTGATGAATATCATGCAGCATGCCGAGCAGCGTTTTGCTCCACGCCTGCTGCGCCGGGGTTTGCCTGCCGAGCGCCGCGTCAAAGGCGTTGGCGAGCATCGCAATGTGGTTCACATCGATCACGATCTCGCCGTACTTCGGCACGCCTTCCATCTTGCGCCGCGCCGTACTGCCCTCCTCCAGCGTGGCAATCCACGCCAGGTATTCCGGCCAGGGGCAGCTCAGCGCGGCCTCCAGGCAGTCAATCACCCCGAGGTGATGCCCAATCGCCAGGCTGTAATAGACCACCTGCTGCGCCGCATCCGGCGTGGCATCGTTCTCATCAATAAACTTACGGCTCAGCTGGCTGAACACCACCGTTTCACTCATCGGATTCGCGCCTCATCGACGATGCTGTTCAGGTTCGCCACGATCTCATTGAGGCGCGGATCGTTTTCCGCCTCCAGCCAGCGCGCCACCTGATGGTCGCCCTGGCTCAGCAGGCGCAGATAGTCATCGGCAATCTGACGCCCGTAGCGATAGCCCGCCAGCCTGCGCGCCGTGCGGTCGACCTTCACCCGCAGCGGTTGCACCATGTCCGGGTGCAGAATGGCGGCAGGCTGGTTGTCCAGCTCGCCCGGCTCGCGGGCGTGGATTTTCTGCTCCAGCAGGCCGAGCGCCATCGCGAAGCCGTACAGCGTGGCGGCGGGCGTCGGCGGGCAGCCCGGAATGTAGACGTCGACCGGCACGATTTTGTCGGTGCCGCCCCAGACGCAGTAGAGGTCATGGAAGATGCCGCCGCTGTTGCCGCAGGCGCCGTACGAGATGCAGATTTTCGGGTCCGGCGCGGACTGCCAGGCGCGCAGCGCGGGCGAGCGCATGGCGCGGGTGACGGCCCCGGTAAACAGCAGGATGTCCGCATGACGCGGGGACGGTACCACCTTGATGCCGAAGCGCTCGGCGTCAAACAGCGGCGACAGCGTAGCGAAGATCTCGATCTCGCAGCCGTTGCAGCCGCCGCAGTCCACGCGGTAGACGTAGGCCGAGCGTTTGATTTTTTTCAGCAGCGACGCCTTCATGCTGGCGATGGATTCGTCCACCGTCATCGGCACCGGAATGCCGTTAGCGTCGCGCGGGCCCAGTAAGTTTTCCATCAGCTGGCCTCTCTCATGTGGCGGGTGATATCAATGCGGTCGGACGGCAGCAGGCACTTCTGACGCTTGCACGCCGGGCAGGTTTCAAAGCTTTCGCGGTGATGCTCCGCGCGGGCGTCGCCGTTGTGCTGCAGCAGCGCGATGGCGTAGTCGATCTCTTTCTGCACGGCGAACGGACGTCTGCAGACGCGGCAGTTGCACAGCTCAAAGCGCGACTGCTGCAGAAAATCCTCTTTCTTCCACACCGCCAGCTCGTATTCCTGCGACAGGCGAATGGCGACCGTCGGGCAGACCTCCTCGCAGCGGCCGCAGAAGATGCAGCGCCCGAGGTTAAACTGCCAGGCCAGCTCGCCGGTTTTGAGATCCGTTTCCACCGTCAGGGCATTCGACGGACAGGCGTTGACGCAGGCCGCGCAGCCGATGCACTGCTGCGGGTTGTGCTCCGGCTTGCCGCGAAAGTTTTTATCCACCGGCATCGGCTCCAGCGGATAGCTGCTGGTTTGCGTGCCGGTTTTGATCGCTTTTTTGATAAAGGTAAACATGACTAATCCTTATTTCAGCGGCGAGTTCTTACGCTCGATGCTGTAGCGCTCAAGCTCTTTGTACGGCACCACCTGGCTTTTCTTCTTGCGCACGTCGACGACGGTCATGCGGTCGGTGCAGGAGTAGCACGGGTCGAGGCTGCCGATGATCAGCGGCGCATCGGAAACCGTGTTGCCGCGCAGCATGTAGCGCAGGGTTGGCCAGTTGGCGTAGGTGGCCGCGCGGCAGCGCCAGCGGTAAAGCTTCTGGTTGTCGCCGGTCATGCTCCAGTGAATGTCGTCCCCGCGCGGCGCTTCGGCAAAGCCGAGGGCAAAGCGGTTCGGAATGTAGGTGAAGCCCTCCACCATCAGCGGGCCGCCCGGCAGGTTATCAAGGCCGTAGTCGATCATGTTCAGCGCCGTGAACACCTCGTTGATGCGCACCTTGAGGCGAGAGATGACGTCGCAGCCCTGCTCGCTGTGCACGGTCATCGGCAGCAGGCCGTAGCCGACGAACGGGTGATCGGCACGGGTGTCGCGGGCGTGACCGCTGGCGCGCACCATCGGGCCGACGTTGCTGAAGTCGCGGGCAATTTCCGGGTCAAGACGGCCGATGCCGACGGTGCGCTGCTCGATGTTGGGCGTGCTGAGCAGCATATCCACCAGCTCCTGCACGTCGCGGCGCATCTGCTGCGCCAGCTGGCGGGTCTGGATCATATCGTTTTTCAGCAGGTCGCGACGGATCCCGCCGATCAGGTTCAGACCGTAGGTTTTGCGCGCCCCGGTGAGGATCTCCGCCATCTTCATCGACGCTTCGCGCACGCGGAAGAACTGCATAAACCCGGAGTCAAAGCCGACGAAGTGACAGGCCAGGCCGAGGTTCAGCAGGTGCGAATGCAGGCGCTCCACCTCGAGCAGAATGGCGCGGATCATCTGCGCGCGTTCCGGCACCACGATCCCCATGCCGTTCTCTACCGAGGTGGTGTAGGCGGTGCTGTGGGCGAAGCCGCAGATGCCGCACACGCGGTCAGAGAGGAACGTGACTTCGTTGTAGCCCATGCGGGTTTCCGCCAGCTTTTCCATGCCGCGGTGGACGTAGAACAGGCGGTAGTCGGCGTCGATAATGTTTTCGCCGTCGACGAACAGGCGGAAGTGGCCCGGCTCGTCGGAAGTGACGTGCAGCGGGCCGATCGGCACCACGTTATTTTTCTTGCTGCCCAGCTCGTTGATGAACTCGTAGGTTTCGCTGTCGGTGGTCGGGGCCGGACGCTGACGGTAGTCCATGCTGTCTTTGCGCAGCGGATAGAGTTCGTCCGGCCAGTCGTCCGGCAGCACCAGACGGCGCTCGTCCGGCAGGCCAACCGGCACCAGGCCATACATGTCGCGCACTTCACGCTCGCCCCAGACGGCAGCGGGCACGCGGGGCGTGACGGACGGGTATTCTGGCTTAGCCGGGTCGACCTCGACGCGCACGGTGAGCCAGCACTTTTCGCCCTGCTCCATAGACATCACGTAGTACACCGCATAGTTGCCGCACAGCTGGCGCTCGTCGTTACCGAACAGCACCGACAGCCAGCCGCCCTGCTGGTAGTAGAGAAACTCCACCACTTCCGGCAGATAGTTCACCTTAATGGTGACGGTTATCTGGTCTTTGGTTTGCCAGGACTCCTCCAGCACCACGCCGGGGAAAGCCTGATGCAACGCGGCGAGATACTGCTGACCTTTCTTTTCTTCAGACATAAATACTCTCTTTAATCACGCCACCAGCAAGGAGACGAACGCTAAAAATGCAAAACCAAACCCGGCCCAGGTGATGCGGGACGTTTCCACAAAACGCAGACGCGCCATGCTGTTTTCGAACAGGGCAATTACCAGCACGCCGACCAGCAGCTTGAGGGCGGCAACCACGACGGCCAGCAGCAGACCGCCCGCGGAGAAGTGCGTCATCTGCCCCCACGGGAAGAAGACGCCGACAAACATCTGCAGCACCACCAGCTGTTTGAGGCTAATGCCCCACTTCAGCACCGCAAAGCCGTAGCCGCTGTACTCGGTGAGCGGCCCTTCCTGCAGTTCCTGCTCGGCTTCCGCCAGATCGAACGGCAGTTTGCCCATCTCGATAAAGGTGGCGAACGCGCAAGCGCACAGCGCCAGCACCAGCGGAATGGAGCGGGCAACCGGCCAGTGGTAGACGGCGTGGGTGATAAAGCTGATGTGGGTGGAGCCCGCAACCTGCGCGGCAACCCACAGCCCCAGCAGCAGGATCGGCTCAACCAGCACGCCGAGCATCGCCTCGCGGCTGGCACCGATGCCGGTAAACGGGCTCCCGGTGTCCAGGCCCGCGATGGCAAAGAAGAAGCGGGCGATAGCGAAGAGGTAGATAAGCGTGATCAGATCGCCGAGCGCCGGCAGCGGCGATCCCACCGTGACCACCGGCAGCGCGGTGGCGATGGTCAACATCACGCCCACCATCACAAACGGCGTCAGACGGAAGACCCAGCCTGCGGCATTCGGCGCCACGCTCTGGCGAGAAAACAGCTTGAAGAGATCGCGATACTCCTGGAGCACACCAGGGCCGCGACGGTTGTGCATCCGGGCGCGCGCCACGCGCGTGATGCCCGACAGCAGCGGCGCCACGGCGAACAACACCAGCGCCTGAAGAATTGCCAGTAACAGATTCATGTCAGGCTCCTCGTGAAATCACAATGACCACCAGCACCGCCAGTTCGATCAGCGCCAGACGGCGGAACAGCGCGGGTGCGGCAGCGCTCTGCCAGCCGGGTACCCAGCCGACCGGGTTCAGCCAGTGGCGCAGCTTCAGCACGGCGGCAAAGTTTTCTTTTACCGGCATGGCGAAACCGTGGGCGGTAATGACCATCGACTGTTCGTGTTCGTAGCCACAGGCCCACGCCGCACCGCGCGAGCAGGAGGCGAGCCGGTCGCGTTTGAAGAACATCATCAGGATGAGCGGTAGCAGCGGTGCGCCAATCAGCAGCAGCGCAATCATTGGCTGAGAGACGGTGGTATTCGCCACGGTCAGCGGCAGCGGAATGGCGTTGCCCAGCAGCGGTAACAGCCACGGCGCAGCGACGCCGCCCGCAATGCAGCACAGCGCCAGCGCGACCACGCTCACGCCCATCAACAACGGTGCGCAGCAGGCGTTTTCCGCTTCGCGGGTGCGCGGCGCACCGAGGAAGGTCACGCCGTAGACTTTCGCCATGCACATCACCGCCAGCGCCCCGGTAATCGCCAGCCCGACCGCCAGCAGCGGCCCCAGCAGACGAGCGATAAACGCATCGCTCTGACCGAGGGCGAAGAAGGACTGATAGATCACCCACTCCCCGGCAAAGCCGTTCAGCGGCGGCAGCGCGGCCATCGCCATCAGCCCGACCAGCATCGCCAGTGAAATCACCGGCATCTTTTTGCCAATCCCACCGAGCTTTTCGATATCCCGATGGCCGGTGCGGAACCAGACGCTTCCCGCGCCGAGGAACAGCGTGCTTTTAAACAGGCTGTGGTTGATCAGGTGATAAAGACCACCGATAAAACCGGCCGCAATCAGCGCCGGTTGATTCAGCGCCAGCCCGGTCACGCCCGCGCCAATGCCGAGCAGAATGATGCCGATATTCTCCAGCGTGTGGTACGCCAGAAGACGCTGGATATTGTGCTCCATCAGCGCGTACAGGCCGCCGACGAAGGCGGTGATCATGCCCGCAATCAACAGCACCACGCCCCACCACAGCGGCGGTTGTCCGCCGGTCAGCGTAATCGCCAGGATCCCAAACAGACCGACCTTCATCACCACCACAGAAAACAGCGCGGCGGCGGGCGCGGAGGCATTCGCATGCGCCTGCGGCACCCAGCCGTGCAGCGGGATGATTCCGGCGAGCAGGCCAAAGCCGAGCACGCCCAACAGCCAGACGTCATTCCCCAGCGGATGCCCGTTAAGCGCAGCGAAGTCCAGCGTGCCGAAGCGCTGCCACACCAGCCAGCAGGCCAGCGCCAGCAGCAGCGTCCCGAGGCGTCCCAGCGCAAACCACAATTTCCCGGAGGCGCTGCAGCCCGTCAGGAACACGCCGCAGAGCGCCATGATCTCCGCCATCACCACCAGCGCGCCGAGGTTGCTGGCGGTCACGGTGCAGACCGCCGTCGCCATCAGCAGGTTAACCAGCAGGCCGTTGGCTTTAGCGTGCGGGTGGCGATGCCATTCGATATTGAACAGGCTGATAAACAGCCCGCACAGGCCAAACGTCACCAGCCAGAGGGCGTTCAGCGGCGTAATCTCAACGGTGTGGCGAACCAGCGGTATGAGGGTGTCAACGGATTGTCCGCCTAGCAGAACAACGCCGCCTGCCGCCAGCGTCAACAGGCTACCTGCCGCCCCGCCGATCCCGGCAATTCCGCCGCTCAGGGTTTTATGGAAGGAGAAGATCGGCGCCAGAATAGCTGCGGCAATAAAACAGGCTACCGCGCCGGTAATCATCATGGCCGCGTTCATTTCGCCCCCTCGTTAAGCGCCTGTAGCAGAGAAAGGTCGCCAAAATCACTGTTGATGGTCAGCTCGCGCTTGCGCTTGCTGGTACGGGCGATGTCGCGAATGTTAACCAGAATCAGCGCTTTCGTCGGACAGGTCCGTACGCAGGCCGGGCCCTGTTCATCGAAGCTGCACAGGTCGCACTTCACCGCCACGGCACGGATGCCGGGCACCCAGTCCAGCAGCGTGCTGACGCGTGCAGGCGCCGGCGGCGCGGGCGGGGCTTTAGGCGAGTTGGCATTGGCCGGAATATGCAGCGGGCGGCTGCCGGAAAATTCAATCGCGCCGAACGGGCAGGCAATGCCGCACAGCTTGCAGCTTACGCACAGGCTTTCGTTCAGCTGGACAGCGCCATCCACGCGGGTGATGGCATTTACAGGACAGACGCCCGCGCACGGGGCATCCTCACAGTGATGGCAGAGCTGCGGGGCAGACTCTTTTTCATTACGCATGACGTGCAGGCGCGGCATGGACTGCAGCCCATGCAGGCGATGCGTTTCCGAACACGCCGCCTCACAGGTTCGACAGCCAATGCAGACCGTCGAGTCAGCAATTACAAAACGGTTCACCGGGTTATCCTCTGGTGATAGTCATTTTTGTCGAAAAGCTGTCTTGTCGACACTTCTCGACACGCATGGATCAGGCCACGTTCGCTGAGGCATTTCCGTCCATCAGCTGCTTCAGGTTGACAGGAAGATCGTGCTCAACGGCGGCGTACAGGCCGTTATAAACCGGCGCGATTTTTTCCAGATAGTGTTCCAGCACCTGCTGGCGATCGCGGTTGCTTACGTGGCCGTCCACCATGCCGTCGGCCATCAGCTGCGCCTTCGCAATACACTGTTTTTCGCCGTCTTTTGTCTCGAGGTAGTACTCAATGGTGTGGCTGTTGAAGTTGTCCGCCAGGGTAACGTTGATGGTGAAATGGCCGAACAGAACGAAGCGCATGTCGCCCTGCGCCGCGCAGCTCATCGCATGGTGAAGACGCGCTTTCGACAAGGTAATGCCCTGGACCAGAGAGTTGCAGTAAAGGTGCCACTGGTCCTGCAGCTGCTGATGACGCTGCGCGATGTAATCCGCTTTTTCGCTGATTTCCCAAATAGTCATAAAAGGTATCCGTTTAATGGAGATAGCGGCTGTTAAGCAGATTCCATGCCAGTTTTTATCTTTATGATTTTCAATACATTTACCTTAAAAATTGCTGTCAACACCGCGGTGTCGACGTGTCATTTCGACAGCGTTGACATCGTCACGCCTTAACAAAAATCAAGCTGGCACCGTTATTGCATTACCGGGGCAATTCATTGAGGAGGCGTCATGCACGAAATCACCCTCTGCCAGCGGGCTCTGGAACTTATCGAACAGCAGGCAGTGCAAAACCACGCGAAGCGCGTCACCGGCGTCTGGCTGAAGGTCGGAGCGTTTTCCTGCGTCGAGACCAGCGCCCTGACCTTCTGTTTTGAGCTGGTCTGCCGCGGCACGCTGGCGGAAGGCTGCGAACTGCATATTGAAGAACAGCAGGCGGAGTGCTGGTGCGAGCAGTGCCAGCAGTACGTCACCCTGCTGTCATCAAAGGTACAGCGCTGCCCGCAGTGTCAGAGCACCGGTCTGCGCATCGTGGCGGATGACGGCATGCAGATCCAACGCCTCGAAATCGAGAAGGAGTAAAGTATGTGTAGTACCTGCGGTTGCGCCGAAGGCAACCTGTATATAGAAGGGGATGAACATCGCCCCCACTCCGCGTTTCGCTCCGCGCCCTTTT
Source organism: Enterobacter sp. 241F3 (assembly GCF_034106785.1). NCBI lineage: Bacteria > Pseudomonadati > Pseudomonadota > Gammaproteobacteria > Enterobacterales > Enterobacteriaceae > Enterobacter > Enterobacter sp. 241F3. The sequence goes on from NZ_JAWNDD010000002.1 coordinate 149,547, forward strand.
CACCCGCCCCACGCCCTGCGGCAGCCCTGACCGGCATTACCTTTGCGCCGCAACGCTCCGACGCGGGCGACCTGCATTACGGCCACGGCGAAGCGGGCACCCACGCGCCGGGCATGAGCCAGCGCCAGATGCTGGAGGTGGAAATCAACGTGCTGGACAAGAATAACCAGATCGCCACCCGCAACCGCGCCCGCTTTGCCACCCGCAAACAGCTGGCGCTGAACCTTGTCTCCAGCCCCGGCTCCGGCAAAACCACGCTACTGACCGAAACGCTCAAGCGCCTGAACGGGCTTGTCTCCTGCGCGGTGATCGAAGGCGACCAGCAAACCGTTAACGATGCGGCGCGCATTCGCGAAACCGGCACCCCGGCGATTCAGGTCAACACCGGTAAAGGCTGCCACCTCGATGCGCAGATGATTGCCGACGCCGCCCCGCGCCTGCCGCTGGCGGATAACGGCATCCTGTTTATTGAAAACGTCGGCAACCTCGTCTGCCCGGCGAGCTTCGACCTCGGCGAACGACACAAGGTTGCGGTGCTTTCGGTGACCGAAGGCGAAGACAAGCCGCTGAAGTACCCGCACATGTTTGCCGCCGCGTCCATCATGCTGCTGAACAAAGTCGACCTGCTGCCGTACCTGAATTTCGACGTGGATAAGTGCGTGGCGTATGCCCGCGAGGTGAACCCGGAGATTGAGATCCTGCTGGTCTCCGCCACGCGCGGCGACGGCATGGACGGCTGGCTACACTGGCTGGAGAGCGAACGATGTGCATAGGCGTACCGGGACAAATTCACGCCATCGACGGTAATCAGGCCAAAGTCGAGGTCTGCGGCATCCTGCGCGACGTCGACCTGACGCTGGTGGGCACCACCGATGAGAGCGGCGCATCGCGTCTCGGCCAGTGGGTGCTGGTCCACGTGGGGTTTGCCATGAGCGTGATTAACGAAGCGGAAGCCCGCGACACGCTCGACGCCCTGCAAAATATGTTCGACGTGGAGCCTGACGTGGGCGCGCTGCTGTACGGCGAGGAGCGATAATCATGCGTTACGTTGATGAATACCGCGCGCCGGAGCAGGTGCTGCAGCTTATCGGCCACCTGAAAACGCGCGCAGCGCGGCTGGACTACACGAAAGAAAGGCCGCTGCGGATCATGGAGGTGTGCGGCGGGCACACGCACGCCATCTTCAAATTTGGCCTCGACCAGCTGTTGCCGGAAAACATTGAGTTTATCCACGGCCCCGGCTGTCCGGTCTGCGTGCTGCCGATGGGGCGCATCGACAGCTGTATTGAAATTGCCAGCCAGCCCGACGTCATTTTCTGCACCTTTGGCGACGCGATGCGCGTGCCGGGGAAAAATGGTTCGCTGCTGCAGGCGAAAGCGCGCGGCGCAGACATCCGGATCGTCTATTCGCCGATGGATGCCCTGACGCTGGCAGCGGATAACCCCGCGCGCAAGGTGGTGTTTTTTGGCCTGGGGTTTGAAACCACCATGCCCGCCACCGCCATCACGCTGCAGCAGGCGAAAGCGCGCGGCGTCGATAACTTTTTCTTCTTCTGCCAACACATTACGCTCATCCCCACCCTGCGCAGCCTGCTGGAAGAGCCAGGCAACGGCATTGACGCCTTTCTGGCACCGGGCCACGTCAGCATGGTGATTGGCACAGACGCCTACGGTTTTATCGCTGAACAGTACAATCGTCCGTTAGTGGTCGCTGGTTTCGAACCACTTGATCTACTGCAAGGTGTCACCATGCTGGTTGAGCAGAAAATAGCGTCCCTGAGTACCGTGGAAAATCAGTACCGCCGCGTGGTGCCGGATGCGGGAAATGAACGAGCGCAGCAGGCGATAGCCGACGTGTTTAGCGTTGAGGGCGACAGCGAATGGCGCGGCCTGGGGCTGATTGCTGAATCCGGCGTGCGCCTGACGCCAGCCTATCGCGCGTTCGACGCCGAAGCGCATTTCCGCCCGCAGCCGCAGCAGGTTTGCGACGATCCCCGTGCCCGCTGCGGCGAGGTGCTCACCGGCAAATGCAAACCGCATCAGTGTCCGTTATTTGGCAATACCTGTAACCCGCAAACCGCCTTTGGCGCGCTGATGGTCTCCTCCGAAGGGGCGTGTGCCGCGTGGTATCAGTATCGCAACCAGGAGAGTGAAGCATGAATACGGTTGAAATGGCGCACGGCAGCGGCGGACAGGCGATGCAGCAGCTGATTAACCGGCTGTTTATGGAGGCCTTTAACAACCCCTGGCTCGCCGAACAGGAAGACCAGGCGCGCATTGACCTCGCCACCCTCACCGCCCAGGGCGACAGGCTGGCCTTCTCCACCGACAGCTACGTGATAGACCCGCTGTTCTTCCCGGGCGGCGATATCGGCAAGCTTGCCGTCTGCGGCACGGCAAACGACGTGGCCGTCAGCGGCGCCGTTCCGCGCTACCTCTCCTGCGGGTTTATCCTCGAAGAGGGCTTACCGATGGAGACGCTCGCGGCCGTGGTCAACAGCATGGCGCAGACCGCGCGCGAGGCGGGGATAGCTATCGTCACCGGCGACACCAAAGTGGTGCAGCGCGGCGCGGCCGACAAGCTGTTTATCAACACCGCCGGAATGGGCGCGATCCCCCCCGATATTCACTGGGGCGCGCAGCGCCTCAGCGTGGGCGACGTGCTGATCGTGACCGGCACGCTGGGCTGCCACGGGGCGACCATCCTGAACCTGCGCGAAGGCCTGGGGCTGGACGGCGAACTGCGCAGCGACTGCGCGGTACTCACCCCGCTGATTCAGACGCTGCGCGGTATTCCCGGCGTGAAGGCCCTGCGTGACGCCACGCGAGGCGGTGTCAACGCCGTGGTTCACGAGTTTGCGGCAAGCTGCGGGTACGGGATTGAACTCACCGAGCGCAGCCTGCCCGTTAAGCCCGCCGTTCGCGGGCTTTGCGAACTGCTGGGTCTGGACCCGCTCAACTTTGCAAACGAAGGCAAGCTGGTGATTGGCGTTGAACGGGCCGCGGCACAAGCTGTTCTTGAACAGCTGCAGGCTCATCCGTCAGGAAAAGAGGCGGCGATGATTGGTGAAGTGGTTGAGCGCAAAGGGGTGCGCCTGACCGGACTTTATGGCGTGAAGCGCACGCTGGATCTGCCGCACGCTGAACCCTTACCCCGTATTTGCTAGGCCGCGCCACAAGCGGCCAGCATGGATTTTTTTGCTCGTTTCTACTGGAAAGCACTATGCCGTATACACCGATGAGCGATCTTGGACAGCAGGGTCTGTTTGACATTACGCGCACACTTTTACAGCAACCCGATCTCGGCGCGCTGAGCGATGCCCTGACGCGGCTGGTCAGGCAATCAGCGCTGGCGGACAGCGCCGCGATTGTGCTCTGGCATAGCGGAACGCAGCGCGCGAGCTACTTCTCAACGCGTGATAATGGCAAAACGTTTGAATACGAAGACGAAACGTATCTCGCGCATGGCCCGGTGCGCCGCATTCTCTCCAGACCTGAAGTGCTGCACTGCAACTTTGCGGAATTTCAACAGGCGTGGCCGCGGCTCGCGGAGAGCAACCTCTATCAGCCGTTCGGGCATTACTGCATGCTGCCGCTGGCTGCAGAGGGCCAGATTTTTGGCGGATGCGAGTTTATCCGCACGACCGACCAGCCCTGGAGCGAGGCGGAATACGAGCGCCTGCACACCTTTACCCAGATAGTGGCCGTCGTCGCGGAGCAGATCCAAAGCCGAGTGACGAATAACGTGGATTACGACCTGCTCAGCCGCGAACGCGACAACTTCCGCATTCTGGTCGCCATCACCAACGCCGTACTCTCCCGCCTGGACATGGATGAGCTGGTCAGCGAAGTCTCGAAAGAGATCCACCACTATTTCAAAATCGATGCCATCAGCATTGCGCTTCGCGGGCATCGCAAGGGCAAGCTGAACATCTACTCCACGCATTATCTTGATGAAGCCAACCCGGCGCACGAGCAGAGCGAAGTGGATGAAGCGGGCACTCTTTCTGAACGGGTCTTCAAAAGCAAAGAGATCCTCCTGATCAACCTCAACGAGCAGGATCCGGTCGCGCCGTACGAGCGGATGCTGTTCAACACCTGGGGCAACAAAATCCAGACCCTGTGCCTGCTGCCCCTGATGTCCGGCAACACCATGCTGGGCGTGCTGAAGCTGGCACAGTGCGAGGAAGGCGTGTTCACCACCGCCAACCTGAAGCTGCTGCGTCAGATCGCCGAGCGTATCTCCATCGCGCTCGATAACGCCCTCGCCTATCAGGAGATCCACCGTCTGAAAGAGCGGCTGGTGGATGAAAACCTGGCCCTGACCGAACAGCTCAACAACGTGGACAGCGAGTTTGGTGAAATCATCGGACGCAGCGACGCCATGTACAGCGTGCTCAAGCAGGTTGAGATGGTGGCGCAGAGCGACAGCACGGTGCTGATCCTGGGCGAAACCGGTACGGGTAAAGAGCTGATTGCCCGCGCCATCCACAACCTGAGCAACCGCAACAGCCGTCGGATGGTGAAGATGAACTGCGCCGCGATGCCCGCAGGGCTTCTGGAAAGCGACCTGTTCGGCCACGAGCGCGGCGCATTCACCGGGGCCAGCAGCCAGCGGCTGGGCCGTTTTGAGCTGGCAGACAAAAGCTCGCTGTTCCTTGACGAAGTGGGCGATATGCCGCTGGAGCTACAGCCGAAACTGCTGCGCGTCCTGCAGGAGCAGGAGTTTGAGCGCCTGGGCAGCAACAAGCTTATCCAGACCGACGTGCGGCTGATTGCCGCCACCAACCGCGACCTGAAAAAAATGGTCGCCGACCGAGAGTTCCGCAGCGATCTCTACTATCGCCTGAACGTCTTCCCGATCTTCCTGCCGCCGCTGCGCGAGCGCCCGGAAGATATCCCCCTGCTGGTCAAAGCCTTTACCGCCAAGATCGCGCGTCGGATGGGGCGAAACATCGACAGCATTCCTGCCGAGACGTTGCGTACCCTTTCATCGATGGAATGGCCCGGCAACGTGCGCGAGCTGGAAAACGTCATTGAACGCGCGGTGCTGCTGACGCGCGGCAATGTGCTGCAGCTCTCCCTTCCAGAAGTGACGCTGCCTGACGTGAGCGTGCCCGCCGCCGAGACGGCGAAAGAGGGAGAAGATGAATATCAGCTCATTATGCGCGTACTCAAAGAGACCAACGGCGTGGTCGCCGGGCCGAAAGGTGCCGCCCAGCGCCTGGGGTTAAAACGCACCACCCTGCTGTCGCGCATGAAGCGTCTCGGTATTGATAAAGAGAGCCTCATTTAAGGCCTTATTCCGGCGGTGTTTTTCTGACACCGCCTTTTGTTACCCTGCGCGATTGTCCCTCATTGACACAAAATCGTTTCCTCTGTATAAAATTCCGCCTTAATAATGAGTTTCATTTGCATCAAAAATAATTTTAATGAAGGGTAGCGTTTCATGAAGAAGGTCATCTGCGCGTTAGGCCTGGCGGTTGCGTCGGTCAGTTCTGCTCTGGCAACCACATATCCTCTGACGATTGAAAACTGTGGCTATAAAGAGACATTCACCAAAGCGCCGGAACGCGTCGTGGCCCTGGGCCAGAACACCGTCGAAATATTGCTCCTGCTGGGGCTGGAAGATAAGGTGAAGGCCAGCGCCTTCTGGCCGACGAAAGTGTTGCCGCAGCTCGCTGAACAGAACGCAAAAATCAAAACCCTGACGGTCGAAATCCCTACCCTTGAATCCGTGCTTGCGCAAAATCCCGACTTTGTCCCCGCCCAGACGCCACTGCTGCTGGGGCCGGAAAGCAAGGTCGCAAAACGCGACGATCTGATGACTCTGGGCGTGAACAGCTACGTGTCGCCGGGCATGTGCGCGACCCAAAAAGCCACCGGCGATATGTACGGCAGCCGCCAGAAGCTGTGGGATATGACGTATCTCTATCAGGAGATTGAGGACTTCGCCAAAATATTTAACGTTGAAGACCGCGGTCAGGCCGTGATTGCCGATTTCAAAAAACGAGAGGCCGACCTGCGTAAGGAATTCGGCAAGAGCAAAAAAGACCTCTCGTTTGTCTTCTGGTTCTCCAGCTCCTCCCCCTCTGCGGACGCCTACGTCGGCGGTAAAAATAGCCCCTCCGGGTTTATTGCGAGCCTGATGGGCGGCCATAACGCCATCACCTCCGAGACCGAATGGCCAACCGTGGGTTGGGAAAGCATTATTGCCGCCAATCCGGATGTCATTGTGGTGTCCAGCCTCGACCGCAACCGCTGGGCGCTGGATAACGCGGAAGAGAAAATCAAATTCCTGAAAAGCGATCCGGCCGTCAGCCAGCTGGACGCGGTGAAAAAAGGTCATATCGTGGTGATGGACGGTCAGGCCATGAACCCGACGATTCGCACGATTTACGGGGCTGAGCAGGTCGGCGAACAGCTCAGAAAGCTGGGGCTTAACTGATGACCACCGCCGTTCTTCAGGCCCGGCAGAGCCTGGTTCTGACGACCTCGTGTTTGCTCGCCTTCGTCCTGCTATTTCTGGTTATCGCGCTGAGCGTCAGCGTCGGCGAACTGTCCATCCCGCTGGATAACGTGTTTTACGCTATCAGCAATAAAATGGGGCTCACCGATATTCCGCTCACTCGTATCTATGAGAGCGTGATCTGGGACTTTCGCCTGAGCCGCGCGCTGGTTGCGGCCTGCTGCGGCGCGGGGCTGGCCATCTGTGGTGCCGTATTGCAGAGCCTGCTGAAGAACGCGCTGGCGGAACCCTATGTGCTCGGCGTGTCCGCGGGCGCGTCGACCGGGGCGGTTTCTGTTGTCGTATTGGGGATCGGCACCGGTGCGGTGTCGCTCTCTGTCGGGGCCTTTGCCGGGGCGTTCGCAGCGTTTGCGTTTGTCGCATTTCTGACGAACGGCGCGCGCGGCGGGAATGAACGTACTATTCTGGCAGGCGTTGCCGCCTCGCAGCTTTTCAATGCCATTACCGCCTATACCATCAGCACCTCCGCCAGCGCCCAGCAGGCGCGCGACGTGATGTTCTGGCTGCTGGGCAGCTTCAGCGGCGTACGCTGGCCCGAATTCCAGCTGGCACTGGTCGTGGTGCTGATTGGATTAGCCATTTGCCTCTACTATTCCCGTGCGCTGGATGCCTTTACGTTCGGTGACGACGCCGCGGCGTCGCTTGGCATTGCTGTTCCCTGGGTGCGCCTGGCGCTCTTTACCACTACCGCACTTATCACCGCGACCATCGTCAGCATGGCGGGGTCAATCGGCTTTGTCGGGCTGGTGGTGCCGCACGTCATGCGCTTCCTGTTCGGGCCGCTGCACCGCACGCTGCTGATTGCCAGCGCGCTGGCAGGCGCGATCCTGATGGTGCTGGCAGACATTGCCTCACGCATGCTGATTGCGCCGCAAAGCCTGCCCGTCGGCGTGGTCACCGCGCTGGTTGGCGTCCCCTTCTTTGCCGTGATTATCTACCGTTCAAGGAATAAGTGATGAGCATCTGCGCGGAAAATATTACCTGGAAGGTCGGCAAAAAAGTCATCGTTAATGACGTCTCGCTGAAGGTGTCACGGGGCGAAACGGTAGGGCTGCTTGGCCCTAACGGCTGCGGTAAATCGTCTCTTTTACGTATCCTCGCGGGTCTGCGTCGCCCGGATGCTGGCCGCGTTACCCTGGACGGTCAGGACATCTGCAGCATCGCCAAAAAGCAGCTGGCGCGACGGGTGGCCTTCGTCGAGCAGCACGGTATGACGGACGCCAACATGCGCGTGCGCGACGTGGTGAAACTCGGGCGGATTCCGCACCACTCCGCCTTTTCCAACTGGAGCACGCACGATGACGAGACCGTCACCGCCGCTCTGCAGCGCGTGGATATGCTGGATAAAAGCGACCAGGGCTGGCTGAGCCTCTCCGGCGGCGAGCGCCAGCGCGTCCACATTGCCCGCGCGCTGGCCCAGACCCCGACGGAAATCCTGCTGGATGAACCGACCAACCACCTGGACATTCATCATCAGATGCAGCTGATGCAGTTGATCAGCGAATTACCGGTCACCAGCATTGTCGCTATACACGATCTCAACCACGCCTCGATGTTCTGCGACTCGCTGATAGTCATGCAGAAAGGGCAAATTGTGGCGACGGGGACACCGCAGGATATCTTATCCGAGTCATTGCTCTCGGACGTCTTCCGGGTCAAAACCAAAATCGAGATCTCACCGTTCCATGGCAAAAAGCACATTCATTTTATCGTTTAGGGGCGAGTGACCAACGATGCCCCTTCGCCCTGCCACCATGCTCTGGCCGCCCGTTTTACTGGGTAGCCAATTTGTTTTTAACATTGGCTTTTACGCCGTTGTTCCCTTCCTGGCGATATTCCTGCGCGACGACATGCTGCTCTCCGGCGGGCTGATCGGGCTGATCCTGGGCCTGCGCACGTTCTCGCAACAGGGGATGTTTATCGTCGGTGGTGCCCTCTCGGACCGGTTTGGCGCGAAAATCGTTATCCTGAGCGGCTGTATTGTCCGTGTTTCAGGTTATCTGCTGCTGGCCTTCGGGGAATCGCTGTGGCCGATTATTCTGGGCGCGTGTCTGACAGGCGTGGGCGGCGCGCTGTTTTCTCCGTCTATTGAGGCATTGCTGGCGAAAGCGGGCACGCACAGCGAGGCGAAAGGTAAACGAAGCCGGGCGGAGTGGTTCGCGCTCTTTGCGGTTTGCGGGGAACTCGGTGCCGTACTGGGCCCGGTCGCCGGCGCCCTGCTAACCGGCCTGGGTTTTCGTCAGGTGGCGCTAGCGGGGGCGGGGGTCTTTCTCGTTGCGCTGGTGGTTCTCTACTTTTGCCTGCCCGCGTCACGCCACGCCGCGCAGACGCTAAAGCTCGTTCCCTGGTGGACGACGTTCCGCCAGCCCCGCTTTGTCGCCTTTATTATTGCCTACAGCTCGTGGCTTTTAAGCTATAACCAGCTCTATCTGGCGCTGCCGGTAGAGATCCAGCGCTCTGGCGGTAACGAGAAAGATCTCGGCCCGCTTTTTATGCTGGCCTCCGTTCTGATCATCACCTTACAGCTGCCGCTGGCGCGTTTCGCCCGACGCGTGGGTGCGGTGAGGATCCTGCCGGTGGGCTTTTTGCTGCTCTCCGCCGCCTTTGCGAGCGTGGCAATATTTGCGTCGACGGCACCGCCAGAGGGCTGGCTGCGCCTGCTGCCGTCAGTCTGTTTCGTGACGCTGCTGACGCTGGGGCAGATGCTGCTGGTACCCTCGGCAAAGGATCTGATCCCGAGGTTTGCCGAGGAGTCCACGCTGGGGGCGCACTATGGCGCACTCGCCACCGCTGGCGGCATCGCGGTACTGGCAGGAAACTTGTTGTTTGGTAGCCTGCTGGATCGCGCGCTGGTACCCTCAACGCAGGCGATGTATCCCTGGCTGCTGCTGGCTCTTTTCCCACTCTGCAGCGCGCTGGCCCTGAACGTTATTTGCCGCCCGCTCAGAAGCTGAACCGGTCACTTTTTCGGACGATACTTTTCCGGCAGCTCCGGCACGGGACGACGGTCATCAATCAGATGGCGGACGGTCAGAATGGGGTGACGCCATAACATACGCGGGCCTGCCCAGCGCATAATCAGCTTCATCTCTTCGCGTTTTGCAGGCTGGTAGCAGTGGACCGGACACTGCTTACAGGCAGGCTTTTCCTCACCAAAAACGCACTTATCCAGGCGCTTATCGGCATAGGCATTCAGCGCCTGATAGTGCCCGTCTTCCACAGAGGCCTGAGGACACTGCTTCTGATACAGCGCGATCATTTTCGCGATGGTCTCTTTTTCGCGAGAAATTCGTTTACCGGACATAGCGACTTACCAAACAATAAAGTGCAAAAATAATACACCTTTCAATGCGGGATTTCAGTTGTTGCATGCGGTTTTCTGAAGCCTGATTCCAGTTTTATCCCTGCACCGCCCGGCAATCACTGGTATTTTATACAGGCATTAGTGATGACTTTTATCCGTGTTGTCGGGAGACCCTATGCAAGAACTCGCTATCAACAAACCCTATCGCCATTTAACAGTGGGATATTTCAGAAAGCGCCATGAAGACCGCAATACCAAGATACCGAAGCGCTACAGCGTGCATGCGGCGCTGAGCTTAAAAGGAGACTGGCTTGAACAGGCTGGGTTTACCACCCACTCCAGGGTTCGAGTGGGCGTAGAGCATGGAAAAATAGTCATTGAGTTAATGTCGGAAGATGCCTCGTAAAGCGACGACATTTTTCTGCGCCGTACCTTTTTTTCATGCGACAATAGAAGGAACAAACGGCCTTTGAGCCGCTCAAAACGGTTTATATTCAAAGAAATGGACATCATAACTCCATGAGCACACTCGACAATTTCGACGCACATACGCCGATGATGCAGCAGTATCTGAAGCTGAAGGCACAGCATCCGGAAATCCTGCTGTTTTACCGTATGGGCGATTTTTACGAGCTGTTTTATGACGATGCCAAACGCGCATCGCAACTGCTCGACATCTCGCTGACCAAACGTGGCGCATCGGCAGGTGAACCCATCCCGATGGCAGGTATTCCGCACCACGCGGTAGAAAACTACCTGGCGAAACTGGTGAATCAGGGTGAGTCTGTCGCCATCTGCGAACAGATCGGCGACCCCGCGACCTCAAAAGGTCCGGTGGAACGCAAGGTCGTGCGCATCGTCACGCCTGGCACCATCAGTGATGAAGCCCTGCTTCAGGAACGCCAGGACAACCTGCTGGCCGCGCTGTGGCAGGACGGCAAAGGGTTTGGCTACGCGACGCTGGACATCAGCTCCGGGCGTTTTCGTCTGAGTGAACCGGCCGATCGTGAAACGATGGCTGCCGAACTGCAGCGCACCAACCCGGCAGAATTGCTCTACGCCGAAGATTTCGCCGAAATGGCGCTGATTGAAGGTCGTCGCGGGTTGCGCCGCCGTCCGCTGTGGGAATTCGAAATTGATACCGCGCGCCAGCAGCTGAATCTGCAGTTTGGCACCCGCGATCTGATTGGCTTTGGCGTTGAAAACGCTCCGCGCGGGCTGTGTGCGGCAGGCTGCCTCCTGCAGTACGTTAAAGATACCCAGCGCACCGCCCTGCCGCATATCCGCTCTATCACCATGGAGCGCCAGCAGGACAGCATCATCATGGATGCCGCCACTCGCCGTAACCTGGAGATCACGCAGAACCTCGCGGGCGGCGTAGAAAATACGCTGGCGTCGGTCCTCGACAATACGGTCACGCCAATGGGCAGCCGTATGCTGAAACGCTGGCTGCATATGCCGATTCGCGATACCGCAACGCTGGTTTGCCGTCAGCAGACGATTGCCGCCCTGCAGGATCGCTATACCGAGCTGCAGCCTGTCCTGCGCCAGGTGGGGGATCTGGAACGTATCCTGGCCCGTCTGGCGCTGCGCACGGCGCGACCGCGCGATCTTGCTCGGATGCGTCATGCTTTCCAGCAGCTGCCGGAACTTCGTGCGCAGCTGAGCGACGTTGACAGCGCGCCGGTACAGAAACTCCGCGAAACCATGGGCGAATTTTCCGAACTCCGCGAGCTGCTTGAACGCGCCATCATTGATGCGCCTCCGGTTCTCGTGCGTGATGGCGGCGTGATTGCTCCGGGCTACAACGAGGAGCTGGACGAATGGCGCGCGCTGGCCGACGGTGCGACGGACTACCTCGATAAGCTGGAGATCCGCGAGCGCGAGCGTCTTGGGCTCGACACCCTGAAAGTGGGGTATAACGCGGTTCACGGTTACTACATTCAAATCAGCCGCGGGCAGAGCCACCTGGCACCGATTCACTACGTGCGCCGCCAGACGTTGAAAAACGCTGAACGCTACATCATTCCCGAGCTGAAAGAGTACGAGGACAAAGTCCTCACCTCGAAAGGGAAAGCCCTGGCGCTGGAAAAACAGCTGTATGAAGAGCTGTTTGATATGCTGATGCCGCACCTGGCCGACCTGCAGCTGAGCGCCAGCGCGCTGGCGGAACTGGACGTGCTGGTGAACCTCGCAGAGCGTGCGGAAACGCTGAACTACACCTGCCCGACCTTTACCGACAAGCCCGGCATTCGCATCACTGAAGGCCGTCACCCGGTGGTCGAGCAGGTGCTGAACGAACCGTTCATCGCCAACCCGCTGAGCCTGTCGCCGCAGAGAAGAATGCTGATCATTACCGGTCCGAACATGGGCGGTAAGAGTACCTATATGCGTCAGACGGCGCTGATTGCCCTGCTTGCCTATATCGGCAGCTACGTTCCGGCGCAAAACGTGGAGATCGGCCCCATCGACCGCATATTTACCCGTGTCGGAGCTGCGGACGATCTGGCGAGCGGTCGCTCAACCTTCATGGTCGAAATGACTGAAACGGCAAACATTCTGCATAACGCGACGGAGCACAGCCTGGTGCTGATGGACGAAGTCGGACGCGGAACGTCAACCTACGATGGTCTGTCGCTGGCATGGGCCTGTGCGGAAAGCCTCGCGAATAAAATCAAGGCCATGACGCTCTTCGCCACCCACTACTTCGAACTGACGCAGCTGCCGGAGAAAATGGAAGGCGTGGCTAACGTCCACCTTGATGCGCTGGAGCACGGCGACACCATCGCCTTTATGCACACGGTGCAGGATGGCGCGGCAAGCAAAAGCTATGGTCTGGCCGTTGCGGCGCTGGCTGGCGTACCGAAAGAGGTGATCAAGCGCGCGCGTCAGAAACTGCGTGAGCTGGAAAGCCTGTCACCGAATGCGGCGGCGACGCAGATTGATGGTACGCAGATGTCGCTGCTGGTGCCAGCGGAAGAGACATCGCCTGCTGTGGAAGCGCTGGAAAACCTCGATCCGGATTCACTGACGCCGCGTCAGGCGCTGGAGTGGATTTATCGCCTGAAGAGTCTGGTTTAGTTTTCTGCGGTCTTTGCCCGGTGGCGCAGCGCCACCGGGCTGTCTTTACAGCAGCGGCGGGATCGTTGGCACCTGCGGCGCCTCGTCAATATCCTTCTGCGTCATGCGGAACGCTTCAGGGTAATGCTCGCGGCTGGTACGACGCAACGGTTCGGTATCTCGCCAGGTATACAGACAATGCTGGCACTGGTAAACGGTCCAGACCCCTTTCACCGGCGACGTCGCCATCACTTCAATATGCTCATCGGCACAACGTGGACAAATCATCTTTTCCTCCTTATTGACGTGAAGCCAGCATCGCGGTCAGTTTTTCAGCCCAGGCTTTGGTTTCAGGCAGATCCTGTACCGGCTGGCTATAGTGGCCACGGGTGTCCGGTGCGACAGGCGTGGTCGCATCGATAATCAGTTTGTCGGTAATGCCCGCCGGACTGGATCCAGGATCGAGTTCCAGCACCGACATGTTCGGCAACTGCACCAGATCGCCTGCCGGGTTGACCTTCGATGACAGCGCCCACATCACCTGCGGGAGGTTGAACGGGTCGACATCCTCATCCACCATGATCACCATCTTCACGTAGCCCAGGCCGTGCGGCGTGGTCATGGCGCGCAAGCCGACCGCGCGGGCAAAACCGCCGTAGCGTTTTTTGGTGGAGATAATCGCCAGCAGACCGTGGGTATACATCGCATTCACCGCCTGCACTTCCGGGAATTCCGCTTTCAGCTGCTGGTAGAGCGGCACGCAGGTGGCTGGCCCCATCAGATAATCAATCTCGGTCCACGGCATACCGAGATAAAGGGATTCGAAAATCGGTTTGGTGCGGTAAGAAACTTTGTCGATACGCACAACCGTCATGTTACGACCACCGGAGTAGTGCCCAGTAAACTCGCCGAACGGCCCTTCAATTTCGCGCTTACGGCCTTCAATCACCCCTTCCAGGATCACTTCAGAACCCCACGGCACGTCGAAGCCGGTCAGCGGCGCGGTGGCAATCGGATATGGGCTTTCACGCAGCGCGCCGGCCATTTCATACTCTGACTGATCGTATTTCAGCGGCGTCGCGCCCATCAGCGTAATGATCGGATCGTTGCCGAGGGTAATGGCAATCGGCAGGTCTTCGCCACGCTCTTCGGCTTTGTGCAGATGCAGAGCAATATCGTGCATCGGTACCGGCTGCAGGCCGAGCTTGCGCTTGCCCTTCACTTCCATGCGGTAGATGCCAACGTTCTGCTTGCCGAAGTTATCCGGGTCAAGTGGATCGCGCGAGACGACGCACGCTTTATCGAGATAAAAACCCCCGTCTCCGTCGTTCAGACGGAACAGCGGCAGAATATCGAACAGGTTAATGTCTTCGCCGTCCACCGTATTCTGCGCCCAGGCCGGATTGGCGCGGCGTTCTGGCGCAATAGGAAATTTATCCCAGCGACGGATAAACTCGTCGATCTGCTTTTTCACCGGGGTGTTCGCCGGCAGCCCCATCGAAATGGCATGGTTCTGCCAGGAGCCGATGGTGTTCATCACCACGCGGGCATCGGTAAACCCGCGAATATTGTCGAACCACAGCGCGGGGGCGCCGTCACCGATGCGGCCGGTCGCGTTGGCTGCCGCCGCCAGATCGGGCTCGGCGTTAACCTCTTCCTCAATTTTCAGCAGTTGCCCTTGCTCATCGAGCGCCTGCAGGAAGCTTCTCAAATCATCAAATGCCATCTTTATTCTCCTGTGAAAAATGTTTCGCCTCCCGCAACCCGTTCCAGCGGCGCGCCTTTTTATGCTCCAGGCCAAACCGGTCAAGCACGCGGGTCACAATATGCTGGGTGATGTCATCGGCGGTTTGCGGATGGTTGTAATACGCAGGCATAGGCGGCACCATCGCCACGCCCATGCGGGAGAGCGCAAGCATATTCTCCAGATGAATGGTGCTGAGCGGCGTTTCACGGGGCACCAGCACCAGCTTACGCCCCTCTTTCAGCACCACATCCGCCGCACGGCCCACCAGCCCTTCGGCATAGCCCGCGCGGATCCCGGCCAGCGTTTTCATGCTGCAGGGAATGACGATCATGCCGTCGGTACAAAACGAACCGGAGGAGATGGTGGCGGCCTGGTCAGCCGGGCTATGGACAACGTCAGCCAGCGCAGCAACGTCCTGGGCGGCGTAAGGCGTTTCCAGCTCAATGGTGGTTTTTGCCCACTTCGACATCACCAGATGCGTCTCTACTTCCGGCATTTCCCGCAGCGCCTGCAGCAGCGCCACGCCCAGCGGAGCACCCGTTGCCCCCGTCATTCCCACGATCAATCTCATTCATCACCTCAATCATTTTGTTCGTGTACGAACATTATCAATAAACTACCCCCGAATACTTTTTCTGACAATATCGTTCGCATACGATCACACTAAATGCTAAAAAATGCCGCATTATCATCCCGGGCTTTAGCCGCTATCATAGGGGGTGATTTTTTCTGTCGGAGTGTTCATGGAACTAAGACAAGAGGCGTTCCACCTGTTACGTCAGCTTTTTCAACAGCATACCGCGAAGTGGCAACATGCCCTGCCGGAGCTGACCAAGCCGCAGTATGCGGTGATGCGCTCTATTGCCGAGCATCCGGGCATCGAACAGGTGGCATTGACTGAAGTCGCGGTCAGCACCAAAGCGACCCTGGCGGAAATGCTCAGCCGCATGGAGGCGCGCGGGCTGGTCAAACGCGAGCACGACCCTGCGGATAAGCGCCGTCGCTTTGTCTTCCTCACGCCAGAAGGTGAGGCCCTGCTTGCAGACTGTAAGCCGGTAGGCAATGAGGTTGATGAGGCCTTTTTAGGCCGTCTTAACAAGGCCGAGCGGGAGCAGTTCTCGGCTCTCATCAAAAAGATGATGCACGATTAATTCACGCCGGTGCGCATAAAATCGATAAAGGTGCGCACTTTCGCTGGCACATGCCGGGCATCAGGATAGACCGCATAGATCCCTTGCCGCGCAAAGGTATACTCCGGTAAAACCGTCACCAGCGTTCCCGCACCAAGCGCATCGCGCACCAGCCATTCCGGCAGTAACGCCACCCCACCGCCTGCGAGCGCAAAAGCCATAAGGGCCTGAGCGCTGTCGGCAAACAGGCGCGGCGCCTTTTTTATCTCGAGCGTTTCAGGCGCGCCGCTGGCATTTTTCACCTGCCAGCGCAGCGGTGAGGCCAGGTGCTCGTGGATAATCCAGTCGGCCTGCGCCAGCTGCGCAAGAGATTCGATCGGGTTTCTCACAAGCCACTCGGGCGTTGCGACGGGGAGAATAGAAAAGTGAGAAATCAGTGCGGCGTGGTTGCGCGAATCGACAAGCGTGCCCAGCCGGATGGCCACGTCAAAACGCTCCGAGATAAGGTCAGCATGCAGTGACGACGAAACGTGTCGGACGCGAAGATCGGGGTGCTGCTGGCTAAACCTGGCCAGCAGCGGCACCACGACCCGGGAGCCATATTCAGGCGTGGTCGTGATCCGCAGTTCACCGGTAAGTCCCGCATGATTCGCGCGGACATCATCCTGCAGCCGTTCGGCTTCCTTCAGAAGCGCCACGCTGCGCTGATGAAAAAGCGCGCCCGCCTCGGTTAGCGTCAAGCGGCGGGTGGAGCGCAGCAGCAGCGTAACGCCCAGCTCATCTTCAAGCTGGCGGATATTGAAGCTAACCACCGCTTTTGTCAGCCCCATCGCCTCTGCGGCCGCCGTAAAACTGCCGGTGTCGGCCACTGCGATAAACATCTGCGTCCGCTGTAGGTTAACCATTATTACGCCTTATACTGTCAAAATATTTTTGACAGTATATCGCGCTTTGTCAGGTTTATCCGTGATTCCCGAGCCGATACGATACGCCACCTCACCGGAGGATCCACCATGACGTATCGCAGCAAAGTTGCCGTTGTCTATCTGCTGGGCTTTTTTCTTGATTTGATCAACATGTTTATTGCCAGCGTCGCCTTTCCGGCAATGGCTCACGCCTTTACTGCCACGCCATCAGCGCTTGCCTGGGTCAGTAACGGGTATATTGCCGGTCTGACGCTGGCGATCCCGTTCAGCAGCGTGCTCGCGTGCCGCATCGGGTCAAAGCGCGTCATCCTGCTCTCGCTTTTTCTGTTCAGCGCAGCCTCAGCTGCAGCGGGCATGTCTGCAACGCTGGAAACTCTGATTGCCTGGCGAGTGCTTCAGGGCGTGGGAGGAGGCTTACTGATCCCCGTCGGACAGGCGCTGACCTGGCAACAGTTCAGGCCTCACGAGCGGGCCCGACTCTCCTCGGTAGTGATGCTGGTTGCGTTGCTTGCCCCGGCCTGCTCCCCGGCTATCGGCGGCGTGCTGGTTCAGACGCTGGGCTGGCGATGGATCTTTTTCGCCACGCTCCCGGTGGCTATCGTGACCTTTGTTCTGGCCTGTCTGTGGCTTAAACACGAAAAACCCACGATGAACGCGGCCAGATTGCTAAACCTGCCCTTGCTCGCGGACCCGCTTTTGCGTTTTTCCATGCTTGTCTATTTATGCGTCCCCGGCATATTTATTGGGGTGAACGTCACGGCCATGTTTTATCTTCAGCACGAGGCGAACATGAGCCCAGCCGCAACGGGAATGCTCATGCTGCCGTGGTCTGTGGCATCGTTTCTCGCCATCACGGCGACGGGACGTTATTTTAACCGTATCGGCCCCCGACCGCTGATAGTCATCGGCTGCCTTTTGCAGGCGGCGGGTATTCTGCTTTTGATTGACGTCAGCTCGTCAACGCTGTTGCCTGCCGTCGCGTTTGCCCTGATGGGCGCGGGGGGAAGCCTGTGCAGCAGTACAGCTCAGAGCAGCGCGTTTCTGACAACGCGCCGGGACGAGATGCCGGATGCCAGCGCGCTGTGGAATCTCAATCGTCAGCTGAGTTTTTTTGCCGGTGCCCTGCTGCTTGCGCAGGTGCTGAACCTGGCGCAGTCGTGGCTGACGCCACACGCCGCCTGGCACGGGATGTTTATTTTTGCTGCAGGCATGACCTTGCTGCCTGTACCGTACGCTTTTCGTCTTAACAATACGCAGGTGCTAAATCAGCTGCGACAGGAGAATTCATGACGCCTTTCGAACACGACATTATCGACCTCCACATTGCGCTTGAAGACTGGTTAGGCAAAGGTGAAGGCGATCCCGACGTCCTGCTCGCCCGCTTCAGCCCAGATTTTCTGATGATCCCGCCGGGTGGTGTGCAGATCGACTATAACGGCCTGGCCAGTTTTCTGGAAAAACAGCGTGGAAGCCGTCCCGGACTGAAGATCGTCATTGACGAATTATCCACGATCCAGCGTTGGGATCGTGGCGCGGTGCTCCACTACCGGGAGACGCAAACCCGGCCAGACCTGCCCGTCAACGTGCGCTGGTCGACCGCGGTGCTCAGTCAGGAAGGCGAAAAAATAACGTGGCGTCTGCTGCACGAAACGGCTAAGCCGTAGCGCAAAAGAAAAGGCCCGTCTCACGACGGGCCTTTTTTGACGAAAGGTTGCTTATTCGCGGAACAGCGCTTCGATATTCAGACCTTGCCCCTGCAGGATTTCACGCAGGCGGCGCAGACCTTCAACCTGAATCTGACGAACACGTTCACGGGTCAGGCCAATTTCGCGGCCGACGTCTTCCAGTGTCGCAGCTTCATACCCCAGTAAACCGAAACGACGTGCCAGCACTTCACGCTGTTTGGCGTTCAGTTCGAACAGCCATTTGACGATGCTCTGTTTCATGTCATCGTCCTGCGTGGTGTCTTCCGGACCGTTATCTTTTTCATCGGCCAGGATGTCCAGCAGCGCTTTTTCGGAGTCGCCACCCAGCGGGGTGTCAACGGAGGTAATGCGCTCGTTGAGACGCAGCATACGGCTTACGTCATCAACCGGTTTATCGAGTTGTTCGGCAATCTCTTCTGCGCTTGGCTCGTGGTCCAGTTTATGGGACAACTCGCGCGCGGTGCGCAGATAAACGTTCAACTCTTTGACGATGTGAATCGGCAGGCGGATCGTACGGGTCTGGTTCATAATAGCCCGTTCGATGGTCTGACGAATCCACCAGGTCGCGTAGGTTGAGAAACGGAACCCGCGTTCCGGGTCAAACTTCTCAACTGCGCGGATGAGACCTAAGTTGCCCTCTTCAATCAGATCCAGCAGAGCCAGACCACGATTGCCGTAACGGCGGGCAATTTTTACGACCAGTCGCAGGTTACTTTCAATCATGCGACGACGCGAGGCAACATCACCACGCAAAGCACGACGTGCGAAATAGACTTCTTCTTCGGCCGTTAGCAGTGGGGAGTAACCAATCTCCCCAAGGTAAAGCTGAGTCGCGTCCAGTACACGCTGTGTGGCACCCTGCGATAACAGCTCTTCTTCAGCCAAATCGTTATCACTGGGTTCCTCTTCTACTAAGGCTTTTTCGTCAAAAGCCTCTACTCCGTTCTCATCAAATTCCGCGTCTTCATTTAAATCATGAACTTTCAGCGTATTCTGACTCATAAGGTGGCTCCTACCCGTGATCCCTGAACGAGGCACCCTGGCTGGCATGCCCCGTCAAATTATCGCTGCGGCAAGTACTGCAGCGGGTTTACGGATTTCCCCTTGTAACGAATTTCAAAATGCAAGCGTGTAGAACTGGTTCCGGTGCTACCCATGGTAGCGATTTTTTGCCCCGCCTTAACTTCTTGTTGTTCCCGGACCAGCATTGTGTCGTTATGGGCGTAGGCACTCAGGTAATCATCGTTATGTTTGATGATAATAAGATTACCGTAACCGCGCAGGGCGTTACCGGCATACACAACGCGTCCATCTGCGGTCGCGATGATAGCCTGTCCTTTACTCCCTGCGATATCGATCCCTTTATTTCCCCCTTCGGAGGAAGAGAAGTTCTCGATAACCTTGCCGTCAGTCGGCCAGCGCCATGCAGAAATCGGCGAACTGGAGGTCATACTGCTGGCAGTCGGTTCAGTAGAGCTAACCACAGGTGCCGTAACCGGTGCTGTGACAGCAGTCGCAGTCCCTTTATTATTCGGCAACATTTTGTTAGCAGTCTGATCACCTGAATCCTCAGAATACGTAATTACAGGTTGTGAAGCAACCACCGTGGTGGATTTTTGTGCAGGCTTAACGCTGTTATTTTGAGCTGTTACATCGGCCGCTGAAACGGTGTTGCCAGGCGTAAGCGGCGTCCCCGTCGCGTTGCCCACCTGGAGCGTTTGCCCGACTTCCAGACCATATGGGGCCTGGACGTTATTGCGCTGCGCGAGGTCACGGAAATCGTTCCCGGTGATCCACGCAATGTAGAACAGCGTATCGCCGCGTTTCACGGTATAGGTGCTGCCACCGGTGTAGCTGCCTTTCGGAATGTTCCCATACTGGCGGTTATAGACTATGCGGCCATTTTGGGTCTGAACAGGTTGTTCAACTGGCTGAACCTGTACTGGCTGTGTAACAGGATGTTGCACAGGCTGAATTTGTGGTGTTTTCTGCGGTGCAGCCGTCCCCATTTTAGGTGGCGGCGTGATTAACATTCCGCTGGACGTGTTACCGGAGCCGCTGTTTCCGCCGACGGAACTCACGGGCGCAGGCGCGTTGTTTGAACTTGTACAGCCTGCCAGCCAGAGCGAAACCAGTGATAATGCCGCAACACGGCTGATGGTGAATTTAGGGCTTCCCGCGCTCATTTATCCCCCAGGAATGTGTTAACTACCAGTGACTTAAAATTTACCGTGATGGCACGAATCTTTCGCGCCACACCATACGCTGAATTTGCCTTAATAACCCTGGATAATTCCGAGTCTCAGGCCAACTCCCCCTTCACCAGAGGCACAAAGCGCACGGCTTCCACGGTGTCGATAATAAACTCGCCGCCGCGCCGACGAACGCGCTTCAACAACTGCTGCTCGTCCCCGACAGGCAGAACCAGAATGCCCCCCTCATCCAGCTGCGACAACAGGGCTGCAGGAATTTCAGGCGGGGCCGCCGTCACGATGATCGCGTCAAACGGGGCGCGCGCCTTCCAACCCTGCCATCCATCACCGTGTCGTGTCGAAACATTATGTAAATCAAGTTGTTTCAGGCGACGACGCGCCTGCCACTGTAAACCTTTGATCCGCTCAACGGAGCATACATGATGAACCAGATGCGCCAGGATCGCGGTCTGATACCCCGACCCGGTGCCAATCTCCAGCACGCGGGAGTCGGGCGTCAGCTCCAGCAGCTCCGTCATGCGAGCCACCATGTAAGGCTGCGAAATCGTCTGTCCCTGTCCGATGGGCAGCGCCACGTTTTCCCACGCTTTGTGTTCAAACGCCTCATCTACAAATTTTTCACGCGGAACCAGGGCGAGCGCTTCGAGCACGTGCTCGTCGCTGATCCCCTGCGCGCGGAGTTGTTCCAGAAGAGTTTGTACACGTTTGTTTACCATTGCGCGTTCACTCCTGCGCGATCCAGCCAGCCCGACACCACATCATGCGCGCTATACGCGGTTAAATCTACGTGCAGCGGAGTAACCGAAACATAGCCTTCCTCTACGGCGGCAAAGTCGGTATCCGGACCCGCATCGCACTTGTCGCCGGGAGGGCCAATCCAGTAAAGCGTGTTGCCGCGAGGATCCTGCTGCGGGATCACCTGATCGGCAGGATGTCGACTCCCGCAACGGGTGACGCGGATGCCTTTAATTTCATCAAGAGGAAGATCCGGCACGTTGATATTAAGAATGCGCCCGGTACGCAGCGGCTCACGGCCAAGCGCCCGCAGGATCGAACAGGTTACCGCGGCAGCGGTGTCGTAGTGCGTGTGGCCATTTAACGAGACCGCCAGCGCCGGGAACCCCAGATGGCGCCCTTCCATTGCGGCCGCCACGGTGCCGGAGTAAATCACGTCATCGCCGAGGTTAGGCCCGGCGTTGATGCCGGAGACGACGATATCCGGACGAGGCCGCATCAGCGCGTTCACGCCCAGAAAAACGCAGTCGGTTGGCGTGCCCATCTGCACGGCAATATCGCCATTATCAAAGGTAAAGGTGCGAAGCGACGACTCCAGCGTCAGAGAGTTAGACGCTCCACTGCGGTTACGATCGGGCGCCACGACCTGCACGTCCGCAAATTCGCGGAGGTGTTTCGCCAGGGTCTGAATGCCTGGCGCGTGGATACCGTCATCGTTACTCAGCAATATTCGCATAATCACCCGAGGTGTTGATAAGTTCCCTGACAACACTGGTGGCAAAGCTGCCTGCCGGCAGCCAGAAGCGTAACTCGACGGTCACGTCATCCCACCAGTTCCAGCTTAACTGCTGCGGATAGAGCAGCATCGCGCGGCGTGCCGCGTCGACTTTTTCCCGCACCAGCAAGGACTGCAATTCTGGCGCATCCGCCACGGCTGACTGCTCGGCGGCCAGGGCCTCCCCCTGGGTTCCCCAGTCGCCCGTACCGGGCAACGCGGCGGTAATCATCAGCGCTTTTGCGTCCACGCGCGACTGCACATCAGCCATCTCTTCGGCCGTTGCCACAAACCAGCTTCCGCGTCCCGCTAATTGTAGCGCATCGCCAACAACAACTTGATTCGCGTCCGGTTTTTTCAGCCTTTCGCTCACAATCTGATTAAACAACGCACTGCGGGCTGCCGACAACCAAAAACTGCGTTTATTCCTGTCACGTACCGGCGCATCGCTTTGCGCCCAGCGCAGCGCGCCCTGCAGGTTGCTGCCGCCGATGCCAAAGCGCTGCGCGCCAAAGTAGTTCGGTACGCCGCGGTCGCTGATGGCGTTCAGACGTTTTTCAACGTCTTCTCGGTCAGTCACTTCGCGCAGCACCAGCGTAAAGGCGTTGCCTTTTAACGCCCCCAGACGCAGTTTGCGCTTGTGGCGGGCATATTCCAGTACCTTACAGCCCTCAAGCTCAAATTTGCTTAAATCAGGCATCGCATTGCCGGGAACGCGCGCGCAGAGCCACTGTTCCGTAACGGCGTGTTTATCTTTCTGCCCGGCAAAGCTCACTTCGCGGGCATGAATTTTGAGGAATTTTGCCAGCGCGTCGGCCACAAAGCGGGTATTGCAGCCATTTTTCAGAATACGCACCAGGATATGTTCGCCTTCGCCATCCGGCTCAAAGCCCAGATCCTCGACCACGAGGAAATCTTCCGGGCTGGCTTTCAGCACCCCGTTCCCCTGCGGTTTACCGTGCAGGTATGTCAGGTTGTCGAAGTCTGTCATTTGCTCGCCTTCACCAGCAGCGCCACGGCTTCACAGGCAATCCCTTCGCCACGACCGGTGAAGCCCAGCTTCTCGGTCGTCGTCGCTTTGACGTTCACGTCGTCCATATGGCAACCCAGATCTTCCGCAATAAACACGCGCATCTGCGGAATGTGCGGCAGCATTTTCGGGGCCTGGGCGATAATCGTCACGTCGACGTTGCCAAGGGTGTAGCCTTTCGCCTGGATGCGGCGCCACGCTTCGCGCAGCAGTTCACGGCTGTCCGCCCCTTTAAACGCCGGGTCGGTGTCCGGGAACAGCTTGCCGATATCACCCAGTGCGGCCGCGCCCAACAGCGCGTCGGTCAGCGCATGCAGCGCCACGTCGCCATCAGAATGCGCCAGCAGCCCTTTTTCATAAGGAATGCGCACGCCGCCAATGATAATTGGGCCTTCGCCGCCAAAGGCGTGTACATCAAAACCATGTCCAATTCGCATTATGCCTTCTCCTGATGGGTCGAACGGGTAAGATAAAATTCCGCGAGCTGTAAATCTTCCGGACGCGTCACTTTAATATTATCAGCACGTCCTTCAACAAGCTCAGGGTGGAAACCGCAGTACTCCAGCGCAGAGGCTTCGTCCGTGATGGTCGCACCTTCGTTAAGAGCACGCGTTAAGCAGTCGTGGAGTAATTCGCGGGGGAAAAATTGCGGCGTCAGCGCGTGCCATAGATCGACGCGATCGACGGTGTGGGCGATAGCCCGTTTGCCCGGCTCGGCACGCTTCATGGTGTCGCGCACGGGAGCGGCCAGAATGCCACCCACTTTACTGGTTTCGCTCAATGCCAGCAGGCGAGCGAGATCGTCCTGATGCAGGCACGGACGCGCCGCGTCATGGACCAGCACCCACGGCGCGTTTCCGGCAGCCTGAATGCCTGCCAGCACGGAATCGGCGCGCTCGGCACCGCCATCGACAACGGTAATCTGCGGATGATTTGCCAGCGGGAGCTGCGCGAAGCGCGCATCACCCGGGCTGATAGCGATGATCGCCCGCGTCACCCGCGGGTGCGCCAGCAGCGCCGCCACGGCGTGCTCAATGATCGTTTTATCGCCAATAGAGAGGTACTGCTTGGGACATTCTGTCTGCATGCGCCGGCCAAAACCTGCGGCCGGCACCACGGCGCATACGTCCGAAAAAGTTACTGCCATGTCGTAATCCTGGGCCTGATTATCGATTATTTTGTGCTGAGCCCTGATTGCGTTTAGACGCATCCGGAACCAGACGATAAAAGGTTTCGCCCGGCTTAGTCATACTGAGTTCATTGCGTGCGCGTTCCTCAATCGCCTCTTGCCCGCCATTGAGGTCATCAATTTCAGCGAAGAGTTGATCGTTTCGCGCCTTAAGTTTGGCATTTGTTGCCTGCTGAGCCGCGACGTCATCGCTCACCCGGCTATAGTCGTGCAGTCCGTTCTTACCGAACCACAGCGAATATTGCAGCCAGATTAGCAAAGCCAGCAACAGCAGCGTTAGTTTACCCATCCTGCCCCCTGAAAAACGGCATCATCATCCCAAGACTTCCCCAGAGCACTACGCCGGGGTAACAGAGATGCCGCAACATCGCGGGCAAATGTACCACATTTTTTCCGCAGAATCGTCCTGCTCAATATCGTTACACAGTTGGTTACGGTTTGAATTATGGCTGAAGTTAGCCCATGAGCCACAAAAATAACAGACCAAACATCAGAACCACCGTCACAATCGTGACCACGGTACTGTAGAGCAGCTTGCCATTGAGAAGCGAGTGCAGCGCAATGCCGACGACAACCGCCACGGGCATCAGCGCCAGAAAGAAAGGCCAGGTGTAGAGAAAGAAGAACAGCGTGTTGCCGCCGTAGATAAGAAACGGGATACCCAGCGCCAGCAACCATGAGACGAAGCCAATGATGGCCCCAGGAAATGACCAGGTCGTTTCGTCGTCGGTCGCAAGCGGCTCCGACCCGGTGGTGGTAATGTAATGTTCACTGTTGCGCATAGCTAGTCCTGTGACCGTGACTCATCGTTCGGGAAGACAGCTCCCGAACGATACCGTCTCAGGATCTGATAATATCGTCCCGTCTGAGCAGGTCTAATAATTGGCTTACTAAATTTGTTACCAATTGTTGACCCTCCAGGTGAATTTCAGGCGATTCAGGCGCTTCGTAGACCGCGTCAATTCCGGTGAAGTTGCGCAGTTCTCCGGCACGCGCTTTTTTGTACAGCCCTTTCGGGTCGCGCGCTTCGCAAACCTCCAGCGGCGTATCCACAAACACTTCAATAAAGCGACCCTGACCGACGCGTTCGCGCACCATCTGGCGCTCGGCGCGGTGCGGAGAGATAAACGCGGTCAGCACCACCAGCCCGGCATCGGCCATCAGGCTGGCGACTTCCCCGACCCGGCGGATGTTCTCTTTGCGGTCGTCGTCGCTGAACCCTAAATCGCTGCACAGGCCATGGCGCACGTTGTCGCCATCCAGCAGGTACGTGCTTACGCCCTGCTGATGCAATGCCTCTTCCAGCGCCCCCGCCACCGTCGATTTACCCGAGCCGGACAGCCCGGTAAACCACAGCACAACCCCACGGTGACCGTGGAGCTGTTCGCGCTGGGCGACGGTGACCGGATGAGGATGCCAGACGACGTTCTCATCATGGGCAGCCATTACTTGCCTCCCAGCAGATCGCGCGCGCCCCAGTGCGGGAAGTGTTTACGCACCAGCGCGTTCAGCTCCAGCTCAAAGGCGCTGAATTCTGAAGCCGCGGACGCCTGTTCGTTTGGCTCACGGACCATCCCCGCGCCGACGGTGACGTTCGTCAGGCGGTCAATAAAGATAAGCCCACCCGTCACCGGGTTCTGCTGATACGGATCCAGCACCAGCGGTTCGTCGAAGGTCAGATCGACCAGACCAATACCGTTCAACGGCAGCTCGGTAACCTCGCGCTGGGTCAGATTGTTGATGTCCACCTGGAACTGAATACCGTCCACGCGGGCGCGGGTCTTCTTGCCGGCAATTTTGATGTCGTAGCTCTGGCCCGGCGTCAGCGGTTGCTCTGCCATCCACACCACATCCACGGAAGCCCCCTGTACGGCCGCCAGCGTTTCCTGGGCATCCACCAGCAGATCGCCCCGGCTGATATCAATCTCGTCTTTCAGCACCAGCGTAACCGCTTCACCGGCACCCGCGTCCTGCAGGTCACCGTCGAAGGTGACGATACGGGCGATGGTCGATTCCACGCCGGATGGCAGCACCTTGACGCGCTGACCGACCTTTACGGAGCCTGACGCAAGGGTACCTGAGAAACCGCGGAAATCGAGGTTTGGACGGTTCACGTACTGCACCGGGAAGCGCATCGGCTGGGTATCGACCACGCGCTGAATTTCAACCGTTTCCAGCACTTCCAGCAGCGTCGGGCCGCTGTACCACGGCATGTTCGCGCTCTGGGAGGCGACGTTATCCCCTTCCAGCGCCGAGAGCGGCACAAAGCGGATATCCAGGTTGCCCGGCAGCTGTTCGGCAAAGGTCAGATAGCTCTGGCGGATCTCCTCGAACTTCTCTTCGCTGAAGTTCACCAGATCCATCTTGTTGACCGCCACCACCAAGTGTTTGATCCCCAGCAGCGTGGAGATAAAGCTGTGGCGACGGGTCTGATCCAGCACGCCTTTACGCGCGTCCATCAGCAGGATCGCCAGGTCGCAGGTCGACGCGCCGGTCGCCATATTGCGGGTGTACTGTTCGTGCCCCGGAGTGTCGGCGATAATAAATTTGCGCTTCTCGGTAGAGAAGTAGCGGTAGGCCACGTCAATCGTGATGCCCTGCTCGCGCTCCGCCTGCAGGCCATCCACCAGCAGCGCCAGGTCGAGTTTTTCACCCTGGGTGCCGTGACGTTTACTGTCGTTATGCAGGGAAGAGAGCTGATCTTCGTAAATCTGGCGCGTATCGTGCAGCAGGCGGCCAATCAGGGTACTTTTCCCGTCATCCACGCTGCCGCAGGTCAGAAAACGCAGCAGGCTTTTGTGTTGTTGCGCGTGCAGATACGCTTCCACGCCGCCTTCTTTGGCAATTTGTTGAGCAATAGTGGTGTTCATGGCGGCTCCTTAGAAATAACCCTGACGTTTCTTCAGCTCCATGGAGCCTGCCTGGTCGCGGTCAATCACGCGGCCCTGTCGCTCGCTGGTGGTCGACACCAGCATCTCTTCGATGATCTCCGGCAGCGTCTGCGCGCTGGATTCCACCGCGCCGGTCAGCGGCCAGCAGCCAAGGGTGCGGAAACGCACCATCTGTTTTTTAATCACTTCGCCCGGCTGCAGGTCGATGCGATCGTCGTCGATCATCATCAGCATGCCGTCACGCTCCAGCACCGGGCGCTCTGCGGCCAGATACAGCGGAACGATCTCGATGTTTTCCAGATAGATATACTGCCAGATATCCAGCTCGGTCCAGTTGGAGAGCGGGAAGACGCGGATGCTTTCGCCCTTGTTGATCTGGCCGTTGTAGTTGTGCCACAGCTCCGGGCGCTGGTTTTTTGGGTCCCAGCGGTGGAAGCGGTCGCGGAAGGAGTAGATACGCTCTTTGGCGCGGGATTTCTCTTCGTCACGGCGCGCGCCGCCGAAGGCCGCGTCAAAACCATATTTGTTCAGCGCCTGCTTCAGCCCTTCGGTCTTCATGATATCGGTATGTTTGGCGCTGCCGTGCACGAACGGGTTAATGCCCATCGCCACCCCTTCCGGGTTTTTGTGCACCAGCAGCTCGCAGCCGTAGGCTTTCGCGGTACGATCGCGGAACTCGTACATTTCGCGGAATTTCCAGCCGGTATCCACGTGCAGCAGCGGGAACGGCAGCGTGCCCGGATAAAACGCTTTACGCGCCAGATGCAGCATGACGCTGGAATCTTTACCGATGGAGTACATCATCACCGGGTTAGAAAACTCGGCGGCCACTTCGCGGATAATATGGATACTTTCCGCTTCGAGCTGCCGCAGGTGTGTAAGACGTTTTTGGTCCATAACCGTTCCTTAAGCCAAATTTACAACAGAAGAACCAAAGCCTTCTGTATCGGTTGTGTGTTGGAACCAGGCGAGCGTGCTGTGCAGCTGCACCACTTCACCCACCACGATCAGGGCGGGCATAGGGGCGTCTTTCGCCAGGGTTGCAAGATGTTCCAGCGTGCCCGTCGCAACGTGCTGATCGACGCGCGTGCCGCGAGAAATGACGGCAACGGGCGTCGTCGCCTCGCGACCGTGCTGAATAAGCTGTTCGCTGATGTCCGCCGCCTTCATCGTGCCCATGTATATCGCCAGCGTCTGGCGGCTCTGGGCGAGATGCGACCAGTCGAACGGCGTGCTGTCCGCCTTGTAGTGGCCGGTCACAAAGGTGACGCTCTGGGCGTAATCGCGATGGGTCAGAGGAATACCGGCGTAGGCCGTCACCGCAGAGGCCGCCGTAATGCCGGGCACCACCTGGAACGGTATGCCCGCTTCGGCTGCCGCCTGCAGCTCTTCGCCGCCGCGGCCAAAGATAAACGGATCGCCCCCCTTCAGGCGCACCACGGTTTTGCCCGCTTTGGCGGCGTCAACCAGCATCTGGTTGGTGTCGTGCTGCGGCACCGAGTGCTCGCCAGCCCGTTTGCCCACGCAGATTTGCTCCGCGTCGCGACGGATCAGTTCGCGCACGCCGTCGGTGACCAGATGGTCGTAGAACACGACGTCCGCGTCCTGCAGCACCTGCAGGCCGCGCAGCGTCAGGAGCCCGGCATCGCCAGGCCCCGCGCCCACCAGGATGATCTCCCCGCCCGTGCTGCCGGGGTTATCCAGTTCATCCTCGAGGATTTTTTGCGCAGCCGTTTCATTGCCGGCATGCATCAGGCTGGCGAAGCGGCCGCGAAACACACGTTCCCAGAAGCGACGGCGTTCCGTCACGCTGGTCAGGCGGGTTTTCAGGTGGTTACGCCAGTAGCTGGCTTTCTCCGCCATGCGCCCGAGGCTGGTCGGCAGCAGCGCTTCGATTTTTTCACGCAGCACACGCGCCAGCACCGGTGCGGTACCGCCGGAGGAGATCGCCACCAGCAGCGGCGAGCGGTCAACGATCGACGGGAAAATAAACGAGCATAAAGGCTGGTCGTCCACCACGTTCACCAGGCGGTAACGGGCCTGCGCGGCGTCGGAGATCCGCTGGTTCAGTTCACGATCTTCGGTCGCCGCAATTACCAGCACCACGCTGTCGATTTGTGACTCGTCGAAATCCGCCTCTGCAACGACCTGCACCTGGGCCCCTGCGCGCTGCAGAAACGCGATTTTGCGATCGGCGATTTCACCCGTGCCAACAACCAGCACCGGTTTCTCTTTAATCGCAGCAAATAAGGGCAGATAGTCCACAGGCAACAACTCACTAACAACGAGGAATAGAGGGACTATAGGGGGCGGCTTAGACCGAATGAAATTACGAATTGGAATGAGTAGTTACTCAATGGAATAACGCCGTAAAAATGCTAATACCAAAAAGTGCTTAACGCGCGAAATTTCGGGCATTTAAGAGCAATTCAAATTGTGTATGGACGATCACAGTTTCATACTAGGCGGGTTATTATTTTGCTCTGTTTTTAAGGACTCACTATGTTTTCCGCAACGCGCCACCGTATTGCTGCCCTGGCGCTCGGCGTTTGCTTTATTCTTCCTGCTCAGGCAAAAAACCAACCTTATGGTGAAATCGCCAATATGCAGGCGCGGCATATTGCCACCGTTTTCCCTGGCCGCATGACCGGCTCGCCTGCGGAAATGCTCTCCGCGGACTATCTTCGCCAGCAGTTTGCTGAGATGGGTTACCAGAGCGACATCCGGTCGTTTCACAGCCGCTACGTCTATACCTCGCGAAATAAAACGAAAAACTGGCATAACGTGACCGGCAGTACGGTGATTGCGGCCCACGAAGGAAGCGCAAAAGAGCAAATTATTATTATGGCGCACCTTGATACCTACGCTCCGATGAGCGATGCCGACACGGATAACAACCTCGGCGGGCTGACGCTGCAGGGCATGGACGACAACGCTGCAGGCCTGGGCGTGATGCTCGAACTGGCCGAGCGGATGAAAGATATTCCAACCCAGTATGGCATTCGTTTTGTTGCCACCAGCGGTGAAGAAGAGGGCAAACTCGGCGCTGAGAATCTCCTTAAACGCATGAGCGCCGAGGAGAAGAAAAATACGCTGCTGGTGATCAACCTCGACAACCTGATCGTCGGCGACAAGCTCTATTTCAACAGCGGGCAGAGTACGCCGGGTACCGTGCGAAAACTGACGCGCGACCGTGCGCTGGCCATTGCCCGCAGCCATGGCGTTTATGCCACCAGCAATCCCGGCGGTAACCCGGATTATCCGCGAGGCACAGGCTGCTGCAACGACGGGGAAGTGTTTGATAAGGCGGGCATTCCGGTGCTGTATGTGGAAGCGACAAACTGGGCGCTGGGCAAAAAAGATGGCTACCAGCAGCGGGCTAAATCGAAAGCCTTCCCGGACGGGACAAGCTGGCACAACGTGATGCTGGATAATCAGCAGCACATCGATCGCGTGCTGCCGCAGCGGATTGAGCACCGCAGTCGTGATGTGGTGAAGGTGATGCTGCCGCTGGTGAAGGAGCTGGCGAAAGCGGGGAAAGCCTGAGGCCGTTAAGCCCGGTGGCGGCTACGCCTTACCGGGCAAAAAGGTTATCACCCTTCGTGCAACCCGCACTCGCGCTTCAGCCCGAAGAATCGCGTCTCTTCTTCCGCCATTCCCGGTTCCCACTTACGCGTGGTGTGGGTGTCTCCCACCGACAGATAGCCCTGATCCCACAGCGGATGGTACTTCAGCCCGTGTTTTTGCAGATACTGGTATACCGTCCGGTTATCCCAGTCGATAATCGGCAGCACTTTAAACACCCCGCGCTGCACCGCCAGCACCGGTAAGGTTGCCCGGCTGCCGGACTGCTCGCGGCGCAGGCCCGCAAACCACGTCTGCGCATTAAGCTCTTTCAGCGCCCGGTTCATCGGCTCGACCTTGTTGATCTCATTGTATTTCTCAATGCCCTCAACGCCCTGTTCCCACAGCTTACCGTAGCGCGCCTCCTGCCAGGCCGCGCTTTCCGTCGCGCGGTAGACCTTGAGGTTCAGCCTGAGCTTGTCCGTCAGCTCGTCAATAAACTGATAGGTTTCCGGGAACAGGTAGCCGGTATCGGTGAGGATCACCGGAATGTCCGGACGGATCTGATTCACCAGATGCAGGCTGACCGCCGCCTGAATACCAAAGCTCGACGAGAGCACATATTCTCCCGGCAGGTTTTCCAGCGCCCACGCCACGCGCCCTTCGGCGTCCAGCTTTTCAAGGTGGGCATTGGTTTCTGCCAGCGCCAGAATACGTTCGACTTTTGGCAGGTCATTAAGGGCGTTTAGATCGAGTTCGGACATAGTTACCTCTCGTGGTTACTCCCAGAAATCCCTTGCGGGATCGAGCACCGGGCGAATGATGCCCGCACGCACCGTAAAGTCGCCGAAGCCTTCACCCGCTTCGCGCTCTTTCGCCCAGCGCCCGACAAGCTCGTCGATGGAATCAAGAATTTCCGGCTCGGTGATGTTCTCGCGGAACATGCGCGGAATGCGCGTGCCGATACGGTTACCGCCCAGATGCAGGTTATAGCGCCCCGGCGCTTTCCCCACCAGACCGAGCTCGGCCAGCATCGCGCGACCACAGCCGTTCGGACAACCGGTGACGCGCATAACAATATGCTCGTCCGGAATGCCGTGTTTTTCCAGAATCGCTTCCACTTTGTCGGTAAACGACGGCAGGAAACGTTCCGCTTCGGCCATCGCCAGCGGGCAGGTCGGGAACGATACGCAGGCCATCGAGTTTTCACGCTGCGGCTTAACAGCATCCATTAACCCGTGTTCGCGCGCCAGCTTCTCGATCTTCGCCTTCTGGCTTTCCGGCACGCCGGCAATAATCAGGTTCTGGTTAGCGGTAATGCGGAACTCACCTTTGTGGATCTTCGCAATTTCCAGCAGACCGGTTTTCAGCGGACGTCCCGGATAATCCAGAATACGGCCGTTTTCAATAAACAGCGTCAGGTGCCATTTATTATCGATGCCTTTTACCCAGCCAATGCGATCGCCGCGACCGGTGAATTCGTAAGGGCGGATCGGCTCAAATTTGATGCCCGCACGACGCTCCACTTCCGCTTTGAACGTCTCCACGCCCACGCGCTCCAGGGTGTATTTGGTTTTCGCGTTTTTACGATCGGTACGGTTACCCCAGTCGCGCTGGGTCGTCACCACCGCTTCCGCCACGGCCAGCGTATGCTCGAGCGGCAGGAAGCCGAACTCGCTCGCGGTACGGGCGTAGGTTTTCTTGTTACCGTGTTCGATGGACAGGCCGCCGCCCACCAGCAGGTTAAAGCCCACCAGCTTGCCGTTTTCGGCTATCGCCACGAAGTTCATGTCGTTGGCGTGCAGGTCGATATCGTTCTGCGGCGGGATCACTACCGTGGTTTTAAACTTGCGCGGCAGGTAGGTCTGGCCAAGGATCGGCTCTTCGTCGGTGGTCGCGACTTTTTCCTGATCGAGCCAAATCTCGGCATAGGCGCGCGTACGCGGCAGCAGGTGCTCAGAGATCTTCTTCGCCCACTCGTAGGCTTCGGCGTGCAGCTCGGACTCATACGGGTTCGAGGTGCAGAGCACGTTACGGTTCATGTCGTTGGCGGTCGCCAGCGCGTCCAGCCCGACCGAGTGCAGCATCTGGTGCACCGGCTTGACGTTCTTCTTCAGAATGCCGTGGAACTGGAAGGTCTGACGGTTGGTCAGACGAATGCTGCCATAAATCGTGTTTTCACCGGCAAACTTGTCGATCGCCTGCCACTGCTTGGTGGTGATCACCCCGCCCGGCAGACGGCAGCGCAGCAGCATCGCGTGACGCGGCTCCAGCTTCTGCTCGGCACGCTCGGCGCGGATGTCGCGGTCGTCCTGCTGGTACATGCCGTGGAAGCGGATCAGCAGGAAGTTGTCGCCTTTAAAACCGCCGGTGAGACCGTCATTCAGATCTTCAGCAATGGTGCCGCGCAGATAGTTGCTTTCCAGCTTCATGCGCTCGGCGTCTGTCAGTTTACCTTCGACCACCAGTGGCCCTGGATGTTTTTCGCTCATTAGTAGACATCTCGCTGATAACGGCGCTCAACGCGCAGCTCACTTAAAAATTCATCCGCCGTTTCGGCATCCATACCGCCGAATTCGGCAATCACTTCCAGCAGTGCCTGCTCAACGTCTTTCGCCATGCGATTGGCGTCGCCGCAGACATAAATGTGGGCACCGTCATTGATCCAGCGCCACAGCTCTGCGCCCTGTTCGCGCAGTTTGTCTTGTACGTATACTTTTTCTTTCTGGTCGCGGGACCAGGCCAGATCGATGCGGGTCAGTACGCCTTCTTTCACATAGCGCTGCCACTCAACCTGGTAGAGGAAATCTTCGGTAAAGTGCGGATTGCCGAAGAACAGCCAGTTCTTACCAGACGCACCGTCTGCCGCGCGCTGCTGCATGAAGGCGCGGAATGGCGCAATGCCGGTGCCCGGGCCAATCATGATGACCGGCGTTTCCGGGTTTGCCGGCAGGCGGAAGTTGTCGTTGTGCTCGATAAAGACGCGCACTTCGCCCTCTTCTTCCACGCGATCGGCCAGGAAGCTCGACGCCCCACCCGCGCGCGCGCGGCCTTCGATGTCGTAGCGCACCACGCCGACGGTAACATGCACTTCACTCTCCACTTCGGCCTGCGAAGAGGCGATGGAGTAGAGGCGCGGGGTTAGCGGACGCAGCAGGCCGATCAGCGCATCGGCATCCAGCTGAGCCGGAGAGAAACGCACCATATCGACAATCGGCGTCGTCGCGGCGTAATGCTGCAGTTTCGCCTTGTCGCCCACCAGCGGCAGCAGGGATTCGCTGCGCGTTAAGGTGGCATAATTTTCGACGATATTCGGGGTGTTCACCGTCAGTTCAAAATGCCACTGCAGCGCCTCGGATAACGGCAGCGATTTGCCGTCAACGGTCACAGGCTCGTCGCCTTTCAGCCACAGCAGCTCAACCAGCTCTTTCACCAGCGCCGGATCGTTCTGATACCAGACGCCCAGCGCATCGCCAGGCTGATAGCGCAGCCCCGAGTCGCCTAAATCGATTTCGATATGACGCACGTCTTTTTCTGAGTCGCGGCCGGTAATTTTCTGGTTCACCGACAGGCTCGCCGTCAGCGGCGCCTCTTTGGTGTACGGGCTGGTGTGGATGTCGTTGACAGCACCCGTCGCGGTGAACGCGGCCTGTGCCGACGTCTCTTTCGGCACGCGCGCTTTTAGCACTTCAACGATGCGGGCGCGCCATTCAGCGGCGGCGGTCTGGTATTCGACATCCGCATCAACGCGGTCCAGCAGACGCTCCGCGCCCAGCTCCGCCAGCCTGCTGTCGAAGTCTTTGCCGGACTGGCAGAAGAATTCATAGGAGGTATCGCCCAGGCCAAAGACGGCAAACGCCGTCCCATCCAGCTTCGGCGCTTTTTTCGAGAACAGGAACTTATGCAGCGCCACCGCTTCTTCAGCAGGTTCACCTTCACCTTGCGTAGAGGCGACCACCACCAGCAGTTTTTCCGACGCGATTTGCTTGAATTTATAATCCCCGGCGTTGACCAGGTTCACGTTCAGTTTAGCGGCCAGCAGGTCGTCGCGCAGCGCTTCGGCCACGCGGCGGGCGTTGCCCGTCTGCGAGGCGGAAATCAGGGTAATGGCCGGAATCTCAACGGCCGTAGCCGGTGCACCCGCCACAGCGCCAGGCTGCTGATTGAGCATTCCCCAGAAATAACCGGAGACCCAGGCAAGCTGAGTGGGAGAAAAATCAGAGGTGGCAGCCTGAAGGCGCGCCAGTTGCTCCGGGTTCAGGGGAAGCAAATTTGAAGGTGGGGCCTGTGTTGTCATGCGTCGTTATGTTCCAGTAGCCAAGCGGACTTTAAGCGAATAAATCCAAACTGAAGATAAGGTTAACGGCGAGGATAATAACAATTAAAGAAGGGATGGAAATAATAAATAACCAAATGGACTAACCTGTTTTGGTTGTCATGCTTAGCGATAAAACCGATTAAATAATTATTTGAAATATAAGAACAAATAGCGATAAACACCCCGAATACGAGGCGGTGGACGCTCAGAGCCGTTTTAGTTAATGCTAAAAATTGTGCTTTCCGGTACTATGCGGCGGTTTTTTCCGCATTACTGAGAGCGATCATGTCCACCACACTGTTTAAAGATTTCACCTTCGAAGCCGCCCACCACCTTCCGCATGTCCCTGAAGGACATAAATGTGGCCGTCTGCACGGGCATTCGTTCATGGTGCGTCTTGAGATCACCGGTGAAGTTGATCCGCATACCGGTTGGATCATGGATTTTGCCGAGCTGAAGGCGGCGTTTAAGCCGACCTACGATCGTCTGGATCACTACTACCTGAATGAGATCCCGGGACTTGAAAACCCGACCAGCGAAGTGCTGGCAAAATGGATTTGGGATCAGATGAAGCCGCTGGTACCGCTGCTGAGCGCGGTGATGATCAAAGAGACCTGCACCGCGGGCTGCATCTATCGCGGGGAGTGATTCTCCTCTTCCCCACGCACGTTTAGCGGCGTGAACTCATAGAGCACAAGCGCGTTACTTTCCAGCGATTCAGTAATTTGCCAGCCGTCATAAAGCCGTTCATCGCGTAAGGAAAGCGTTGGGCGCGCTTTGTGCGCAATCCAGCGCCACATCTCCTCATCAGGCCCGCTGTCGCTGTGTACTCCTTCCAGCAACGGATAGAGCGCACCGTTGTGCCGATCGAACAAATGGCTCTTAATGCGCCAGTGACCGCGCATTCCTCGTAGCTCAAGATGATACTGCTGGCGAAAACGCTGAATAAAGGCCTCCTCGCTGGAGAGCAGAGGATTGAAGACCACCACGTTACGCAACAGCAGTTGATATCGCCCCTGATGGCGGAGCAGCAGCACGCTCTTGTCGTTAACGAGCACCTCTCCCCGCAGACGCTGCCACAGCCAGAGTACCCAGTAGATGGGCCGTGGAAGGCCGTGATTATATTGAAGCGCAAGGCTTGATGTATCGAGGGTGTTGTTCGCCCTCGCTTCCCCCTGTAAACCAGAATTAAGCCAGAATCCCGCCAGCCATACCTGTTCTGAAAGCCCGAGCAGATTCTGCATCAACAGCGCACCGCGAAAAAACCAGCCGTTGGTCGCCCGCGTATTCCCCGTAAGAGTGTTCCATGAGAGTAACCATACCGGCAGCGTCCGCTGCCGCTGGCGAAGGGCGGCGAGGATCTGGCGGACCTTTAGCACCGGGTAATTTTCAGAAGAGGAAAGATGCGCGGGATCCAGCTGCGCCAGATCGAGCAGCTCGTTGGCATCTGCCGGACATGCGAGGAAATCAGCCTCGTCCAGAATGTCAGAACGGAACAGCGCGTCACCGCTCAGCTCGCTACCAACGGGAGAGAAGCGATGCCACACCCCCAATTTTGCCTGCGGAAGGTAGGCCCTCAGCGCCGCCCGCTGCGCCCGCCAGGCGTGCTCCTGGGTTTCCGCGTTTGCCTGGGGAGACCAGTGCATGACGACGTGCCAGCCAGCGGTAATGTCGGGCAAAAATCGGTTAACCGAAAGCTGCAAAAAGCGCGTCAGGAGATCGCATCGGGTAGTGACCCCCGTGTGCAGCAGGACCGTCCAGCCTTTTTTCGCCACCCAGGTAAACAATTGCTGCAGATGATACCAACAGGCGTAGCCCGCCATTTGGGGATCGTCCCATCCCGTAGCGAACAGACGGCTGCTGAGAAAAGGTTCGGCGATATCAATGCCCTCAATCGGGATCGCCTCGTGTAGCGCCTCCAGATGCCGACGAACATCCTCTCGCAGCAAATCGTCTAGCTCGCGCAGGGTGATGACCAGCCGCGTGCGGCGCAGCGCGGAAGAGAGCGGATAAAGCTGCTGCACATCCAGTATCCGCTCCTGACACGGGGAGTAGGTTAGCGGCGACGGTTCCCAACCGCGGGTCTCAGCGTCGTTAAGCAGGCTAAATAACGTATCTACCGCAACAGGGAAACGCTGTTCATCCACGGTCGTGCGCGGGCGGAACGCAAGGGGACGATGACGCCCGGCCTTACGAAACTCACCCGGAGACATATTGTGATAGCGCTGGAAACTATCGGTCATCATACGTGTGCTGGCAAATCCATTCTCCAGCGCAATCTGATGCAGAGGGCGGCTGGTGAGACACAGGGCGTCAGCCGCTTTTTCCAGCCGCAGGGCAGTGATGTACTGCATAAAACTGGCTCCCGTCTCTTTTCGAAAGAGACGAGAGAGCCACGCTTCTGAGACGAACTCACTCTCTGCGATTTCGGCCAACGTAATGCGGCGGGTGTAGCTGGCGTCGATCCGCTCCAGTACACGGGCGATGCGCTTGCTTACGTTGGCGTGCTGGTTCCGGGGTTTCTGGCGGACGGGCTGCTGAAAGCGACCAATCAGCAGCAGCAGGATCTCGCTCAGCCAGCGATTCGCCTCCAGCCGGTAGCGATGCGGATCGTTGACGAGCGTCACCACCAGCAGCTGGCGCAGCAGGTGCCGAAGCTCGTCACACTGCGGCCAGCGCCCGCCTGACTCCTCCGGAACCGCGTAATCATGGGCAAAAAAATCATTGTACAGCTGGATTACCCAGCGTCCGGATAGAACGACACGCAGAGTCACATTCGCGTTCTGGCTGATAAGCCTCCATCGCTGATGGCGGTTTATCACTACAAGGCCATTTGTCGGAACCCTTTCTAGTCCCGCCTCGGTTTGCAGTTCAGCTTGCCCTTCCAGCACCCACAGTATCGTCAGCAAATCGCCTTCATCCTGCGCGAACAGGCGAATGTCCTCAACGGCTATCGCAAACTCATTTCCACGATGTTCCATTCGCCCCCTCCACGAAGACAAAAAATGACGCACTCTTTTTTGTCATAACCGAATCGTATGAAAAACAATCAGAAAAAAGGCGTCGATTTACAACAAAAAAGGACATTTTCCGGCAATGCGATCGACATAAACTCGAAACTAACACCATTTGGCAGGAAAAGGATAACAAAAATGACACATCCAATTGTTGACGCGCTGCGAGGCTCCGAGGCTCAGTTCACTGAATTACGCCGCGAGTTTCACCGACATCCCGAAACAGGCTTCGAGGAGCACAAAACCAGCGACCGCGTCGCGTCACTCCTGGAGCAGTGGGGCTATGAGGTCCACCGGGGAATGGCCAAAACCGGGGTGGTCGGCACCCTTAAGGTAGGAAACGGCAGCAAACGTCTGGGCATGCGCGCCGATATGGATGCGCTGCCGATGCAGGAAAATAGCGGCAAAGCGTGGAGCAGCACGGTTGAAGGTAAATTTCACGGCTGCGGGCACGATGGCCACACCACTACCCTGCTTTATGCCGCAGAGTATCTGGCCCGAACCCGCAACTTTAGCGGCACGCTGCATCTGATTTTTCAGCCAGCCGAAGAGCTGCTGTATGGCGGGCGCGTCATGGTTGAAGATGGCCTGTTTGAACAATTCCCCTGCGACCATATTTTTGGCCTGCACAACATGCCCTCCCAGCCGCTTGGGAAAATTGGCCTGCGCGATGGCGCCATGATGGCCTCCTCTGACACCGTTCATATTGAGGTGAACGGCGTAGGGGGTCACGGCGCCGTTCCGGAACACACCGTTGATGCCACGCTGGTTGCCTGCCATATCACCCTCGCCCTGCAGTCGATTGTGTCGAGGAATATCACCCCATTCCAGCCGGTCGTCGTAACCGTGGGCAGCATCCAGGCGGGACATGCCCCGAATATTATCAACGATAAGGTATTAATGAAGCTGACCGTGCGCACGCTGGACGAAGCGGTGCGTCAAACCGTCCTGCAGCGAATCCACGACATTGCCGTGGCACAGGCTGAAAGCTTCAACGCCACGGCCACGATTCGTCACGTCAACGGCAGCCCGGTGCTGCGCAATAGCCCGCAGGCCAATGAAATGGTGCGCACGGTGGCGACCGACCTGTTCGGTCAGGATGCCGTCGCGTCGGTGAATGCCTTTATGGGAAGCGAAGATTTTGCGTTCATGCTCGAGAAAAACCCCAACGGCTGTTACTTCACCCTCGGCGCTGGCGATGAGCCGGACCGCTGCATGGTGCATAACCCAGGCTACGACTTTAACGACAAGCTTCTGCTTACCGGCGCGGCACTCTGGAGTGCGTTGACCGAGCACTATCTGCGCTGATTCGCACCAACCCCGGAGGGCCGCACGATGAGTACCGTACCCCTGACAGGCACACCGTCCTACGCCGGTAACGATCGGCTGCTGGCCGGTATTGTGATGAGCGTTCTGACATTCTGGTTATTTGCGCAGTCGGTGATTAACGTTGTGCCGGCAATGAAAAACAGCCTCGCTATCTCCCTTGAAACCCTCACGCTGGCGGTCAGCCTTAGCGCCTTGTTCAGCGGCTGTTTTGTCGTTGCCTGCGGCGGCTTTGCCGATAAGTTTGGCCGCGTGCGTATGACCTACATTGGCCTCGCGCTGAGCATCATCGGCAGCGCCCTGCTTTTTTTCTCGTGGGAGCCGGTTCTGTTTCTGCTGGGGAGAGCGATACAGGGGCTGTCAGCGGCCTGCATCATGCCCGCCACCCTGGCGCTGATTAAAACCTGGTATCAAGGCAACGCTCGCCAGCGGGCAATCAGCTTTTGGGTGATTGGTTCATGGGGCGGCAGCGGGCTGAGCTCGTTTGTCGGCGGCGCCATCGCCACCACGCTCGGCTGGCGATGGATCTTTATTTTTTCCATGCTGGTGGCGGCGATGGCACTCCTGCTGATCCGCGGCACGCCGGAAAGCCGAAGCGACGGCGCACGTCGCCATAAGCTAGATATTGGCGGCCTGGTGAGTTTTGTCCTTATGCTGGTGCTGCTGAACTTGTTTATCAGCAAGGGACACGGTTGGGGCTGGAGCAGCGGCCTGTCGCTGCTGGTGCTGGGGGGCTCCGCGCTGGCAGCGGCCTGCTTTGTGCTCACCGGGCGACGCAAGGGTGACGCGGCGCTGATTGATTTTGCCCTGTTTAAAAACCGGGCCTACAGCGCCTCGGTATTCTCTAACTTTTTGCTCAACGGCTGCATTGGCACCATGATGATCGCCAGCATCTGGCTGCAGCAGGGCCACCGTCTGTCGCCATTGCAAACCGGCATGATGACGCTGGGGTATCTGATTACCGTGCTGGCGATGATCCGGGTAGGGGAAAAGCTGCTTCAGCGCTACGGCGCGCGCCTGCCGATGATGACCGGGCCGCTGCTGACCGCAACGGGCATCACGCTCATCTCCTGCACGTTTTTAAGCAAGGAGATCTACATCGTCACCGTCTTTCTCAGTAACATTTTATTTGGTCTGGGGCTGGGATGTTACGCCACGCCGTCAACAGATACGGCGGTGATGAACGCGCCAGAAAACAAAGTCGGGGTGGCCTCGGGGGTGTACAAAATGGGCAGCTCGCTGGGGGGAGCGATGGGGATCGCGGTTACCGCGTCGCTCTATGCGCTGCTGCTGCCGCTGGGCATGGCCAGCGCCGCACAGTATGCCCTCCTTTTCAACAGCGCGATGTGTCTCGCTTCGGTGGGAGTGACCTGGGCGTTACTCCCTTCAGGTCGGGCCCCCCGCTAGGCGGGGGCCCGCAAGGGGGAGGCAATATTCAGGTACTTGTGCGTCTGCATCGACAGGCGCCAGTTGCGCGCAATACAGGTTTCAATGCACAGGCGCGTCGCGTCGTCTTTCTGGCTGATCGGCTGTAGCGCAATGACGCGCTGCTTTTCATCCGTCAGCGTTGCCAGCAGTTCATCCAGCGCTTCGATATCACGCACGCGCCCAACCGGGTGCTTAATCTCATCCGCGCGTTCCAGCGCCTGAGACAGCACGTCATACCCGCCGCGCATATTCACTTTTGGCGATACCGTCACCCAGGTGGTGTGTGAACAGCGCACTTCATGGGTGCCGCTGGTTTCAATCTGACAGCTATAGCCGTTCTTTTCGAGCAGCTCGGTCAGCGGCGTCAGATCGTGGATGCAGGGCTCACCGCCGGTGATCACCACATGGCGCGCCGTCCAGCCTTGACGACCAATAATGGCCAGCAGATCTTCTGAACTGCCCGCGCCCCATTTATCGCTCTCTTTGGTTTTCGCCAGAATGCTAAACAGCGATACTTCCCGATCTGCGAGCTTATCCCACGTATGTTTGGTATCACACCAGGCACAGCCAACCGGGCATCCCTGTAAACGAATGAAAATAGCGGGAACGCCGGTAAAGTAACCCTCGCCTTGCAGGGTCTGGAACATCTCGTTAATCGGGTACTGCATAGTCATCTCAGTAAAGGGGATAAACGATAAGTATCGCAGATCCCCGCCGGATGGTCATGCTCCATCGGTGCTTTGCGCGCCAATCGCCGCCATAAAGCGCTCGGTAATTTGCTGTGGGCGGGTGATCGCACCGCCGACAACGACCGTATGCGCCCCTAGCGCCAGGCATCTGGCCGCGCGTTCAGGCGTATCCACGTTGCCTTCGGCAATTACGGGGACCGTTACGGCAGCCAGCACGGCCTTCAGGAACGCGCAGTCGTTCTCAGGAAGCGAATGGCCCACCGTTTCCGCCGTATAGCCATAAAGCGTGGTGCCGACGCAGTCAAAGCCCAGCGCCTGCGCCGTCACTGCCTCTTCGACCGTTGGAATATCCGCCATCAGCAATACTGAGGAGTAACGTGAGCGTATGCGCGTGACCAGCGTTTCCAGAGATTCTCCGCCGGGACGCTCCCGCGCCGTCGCATCAAGCGCAATGATTTCCGGAGATACGGCCATGAGCTCATCCACCTCTTTCATTGTCGCGGTGATAAATACCTCGCTTTCCGGGTAATCCCGTTTGATGATGCCGATAACAGGCAAAGAGACCTGCTGCTTAATGGCCTCGATATCCACCACGCTGTTGGCACGAATTGCGGCGGCCCCGCCCTGTGCCGCCGCCAGCGCCATTCGCGACATAATAAACGGGCTATGCAGCGGTTCATTTTCCAGCGCCTGACAGGAGACGACCAGTTTTCCCTTCAGGGTATCCAGTACAGTTTTCATTACGATAAGATCTCTTCCACTTCGTTTTTGATAATCGTGACGTGCGGGCCATAGATGACCTGAACACCGTTGCCGCGCACGATAACGCCGCGCGCCCCGGTGGCTTTCAGCGCCGCGTCATTCACTTTGCTGCCGTCCTTGACCGTAACGCGAAGACGAGTGGCGCAGCAGTCCACCTCTTCCAGATTGTCTTTTCCGCCTAATCCGGCGATCACCGCAGCGGCGCGTTCGTTTTGCGGCAGGCTGACCTCGTCAGCCATCGCCTCCTTTTCCCGACCCGGCGTGGCGAAATCAAAACGGTTAATCAGATAGCGGAAGGTAAAGTAGTAAAGGAAGAACCACGGTACGCCGACCAGCGGTACGAACATCCAGTTGGTTTTGGCCTCTCCCTGTAAAATGCCGAACAGCACGAAGTCGATGAAGCCGCCGGAGAAGGTTTGCCCGATGGTGATATGCAGCATGTGCGCGAGCATGAACGCCAGCCCGTCAAACAGCGCATGGATGACGTAAAGCACCGGCGCAATAAACAGGAAGGAGAACTCAATAGGCTCGGTAATCCCGGTAAGGAACGAGGTTAACGCCGCAGAGAGCAGCAGCCCGGCAACGCGTTTTTTGTTCTCGGGTTTTGCCGTATGGTACATCGCAAGACACGCGCCGAGCAGGCCAAACATCATTGTAATAAAGCGCCCGGACATGAAGCGTGACGTCCCCTCATAGAAATGCTGCGTGTTCGGGTCGGCCAGCTGGGCGAAGAAGATCCGCTGCGTGCCTTCCACGAGGTGTCCGTTGACGATTTCACTCCCGCCAAGCGCGGTGGTCCAGAAAGGTAAATAGAAGATGTGGTGCAGACCGAACGGGCCCAGCATGCGGAGAATAAAGCCGTACAGCAGGGTGCCCAGATAACCCGTAGCATCCACCAGCCCGCCCAGACCAAAAATCAGCTTCTGGAAATGCGGCCAGACCACTGTCATGAGCGCACCGACGAGTATCGCCGCCAGGGAGCTGATAATGGGGACAAAGCGCGAGCCGCCAAAAAAGCCCAGGAACTGCGGAAGCGCAATCTTGTTAAACCGATGATGGAGTGCGCAGGTCACCAGTCCAATCACCACGCCGCCAAACACGCCGGTTTCGAGCGTCTGGATACCCAGCGTCATGCCCTGCCCCACGGCCCCCGGGTTCTCCTGCGCCAGTTTGCCGGTGAGGATCAGCAGCGCGTTGATGGTGGCATTCATCACCAGAAACGCGAGTAATGCCGCCAGCCCGGCCGTGCCCTTATCGCTTTTTGCCAGCCCGACGGCCACCCCAACGGCAAACAGCACCGAGAGGTTCGCAAACACGATGGATCCAGCGCTGCTCATGATGGTGAAAATGGCCTGCAGCCAGCTCACGTCTAAAAACGGATAGGCTGCCAGCGTGTTGGGATTCGATAACGCGCCGCCTATCCCCAGCAGCAGACCCGCCGCAGGCAACACGGCAATCGGCAACATAAAGGATTTGCCAAAGCGCTGCGCTTTTTCAAACCATCCTCCTGAAGAAGCCCCACTGAATATTTGCATCATTTTTTCATCCCCTCATTAAACGATGAAAATTTTTACCATATAAATATTTAATAGTGAAAATTATCATCACAAACCAGGACGACGATCATACTTTTTCAAAATGACTGGCATCTTTCCCCCG
This sequence comes from Enterobacter sp. 241F3, assembly GCF_034106785.1. NCBI lineage: Bacteria > Pseudomonadati > Pseudomonadota > Gammaproteobacteria > Enterobacterales > Enterobacteriaceae > Enterobacter > Enterobacter sp. 241F3. The sequence continues at coordinate 193,542 of NZ_JAWNDD010000002.1, forward strand.
CTTTCCGCCACACTAGTCGCAGAGAAACGCATTAAGGATCGAGCATGTCAGACCATGAAAACCTGCTGCTGAAGCTACGCCAGGAGGCTTCCGGGTACAGCCCAACACAACAAAAACTCGGCGAGTTTGTCCTCAGCGATCCTGCCCGGGTGCTCTACCTGACGATCACCGAGCTGGCGCGCGAGAGCCACACCAGCGAGGCCAGCGTCACGCGTCTTTGCCGGACGCTGGGCTGCAAGGGCTATAACGAATTTAAAATGGCGCTTGCGCTGGATATTCAGCAGGGCCAGCCCGCGCGTCAGGCGGGCGATGAGATTGATAACGTCGTGGATGAGTCGGTGCAGGCTTTGCAGGATACCGCCCGGCTCCTTGACCGCACGCTGCTTGAAAAGGCCGCACTGGCGCTGCACCAGGCGCAGTCCGTGCAGATTTATGGCGTTGCGGCCAGCGCGATCCTTGGGGAGTATCTCCACTACAAGCTGTTGCGGTTGGGCAAACCCGCGCAGCTGTTCAGCGATATGCACCGCGCGGCCATGAATGCGACAACGCTTTCAAAAGAGACCCTGGTCGTGGCTATCTCCAGTTCGGGTTCAACGCGGGATTTACTCCACGTGGTGAAGCTTGCCCGCAAGCGCGGCGTTAAGGTTCTGGCACTCAGCAATACGCCCCGCAGCCCGCTGGCATCCCTGAGCGACATGCTGCTGGTTGCGGCCAAACCAGAGGGTCCCCTTAGCGCTGGCGCACTCAATGCTAAGGTTGGGGTTATGCTGCTGGTCGAGCTGCTGACCACGTCCATGATTGCGCTGGATGGTCATTACGGCGACGTTAGCCAGCAAACAGCCAGCGCCACGCTTCCCCTTTTGCTCTGAAAATCATTCGCAGGCTAAATAAATCGGCCTGCGACTTATATTGTCTGATTTTCGTTAAGTGGAGTTTTCATCATTTACCCGGTAAATGTTTGGTGTAACAAAGTATTATATTTATTACATTTTGAATTAAATTCACCATTCGGCACAGGCCTTATAAAATCAATTAAATTCAACGAGTTAAAATTTAAATTTTAATAGATTGAATTTTTACCATTGCGATAATGTCCAATATCTTCACCTGATTTCCTTTCCTTAAAATAAGCTTAAGACGCCACTGATTTCGGCGTTTTATTATTTAAATGCCGTTTACTTTTGCCCGCCTACAATCCGCCTCATCAATCATAATGAGACGGTATTAATGAAGATGTTATTGATTACAGGCGTGACCGGATTTCTGGGCGGTGCAGTTCTTGAAAAAATCCTGACCAACGATCAATCCATAGAACTCCTTTTGCTTGCGCGCGCCAGCGATCCGCAGAGCGGGCTGGAGCGCGTGCTGGAGAATATGCGCAAGTTCAACGTTCCTGAGGACAAACTGGCCTCCCTGAATGTGGACAATATCCTGATTGGCGACCTCAGCCAGCCAGAAGCCTTCCTGAACGATCCCCGTCTGGATCGGGTCACGCATGTCGTGAACTGTGCGGCCGTCGCCTCATTTGGTAACAACCCGCTGATCTGGAAGGTCAACGTTGAAGGTACGCTGGCGCTGGCGCGTCGTATGGAGCAGGTCACAGGACTGCAGCGTTTCCTCCACGTCGGCACCGCGATGTCATGCACGCCGGAGCAGGATTCCCTGGTCGCCGAAAGCGCCGAATTCAGAGAGAATGCTGAACACCTGGTGGAATACACGTTTTCGAAGTCAACCATCGAACAGCTGATGCGCCAGGAGTGCCCTAACCTTCCCCTGCTCATCGCCCGTCCGTCCATCGTCGTTGGCCATACCCGTCACGGCTGCACGCCGTCGAGCAGCATTTTCTGGGTCTTTAGCATGGGCCTGATGCTGCAGAAGTTCATGTGCTCAATGGAAGACCGGATCGACGTTGTGCCGGTGGATTACTGCGCCGACGCGCTGTTAATGTTGCTTAACAGCAACGCGCGTCCGGGGGAAGTGGTGCACATTTCTGCGGGTGAAGAGAACAGCGTTCGCTTTGCGGATATCGATCAGGCGATGGCGCAGGCGCTGGAGAAAGCCCCCGTCGGGGATAAATATGCCCAGGTCAGCTACGAAACGCTGGTCCGAATGCGCCGCGAGCTGAAACATATTTTTGGCCCGTGCAACGAACGTCTGATGCTGAAAGCCATGCGGTTATACGGTGCGTTTGCCACGCTTAACGTGCGCTTCAGCAACGATAAGCTGCTGAGCATGGGAATGCCCAAGCCGCCCCGGTTTACGGATTATATCGCCCGCTGCGTGCAAACTACCCAGGGGCTGACCATTCCGGAGCAAATGGCGGTCGATTTTAAATAGCCAAAAAAAATGCCAGTCATTCGACTGGCATTTTCATTTTAAGGCTTAAGCAATTATGCCTGGCCTTTGATCTCTTTACGACCGTTGTATGGTGCTTTTTCGCCCAGCGCTTCTTCGATACGAATCAGCTGGTTGTATTTAGCAACACGGTCAGAACGGCTCATAGAACCGGTTTTGATCTGGCCTGCAGCGGTACCAACAGCCAGGTCGGCAATGGTAGCATCTTCAGTTTCGCCAGAACGGTGAGAGATAACCGCGGTGTAGCCAGCGTCTTTCGCCATTTTGATCGCAGCCAGAGTTTCGGTCAGAGAACCGATCTGGTTGAATTTGATCAGGATGGAGTTAACGATGCCTTTCTCGATGCCTTCTTTCAGGATCTTGGTGTTGGTCACGAACAGGTCGTCACCAACCAGCTGGATTTTGTCGCCCAGTACTTTAGTCTGGTATGCGAAGCCAGCCCAGTCAGACTCGTCCAGACCGTCTTCGATAGACACGATTGGGTACTGTTTGGTCAGGTCTTCCAGGAAGTGAGTGAACTCTTCGGAGGTGAACGCTTTGTTGCCTTCGCCAGCCAGAACGTATTTACCGTCTTTGTAGAATTCAGATGCTGCACAGTCCATCGCCAGGGTGATGTCTTTGCCCAGCTCGTAGCCAGCAGCTTTAACTGCTTCTGCGATAACAGCCAGTGCTTCTGCGTTAGAACCCAGGTTTGGCGCATAGCCACCTTCGTCACCAACAGCAGTGTTCATGCCTTTAGCTTTCAGAACTTTAGCCAGGTTGTGGAACACTTCAGAACCCATACGTACCGCTTCTTTCAGGGATTTCGCGCCAACTGGCTGAATCATGAATTCCTGAATATCAACGTTGTTGTCTGCGTGCTCACCACCGTTGATGATGTTCATCATTGGTACAGGCATGGAGTATTTGCCTGGGGTGCCGTTCAGTTCAGCGATGTGCTCGAACAGTGGCATACCTTTAGCAGCCGCAGCCGCTTTGGCGTTCGCCAGGGAAACAGCCAGGATTGCGTTCGCACCGAAGTTAGATTTGTTTTCAGTACCGTCCAGATCGATCATGATCTTGTCGATGCCAGCCTGGTCTTTAGCGTCTTTGCCAATGATTGCCTGAGCAATAGGACCGTTTACAGCGCCAACCGCTTTCAGTACGCCTTTACCCAGGAAGCGAGATTTGTCGCCATCGCGCAGTTCCAGCGCTTCGCGAGAACCGGTAGAAGCACCTGATGGAGCAGCAGCCATACCAACGAAACCACCTTCCAGGTGAACTTCGGCTTCAACGGTCGGGTTACCACGGGAGTCGATGATTTCACGACCGATGACTTTAACGATTTTGGACATTAGATTTTCCTCAGTACAAGTTAAACTAAAACTCCAGACAAACAACGCGTACCAAAGGTACGCGTTGCCGTTCTAACTTTTTTTACTTCGCCTGACGCTTCTGGTAGTCGCTGGCGGCTTTAACGAAGCCTGCAAACAGCGGATGCCCGTCACGTGGCGTTGAAGTAAATTCCGGGTGGAACTGGCAGGCGACAAACCACGGATGGTTTGGCACTTCAATGATCTCGACTAACTGATCATCCCCGGAGCGTCCCGCAACACGCAGGCCCGCGGCTTCAATAGGTTTCAACAACATGTTGTTGACTTCATAGCGGTGACGATGGCGCTCGGTGATGACCGGCTCGCCATACAGCTTGCGAACCACGCTATCGTCAGTCAGCTGGCAGGCCTGTGCGCCAAGACGCATGGTGCCACCCAGATCGCTCTTCTCGGTACGGACTTCGACGTTACCTTCTTCGTCACGCCATTCGGTGATAAGCGCCACAACAGGGTACTTACAGTCTGGCACAAATTCCGTAGAGTTCGCGTTTTCCATTCCCGCTACGTTGCGCGCAAATTCGATCAGCGCAACCTGCATACCCAGACAGATGCCGAGGTATGGAATATTGTTTTCACGCGCATAGCGCGCGGTGGCGATCTTGCCTTCTACACCACGGTAGCCGAAGCCGCCAGGTATAAGGATAGCATCCAGATCTTTCAGGATTTCAACGCCACGCGTTTCAACATCCTGCGAATCAATCAGCTTGATGTTCACGGAGACACGGTTCTTCAGACCACCGTGTTTCAGCGCTTCGATCACTGACTTATAGGCATCCGGCAGCTCGATGTACTTGCCGACCATACCGATAGTCACTTCGCCTGCCGGATTGGCTTCTTCGTAAATAACCTGTTCCCATTCAGACAGGTTAGCTTCCGGACAGTTCAAGCTGAATCGTTTACAAATATAATCGTCCAGGCCCTGAGATTTCAACAGGCCCGGGATTTTATAAATGGAATCGACATCTTTCATTGAAATAACGGCTTTTTCAGGCACGTTACAGAACAATGCAATTTTCGCACGTTCGTTCGCCGGAACCGCGCGATCGGAACGGCAAACCAGGATGTCTGGCTGAATACCAATAGAAAGCAGCTCTTTAACAGAGTGCTGAGTCGGTTTGGTTTTCACTTCACCTGCAGCGGCCATGTACGGCACCAGCGTCAGGTGCATGAACAGCGCGTGTTCACGGCCAATGTCTACCGCCAGCTGACGAATCGCTTCCAGGAATGGCAGGGATTCGATATCACCCACGGTACCGCCGATTTCAACCAGCACTACGTCGTGGCCTTCGCCACCCGCAACAATGCGTTCTTTGATGGCGTTAGTAATGTGCGGAATAACCTGAACGGTTGCACCCAGGTAGTCACCACGGCGCTCTTTACGCAGAACGTCGGAGTAGATGCGGCCGGTCGTGAAGTTGTTACGACGGGTCATTTTGGTGCGGATGAAACGCTCGTAGTGGCCAAGATCCAGATCGGTTTCAGCGCCGTCTTCAGTAACGAACACTTCCCCGTGTTGGATTGGGCTCATGGTGCCCGGATCGACGTTGATGTACGGATCCAGTTTCATCATGGTCACATTGAGGCCACGGGCTTCAAGAATGGCTGCGAGGGAGGCTGCGGCAATGCCTTTACCCAGAGAGGATACGACCCCGCCGGTCACAAAAATATAGTTCGTTGTCATGCTGAACCTGAGAAGTTAGGGTGAAACGATGGAATAACCAGGACGGGAAAGTAGTATACCCGAACACGGCGAGCGCCACAAACTTTCATTCTCCGTCTCCATTCCAGGCCATGACAAACATAAGGAGTGAGAAAATAGCCCCTTTTGGGTAAATGTTTTTGACGCAAATCAAGCGCTTGTCATTTAAAAAATCACACAAATTGCGCTTGATCGCAAAATTTCGTTAGAGATCAGATTCCTGGCGCTTTACTTCCTGCCAGACTTCTTCCATCGCGTCGAGGTCAATACCGCTCATTTCCAGGCCGCGCGAGGCGACAATCCGCTCTACTTCGCGGAAGCGGCGTTCGAATTTCAGGTTGGCTTTTTGCAGCGCCGTTTCCGCTTTTACACCCAGGTGGCGAGAAAGGTTGACGGTCGCAAACAGCAGGTCGCCCATCTCTTCCTCAAGCTTTGCTTCATCCACCACCGCCTGCTGCGCTTCATGCATGACCTCGTCAATCTCTTCGTGCACTTTATCCAGCACCGGGCCGAGAGAGGTCCAGTCAAACCCCACCGCGGAGCAGCGTTTCTGGATTTTGTGCGCACGCATCAGTGCGGGCAGGCTCAGCGGAATGTCGTCCAGCGCGGAGTGCTGGGATTTTTCTGCCCGCTCGGCGCTTTTGATCTGCTCCCAGCGGGCCAGGACTTCGGTGCTGGTTTCTGCGGTAGCGTCACCGAAAATATGGGGATGACGGCGCTCAAGCTTGTCGCTGATTGCTGCGCAGATATCGTCAAAGTTAAAGCGCCCTTCTTCCTGCGCCATTTGTGCATAGAACACCACCTGGAACAGCAGATCGCCCAGCTCGCCGCGCAGGTCGTCAAAGTCTTCGCGGGAAATGGCGTCCAGCACCTCATAGGTCTCTTCAAGGGTGTACGGGGCAATGGTAGCGAAAGTCTGCTCTTTGTCCCACGGGCAGCCGTTTTCCGGGTCGCGCAGGCGTTTCATGATGCCGAGCAGGCGGTCGATTTGAGTCATGGTTATGTCCTGATAAAAAAATGCCGGGTGGCGGCGTTGCCTAACCCGGCCTACGGAAGAGGATGTTTAGCCGCCGTGCAGACGACGCGCGTCAATCACATCCGGCACCTGGTTCAGCTTGCCAAGCACGCGGCCCAGCACCTGCAGGTTGTAGATTTCGATAGTCATATCGATGGTGGCAAGCTGCTCGCGGGTATCGCTGCGGCTGGCGACGCCCAGCACGTTGACCTTCTCGTTGGCGAGAATGGTCGTGATGTCGCGCAGCAGGCCGCTGCGGTCGTTGGCGGTAACGCGCACCACCAGCGAGTAGCCGGCGGAGTAGCTCTCGCCCCAGACCGCTTCCACAATGCGCTCCGGCGCATGGGACTGCAGCTCGGCAAGCTGGTCGCAGTCGGAACGGTGAATTGAAATCCCGCGCCCCTGGGTGATAAAGCCGACGATATCGTCTCCTGGAATTGGCTGACAGCAGCGGGCAATGTGGTGCATCAGGTTACCTACACCCTCGACCACCACGCGGCCGTTGTCTTTACTGCGCTGCTGCGGCGCGTAGGTTTTCTGCTGCAGCTGCTTCAGCGCCGCCGCATCTTGCTCTTCCGCGCTTGGCTTATTGAACTGCGCCTGCAGGAAATTCACCATCTGATTCAGACGAATATCACCGCCGCCAATGGCCGCTAACAGCTCGTCAAGCTCGTTGAAGTTGTAGCGCGGCAGCAGGAATTTTTCCGCCTCTTTCAGGCTTATCCCGATATGCTCCAGCTCGTCGTCGAGGATCTGGCGACCGGCAAGGATGTTCTTGTCACGATCCTGCTTACGGAACCAGGCGTGAATCTTCGAGCGCCCGCGGCTGGTGGTAACATACCCCAGGTTCGGGTTAAGCCAGTCCCGGCTCGGGTTGGGCTGCTTCTGGGTAATGATTTCAATCTGGTCACCCATCTGCAGCTGATAGGTGAACGGTACAATACGCCCGCCGATTTTCGCCCCGATGCATCGGTGTCCCACATCGCTGTGGATGTGGTAGGCAAAATCGAGCGGCGTAGAGCCGGCCGGCAGGTCGACAACGTCCCCTTTCGGCGTAAAGACATACACCCGATCGTCAAAGACCTGGCTGCGCACTTCGTCGAGCATCTCGCCGGAATCGGCCATCTCTTCCTGCCACGCAATCAGCTTGCGCAGCCAGGCAATGCGGTCTTCGTGGCCAGAACGCGCCCCACCGGAGGTGCCTTCTTTGTATTTCCAGTGCGCGGCAACGCCCAGCTCGGCGTCTTCATGCATCTGTTTGGTGCGGATCTGAATCTCAACCGTTTTACCGCCAGGGCCAAGCACCACGGTATGGATAGACTGGTAGCCGTTCGGTTTTGGGTTGGCGACATAGTCGTCGAACTCATCGGGCAGATGACGAAAGTGAGTGTGTACTATCCCCAGCGCGGCGTAGCAATCCTGCAGACGCTCCGCCACGATACGCACGGCGCGCACGTCAAACAGCTCGTCAAAGGCGAGGTGTTTCTTCTGCATTTTGCGCCAGATGCTGTAGATATGCTTAGGCCGACCGTAGACTTCGGCGCGCACGTTCTCTTCTTTCATCGCCTGGCGCAGGCCGCCGACAAACTCCTCGATATAGTGCTCGCGGTCGATACGGCGCTCGTGCAGGAGTTTGGCAATCCGTTTATATTCCGCCGGGTGCAGATAGCGGAAGCAGTAATCTTCAAGCTCCCACTTCAGCTGACCAATCCCTAAGCGGTTCGCCAGCGGCGCATAGATGTTCGTACACTCTTTGGCGGCCAGCACGCGCTCGTCTTCCGGCGCATCCTTTACCTCTCGCAGGTGGGCAATACGCTCGGCCAGCTTGATGACCACGCAGCGGAAATCATCCACCATGGCCAGCAGCATCCGGCGAACGTTATCGACCTGCTCTGAGGAGACGGAATCGGTATGCGCGGCTTTAAGCTGACGAATGGCCGCCATATCGCGCACGCCGTGGATCAGCGCGACGACGGATTTGCCGACGCTGTCGCGCAGCACGTCTTCGCTGACCACGTCCGCATCCGCGAGGGGGAAGAGCAGCGCGGCCTGCAGCGTTTCGATGTCCATGTTCAGCATGGACAGGATTTCAACCATCTCAACGCCGCGCCACAGGAGAAGATCGGCGTCGGGATGCCCCTGCGTGGTGCGCAGACAATAGGCCCAGGTTTCGGTTAAGCGTTCACACGACTGCTGGCTGGAAATTCCCAGACTTGCGATCCATTTTTGTGGGTCAAACTCCCCAGCTTTATTGAGATGTGCACTTCTTACCGCAACCATTGTCCTCTCCTTTAGGGACCAGGGCCTGTCGAAGTCGACAAGCCAAACAAATTAGATGTGCTCGAACAACACCATCGATTCCAGATGCCCAGTGTGCGGGAACATGTCCAGCATTGCCAGACGCTGAATCTGGTAACCCGCGCTGAGTAATGCCTCGCTGTCCCGGGCAAGCGTTGCCGGGTTACAGGAAACATAGACCACACGCTTCGGCGCGAGTTTAATAATATGTGCCATCACGCCCGGGGCACCGGCACGTGCCGGGTCGAGCAAAATTTTATCAAAGCCCTGCTTTGCCCACGGCTGTTGAGTGACATCTTCCTCAAGATTTTGATGAAAGAATGTCACATTTTGCAAGGCGTTTTGCCGCGCGTTCTCCTGCCCTTTCGCCACCAGCGCCTCAACGCCTTCCACGCCGACGACGCTGGCCGCTTCTCGCGCCAGCGGCAGCGTGAAGTTGCCCATTCCGCAGAACAGATCGAGCACCCGATCGCTTTTCTGGACATCCAGCCACGCCAGCGCTTTCGCCACCATCTGCTGGTTAACGCCATCATTGACCTGAATGAAATCCCGCGGGCTAAACGTTAAGCGTAGCCCGTTTGACGCATACCAGGGCGCCTCACCGGTAACCTGCTCAAGTATCTCGCTTTGTGGTGCCAGGAAAAGCGCCAGGTCGTGGGAATGCGAAAAGCGTTCCAGTTTTTCGCGATCTTTTTTCGACAGCGGCGCGGTGTGGCGCAGCACCATCAGCGGGCCATTGTTTGCCATGACCAGTTCGACGTGCCCGAGATGGCGTACGCCGTCCAGCCCGGAGAGGCAGATGCGCACTTCCGGAAGTAATGCCTCAAGATGGGGCACCAAAATGGGGCACTGCTTCACGTCAACGATGTCGCTGGAGCCGGCCTTGCGAAACCCCATCTCCAGACGTTCCGTTTTTGGCTGATAGCTGAGGCTCAGGCGCGCGCGCCGACGATAGCCCCAGGGCTCGTCGGCAACAATTTCGTTAACGTCATGTTTGAGCAGACGCGCCAGCGCGCGGCTTTTACTTTTTTGCTGTAATTCTGTGCTCGCATGCTGTTGCTGGCAGCCGCCGCAAACGCCAAAATGCGGGCAGCGGGGCTTCTCGCGCTCCGGGCTATCGTTGAGACGACGCTTAACCTGTCCGCGCGCGAACTGACGTTTATCTTCCGTCAGCGTAATTTCTGCTCGTTCTGCTGGCAGTAAACCTGTTATAAACAGAGCCTTACCATTGTGACGTGCTACTCCCTGACCAAACGGATCGAGGTCCGTGGCTTCAACAGTAATGATTTCACGCGTCGTCACGCGTCGCTTTGCAGAGTAGAATTGCGCCATCGCCGAGATTTTTCTCACATAAACATAATTATCTTAATTGTCCCATAACGGAACGCCATGACCAACTACAGCCTGCGCGCGCGCATGATGATTTTGATCCTCGCCCCCACCGTTCTCATCGGTTTGCTGCTGAGTATCTTCTTTGTGGTGCACCGCTATAACGATTTGCAGCGGCAGCTGGAGGATGCAGGCGCCAGCATCATCGAACCGCTTGCCGTATCCAGCGAGTACGGCATGAACCTGCAAAACCGCGAATCCATTGGGCAGTTAATCAGCGTACTCCACCGCCGCCACTCGGACATCGTACGCGCCATTTCCGTGTACGACGAACATAACCGGCTGTTTGTCACCTCGAACTTTCATCTCGATCCGGCGGCCCTGAAGATCCCGGACGGTACGCCGTTCCCGCGCCACCTCACCGTATTGCGGCGCGGCGATATCATGATCCTGCGCACGCCGATCGTGTCGGAAAGCTATTCCCCCGATGAGTCCGCGCAATCCGACGCCAAATCCAGCAATAATATGCTGGGATATGTGGCGCTGGAGCTGGATCTCAAGTCGGTACGGCTACAGCAGTACAAAGAAATCTTCATCTCTGGCGTGATGATGCTGTTCTGCATTGGCATTGCGCTGATCTTCGGCTGGCGCCTGATGCGCGACGTGACGGGCCCCATCCGCAACATGGTTAACACGGTTGACCGCATCCGCCGGGGACAGCTCGACAGCCGTGTGGAAGGGTTTATGCTGGGCGAGCTGGACATGCTGAAAAACGGCATCAACTCGATGGCGATGTCGCTGGCGGCCTATCACGAAGAGATGCAGCACAACGTTGACCAGGCGACGTCCGACCTGCGCGAAACGCTGGAGCAGATGGAGATCCAGAACGTTGAGCTGGATCTGGCGAAAAAGCGCGCCCAGGAAGCGGCGCGTATCAAGTCGGAATTCCTTGCCAATATGTCGCACGAGCTGCGCACGCCGCTCAATGGCGTGATCGGCTTTACCCGCCTGACGCTCAAAAGCGAGCTCAACCCCACTCAGCGCGATCACCTGCACACCATTGAACGCTCGGCCAACAACCTGCTGGCGATCATCAACGACGTGCTGGACTTCTCCAAGCTGGAAGCGGGCAAGCTGATCCTGGAGAGTATTCCCTTCCCGCTGCGCAGCACGCTTGATGAAGTGGTGACGCTGCTCGCGCACTCGTCGCACGATAAAGGCCTGGAGCTGACGCTTAACATTAAAAACGACGTGCCGGATAACGTTATTGGCGATCCGCTGCGCCTGCAGCAGGTCATTACCAACCTTGTCGGGAATGCCATTAAATTCACCGAAAGCGGTAATATCGACGTCCTGGTAGAGAAACGCTCGATCAGCAGCAATAAGGTCCAGATTGAAGTCCAGATCCGCGATACCGGCATCGGTATTCCGGAGCGCGACCAGTCGCGTCTGTTCCAGGCGTTCCGTCAGGCGGACGCCAGTATCTCCCGCCGTCATGGCGGCACCGGTCTGGGGCTGGTGATCACCCAGCGTCTGGTGAACGAGATGGGCGGCGATATCTCTTTCCACAGCCAGCCAAACCGCGGTTCAACCTTCTGGTTCCACATTAATCTGGACCTCAATCCGAACGTGCTGACCGACGGTCCGATGACGGGCTGCCTGAAGGGCAAGCGACTGGCCTATGTTGAGCCTAACGCCGCAGCGGCGCAGTGTACGCTCGACATATTAAGCACCACGCCGCTGGAGGTGGTCTACAGCCCAACCTTCTCAGCGCTTGCCGTTGAGCATTACGATATTCTGCTGATGGGGATCCCGGTCACCTTCACCGGCGAACTGACCATGCAGCAGGAGCGGCTGGCGAAAGCCGCCTCAATGACCGACTATCTGCTGCTGGCGCTGCCTTGCCACGCTCAGCTGAATGCAGAAGAGTTAAAAAATGACGGAGCCGCCGCGTGTCTGCTAAAACCGCTCACCGCGACCCGTCTCCTGCCCGCGCTCACGGATTATTGCCGTCTTAGCCAGCATGCCCTTCCGCTGATTAACGATGAGCAAAAATTGCCGATGAGCGTGATGGCGGTGGATGATAATCCGGCCAACCTGAAGCTGATAGGCGCATTGCTTGAGGACCAGGTTCAGCATGTTGAGCTGTGCACCAGCGGCGCGCAGGCGGTTGAACAGGCTAAGCAGATGCAGTTCGATTTAATCCTGATGGATATTCAGATGCCGGGCATGGACGGCATCCGGGCCTGCGAGCTGATCCACCAGCTGCCGCATCAGCAGCAAACGCCGGTCATTGCGGTCACCGCACATGCGATGGCTGGCCAGAAGGAGAAGCTGCTGAGCGCCGGGATGAACGATTACCTGGCAAAGCCCATCGATGAAGAGAAACTTCATAGCCTGCTGCTGCGATATAAGCCGGGTCATATCGGCGGGACGTACACGGTTTCCAGCGAGCAGGCTGAGGTAAGCGTTAATCAGAACGCCACCTTTGACTGGCAGCTTGCGTTGCGCCAGGCGGCAGGTAAACCCGATCTTGCCCGCGACATGCTGCAAATGCTGGTCGCGTTTTTGCCTGAAATTCGCAATAAGGTGGAAGAGCAGCTGGTGGGTGAAAATCCGGAAGAGCTGCTCGAAGCAATCCACAAGCTACACGGCAGCTGCGGTTACAGCGGCGTGCCGCGGCTGAAAAACCTCTGCCAGCTGCTGGAGCAGCAGCTACGTGCCGGTACGCCGGAATCGGAGCTTGAACCGGAGTTCCTGGAGCTGCTGGATGAAATGGATAATGTGACGCGGGAAGCGATGAAGGTGTTGGGGAGCTGAGGTAAATGCCCGGTGGCGCTACGCTTACCGGGCCTACAGGTGCACTAACGTAGGCCGGTTAAAGCGAAGCCGCCACCCGGCAACCACAGCTAAAATGCCTGCCCCACTTTCAGCACCGCAGCGATATTCCTTGCGGTCATCCTGACGTTCTCGCTGGCATTTTCCAGCGCGTCTTCCAGGGAGCAGATGGTGTAGATCACGCTAAACACTGCATCAATGCCGTGATCGTGTACTACGCCAACGTCCGCCGTCAGGCTGCCAGCAATGCCAATAACGGGTTTGTTAAAGCGTTTCGCCACCTTCGCCACCCCCACCGGGACTTTGCCGTGGATCGTCTGGCTGTCAATGCGGCCTTCCCCGGTGATCACCAAATCCGCATCGGCCACCTGGTCGGCCAGGTGTAGCGCATCGGTCACGATCTCAATGCCCTGGCGCAGCTGCGCGCCGCAAAAGGCGTACAGCGCAGCCCCCATGCCACCTGCCGCTCCGCCGCCAGCAAGGTTTAGCACGTCGATATCCAGATCCCGGGCAATGACTCTCGCATACTGCGCCAGCGCGTTGTCCAGGGTGACGATCATCTCGGGTGTGGCACCCTTTTGCGGTCCAAATACGGCTGACGCACCGTCCTTTCCGGTGAGTGGATTCGTGACATCACAGGCGACTTCTATCCGACACTCCGCCAGACGTCTGTCCAGCCCGCTCAGGTCGATACGCGCGAGTTTTCCCAGTTCGCCTCCGCCCTGCCTAAGAGGTTGTTCGCTCGCGTCGAGCAATTTAGCGCCCAGCGCCTGCACCATCCCTGCTCCGCCGTCATTGGTGGCGCTGCCGCCAATGCCAATGATGATATGCTTAACACCCGCATCCAGCGCATGCCGAATCAGTTCGCCCGTGCCCCAGGAGGTGGTTTTCAGGGGATTACGCTGTGAAGGGACGACCAGCTCCAGGCCGCTTGCCGCCGCCATTTCAATAAAGGCGCTCTGCTCGTCACCGGATAAGCCATAAAACCCGTCCACCCGCTCACCCAGCGGGCCGGTCACCGGAACATGCACAATGCGTCCCTGCGTTGCCGCGATCATCGCCTCAACCGTCCCTTCGCCGCCGTCCGCAACCGGCAGTTTGACGTAAACCGCCTCGGGAAAGATCTCGCGAAAACCACGTTCTATCGCTGTCGCAACCTCAAGCGCACTCAAACTTTCCTTATACGAGTCCGGTGCGATAACAATTTTCATAAGCCATCCTTACGCATAGTCGTTACGTTAAGCATACACCACGTAAAAGACCGCTCATGGGAGCGGTCCCAATGCGTTTATCGTACCATGCACGGGCATTTATTGTCGAATGTCCAGTCGGGGATCAGATACTGCATCGCCATCGCGTCATCGCGCGCGCCCAAACCGTGTTTCTGGTACAGCTCATGGGCCTTCATCACCTGGTCCATATCCAGCTCAACCCCCAGCCCCGGAGTGGAAGGCATCTGAACCATGCCACCTTTGATTTCAAACGGCTGCTTAGTCAGACGCTGATTACCCTCCTGCCAGATCCAGTGCGTGTCGATAGCGGTAATCGTCCCCGGAGCGGCAGCGGCAACGTGCGTGAACATTGCCAGCGACACGTCGAAGTGGTTGTTAGAGTGCGAGCCCCAGGTCAGGCCAAACTCATGACACATCTGCGCCACGCGCACCGAGCCCTGCATCGTCCAGAAGTGCGGGTCCGCCAGCGGAATGTCGACAGATTGCAATGACAGCGTGTGTCCCATCTGACGCCAGTCGGTAGCAATCATATTGGTCGCGGTTGGCAGCCCCGTTGCGCGGCGGAATTCCGCCATCACCTCACGGCCCGAGAAGCCTTGTTCTGCCCCGCACGGATCTTCCGCATACGCCAGCACGCCTTTCAGCTGCTTTCCGATTTTGATCGCTTCATCAAGCGACCATGCTCCGTTAGGATCCAGCGTCACGCGCGCCTGTGGAAAACGTTTTGCCAGTGCGGTGACGGCTTCCGCCTCTTGTTCCCCGGCCAGCACGCCGCCCTTCAGTTTGAAATCATTAAAGCCATATTTTTCGTACGCGGCTTCCGCCAGGCGCACCACCGCATCCGGGGTCATCGCCTCGTCGTGACGGAGTCGGTACCAGTCGCATTGTTCATCCGGCTGGCTCTGATACGGCAGCGGTGTCAGCCTGCGGTCGCCGACAAAGAACAGATAGCCCAGCATTTCCACTTCGCTGCGCTGCTGTCCTTCACCCAACAGCGACGCGACGTTGACGCCCAGATGCTGACCCAACAGATCCAGCATCGCGGATTCAATCCCGGTCACCACGTGAATGGTGGTACGCAGATCGAAGGTCTGCAGGCCACGTCCCCCGGCATCGCGATCGGCAAAGGTGTTGCGCACGGTGTTCAGGACATTTTTGTACTCACCCAGCGTTTTGCCCACGACCAGCGGAATGGCATCTTCCAGCGTCTGGCGGATCTTCTCCCCGCCCGGAATTTCGCCCACGCCCGTATGGCCGGAATTGTCTTTGATAATGACAATATTGCGGGTAAAGAATGGCGCATGCGCGCCGCTCAGGTTCATCAGCATGCTGTCATGGCCCGCAACCGGAATGATTTGCATGGAAGTGACGACAGGGGTCGTAAAGGTACTCATCGTGTAATCCTTTTATCAGTTACGTCCAAAAACAGGGCGCTTACGGTCAAATGTCCAGCCGGGGATAAGGTACTGCATCGGGCCCGCGTCGTTACGCGCGCCGCCCGGTAGCTTTTTATACGCCTCATGGGCTTTATGGATCCGATCCCAGTCCAGCTCCACGCCCAGACCCGGCGCATCCGGTACGGCAATTTTGCCATCTATGATTTCCAGCGGATTTTTCGTCAGTCGGGCTTCACCTTCCTGCCAAATCCAGTGGGTATCGATGGCGGTCGGGTTACCCGGCGCCGCCGCGCCAACGTGGGTAAACATCGCCAGCGAAATATCAAAGTGATTGTTCGAGTGACAGCCCCAGGTGAGCCCCCACTCATCGCACAGCTGGGCCACGCGAACTGCGCCTGAGAGCGTCCAGAAGTGCGGGTCCGCCAGCGGTATGTCGACGGCGTTAAGCATCACCGCGTGACCCATTTCGCGCCAGTTGGTGGCGATCATATTGGTCGCGACCGGCAGCCCGGTGGCGCGACGGAACTCAGCCATGACTTCACGACCCGAGAATCCTTGCTCCGCGCCACAGGGGTCTTCTGCATAGGTCAGGACATCGCCCAGCCCTTTGCACAGGCTAATGGCTTCATCCAGCAGCCATGCGCCGTTGGGATCGACGGTGATCCGTGCATCAGGGAAGCGTTTTTTCAGCGCCCGGGCCGTTTCAATCTCCCGCTCGCCGGGCAGCACGCCGCCCTTCAGCTTGAAATCCTTAAAGCCGTAGCGATCCTGCGCCGCCTCGGCCAGCCGTACCACCGCGTCGCTGGAGAGCGCTTCCTGATGGCGCAGCTGATACCAGTCGTGATCGCCCGCGGTTCGGGCCAGATAGGGGAGATCGGTTTTATTACGATCGCCAACGTAAAACAGATAGCCCAGCACGGTAACAGCTTCGCGCTGTTTGCCGGGCCCCAGCAGCTCGCAAACCGGAACATTGAGCGCCTTACCCAGTAAATCGAGCAGGGCGGCCTCCAGGGCGGCGACGGCGTTGACCCGCAGTTCAAACGTCCAGGCACCTTTACCGAACGTATCAAAATCCGCCGACTGATTGCCCTTATGCACCCGCTGAACCACCTTATTCAGACGAGCGACCTCCTGGCCCACGACCTGCGGAATGGCATCAACCAGCGTCTGGTAAATCACCTCTCCACCAGGAGCCTCGCCCACGCCGGTGTTCCCCGCGCTGTCTTTCAGCACGACGATATTACGGGTAAACCATGCGTTATGTGCACCGCCTATATTGAGCAGCATGCTGTCCTGTCCGGCCACCGGGATGACCTTCATCTCCGTGATGGTTGGACTCGATTGCGTTGTCATCATCCACGCTCCGCTACAGGTTTAAGTTCGACGCGTTTGATATCCCCCACCAGCACCAGGTAACTCAGCACCGCCACCAGCGCATGCACACCTACGTAAATCAGCGCACCGTTAAAGGAGCCGGTGGTGCCGACGATGTAGCCGATAGCGATGGGCGTAACAATCCCGGAGATGTTGCCGAACATGTTGAACAGACCGCCGCTCAGGCCGCTGATCTCTTTCGGTGCCGTATCCGCCATCACCGCCCAGCCCAGCGCGCCAATGCCTTTGCCGAAGAAGGCCATCGCCATAAAGCCGATAATCATCCACTCGGCATTGACGTAGTTACAGAACACCATGGTCATGGAGAGCAGCATGCCGAGCACGATGGGCGTTTTACGCGCGATGTTCAGGGAACCGGTGCGGCGCATCAGCCAGTCGGAAATCACCCCGCCGAGCACGCCCCCCACGAAGCCGCAGATGGCCGGGACCGAGGCGACAAACCCCGCTTTCAGAATCGACATTCCGCGTGCCTGTACCAGGTAAACCGGGAACCAGGTGATGAAAAAGTAGGTCAAGGCGTTGATACAGTACTGGCCCAGATAGATGCCGATCATCATGCGCGAGCCGACGAGCTGCCTGATCTGCGCCCATTTCTGGCTGAACGGCACTTTCGCCGTCGAGGATTTCTGATCCATGTTGATCAGCGCGCCGCCTTCCGCGATGTACTCCAGCTCTTTTTTGTTTACGCCTGGATGCTGGTTGGGTTCGTGGATCACTTTCAGCCAGATAAAGCTGATGACGATCCCAAGCCCGCCCATGAAGAAGAAGACGTGTGACCAGCCCACCTCATGGGTCAGCCAGCCCATAATGGGCGCAAAGATCACCGTCGCGAAGTACTGTGCGGAGTTGAAAATCGCCACCGCCGTTCCCCTCTCTTGCGCCGGGAACCAGGCCGCCACAATGCGGCTGTTGCCCGGGAAGGAAGGTGCTTCCGCTAGCCCCACCAGGAAGCGCAGCGTGAAGAGCGCCACGATAATGCCGAAGCCGCTGAAGATATCGACGAAGCCCTGCAGCAGGGTAAAGGCAGACCAGATGAAGATGGACCAGAAATAGACGCGTTTCGAGCCAAAACGGTCCAGCAGCCAGCCGCCAGGAATTTGCCCGATGACGTAGGCCCATGAAAATGCGGAGAAAACGTAACCCATCCCCACCGGATCAAGGCCGATATCTTTTGCCATTTCCGAACCGGCAATCGACAGCGTGGCGCGGTCACCATAGTTAAAGGACGTGACGATAAACAGCATCACCACTATCCAGTAGCGGGCATTGGTGCGCTTTTCAGCGCTGCTCGCTGCGTGGCTTAATGTACTCATTGTTGCACTCCTGAAACATAGCTTTCGCCTGGTTCATTCTGTACAGCACCGGTAGGGTAATCAGAATGAGATTGGTTTTTGTCGTTTTAGTACGGCCTGAAGCCGTTTTATAGTGACCGGGAAAGTATATGAAGGAGAGCCTCTTCTCCTCACCGTGCAAAAACACAACATTGAAAGGAGTAGGGAACGTGGTTTGGGGCATAAGCCCAAAGCAGTTGAAGATGCTTCACGGAATCGAGGATTTGGTGCGGCTTCGTTGCCGGGTGGCGGTTAAGCCTTACCCGGCCTGGAGAACTATTTAAGAAGCGTTGCCCAGTGTTCGACCCACGGGTTTGATTCGCTTTCTGGCTCCGGGTGCTCACCCGCGTCAATCAGCAGCATCTCGCCGACGCGCTGGGCGCTCTGTTCCTGCAGGAGCGCATCGAACTGCTTGCCGCCGCCGCAGAAGTTAGCGTAAGAGCTGTCGCCGAGGGCGATGATGCCGTAGTGAACATCTGGCTGATAGCCAAGCTGGTCTTTAATGCCCTGGAACAGCGGCACGATGCTGTCCGGCAGGTCGCCCTGCCCGGTGGTGGAGGTCACCACCAGAATGTATTTATCTTTATACTTTTCCCAGTCCGCCAGCTCCGGATCTTCATAGACCGTGGCTTTATGGCCCTGGCTGGCGAGTATTGCCTCAGCCTCTTCCGCTACCAGCAGCGAGTTGCCGTACATTGTGCCGACAAAAATGCCTACTTCAGCCATGCTATTTTCCCATATTGAATGCGTTTACTGTTCATCCTGAACGTTGCCCGATACAAACTCAACCCTTTCATTTTCGGGGAGTTGTCCCAGCCAGCCAAACTGTGACAGCGCCTGCATCCAGACGTCGTCCAGCCGCGCACGGATAGTCAGCGGCTCGCCGGTAAACGGGTGCGTCAGGCTGAGCTCGCTCGCGTGCAGCATCAGACGATGGCAGCCAAAGTGTTCGGCCGCGCTGCGGTTCTGGCGTAAATCACCGTGTTTGCTGTCGCCAATAATCGGGTGGCGCAGATGCGCAAGGTGGCGTCGCAGCTGGTGCTTACGCCCGGTTTTGGGCAGAAGCTCAACCAGGCTGTAGCGCGTGGTCGGAAATTTGCTGGTTGCCACCGGCATTTCCGTCGTCGCCATACCGCGATAATCCGTCACGGCGGGCTGGGGGCCTTTGTCATCGCGGGCAAATTTATCGGCGATTTTGTCCAGCTCCTCCACCAGCGGGTAGTCCAGCGTGGCGGACTCGGTCAGCCAGCCCCGCACGATCGCGTGGTAGCGCTTCTGGATCTGATGTTGTTCAAACTGCTGCGCCAGCAGACGCCCCGCCTCGCTGGAAAGCCCCATCAGCAGCACGCCGGAGGTCGGCCGGTCGAGACGATGGGCGGTAAAAACATGCTGACCAATCTGATCGCGAACGGTCTGCATCACCACCACTTTCTCATCACGATCGAGCCAGCTGCGGTGTACCAGCCAGCCGGACGGTTTATTCACCGCCACCAGCCACTCGTCCTGATAGAGGATCTCAAGCGTCATGCATCTTCACCGGCAAACAGGGAATCCAGTTTTTCCAGTTCGACCAGCATGACGTCGCGCGCAGGATGCGTCGCTTCGAGCGCCATTTCATAATAGGGAGAGACAGCAAACGCCTGCGGCAGCGGATGACCGCCCTCAAGCAGGGCGTGCATGCGCGGAATTAACACCCACTGCAGCCACTCAAACGGGGCCAGCGTATCCAGGCAGAAAGGCTGGGTGCTCGCGAACGCTTCTGGCTGCGGCGCGGTCTCCTGCCACAGCTGATGTTGGCGCAAAAGGGCTTCGATGGCGTGCAACTGAGCACGAACGCTATCGTGTTGCGTCATAGTAACCTCAACTGAAAAAGTGAACGGCGCGCAGCATAGCATTGCGGAAGGCAGAAATAAAAAAAGGGAGCACTGTAAAAACAGTGCTCCCGGTTCGTTTCGCAGCATTCCAGCTACAATTCGTGCTCCCTGCTCATCCGTGACAACTTTTCCTGAAGCCCGAAGGCCTGGTCATCCGTCTACCTTTTGCATCCTTCACACATCTTCCTGACGTGTTTGTTTCATCCTGAAACGTCCTGGCCTTCCTGACCCACCGACCATCCTGACCGGCTCTCATTCTCCTTCCTGGAGGTGTCCCTTACGCATCCTGCGTTATCCGCTTCGCTTCATCCTGAAGCCTTCCTGCAGCGCCATCCTGACGAGTCCTGACTGAGAAACGCCATCATCCTGATGTTCGTTTCTCGTGTCGGCTTCCTGTCGACGGAGATAGAATCCGCTATTCCGCTTCGTCTTACAACCCACTCAGCCAGCGTTGTAAGACGCAGGGACTCCCTAAAAATAATAGGACGAACCACTAATCTATTGAAAAATAGATTGATATTAATCTGAATTAAATGAGGTAAGACTGAATGTTCCAGCGATCTCTCACAAACGTTGTAAGAGATCTCTCACACGCGATATAGCATCAGGGATTACAGAAGTGGCTCAAGTCGGGTGAGGAAATCCGCAAGAGAGGGGGCGAGAGTCTCGCGATTGCGGGTACCGATAGTCTCTTTAACCACTTCACCTGACAGGTTACAGACGGATAACACATCCAGTTCGCTGTCCAGCGTGGCAATAAAGAGCGTTGGAGAAAGCTTAAGGCGTTTTTGCGTGACAAGATGACCAATCAGGTTTTCCTGAACACGCTGCAGATCGTCTTCGCTCCAGGTCTGCAACAGCGTCAGCGTGATATCGGCAAAGCGCGCGGGCATATCCCCTGCAAACTGCGCGGTATAAAATGCGTGAACCGCTGGTTGTACCACAATGTCCATTGCCCGCTCAACCGCATTTACATTTTGCTCGCCGTCGAAGGGTTTTGGTTGCCAGATAACGTAACCGTCGAGCGAAGAGATAATACACGGTGAAGGTACGCCATATAAATCAGAACTTTGCGGCCACGAGCCCTGCTTTTCATGCCATGCGTCGCAGTAGCGGGTCGTAAAGGTAGTGAGGGCATTTGCAGTTTCGATGTCCACCGATTTCTCTCTTCTTGTCAGACAGGATAAACTCAGGCCATAAGTGTACCTGTAAAGTGGCTATGAAACATGTCTTACGAAAATCATCAGGCGTTAACCGGCTTAACGCTGGGTAAATCGACCGATTACCGCGATACCTACGATGCAAGCCTGCTGCAGGGCGTGCCGCGCAGCCTGAACCGCGATCCTCTGGGTCTGCACGCAGACGCGCTGCCGTTCGTGGGTGGCGATATCTGGACGCTGTACGAACTCTCGTGGCTCAACGCACGCGGCCTGCCGCAGGTGGCGGTGGGCCACGTTGAGCTGGACTATGCCAGCGTGAATCTCGTCGAGTCTAAAAGCTTTAAGCTCTATCTCAACAGCTTTAACCAGACAAAATTTAACAGCTGGGACGACGTTCAGCACACGCTGGAACGTGATTTAAGCGCCTGCGCGCAGGGAAAGGTGAGCGTTTCACTGTATCGCCTGCACGAGCTGGAAGGGCAGCCAGTCGCCCACTTCAACGGGACCTGCATCGACGATCAGGATATTGAGGTGGAAAATTATGAATTCAGCGCCGATTACCTCGAAAACGCGGCGAGTGGCAAGGTGGTCGAAGAGACGCTGGTCAGCCATCTGCTGAAATCCAACTGCCTGATCACCCACCAGCCGGACTGGGGCTCAGTGCAGATCCAGTACCGCGGCCCGAAAATCGACCGGGAAAAATTGCTGCGCTACCTGGTGTCATTCCGACATCACAACGAATTCCACGAGCAGTGCGTGGAGCGCATCTTTAGCGATATTCAGCGCTTCTGCCAGCCAGAAAAACTGAGCGTTTACGCGCGCTATACCCGCCGCGGCGGTCTGGACATCAACCCGTGGCGCACCAACACCGATTTTGTGCCGGCGACCGGACGGCTGGTGCGTCAATAATATAAATATTTTCACAATATGCGCGGTATCTTCCGCGCTTTAGGTTGTGAAACGTCACGCGCCAGGGCTATTGTAATCAACAGGGAAAGACGATAATCGTCCCGTAAGGAGCTCACTTGATTACACATATTAGCCCGCTTGGCTCAATGGATATGTTGTCGCAGCTGGAAGTGGACATGCTTAAGCGCACGGCCAGCAGCGATCTTTATCAACTGTTTCGTAACTGTTCACTTGCCGTACTGAACTCCGGAAGCCTGACAGATAACAGTAAAGAACTGCTGTCCCGCTTCGAAAGCTTTGATATCAACGTGCTGCGCCGCGAGCGTGGCGTGAAGCTTGAAGTCATCAACCCGCCGGAAGAGGCCTTTGTTGACGGGCGTATCATTCGTTCACTTCAGGCTAACCTGTTTGCCGTGCTGCGTGACATCCTGTTTGTTAACGGGCAGATCCACAACGCAGGTCGTTTTCAGCATCTCGATCTGGAAAGCTCGGTCCATATCACCAACCTGGTGTTCTCCATTTTGCGTAACGCCCGTGCCCTGCACGTTGGCGAAGCGCCGAACATGGTTGTCTGCTGGGGCGGCCACTCCATTAACGAAACCGAATACCTTTATGCCCGTCGGGTTGGAACGCAACTCGGCCTGCGTGAGCTGAATATCTGTACCGGCTGCGGTCCGGGTGCGATGGAAGCACCAATGAAAGGAGCGGCGGTTGGGCATGCGCAACAGCGTTATAAAGAGGGACGGTTTATCGGCATGACCGAACCGTCCATCATCGCCGCTGAGCCACCTAACCCGCTGGTTAATGAGCTGATTATCATGCCGGATATTGAGAAGCGTCTTGAAGCGTTTGTCCGTATCGCCCACGGCATTATCATCTTCCCGGGCGGCGTGGGGACAGCGGAAGAGCTGCTCTATCTGCTGGGTATTCTGATGAACCCGGCCAACAAGGATCAGGTTCTGCCGCTGATCCTGACCGGGCCAAAAGAGAGCGCCGACTACTTCCGCGTGCTGGACGAGTTTATCGTGCACACGCTGGGTGAAGCCGCGCGTCGCCACTATCGCATCATCATTGACGATGCCGCGGAAGTGGCGCGCCAGATGAAAAAAGCGATGCCGCTGGTGAAGGAGAACCGTCGCGATACCGGCGATGCGTACAGCTTTAACTGGTCAATCCGTATTGCGCCAGACCTGCAGATCCCGTTCGAGCCAACGCACGAAAATATGGCGAACCTGAAACTCTACCCGGACCAGCCGGTGGAAGTGCTGGCTGCGGATCTGCGTCGCGCCTTCTCCGGTATTGTCGCGGGCAACGTGAAAGAGATGGGCATCCGCGCCATTGAACAATACGGTCCGTACAAGATCCACGGCGACCCGGAGATGATGCGCCGCATGGACGACATGCTGCAGGGCTTTGTCGCCCAGCACCGCATGAAGCTGCCAGGCTCAGCCTATATTCCTTGCTACGAAATCTGCACATAACGCTTAGCGATATCTCATCAAAGCCGGGTCGCCCTGTTGCGCGTCCCGGCTTTTTTTATTCCTGATGTAATTCATACGAATCACTTATGTCTTTAACAAACTATGCCCAAACGCAAACGATTACCTTGTTTTCTCAACCGTAAATTATCAGCCTTAATCTAAATTACCCGTCAGAAAATACTAAAAACCCCTTTCTTTACAGCTAAAGACACCTATATCACGGGCCAGTCTTTCAGCTCACATGTCGTTGGTGGTAGCCTTCGCGCACGTAAATTCTCTTTGGTGTTTTTTTAACAGATAAATGGTCTAAAGATGCCCACATCATAAGTGGATTATTGCATTTGGGATCAGGATCACTGATAGATTCATAACTAGAATGTATCTTTCCGCCCGCCAATAGTTACGGGCAAAAATTATTAAAAAACCGTCACTGAACGAATTTCATATTACCGTCAGGCACTTTTTCATCGGATTTGACTAAAAACCTGACAATTCGCTTCCTCCAGGAGATATAGATGGAAACCACTCAAACCAGCACCGTTGCTTCGATTGAATCCCGAAGTGGTTGGCGCAAAACGGATACCATGTGGATGCTTGGCCTTTACGGCACGGCAATCGGCGCTGGTGTACTGTTCCTTCCTATCAACGCAGGCGTCGGCGGTCTGATTCCGCTGATCATTATGGCTATCATTGCTTTCCCGATGACCTTCTTTGCACACCGCGGTTTGACCCGCTTCGTGCTGTCCGGTAAAAACCCGGGCGAAGACATCACTGAAGTGGTTGAAGAGCATTTCGGCGTGGGCGCAGGTAAGCTGATTACCCTGCTCTACTTCTTCGCGATTTACCCTATCCTGCTGGTTTACAGCGTGGCGATTACCAACACCGTTGAAAGCTTCATGCTGCACCAGCTGCACATGACGCCGCCTCCGCGTGCCATCCTGTCTCTAATCCTGATTGTCGGCATGATGACCATCGTGCGCTTCGGTGAGCAGATGATTGTGAAGGCGATGAGCGTGCTGGTGTTCCCGTTTGTGGCTGCTCTGATGCTGCTGGCCTGCTACCTGATCCCACAGTGGAACGGTGCAGCGCTGGAAACCCTGTCCCTGAGCAGCGCATCGGCGACCGGTAACGGCCTGCTGATGACCCTCTGGCTGGCGATTCCGGTAATGGTCTTCTCCTTCAACCACTCTCCAATCATCTCTTCCTTCGCCGTTGCGAAACGTGAAGAGTACGGTAACGGCGCAGAGAAGAAGTGCTCCAGCATCCTGGCACGCGCTCACATCATGATGGTTCTGACCGTTATGTTCTTCGTCTTCAGCTGCGTACTGAGCCTCTCCCCGGCAGACCTGGCTGCAGCGAAAGAGCAGAACATCTCTATCCTGTCTTACCTGGCGAACCACTTTAACGCACCGCTGATTGCGTGGATGGCACCGATCATCGCGATTATCGCCATCACCAAATCCTTCCTGGGCCACTACCTCGGCGCACGTGAAGGCTTCAACGGTATGGTGATTAAATCTCTGCGCGGTAAAGGCAAGAGCATTGAAATCAACAAGCTGAACAAAATCACCGCGCTGTTCATGCTGCTCACCACCTGGGCAGTAGCGACCCTGAACCCAAGCATCCTGGGCATGATTGAAACCCTGGGCGGCCCGGTCATCGCGATGATTCTGTTCCTGATGCCGATGTACGCGATTCAGAAAGTCCCTGCTATGCGTAAGTACAGCGGTCATGTGAGCAACGTGTTTGTGGTTATCATGGGTCTTATCGCAATCTCTGCGATCTTCTACTCCCTGTACACCATGTTCTGATTACCACCCGCGCCGTTTTCGGACGGCGCACTCCTCCCTCTCTGACTGAAAGCAATGGACGCATCATGATTAGCGTATTCGATATCTTCAAAATCGGTATTGGTCCTTCCAGCTCTCATACCGTCGGACCGATGAAAGCCGGTAAGCAGTTCACGGATGACTTGATTGCACGCGGCATCTTGCACGACATCACCCGCGTGGTTGTCGATGTATACGGCTCGCTTTCCCTGACCGGGAAAGGCCACCATACCGATATCGCCATTATCATGGGCCTGGCGGGAAACCTGCCGGATACCGTTGATATTGATGCGATCCCTGGTTTCATCCAGGACGTTAATACCCACGGGCGCCTGCTGCTGGCGAACGCCGAGCACGAGGTTGAATTCCCGGTTGACCATTGCATGAATTTCCATGCGGACAACCTGTCGCTGCACGAAAACGGCATGCGCATTACCGCGCTGGCCGGCGAAAAAGCGGTATACAGCCAGACGTATTACTCAATCGGCGGCGGTTTTATCGTCGACGAAGACCACTTTGGTCAAACCAGTACTTCCTCTGTCGAGGTGCCGTATCCGTACAAAACGGCGGCAGACCTCCAGCGCCACTGCCAGGAGACGGGCCTTTCCCTCTCCGGCCTGATGATGAAAAACGAGCTGGCACTTCACAGCAAAGAGGAGCTCGAACAGCACTTCGCTAACGTCTGGGAAGTGATGCGCGGCGGTATTGAGCGCGGGATCACCACCGAAGGCGTTCTGCCGGGCAAGCTTCGCGTGCCGCGTCGTGCTGCAGCGCTGCGCCGTATGCTGGTGAGCACCGACAAAACGACCACGGACCCAATGGCCGTGGTGGACTGGATCAACATGTTCGCCCTGGCGGTAAACGAAGAGAACGCCGCAGGGGGCCGTGTGGTCACCGCGCCGACTAACGGCGCCTGCGGCATCGTTCCGGCGGTACTGGCATACTACGACAAGTTTATCCGTGAAGTGAACGCAAACTCGCTGGCGCGCTACCTGCTGGTGGCCAGTGCGATTGGTTCGCTGTATAAGATGAACGCGTCTATTTCCGGTGCGGAAGTGGGCTGTCAGGGTGAAGTCGGCGTGGCGTGCTCTATGGCGGCAGCGGGTCTGGCGGAACTCTTGGGCGCAAGCCCGGCGCAGGTGTGCATCGCTGCGGAAATCGGCATGGAACACAACCTGGGGCTGACCTGCGACCCGGTTGCCGGCCAGGTACAGGTTCCGTGCATCGAGCGTAACGCGATTGCCTCCGTGAAGGCGGTTAACGCGGCGCGAATGGCGCTGCGCCGCACCAGCGAGCCTCGCGTCTGTCTCGATAAGGTTATCGAAACCATGTACGAAACCGGTAAAGATATGAACGCCAAATACCGCGAAACCTCTCGCGGCGGCCTGGCGATGAAGATCGTAACCTGCGATTAAGCCTCTCAGGAAGCCTCGTTTTGCGAGGCTTCTTCCTGTTTTCCCCACCATTCATAGTTTCACGCTGCTGACAGTGTTACCCTTCACATATGAGATAGAAGGGAGATTATCTGTGGCCGTTCATTTACTTATCGTCGATGCACTAAACCTGATTCGCCGTATCCATGCGGTACAGGGGACGCCTTGTAAAGACACCTGCCTGCACGCGCTGGAACAGCTTATCCGCCACAGCGAGCCCACCCATGCGGTCGCGGTTTTTGATGACGAAGACCGCAACACGGGCTGGCGACACCAGCGTTTGCCCGACTACAAAGCCGGACGCGCACCGATGCCGGACGATCTTCACGCTGAATTGCCCATGCTGCGCGCTGCATTTGAACAGCGGGGCGTCCCCTGCTGGGGCGCACAGGGAAATGAAGCCGACGATCTCGCAGCCACTCTGGCCGTAAAGGTAGCCAGCGCCGGGCATCAGGCCACTATCGTTTCAACTGACAAAGGCTACTGTCAGCTGCTCTCCCCAACTATCCGCATTCGCGACTATTTTCAAAAACGCTGGCTGGACGCGCCATTTATTGCCAGCGAGTTCGGCGTCTCGCCTGGACAACTGCCTGATTACTGGGGGCTGGCAGGCATCAGCAGCTCTAAGGTTCCGGGTGTCGCCGGTATTGGGCCGAAAAGCGCCGCGCAGCTGCTGGCCGATTTTCAGAGTCTGGAAGGGATTTACGCCCGTCTGGATGAGGTGCCGGAAAAGTGGCGCAAGAAGCTGGAGGCGCATAAAGAGATGGCGTTTATCTGCCGGGAAATCGCAACGCTACAGACGGATTTACAGCTCGACGGGAATTTACAGCAGCTGCGTTTAGAACGTTAAAACCACTACACAGTTTTTTTTGCCCGGTAAGCGCAGCGCCACCGGGCAAAGCAAAGCACGCACTATCGCTCGTCGCGACGTCCGCCGACCGCTGCCCACCAGCGACGAATGTGCACCGTCACCTCTTCGCGGTCGTGATACAGCTGACGCGCCTGGATCTCCACGTTAATACCGTGTTCATCCATCTGCTCCTGAATGTAGGCCAGGTTCTGCGACACTTCCTCATAGCGCTTTTTCATCGGCAGCTTGAGGTTGAAAATGGTCTCACGACACCAGCCGTTGACAAGCCAGGAGGCCATCAGCGCGGCGACTTTTGCCGGCTTCTCAACCATATCGCACACCATCCACGAGATGTTGTTACGGTTCGGGCGATAGCGGAAACCGTCTTCACGCAGCCAGGTGACCTGCCCGGTGTCCATCAGGCTTTGCGCCATTGGGCCGTTATCAACGGACGATACCCACATGTTGCGTTTCACCAGCTGATAGGTCCAGCCGCCCGGGCACGCGCCAAGGTCGACGGCGTACATGCCGTTTGCCAGACGCTCATCCCACTCATCCGCCGGGATAAAGACGTGGAACGCCTCTTCCAGCTTGAGCGTGGAACGGCTTGGCGCATCGGCCGGGAAGCGCAAACGCGGGATGCCCATAAAGAAGGGAGAGTTGTTGGTGGTGTACGAATAGCCTGCATAGCAGCAGCCCGGTGCGATAAAGAAGATATGCACCACCGGACGCTTCGGCGTTTCGTAGTTCGTCAGCACGCCCGCATCACGCAGCGCCGCACGCAGCGGCACGGTGAACTTACGGCAGAACTTCATCAGCTCTTTACTTTCGTTGGTATCCGCCACTTCAACGCGCAGATCGCCGCCCTTTTCAACCACGCCCTGCAGCATGCCGACAATTGGCGTGATGCGGTCTTCCGGCGGAAGATCCTTCAGCAGCTCACCCGCAACAAACATCTGGCGAGCAAAGATCAGCGAGCTGAACGGCAGCTCGCGTGCCAGCTTGTCTGCGTCTTCGGGCTGGTAGCATTCGAATACCACATAGCCCGCGTTCTCTTTTACGCGGGCAAAGCCGAAGACTTCGCGCTTCGCCGCTTTATCGGTAATTTCCGCGGCGCACTCTTTCTCAAACCCCGGGCGACAATATAAAACAACCTTATTCATGAACAACGCCCTTGCGTTTCAGACGGATAGCTCCGATAAACATTAATACCCAACCCGCCAGGAAGCTGAAGCCACCGACGGGTGTAACGAACGCCCACAGGCGCAGATGTGAGAGCGCAAGGCAGTACAGGCTACCGCTGAATAACACGGTACCCAGCGACATAAACACGCTGCTCCAGTAAAACCAGATACTGATACGACGCTGCATCGCCACCGCCAGCCCAAAAATAGCCAGCGTGTGGAATGCCTGATATTCAAGGCCGGTCTGGATCCAGCCCATCTCTACAGCGCCCAAAGACTTGCTTAATACATGTGCGCCAAAGGCGCCCAGTGCAACAAAAATAAAGCCACTCACCGCGGCAAAAATCAGCATGAATCGGCTGGTCATGTTTAAGTCCTGAGTTGATGCGTGCCCGGCACACAAACGTTATTGTTCATACCTGAAGCGGAATTTTTCTTGCTCGGTTGCCGCTTTCGCCAGTATCCACTGCCGGAAGGCGGCTATTTTACCCAGTTCTGCCTGACTGTCATGACAAACCAGATAAAACGCATTCTTGCTGACCAGTACATCATTAAAAGGGCAGACCAGGCGGCCTGCCTCAATTTCGGACTGCGCCATAACGTTGTTCGCCAACGCCACGCCTTGTCCGTGAATGGCAGCCTGTAACACCATCGCACTGTGGCTAAAGATGGGTCCCTGCTGCACGTTTATATGAGTAAGACCTAATTGACGGGTATAAGTTTGCCAGTCGCGGCGAGAGGCATCATGCAAAAGCGTATGCTGCGCCAGATCAGCGGGAGACTTCAGCGCCTTGTCGCCCGTTAACAGCAGGGGAGAACAGACCGGCAGGAGATATTCTGCGTATAATTTCTCAACACGCAAGCCCGGCCAGTTACCGCGACCATAAAAAATGGCGACATCCACGTCATCGGCCAGCTTGTCCTCCTGACGATCTACCGCCTGGATTCGAACGTCGATCCCCGGATAAGCTGAGTTAAAGCTTGAGAGTCTGGGCACCAGCCATTGAATCGCAAAACTGGGCAATAAACTGACAGTCAGGGCGCCTTTTGCACTGCGAGCCTGCAGCTTACGCGTGGCTTCCGTAAGCTGAGAAAAAATCTCTTTAATATCCTGAAAATAGCTCTGCCCCTCTTCGGTCAACAGCAACGAACGGTTGCGTCGACGAAACAGCTTAAGGCCCAGAAAATCCTCCAGAGACTTGATTTGGTGACTTACTGCGGCCTGTGTCACAAAAAGCTCATCTGCTGCGCGGGTAAAGCTCAGGTGACGTGCTGCTGCATCAAAAACACGTAATGCATTAAGAGGTGGCAATCGCTTTGACATGGTTATCTGGCTTAGATGTTAACGGATTTTAACAAACAGGAAACAACGTTTAACCTATTAGTTTTTTTTATCTGAGCCATTATAATTTGTCCGTTGAGGAACTACCAGCAAATACCTATAGTGGCGGCACTTCCTGAGCCGGAACGAAGAGCTTTTTTCGGAATGCGTGTTCTGAAGGGCTTTTGGCTTACGGTTGTGATGTTGTGTTGTTGTGTTTGCAATTGGTCTGCGATTCAGACCACGGTAGCAACGCTACCAATTTTTCACTTCCTGTACATTTACCCTGTCTGTCCATAGTGATTAATGTAGCACCGCCAATTTGCGGTGCTTTTTTTTCGCTTGCGATCTGTTAATGCTCGATCTCTTTCATCTCTTTCACGTCCGTGCGGTTGATCTGCTGCTTGTTCCCGTTAGCATCTTTGTACGAAATCATCCCGGTATCATTATCGGTAGTCGGTTTCCCTTCCGAAACGATAGAACGACCATCGTTGGTGTGCATCACGTAGTTATTACCAGAACAGGCGCTCAGGGCAAAAGTAAACGCACAGGCAGAAATGATTGCAGCTGTCTTATTCATGATTATTCTCCTTTAGCAATTAATGCTATTCAAACCTCGATTTATAACAGGCTAAAACATCCGCCTAACACTATTTAGCATAACCTGCTTTTTTAGGGTCATCAGGATAAGCAGACAAATCTGATAGATATCAACCTCCTTGCCCTGCAGCTGAAATTGCGCGACGATCGCTATATTGAAATGAGGAATCCCATGAACGCTTTCAGCCCTGCGCAGTTCCGCGCACAGTTTCCGGCCCTGGCCGATGCCGGTATTTATCTGGATAGCGCCGCCACCGCCCTTAAGCCCCAGGCGGTGATTGAGGCCACGCAGCAGTTCTACAGCCTGAGCGCCGGGAACGTGCATCGCAGCCAGTTTGCCGAAGCGCAGCGGTTAACCGCGCGCTATGAAGCGGCACGCGATCAGGTCGCTCGCCTGATCAATGCCGAAAGCGGGAAAAACATCGTCTGGACGCGCGGCACGACCGAGGCCATCAACATGGTGGCCCAGTGCTACGCGCGCCCGCTGCTTCAGCCGGGCGATGAGATCGTCGTCAGCGAGGCGGAACATCACGCCAACCTGGTGCCGTGGCTGATGGTGGCCGAGCAGACGGGCGCACGCGTGGTGAAGCTTCCGCTGGGGGCAAACCTTCTGCCAAATGTGGCCCGCCTCCCCGAGCTGATTACCTCCCGCAGTCGCATTCTGGCGCTCGGACAGATGTCGAACGTCACGGGAGGTTGCCCGGATCTGGCTCAGGCCATTCGCATAGCCCATGCCAGCGGGATGGTGGTGATGGTCGACGGCGCTCAGGGCGTGGTGCACTTCCCCGCCGACGTGCAGGCGCTGGATATCGACTTCTATGCCTTCTCAGGACATAAACTTTATGGGCCAACCGGTATTGGGGCGCTGTACGGCAAGCCAGAACTGCTGGCAAAAATGACGCCGTGGCTTGGTGGCGGCAAAATGATTACCGAAGTGTCGTTCGAGGGCTTCAAAACGCAGGACGTCCCCTATCGTCTGGAAGCCGGTACGCCGAACGTGGCGGGGGTGATTGGCTTAAGCGCGGCGCTGGAGTGGCTGGCTGAAATCGACATTGTTCAGGCTGAAAGCTGGAGCCGGGGGCTGGCGACGCTGGCAGAGGAAGAACTCAAAAAGCGCCCGGGCTTCCGCTCGTTCCGCGTTCAGGACTCAAGCCTGCTCGCCTTTGATTTTGCGGGCGTACATCACAGCGACATGGTGACGCTGCTGGCCGGGTATGGCATTGCCCTGCGTGCCGGACAGCACTGCGCCCAGCCGCTGCTGGCGGCGCTTGGCGTTAACGGTACGCTGCGCGCCTCGTTTGCGCCGTATAATACCCAAAGCGATGTCGACGCGCTGGTTGCCGCCGTTGACCGTGCCCTTGAAATACTGGTGGATTAATGACTAGCGCTGCTTTAGCCGGACATCCGTTTGGCACCGTCATCACAGAAGAGACCTTGAAACAGACCTTCGCCCCGCTCCAGCAGTGGGAAGATAAATATCGACAGCTGATCCTGCTGGGTAAACAGCTCCCTGCCCTTTCAGACGATCTCAAAGCGCAGGCGAAAGAGATCGCAGGCTGTGAAAACCGCGTCTGGCTTGGCGTGAGCGTCTCCGGCGAAAAGCTGCACTTCTTCGGCGACAGCGAAGGCCGGATTGTCCGGGGCCTGCTGGCAGTATTGTTGACCGCTGTTGAAGGAAAAAGCGCGGCGGAACTGCTGGCCCATTCGCCGCTGGCGTTATTTGATGAGCTTGGGCTGCGCGCGCAGCTCAGCGCCTCGCGCGGTCAGGGGCTGATCGCGCTAAGCGAAGCCGTGCAGGACGCCGCACGCCAGGCTCAGGCCTGACGCTCCGCTTTCGCCATCATCTTCTTCAGGGCGTGTGACACCGCCACAAAGCCAAAGGAAGCGGTCACCATCGTGGCCGCGCCAAAGCCTGAGGCGCAATCCATTCTCTTTGGTCCTTCCGCCGTGCTTTTCATCGCGCACACGGAGCCGTCCGCCTGCGGGTAAACCAGCGCTTCGGTCGAGAACACGCAGTCAACGCCCAGCTTGCCTTTGCTGTTCTTCACCACGTTAAAGTCGCTCTTCAGGCGCTCACGCAGCTTAGCCGCCAGCGGATCCTGAATGGTTTTCGCCAGATCGGCTACCTGGATCTGCGTAGGGTCGATTTGCCCGCCCGCGCCGCCCGTCGTCACCAGGGGAACCTTGTAACGACGACAGTAGGCGATCAGCGCCGCTTTTGGCCGCACGTTGTCGATGGCGTCAATCACATAGCTGTAGCCTTTGCTCATATACTCCGCGACGTTATCTGCCGTCACAAAGTCGTCGATCACCGTGACTTGACATTCCGGGTTGATCAGGCGGATACGCTCCGCCATGACCTCAGACTTCGCCAGCCCGACGCTATCCCGCAGGGCGTGGATTTGACGGTTGGTGTTGGTGACGCAAACGTCATCCATGTCTATCAGCGTGATTGCGCCAATACCGGTTCTCGCCAGCGCTTCTGCCGCCCACGACCCCACACCACCAATGCCCACGACGCAGACATGCGCATCCGCAAACAGCTGCAGGGCTTTTTCACCATATAAACGTGCCGTCCCGCCAAAACGCTGGCGCCAGGCGTCGCTGATTACCACAGACATAAAACCTCAGATGTAAAAAGGGTGAGGTTATCCTCACCCTGAACAGTAATCCGTATTGCGCTCAGAATACCACAATCAGCCGCTGAATACGTTTCCGGCACCTGGTGCCGCCTTCAGTACCCACACGCGTCCGTAGTGATTATACCAGCCCGCGCGATGACCTGCGTCAGGGCCAATACCCTGATAGATGTCGAAGTGCTGGCCTTTAATCGCCCCGCCGACGTCCAGCGCCACCATCAGACGCAGCTCATACTGGCCGTTGAACTTGCCGTTGTTGTCCAGCAGCGGGACCTCAGCAAGCAGCGTGGTGCCTGCAGGAATAATCGAACGATCGGATGCTACCGACGCGCGGCCAATCAGCGGAACTGCGCTCGCCCCTTTCACCGGCGCGAAGTTTTGCGGTTTAAAGAAGACGAACGACGGGTTCTGCTCAAGCAGCTCGCGCACCTCGGCCTCGCTGTGCTTCTCGCCCCACTCGCGGATCGCCTGCATCGACATATCTTCTTTCTTCACTTCGCCGCGGTCGATCAGCACCTTGCCGATACTGCGATAGGCGTGGCCGTTTTTACCGGAATAGCTGAAGAAGTTAAGTGGCGAACCGTCGCCAAAATCAATGTAGCCGCTGCCCTGAACGTCCATGATGAAGTTATCCATCAGGGAGTTGCTGTAGGCCAGGACGTAGTTTTCGCTCAGCGCACCGGCGTAGATCTCGGCGCGCGACGGGAGGCGACCGCGTTTTGGCGGCATACGGTAGATAGGATACTGGAACTCGCCCTGACGCGAGTGTCGTGCCTGGATAACTGGGGTGTAATAGCCGGTAAACTGGACGTTGCCGTAGTTATCGGCCCCTTCCATCTGCCAGGCGTCGATACCAAACTGGCGCATATTGCGCGTATCGCCGCCTGCTTTCAGCCAGTCCTGGACCGCGTTATATACGCTACTCTGGGCGCCATACAGACGCGGCGACGCGTTGCGGATCTGGTAGACCTGCTCGGAGAAATCACCGGCATTAATCGGTGCGCCGACAGCATCAGGCTGATTAACTAAAGACAAAGGCTGGGATAACTTCCCGTCTTTATACTGTTGACCGCGATCGGTCGGTTTGGAAGAACAGGCCGCAAGAATCGCTACCATTGCGCCCGTCATCAGATACTTCGCCCAACGTCCTTTCATTATATCTCGTCTTTAAGTTGCCCATTTCCGCGTGATGAAGATAACAAACCGCCAGGGCTAATGAAATGCGATCGCATGCCCTTTGGCAAATTTTGCGCAAAAAATAGTCCAAACAACGCCATGTCGTTCAATTTGCATACAAAATCATGATAAATGTGAAAAAGGGGTTGCATCACAAGTCTATCCGAGTATAGTGCGCATCCACGGACGCGGGGTGGAGCAGCCTGGTAGCTCGTCGGGCTCATAACCCGAAGGTCGTCGGTTCAAATCCGGCCCCCGCAACCAACACTTCTAAAACAATAAACACCCTGAAGGGTGTTTTTTTGTATCTGTCGTTTGTGAATTTGCCGGGCGTGTACCCGGCTGAAAGCGTTATCCGCGCCGCGCCAGCGTCGCCCCGTCAGAGAAATACGCACGAATCCCTGCCAGAATCGACTCCGCAACCTCCTGCTGGAATTTTGCCGTCTTGAGCTTACGCTCCTCTTCCACGTTACTGATAAACGCGGTTTCAACCAGGATGGACGGAATATCCGGCGCCTTGAGTACCGCAAATCCGGCCTGTTCAACGCTGTTCTTATGCAGCTTATTGATGTTCCCCAGCTTGCCCAGCACCGCTTTACCAAACTTCAGGCTGTCGTTAATGGTCAGCGACTGCACCATATCGAACATGGTGTGGTCGACGTAGCGATCGCCGCTTTTGCTCACGCCACCAATCAGGTCCGAGGCGTTCTGGGTGTCCGCAAGGTATCTCGCGGCGGTACTGGTCGCGCCTTTGGTTGAGAGCGCGAACACGGACGAACCGCTTGGCTGGCGGCTGGTAAACGCATCCGCATGGATCGACACGAACAAATCTGCGCGCTGCTTCTGTGCTTTCGCCACCCGGACCTTCAGCGGAATAAAGATATCTTCATTGCGCGTCATATAGGCGCGCATATTGCCTTCTTTATCAATCAACGCCTTCAGGCGACGGGCAATTTGCAGCACCACGTCTTTTTCACGCGTACGGTATTTTCCCACCGCGCCGGAGTCTTCGCCGCCGTGGCCAGGATCGAGCATGATCACAATCGGACGATCGCGCCCTGCTTTCCCCGGCTGCGGACCACTTTGCGCGGGCGGCACCTGACGCTGAAGATCGCCTTTGTTGTAATCCTCCAGCAGGGCGAGAAGCGGATCCTGAATATCCGTCGCATTGGCCGGGTAGAGATCCATGACCAGTCGCTCTTTAAACGTCGCGACGGGCGCTAGGGCGAACAGCTGCGGCTTCACGTTCTGCTTAAGCTCAAACACCATGCGCACGGTTTGCGGGTCGAACTGCCCGACGCGCGCCGATTTAATAAACGGATCGTCGCCGCGGATCTGCGCCGCCATCCCTTTCAGCACGGAGTTGAGGTTAACGCCTTCGAGATCCACCACCACGCGTTCCGGGTTGCTGAGGGCAAATTGCTTATATTTCAGCACGCGATTGGATTCGACCGTCACGCGCGTATAGGTCGACGATGGCCAGACGCGCACCGCTACCACCTGACTGGTTGCGGCAAGACCGACCTGACTGACGCTAAGCAACCACATTGCCCCGGCCCCTTTTAACAAACGGCGGCGGCTTATTGCTGAATTGGATCCCGACATGCTTCTCCCGAGCAAGAACACTGACTGATATACAAAATGTCCAGATTGACCGAAAACTTTAACGAATGACGCATAAACTGTCATCTATAAAAGGGTAAACAATCATACGCTAACGCACGGATTACTTACCAAATTCTGTGGGTCGCGGAAAATTTGCGCTTGCACACGCGGTCACAATCGAATAAAAATACATAAATTACGAATAAACATTCATTAAGGGTTGTGCCATGGTGAAGGAACGTAGAACCGAACTGGTCCAGGGATTCCGCCATTCTGTTCCCTATATCAACGCTCATCGGGGAAAAACGTTTGTCATCATGCTTGGCGGCGAAGCCATTGAGCATGAAAATTTTTCCAGCATCGTCAATGACATTGGCCTGCTGCACAGCCTCGGGATCCGCCTGGTGGTGGTTTATGGCGCCCGTCCGCAGATCGACGCCAACCTGGCCGCTCATCACCACGAGCCGATTTACCACAAACATACCCGCGTCACGGATGCCAAAACCCTTGAGCTGGTGAAACAGGCGGCAGGTCTGCTGCAGCTGGATATTACCGCTCGCCTGTCCATGAGCCTGAACAACACGCCGCTGCAGGGCGCGCATATCAACGTCGTGAGCGGCAACTTTATCATTGCCCAGCCGCTCGGCGTGGACGATGGCGTGGATTACTGCCACAGCGGTCGCATTCGTCGTATTGATGAAGAAGCTATTCACCGCCAGCTGGACAGCGGAGCCATCGTCCTGATGGGCCCGGTCGCCGTTTCCGTGACTGGCGAAAGCTTTAACCTCACCTCAGAAGAGATCGCCACGCAGCTGGCGATCAAGCTGAAGGCGGAAAAAATGATTGGGTTCTGCTCCTCCCAGGGCGTCGTGAACGATGAGGGAACGATCGTGCCGGAACTCTTCCCGAACGAAGCCCAGGCCCGCGTGGAAGCGCTGGAAGCCGAAGGCGATTACCACTCCGGCACCGTCCGGTTCCTGCGTGGCGCCGTGAAGGCCTGCCGCAGCGGCGTGCGCCGCAGCCACCTTATCAGCTATCAGGAAGACGGCGCCCTGCTGCAGGAGCTGTTCTCCCGCGACGGTATTGGTACGCAGATTGTCATGGAAAGCGCGGAGCAGATCCGCCGCGCCACCATCAACGACATCGGCGGTATTCTCGAGCTGATCCGCCCGCTGGAACAGCAGGGTATCCTGGTGCGTCGTTCACGCGAGCAGCTGGAGATGGAGATCGACAAATTCACCATTATTCAGCGCGATAACCTGACCATCGCCTGCGCCGCGCTCTATCCGTTCCCGGAAGAGAAGATCGGTGAAATGGCCTGCGTGGCGGTGCATCCTGATTACCGTAGCTCTTCACGCGGTGAAATGCTGCTTGAGCGCGTGGCGGCACAGGCGCGCCAGATGGGGCTGAGCAAGCTGTTCGTCCTGACGACGCGCAGCATTCACTGGTTCCAGGAGCGCGGCTTCACGCCGGTGGATATTGATTCCCTGCCGGAAACGAAGAAAGAGATGTACAACTATCAGCGCCGTTCAAAAGTGCTGATGGCAGACTTGGGATGATACTAGGCCCTCACCGTCCGGCGAGGGCGTTCGTTCAGAGAGACTCAAATATCGCGCCCAGCCCGCTTCGGCGTTCCGTACGGGTGGCGATCGCCTGCACCAGCACCCGTTCATCGGCATAAAGCGACAGGCGCTGACGCGCGCGCGTAATGGCGGTATAGATCAGCTCGCGGGTAATAACGGGTGAAAGCTGAGTAGGCAGGATCAGCGCCGCATGGTTAAATTCGGAGCCCTGGGATTTATGCACCGTCATCGCCCAGGCGGTTTCATGCTCGGGTAAACGGCTGGGCTGGAAGGACTTCACGCTCCCGTCCGGCATCTGGAACCAGACGCGTAGTCCCTGACCGCAGTCGAGCGCAATCCCGATATCCCCGTTAAACAACCCCAGCGCGCTGTCGTTACGGGAGATCATCACCGGTCGCCCTTCATACCAGCGCGAATGCGGGGTACGGTTAATTTTGCGTTTTTGCGCCAGCAGCTGTTCCAGCCTGTCGTTGAGACCCCTCACGCCAAAGGGGCCTTCCCTCAGCGCACAGAGCAGCTGGTATTCGCCAAACGCGGCAATGACCTGCTCCGGCGCACTTTGCTGTTGTACGCTTGTCAGAAAGTGCTGATACCCCTGCAGAGCGTCGTCCAGCATCGCCTGATACTCTTCCCCGTTTTGCAGCGATTTTTTCTCAATATCCGTAAAGGTTCCGGCAAACACCGCTGAGGTGGCGTGTCTGTCTCCCCGGTTTACAGCCGCCGCAAGCTGGCCGATGCCGGAGTCGCTGCCGAAACGGTAGCTTTTTTGCAACAGACACAGGCTGTCGCGCAACGCCCCTGCAAGCGAGTGGCTTTCAGAGGTGAGCGAACATCCGGTGAGACGCGCTAACTCCTGAGCGCGTTCAGCGGTATATCCCAGACTGGCATAGGTGCAAATATCGCCCAGCACGGCCCCCGCCTCTACGGAGGCAAGCTGGTCACGATCGCCGAGAAAAATGACGCGCGCGTGCGGCGGTAGCGCATCAATCAAACGCGACATCATCGTCAGATCAATCATTGAGGCTTCATCCACCACCAGCACATCCAGGTGCAGCGGGTTACCGGCATGGTAGCGCAAACGCTGGCTGCCAGGCTGTGCGCCAAGCAAACGGTGCAGCGTGCTGGCTTCATTGGGAAAAAGCGCAAGCTGCTCCCCGGTAAGCGGCAGCTTTTGCAGCGCGCCGCCTAACGACTCCGTCAGACGCGCAGCGGCTTTACCGGTGGGGGCCGCCAGGCGAATACGGCACTTTTGCTCCCCCGATAACTGAATCAGCGCGGCGAGCAGTTTTGCCACGGTGGTCGTTTTCCCGGTGCCCGGACCGCCAGAAATGACCGAGATCCGACGCGTTAACGCCACGGCAGCTGCCACTTTCTGCCAGTCTGTCGCATCGTCAGATATAAACAGCGTATCCAGCGTTTGCCGGAGCTGCGTTTCATCGCAGGGAAGCGGCGCGTTGCTCTCGCTGAAGAAGCGCGCCACCGTCAGTTCGTTACGCCACAGACGGTTAAGATACAAACGTTCGCCGACAAGGATCATCGGCGTCCCGGTATCGGTTCCGCTTACGGCAGGCGAGTCGAGTAATATCTCCTGCCAGTCCACGGCGTCACCGAGCTGCGCGAAACACGCCTGTAAAGCTGGCGGCATTTTCTCATCCACCGCCAGACGCGACAGCGGCAGGCACACGTGCCCTTCCCCCGCGTCTTTGCTAAGAATGGCTGCGGCAAGCATGACGGCAGGCTCCTCGCCTGCCACCATCATGGCAAACTGCACGTCCAGGTGGCGCAGTAATCGTTGTTCAACCGCGTCCAGCAGTAGCGCCTGCATCGTCATGCCACCTCCTCCGTGCCTGCAGCAAACAGGTTATCCATTTTTTCAATCAGTTCCTCAGCCGGACGCGTGCTAAAGATGCCGGAACGCGGGTCGTTAGCATCCACGCCGCGCAGGAACAGGTAAATCACGCCGCCAAAATGCGCTTCGTAACGGTAATTGGCCATGCGATGGCGCAGGTAACGGTGCAGCGCCAGGGTGTAAAGCTGGTACTGCAGATCGTAGCGATGCAGTTGCATTGCCGACGCCATCGCCTGTTGGGTATAGGCTTCGCTGCTGTCACCGAGCCAGTTCGATTTGTAATCCAGCAGGTAGTAGCGTCCTTCGTGGCGGAAAACCAGGTCGATAAAGCCTTTGAGCATCCCCTGCACCTGGCGGAAGTTCAGCGGCGGGCATCCGGC
This sequence comes from Enterobacter sp. 241F3, assembly GCF_034106785.1. NCBI lineage: Bacteria > Pseudomonadati > Pseudomonadota > Gammaproteobacteria > Enterobacterales > Enterobacteriaceae > Enterobacter > Enterobacter sp. 241F3. The sequence continues at coordinate 233,677 of NZ_JAWNDD010000002.1, forward strand.
AGATAGCGGATCGTACTCGCGGATCAGCGCATCAAGCGCCTCGGCCCTGAGCGGGCTGGCGATGGGGAGATAAAACTCCATCTCCACCTGCTTATCTTTGGCGGTCAACTGATTCAGCGAAATCCCCTGCGTCGTGAGCGGCGCGTGCAGCACCGCGCGGATCCAGTCGGTGAGAACCGGCTGCCACTGTGCGTCGTAACCACCGCTCTGTAACATCTTCAGCACCCACTCTTCGGAAACCGGCTGGGTGAAATCCAGCTCTTCAAACAGGTTGTGCAAAAACGTGCCCGGAGAAGCGCCGCGAGGGAACTGGTGCGGCGTCAGCACAGGCTCAGCCGGCACGCTACCGGCGCCTGCGGCATCCACGTCCAGTTTTGGCATCAGATCCTGCGCAATACTCTGCCCGTGCTGCTGTAAGCCGGAGTAGCTGGTAACGCGCCAGTCGTCGGCAATGGTACGTACCACCTGACGGGCATGGAGATCTGACTCGTGCGGATCCGGCATGTGCCAGCGGCTGTTATCGGGCAGCGATGGAATATGCAGGGCAACATGCTCAGTGCAAAGCGATTCGATGCACTGGCGCAGGCCCGCCGCGTCTTTGGGCTCACCCTGTTGAATAAGCCGCCCCAGCGCGCTCAGATGAAAATCGCTCTCCCCGGTCTTTTCACCACGGCGACGGAACAGCGGCGCAACGCCCAGGCTGCAGTGCCATACCGAACGGGTCAGCGCCACGTAAAGCAGGCGCAGGTCTTCCGCCAGACGCTCGGCTTCGGCCAGCTCAACGCTGGACTCCGCGTTGCTGAGATCGAGCACCGCCTCGAACGACTCGCGATCGTGGTAAAAAGCCTGATCCTGCACGCGGTAATTGGCGATAAACGGCAGCCAGACCAGCGGATATTCCAGGCCTTTCGACTTGTGAATGGTGACGATCTGCACCAGATGTTTATCACTCTCGAGGCGCATCTGCTGGCTGGATGAATTGCTGTTCGGATCGGCAATCTGCTGCGCCAGCCAGCGCACCAGGGCGTGCTCGCTCTCCAGCTGCGTACCCGCTTCCTGCAAGAGTTCGCTGATGTGCAAAATATCGGTCAAACGGCGCTCGCCGCCTCCGGTAGCCAGCATATTCTCCGCAATGTGGCGCTGTGCCATGAGCTCGCGCACCATCGCCATGACTCCACGCTTCTGCCATTTTTCGCGGTAGCGCACAAACTCCTCTACCACAGCATCCCACGCGGCTTCGTCATTGTTGAGCGCATCTATATCCCGCGCGTTCAGTCCGAGCATCGCGCTGGCTAATGCGCTACGCAATGTACTTTCCCGCTCCGGGGCCAGCACGGCCTGGAGCAGCCATAACATCTCCTGCGCTTCCAGCGTTTCAAAGACGCTGTCACGGTTCGATAGATAGACGGAGGGGATATTCAGTAACGTCAGGGCGTCTCGGATTAATGCGGCCTCCTGACGGCTGCGCACCAGCACCGTAATATCCGATGCCTTTACCGGGGTGGGGTTATCCCCCTTCCACAGCAGCGCCTCGCCCCGCGCCCCCGCACTGAGCCAGTCACGGATTTGCGCAGCACAGTGTTGGGCCATGGCATTTTGATAGTCGGCAACGCCGCAGCCTTCCCCATCCAGCAGCCAGAAGTTCATGGCAGGCTGCGTCACGCCGTTAAACTCGAAGCGCAGCGAGGCATTTTTCGGGGCAAATTTTACCGGCTGAAACGGGATCTCCCGAAACATAAACGCCGTATCCATGCGACTAAAGAGCGCGTTGACGCTTTCCACCATGCCGGGAGAGGAGCGCCAGTTGGTATCGAGCGTGTAGTGCGCGTCAACCTCGCTGCGGGCTTTCATATAGGTGAAAATATCCGCCCCGCGGAAGGCGTAGATGGCCTGTTTCGGATCGCCGATTAACAACAGCGCGGTACCGGGCTGCTGGCGCCAGATACGGCGGAAAATGCGGTACTGCTGAGGGTCGGTGTCCTGAAATTCGTCTATCATCGCAACCGGGAAGCGGGTGCGAATCGCGGCGGCAAGCGCTTCGCCATTTTCACTGCTCAGCGCCGCATCAAGGCGGCTCAGCATATCGTCGAAACCCAGTTCACCCCGGCGGCGTTTCTCGCGCGCCACGGTTTCGCGAATTTCGGTCATGGCGCGAGCGATCATCAGATCGTTGAGCGTAAGGTTATCCGCCATCAGGGTTTCTATTGCCACAAACAGGGTATGCTCAGGCACAATGCCGTCGGCTTTGGTCCGCTCAGCCAGGAAACGCTGGGAGAATTTCTCCAGCGCGTCCGGGAGCTGATAGCCCCGCGTCTCTTCTTGCGCCCAGGCGCTGATCTTGTCGATCCATTTCCCCTGATTGCCGCGGTTGAACTTGCGACGATCGATGCCGGAATTTTCGATGATGGCGTCAATCTCACCGACTGACTCCATCCATTTTTGCTTGATATCCGCAATTTTCGCGATAATTTTTTCATGCCGCGAGGCCAGGGTTTCATCTGCCGGCGGCGGGGATTTGATTACCGGCGCTTCGCCCTGCAGATAACGATCGATCGCGCGCAGCAGCGCTTCCGGGCCTTTCCAGAGCGCGTGTACCGCTTCGGCAATATCACGCTGTAAGGGATAGCAGTGGCGACGCCAGAAATCCGCGCAGGCCTGATAGCGAAGCACGGATTCATCTTCAATGAGCTGCTGTTCGAACAGCATTCCGGACTCGAACGCATTCAGGCTCAGCATGCGCTGGCAAAAACCGTGAATGGTAAAGACGGACGCTTCGTCCATCTGCCGTTCAGCGAGCAGCAGCCACTGGGCTGCCTGCTGCTTATCGGCAATCTCTTCCAGAAGGCTGGCGTAGAGAGGGTTATCCGTGCTCTGACGCAGACAGGCGATGCGCAGCTCGTGGATATTGGTACGAATACGGCCCCGCAGCTCCGCGGTAGCGGCCTCGGTGAAGGTGACCACCAGCAGCTCTTCCACGCTCAAAGGGCGTGGAAAAGCTGCGTTGCCGCCAAGCCCTAACAGCAGGCGCAGATAGAGGGCGGCAATGGTGAAGGTTTTTCCCGTTCCCGCTGAGGCTTCAATCAATCGTTCACCCTGCAGAGGTAAACGTAAGGGATCAAGGGACTCAGCGGTATCGGTCATTCTTTCTTACTCCAGGGCATAGATTGCTGCAGCGCGCTGACGCTATTCCAGACTTTCCAGCCTTTCGGGTTCACGTACTCCGTTTTCCCGTTCTGGCTACCGGAAACCTGAGACAGGATGGTGATTCCCTGCGGCTTAATGACCGCCTGATGGAAGAAGTCGGCAACCCTCTGCGGCGTCAGCTGTTTTATCTCGGCCACTACTTTATCACGCGAATCAAATTTCAGATTACCGCGATCGAAATCTTTGCTCAGCTGAGAGGCTTCTTCACCCAGCGTCTGCGGCGGCTGCATCACCTGCGCGATGACGGCCTGCTGGATCTGAGCAAACTCTTCCGGCTTCATGGCACGCAGTTTTGCTTCCACCTGCGGGAAGAAGGCCTGATAACGCTTCCAGAGATACGCCGGTTGTTTGTCGCTGCTTTGCAGCAGGAAGCCCAGCCCCCACTGACGCCCGACGTTCATGGAGAAGGCAAACACCGCGTAGCCAAGCTGCTCCTCGGTGCGTAACTGGTTATAGAACCACGGCTGAATAATCTGCCCCAGCACGGCACTCTGCGCCGAGCTGGCGAATTCATCATAGCCCGTTGGCACAAATACCGCGGCCAGCGCGGAATCCGTGCTGTTACCCGCCTTTTCAAAAATCACATTTTGCTTTTTCTCAACCAGCACGTCCTGGTTGCGGCACCATTCGTCACCTTTAGAGCCGAGCTGAGTGCGAACATTCTGCGCCAGGATTTTAGCCTGCTCCTCACTCATGTTGCCGACAATCAGGAACTCCGGACGCGTATTGGTTTTCAGCGCGTCACGGTACGCCAGCACGTCTTTTAAGGAGATGGAAGGCAGCAGCGCGCGGCGCTCCTCTCGCTGGAAATAAGGAACCTGCGACAGCATTTGCGCCGGCATAAGCGCAAGATCGTAGGCCTTGCCCTTCTCGGCAGAATCCATCATCTGGGCATACCAGGATTTAGCCTGCTCAAGCTGCTCTTCCGTCGGCGTGTAGCTGAAGTAGCCCTCCAGCAAGGCCTGGAACAGCTGAGGCAAGCGCTGGGTATAGCCGTTTGCATTAAGCATCAAACCTTTATTGGCGTTGGTGGAGAAGCTGATCCCGCCCACGGCGGCCTGGTTGCTGAGCTGATCGAGAGCGATACCGGCGAGATAGTCATTGAGTGCGAACATCACCTGATTTTTGGCGCTGTTCATTGCTTTCGGGTTACGCAGCACCACGCTGACATCGGCTTTTGGCTCACTGGCAAAATAGCGGCTTGGGGTATACACAACGCGCAGCGTTGGCTCATCAATGATGAGTTCTGGATGCGGATAATCTTTCGTCGTTTTGATCAGCGAGAAATCATCCGGAATATAGGGGTTCAGCTCCGGCAGCTTCAACGCAATCTCCCCGGCCTTCTTCTGCCAGTCGGCGAAGGTCTGGGCGCTGATTTTATCCACCTGATAAGGGGCATCGACAAAGTACGCCGTCTTGTTATGCGGTTCGTTCGGGCTGATGTACCAGATGCGGGCATTCTCCGGCGTCATCATCGCCAGGCGGGCTTTTACCGCCCCGGCATCATACTGGTCGGCAATATTTACCGCGTCGAGGGTATGTTCCACCGGCACGCGGATCATGGTATCCGCCAGCCACTCCACATAGTCCATGTCGCGGGTTATGGATGGGTAGCGGAAGTCGAGATCCAGCACGTGCGCGAGTTCATCAAAATAGCGCTTATCGACGCCTTTCTCGCGCAGCAAAGCGAGGTAGCTAAAGATAGCCGCCACGACTTCATCGCGGTTGGCCAGCCCTTTGTCGGTCAGGGTGGCGGAGATCGCCAGTACGCCGCTATTACCGTTCACTACCGGATCGGAATCGGCGCGAATACCTTCCGCCAGTCCCTGCTTTTGCAGCCAGTCAGACAGCGTACCCGGGCTACGGTTACCTATCAGGTAGGTCACCAGCTCATCGGTTTTACTGCGAAACTGCGCCGTGTTGTTATCAATGCGGAATTCGACGCGCAGCACTTTGCGCGGCATGGCAGGAACGTAGTGGATCACGATACCTTTTTGCGCGTCCGTGACCACCGGAACGGTTATTTGCGGCAGGTCGATATTTTTATTCGGCACCCGGCCAAACGTTTTGGCCGCCATGTCTGCCAGCTCAGGCAACGGTTTATTGCTGTAGATGACCGCTTTCATCAGGTTGGCGGAGTAGTATTTATCGCGAAACGCGTGCAGGGCATCCAGCACCGGGCTATTCGGTTTGTCGCTCAAGGTTTCGAGGTTACCGCCGGAGAAGCGCGAACCCGGGTGTGCAGGGTTGATGGTTTCGGCGCTGACCTGCGCCATGCGCATACCGTCTCGCGTGCGGGCCATGGTCAGCTCGGCATTCACCGCATTGCGTTCACGATCGGCGTATTTTTTATCCAGCAACGGCGCGGCGATGGAATCAGCCAGACGGTCGACTGCCCCTTCCAGCGCATCATTTTCGACTTCGAGATAAAAAGCCGTGCGGTACGGTGCCGTACTGGCATTGTGGCTACCGCCATGCATCTTGAGAAATTCGGACAGGCTATCTGGCTGTGGATATTTTTTTGACCCCATCAGCGTCATATGTTCCAGATAGTGTGCAAGTCCAGGATGAGCGTCAGGATCTTCCAGCGACCCAACCGGCACCACTAATGCCGACAGGGATTTCACCGCCTGCGGGTCGGAAACCAGCAGCACGGTCATGCCGTTATCAAGACGAATAGCCTGATATTGACGGGTATCTTTTTCGCTCTTACGGATAGTTTCCTGAACGGGTTGCCAACCGGAGTCTGCGTGAGTGACGGGCGCCCAAAGGGCAATAAACAAAACAAACGCTTTAAACAAGGTGCTGCCTGGCATTACGACCTCTTTATCACGGCTACATCATTAACAAACTGCGTGCTGGACACGCCAACATCTCTTTCTTTGGGTACATCAGTCCGTGATAAGAAGTGCATCATAAATGAACACCCTTAACTGCGCAATTTTTATACAGCACTCAGGACTGATTAAATTTAAACAACGGCAGCAGGTAGCGCTGTGCCTCTTCCGTGATAGCCTCCAGGTATTCTGGCTCGAGCGTTCGCCATAAGCGCTGATACCAGACATCTTCACCTTCGCCACGCACCATCATGTTACCTTCGTAGGCCTGCATAAACTTACTGCGGGCTTTCTGCAGCGAAGCCTCATCCGTTAACATCGCATCATTCTGCGCGTCATAACAGGCTTTTATCCAGGCGCCGCCACTTTCCGGCAGTAGCAGGAGGGGTTTGTTCATTCCCTGGCGGTAGCCATCAATGTACAAAGACAGATACCGTAACGCCTGATCAGACTCCATCGGCGGGAAGCGCCATTCGCCCTCTTTGCGCACGAAAATGCGGCTTTCGCCTTTATGCCCAACCGCACTGTAGACAAGATGTTCCAGCCAGAGTTGCAAACCCTGTGAAACGCTAAGCATTGAAGGCCGCCAGCGAAGCAGCCCATCCTGCTGAACCTGGGTTAACCAGCCCGTGAGCTGTACCCCGTTGCAGTTGAGATCGATTTCAATACTATTCCCTGGCTGTCGGCACGCTCTTACGCGCTCTGCCAGGGCGGTCATCTCCTGACACTGCGCCTCCCAGACGATCTCCCCGAACGCCCCATAAGGCAACTGTCCCGCAGCGCGGTAGCGGCGGTATAGTTTTTCAGCATCTTCCTCTTCAACCAGCGCATTCAACAGCTGCAGGTTTAACTGGTAGCGCTCCAGACCTTCCAGCGTAAACGGCTCTGCATCAGGAATTTCACTCTCTTCAGAACGGAAATTGACCTGTAGTCGCTGCTGGAAGAAAGCGCGCACAGGATGCGCCCAAAACCGCTGAAGCTGCTCGAAGGTCAGGGTGTCGACAGGGCGAGGGTCGAGTTCCTGAATAAAATCGGTATGCGCATTCCCCTCTTTTTTCGCCGCTGGCAGCCACTCCTGCGCATAGCTCTGGCGCTCGCTGGCCGTATAGTTCACCGGGTCAAACGGCATGCGGCTGTGGAAACAGGTGATATGGTCTTTCACCCTCTTCTCGCTTTCATCGCAGTTGCGCTCTTCATCCCCCGGCAGGTAGTGGCTCTGACCGATATAATCCACCAGTTCCTGCACCAGAACGGAGGGGAAACGCTCGCTGTTGTCCTGAATCGAACGGCCGATATAGCTGATATAAAGCTTACTCTGGGCGGAAATAAGCGCCTCAAGGAAGAGATATCGGTCATCATCACGGCGGCTACGGTCGCCCCGTTTTGGATTTGCGCTCATTAAATCGAACCCCAACGGCGCGAGCGCGCGAGGATAAACGCCGTCGTTCATGCCAAGTAAACAGACCACTTTAAACGGGATTGAACGCATTGGCATCAGGGTGCAAATATTGATGGGGCCTGCCAGGAAACGCTGGCTGATTCGCTCCTGGTCAAGCCGCTGCGTCAACTCATCCCTCAACAGCGACAGCGGAATGGCCTCCTGATAGTGGGAATTGACGCCTTCGTCGATGATAGCCTGCCACTGCGTTTCAATGAGCGCCATCGCCGCTTCGGTGTCATTGTCCGGCAGGAAGAAATCATTAAGCAACGCTCTGCAAACCGGGAGCCATTCTTCAAGTGGACGCGGCTGCAGCAGCTCGTGTCGCCAGCGGTTAAGCTGCATCAGGAGCGATGCTAAATGCCCCACCAGTTCAGCAATTAACCCGCTGGACTCATCGTAAGGCAGCACCTCATTCCACTCGCCCTGACTGCTCTCCATGGCATAGCCCAGCAGCATACGCGTCAGGCCAAATCGCCAGGTGTGCTGCCCGGTTGGAGGAAGTTCGAACTCCTGAACGTTATCGTCATCGATACCCCAGCGAACGCCAGACTCATTCACCCACTGGCGAAGGTAGCGAAGCCCCTCTTCATTGATGTTGAAGCGTGCAGACAGAACGGGGACATCCAGTAACGCCAGGACATCTTCGGAGATAAAGCGGCTATCCGGCAGTGAGAGTAAAGTGATAAACGCCTGCAATGCCGGATGCGACTGACGGGCACGACGGTCAGAAATAGCATAAGGAAGATATCGCTCGCCCGTCGCGCTGCCAAAGACGGCCTGAATAAAGGGACTGTAGCTGTCGATATCCGCCACCATTACCACGATATCACGTGGCGTCAGTTCGGGATCGTCCTGCAGCATCGCCAGCAGCTGGTCGTGAAGCACTTCGACCTCACGCTGAGGGCTATGGCAAACATGGATCGTGATGCTGCGATCGTCAGCGTCCAGCTTACGCTTGCTGTCGCTGCGTTCGAACTCGTTCGCCGTCACGCCCATGACGGCACGGTTTTCCAGATCCAGAATATCTAACTGAATATTATGCAGCAGGCTGTCCGGAGCGATCTCGACAAAGGCATCCACGTCACCTTCGCCTGAGGAAGTGATGTCTGAAAGCATGTGAATGTAGTCACGCCCCAGCTTCCCCCATGAGGCAAGCAGCGGATTGGGCAGGTTCTGGATACCATCTTCGTCAAAAAGCTGCCCGGCAGTCGAGCCGTCCTTAAACAGCGGGACGGACCGTTCTTCAAAAAGGCGCTTTCGTTGGCGAGTTACCAGACGCGCAAGCCAGCGTTCATCGAGGATATCCCCCCAATACTGTCGGCAAGGGTTGGTGAACAAAATATGAATATCAATATGTCTACCCAGCGCATTCAACGCCTTTAAATAGACAGGGGGTAATGCGGATATTCCGCAGATAAAAACGCGTGACGGTAGTCTTGCTGGACGCTCTGTCGCATTTTCGAGTATTGAAATAAACCGATCGTACAGGTTGGCGCGGTGCCACTTAGGCTGCCCAAGTTTCTCCGTATGTTCTACCAGTGCTTTCCACAGCGGTGCCTGCCATATTTGCGCCTCCGGCAGACCTTCAACCAGCTCGCCCGCTTCCCAACGAATTAACCAGTCAGAACGGTAAACAAGGTATTGGTCGTAGAGATCGGCAGTACGCGACGCCAGTTGGAACAGCTTGCGCTTGTCGGTATCGTCATTGAGGTAGTGGCGCAGCATGGCGAATTCATCATGCTGCAGCATTTCCGGCAGCAGCGCCATGAGCTTCCAGCTCATGGCCTGCTTGTTGAAGGCGCTCTGCTCCGGGATGTCCGGCAACACGCGCACAAACATCTCCCAGATAAAGCTTGCGGGCAGCGGGAAATCAATATTTGCGGCTATGCCAAATTTACGGGAAAGCGACATTTGCAGCCACTGTGCCATACCGGTGCTCTGCACCAGCACCATTTCAGGCTCAAAAGGATCGTCAAGCCGCTCGCGCTCAACGATAAACTCCATCAGCGCTTCCAGCACATCCAGACGATTTGAGTGGTAGACCCTTAACATAGACGCTCCCGACTACTGGCTAACCGGGCAATGCAGACGCGTTAACTCACCGCGCCGCCCCAGAGGAGAAATAAGTGTAACCGTGATGCTGACACATCCTGCGTGCGTTGTCTGCCCCCGACTGGCCTGCCAGCCTGCAGGGAGAACATTTGTTGAGAGCTGAGACTGATTCCAGGCATGGTGCCAGAGCTGGCGATACTGGTTAAACAGGGTAAACCGCGCCGCCAGCGCCCGGTGATAACCCGACAAAGCCGTCACGACGATCACCAGCAGCATCATCGCCAGCAGGACTTCCACCATGCTAAACCCTTTTTCTTTGCTCACGGCAGCTGGCATAACGCGCTCTCCTTAAGGGGACAAAAATCACTCCAGCCGTGAGGCGAAAAACGAACTTTCCCGTCGACAATCTCTGCTGCGCGCCAGAGCAGAAGGCCGCTGTCTTCGGCAATTAGTAACGCGCGCCCCTCACTCAGCTGGCGCAAACACACTCGCCACGCAGGTGTCTTTTTGCACTGAACCTGGGGATCTGACGACCAGCTCTGAACCCGTCCCCACTCAAGCGCTGACTGTACCGTCACCTGCTGCTGAAGCGAGCGGCTCTCGCCGCCAACGAGCGCGCTAAACGTTATGAGCTGCTGATTGAGACCCGTGAGGATCAGTGTCCCGAGCACCAGTAAAAGCAGAACCAGCGCCAGCGAAGATATGCCGCGTTGACGATTCACAGGTTGTATCCCGTGACCGTATACACCGCCTGCCAGGGCTCCCCCTTCTCGCCTTTGCGAATCGCCGCCATTTCGATATTCACCTCTGGCGCAAAACCGGCATGCTCCACTGTTCTTACTACAAAATGCGCGATCGTAAGCCTGCTCGGGTCAGTAAGCTTTTCCCATCCTTTTCCTTCACATGAGGTCGCTCCACGCAGGGTTTCCAGTGCCCCCGACTCCAGACGAAAACCGGTGCTGTCATTTTCTGATGCGCTGTTATCCCAGTTGCCGTTACTGTTGGCGTCCGACCGCACAATGACGCAACTTCCAAGCCTCGCGGTCACCAGCGCCTGCCCCTGACAGTTTCCCGCGCAGTACCCCGCACGCTGAAGCTGTTTGCCCACGGAAAACAGATGATGCCAGACCTCTTCCTCTAGTTCTCTCTGGCCGGATTGCACTAAGACCGCTCGCTGCAAGCCGGGTAAAAATCGCGATGCGCTTATCAGCAAAAGACTGCTAATCGCCGTAGCAATCAGAACTTCAGTCAGCGAGAAACCACGCTGCCTCATCGACATGAACCTCCCCCAATGACCTTACACATCCTGATGCGTCCTCCATTTGAGACAATAATCAGCCACTCTCCTGGACGGCTTTGGACGCGTATCCGCCCTGCCCACGCCGTATCCCTTAATCCATAGAACGCGAGCGACGGCGTTACCTCGCCGATCGCGACTTCAGGCCAGAGTGGTATCAGCACAAAGGGACTGCCCTTCTCACAGCCTTGGGCGGCAGAGCTCACCAGACAGTCCCGGCCTCCCACCCGCTGATGGGTAATTTGATGGTCGCGGTTGTAGCGGTTGGCATGATTGCGTAGAAAAAGCAGGTAATCTCGCACCTGACTGGCGGTTTGCCACAGCCGCTGCTGCCGCTGCCAGTTGTCCCATCCGTACAGCCCTGAGGCGCTAAGAATAACGACAAGCGATATGGCGACCAGCGTTTCGATAAGCGTAAAACCGTTCTCTTTTTTCATACCGGGAGTGTGGCGAAGCACCGTGAACATGACGAGCATCGAAATATCGTTTTACGAGGCGTTATCCGGAGAATTGGAAGAGTTGCAGCGCGTTGCACGCTTTCTGGATAGCGCTTCGGGAAACGGGATATAGGCGAAAAAAAACCGGCGCTAAACAGCACCGGTTGTGTCACGCTTTATCGCATCAGATAGCGACGGGCGCTTTGATGCCCGGATGTGGGTCGTAGCCCTCAATTTCGAAATCATCAAAGCGGTAATCGAAGATTGATGCCGGTTTGCGCTTGATAACCAGCTTCGGCAGCGCACGCGGTTCGCGCGTCAGCTGGAGATGCGTCTGTTCCATATGGTTGCTGTAAAGATGGGTATCCCCTCCGGTCCAGACAAAATCACCCACTTCCAGATCGCACTGCTGCGCCATCATGTGGACCAACAGCGCATAGCTGGCAATGTTAAACGGCAGGCCGAGGAACACGTCACAGGAGCGCTGGTAGAGCTGGCAGGAGAGCTTCCCATCCGCCACATAGAACTGGAAGAACGCATGGCACGGTGCCAGCGCCATTTTATCCAGCTCGCCGACGTTCCAGGCGGAAACGATGATGCGCCGCGAGTCCGGATCGTTTTTCAACTGGTTCATCACGGTGGTGATCTGGTCAATATGGCGGCCATCAGGCGTTGGCCATGCGCGCCACTGCTTGCCGTAAACCGGGCCCAGGTTGCCATTTTCATCTGCCCATTCGTCCCAGATTGAGACGTTATTTTCGTGCAGATACGCTATGTTGGTATCGCCTTGCAGGAACCAGAGCAGTTCATGAATGATCGAGCGCAGGTGGCAGCGCTTTGTCGTCACCAGTGGGAAGCCTTCTTGCAGGTTGAAGCGCATCTGGTGGCCAAAAATGGAGAGCGTACCGGTGCCGGTGCGGTCGTTTTTCGGCGTGCCCTCGTCGAGCACTTTTTTCATCAATTCAAGATACTGTTTCATGGTTCCTCAGGAATTTTGTTGCTGTGGACGACGACGATACGCCCAAATCATCATAATGGCACCCGCGACAATCATCGGTATGGAGAGGATCTGCCCCATGCTGATGTACTGTACCCATTCGCCGGTAAACTGTGCGTCTGGCTGACGGAAGAACTCGACGATAATACGGAATGCGCCGTAGCCAATAAGGAACAGGCCGGAGACAGCGCCCATCGGACGCGGTTTGCGGATAAACAGGTTGAGAATGATAAATAGCACAACGCCTTCCAGCGCCAGCTCGTACAGCTGAGACATATGGCGCGGCAGAACGCCGTAGGTATCGAAAATGGACTGCCACTCCGGATGTGATGGCAGCAGCGCGATATCTTCCGCGCGGGAGCCCGGGAACAGCATCGTATAAGGCACGCTCGGGTCGACGCGGCCCCACAGCTCACCGTTGATAAAGTTACCCAGACGACCGGCACCCAGACCAAACGGGATCAGCGGCGCGATAAAATCCGAAACCTGGAAGAAGTTGCGTTTGGTGCGTTTGGCAAAAATCACCATCACCAGGATCACCCCAATCAGGCCGCCGTGGAAGGACATGCCGCCGTCCCAGACGCGGAACAGGTAGAGGGGATCGTTCAGGAATACAGGGAAGTTATAGAACAGCACGTACCCAATACGGCCACCGAGGAACACGCCGAGGAAGCCCGCATAGAGCAGGTTTTCAACTTCGTTTTTCGTCCAGCCGCTGCCGGGACGACTGGCGCGACGGCCAGCGAGCCACATGGCAAAAATGAAGCCCACCAGGTACATCAGACCGTACCAGTGAAGCGAAACAGGTCCTACTGAGAAAATGACCGGATCAAATTCCGGAAAATGCAGATAACCACTGTTCATCTGTCACCACAAGATGTTGTTATTCCGCTGAAAGTGGACAGCGGTAGAAATGCGATTCTGCCGTAAGCAGAGGCTCCAAAGTTGCGAATCATAGCATAAGGCGGGCGCGGAGGATGCGCCCGAGATGTAAAAGATGTGTATAGGGTGTTATGCCCTCTGGTGCCCTCTCCCACCGGGAGAGGGAGAAAGACGATTAGCGGCCGCCGCGGATCAGGCCGCCCATACCGCGTCGTTCCATAAACGCCGCGACCTGGTGACGGACCTCAGCAGCCAGCTGCGCCTCAAGGCTGCGTTCTGCGAGTTCGCGAGCATCATTGATGTCGATATGTCGCAGCAGGTATTTCACGCGGGCGACAGCGCGACCGTTCATCGACAGATGGCGGTATCCCAGACCAATCAGGATCGCAACGCACATGGAATCCCCGGCCATTTCACCGCACAGGCGTAAATCAATGCCGTACTGCTCCGCTTCACGGGCAATCATCGCTAACGCGCGAATGATCGCCGGATGCAGGCTGTCGTAGATACTGGCGACGCGGGTATTGTTGCGGTCGACGGCCAGAATATATTGCGTCAGGTCGTTGGTGCCGACAGAGATAAAATCAACACGGCTTGCCAGCTGCGGCAGCATAAAGACCATGGACGGCACTTCTAGCATCACGCCGATCCGCGGTTTCGGGATCGCATAGCCGATCATCTCTTCCACTTCACGCCCGGCACGTTCGATCAGCCGCCGCGACTCGTCGATCTCATCAATGCTTGTGACCATCGGCAGCAGGATGCTGAGATTGCCCGTCGCCGCGTTGGCGCGCAGCATCGCGCGCACCTGGATCAGGAAGATCTCCGGCTGATCGAGCGTAATGCGGATCCCACGCCAGCCCAGGCACGGGTTTTCTTCGCTGATCGGCATGTAGGGGAGCTGTTTATCCGCCCCGACATCCAGGGTGCGCAGGGTGACAGGTTTGTCGTTAAACATCTGCAGCATCCCCTGATACTGCGCCACCTGCTCCTCTTCGGAGGGGAAACCGCTCTGCAGCATGAACGGGATTTCAGTACGGTATAGGCCAATGCCGTCGATGCGGCTGCCAAGCTTTTCTTCATGCTCAGGGCTTAAACCGGCGTTGAGCATGACTTTGATCCGCTCACCGCTCTTAAGCTGTGCGGGCAGGTTAACGTCATCTTCCGCCAGCTTGCTTAATTCATTCTCTTCGCTGATAAGACGCTGGTATTCCTGGAGCAGAACCGGCTCAGGATCGACCAGCAGCTCACCGCGATAGCCGTCGACCACCAGCGTACGTCGGTGCAGTACCGACGGCTGAATGTCCGCCCCCATAACGGTAGGGATACCCAGCGCGCGCACCATAATGGCGGCGTGTGAGTTGGCGGCACCATCGCGCACCACGACACCGGCCAGCCTGTCCTGTGGCAGTTCAGCCAGCGTGGTTGCCGACAGTTCATCGGCGACCAGAACAAACCGTTGAGGCCAGGCATTCGGCCCCTGAATGGTGTCATCAAGATGGAACAGCAGACGTTGTCCCAGGGCCCGGAGATCTCCAGCCCGCTCTTTCAGGTAACCGTCGGTCAATGCCGCAAATTGGTCGGCAAATTTCTCGATAACCTTCTTAACGGCCCACTCCGCGACCGAGCCTTTATCCACTTCAGCAAAAAGCTCACGACGCAGACGCGCATCGGAAAGCAGGTGCGAATAGAGGTCGAAAATGGCCGCCGTCTCTTTTTGCGCACCTGCGGCAAAACGTTTGCTGTAACGACGAAATTCATTCGCCGCCTCTTCCAGCGCGGCGGTAAGACGCTCGCGCTCAAGCGCTTCATCAAGCGTTGAGGCTTCGTAAACCTGCTCCATTAACGGCAGCGTGGCGTCCATCCAGCCTTCAGCAATCGCTACGCCTGGCGATGCCGGAAGGGCACGAATGCGCGTATGGCGATACTGGCCAAAGAGCGCGGCAAGCTGAGACTGAGAGAGGATCGCCGCCATCTGCGTGGCCAGCGTGACGAGGAAAGACTCCTCGCTTTCGTCATACTGACGTAGCTCACGCTGCTGGACGACCAGTACGCCGAGCAGCTGGCGACGCTGGATAATCGGTACGCCAAGGAAAGCGCGGAAGCGCTCTTCTTTTACGGAAGGGATGTATTTAAAGCTGGGGTGTTTTTGCGCGTCAGCAAGGTTGATGGGTTCAGCCAGCCGCCCAACCAGACCGACGATACCCTCATCAAATGCGAGCGTTACGGTGCGTCCACGTGGCTTCTTCAAACCACGGGTCGCCATCAGGTAATAGCAGCGCCGATCGTGGTCGGCCAGATATACCGAACAGACCTCGGTCTCCATCGCAAGACAGATGTCGGTGACCAGAATATTCAGCGCCTCGTTCAGACGCGGAGCGCTGGCC
The DNA here is from genome assembly GCF_034106785.1 of Enterobacter sp. 241F3. NCBI lineage: Bacteria > Pseudomonadati > Pseudomonadota > Gammaproteobacteria > Enterobacterales > Enterobacteriaceae > Enterobacter > Enterobacter sp. 241F3. The sequence goes on from NZ_JAWNDD010000002.1 coordinate 249,211, forward strand.
ACCTTCTCGACTATTTCTCGCAAGCGGGTGAGCATGATTTGCGTAGCTTAACCTCTTTTACGTCGCCAGGCAGGTGCGCTCTGCGGCTTAGGCGGGATCTCCTGAAGCTGCATGACCACACTTGCAAACTCTTTCATCACCCTACGGTAAACATCGCGTTTAAATGACACGACCTGACGAACAGGATACCAATAGCTCACCCAGCGCCAGCCATCGAACTCCGGCGTACTGCTGGTTTGCATATTGATGTCTGAATCGTTGCCCACCAACTGCAACAGAAACCACTTCTGTTTCTGGCCGATACAAACCGGCTTTGTGTCCCAACGCACCAAACGTTTCGGTAACTTGTAACGCAACCAGTTGCGGGTCGAAGCCAGGATGCGAACATCTTTCCGGCTCAAACCGACCTCTTCAAAAAGCTCCCGGTACATCGCTTGTTCTGGGGACTCTCCCGGATTGATCCCGCCTTGCGGGAACTGCCAGGAGTGCTGACCATATCGCCGGGCCCACATTACCTGGCCCTGACGATTACAAATTACTATTCCTACGTTCGGGCGGTAGCCATCGTCATCAATCACCGGACTACCCCAAACTAAACCTTATATATGAATGATTGTTTCACACTACAGGGAGGCGGTAAACCACTCTCTTACAGGGCTGTAGCCTAATAACATTTGAATAACTCACAAATAAGTGCTGAGTTATAAACAGATGAGAGCCATTAAAAGGAATTTTATTCACCTTTTCTGTGGATATAGTTGTGAAGAAGTGTCTAATTACCGATGAACAACCTCAAACAATGCCGTCCCCCCCTTTTTAGCTTAATTCAATAATACAATTATTTTCATATAGTTAAATGCATTTCCATGAACACAAAACAGAATAGCGTGACGATCGTCACATCAGGGATCGTCGTGCTGATGAAAGATCGAACAGCGTCGGTTTTATCCACAGATTGTGCCAATAAGTTAGTCACAATTTGTTTGAAATTTCGATTTTCCTCGCACGTCAAGGCTGTAAATTGAAACAGTAGTCAGGGTTATGCCCAGTTATCCCATTTTTCTGTGGATAACATGGTGTAAGATCCTGTTCATTGTCAGTGACCAGATTTGAACAACCCGTTTTCCGACTCTGGTGAAACGATTTCAAACCAGTAAAAAAACATATGAATCATGTACATGGAATATTCGTACAGAAATAGTTAAACTCTATCCACAGGGGACAATTTCTTCGTTTATTTTTTAATCAAAAGGTTACCATCATGCATCCGCTTACACCCTTGCTCTCACCGCCGTCCAGCGAGGGCCAGTTGCTACAGCAGGCACAGCGTCTTGCAGGCTTTTCGCTTGGCGAGCTGGCGGCAATGGCAGGGCTTCAGATCCCGAAGGATCTTAAGCGGGATAAAGGCTGGATCGGCATGCTGCTTGAACTATGGCTGGGTGCCAGCGCAGGGAGCAAACCTGAGCAGGATTTTGCTGCACTTGGCGTGGAGTTAAAAACTATCCCTGTAGACAGCCAGGGCAAGCCGCTTGAGACCACTTTTGTCTGCGTTGCGCCATTAACCGGCAATACCGGCGTAACGTGGGAAACCAGTCACGTTCGCCACAAGCTGAAGCGCGTATTATGGGTACCGGTTGAAGGTGAGCGTCAGATCCCCCTGGCTGACCGTCGCGTTGGCGCACCGCTGCTCTGGAGCCCGGACGAGGATGAAGAGCATCAGCTGCGCCTGGACTGGGAAGAGCTGATGGACATGATTGTGCTTGGGCAGGTAGAGCGCATCACCGCCCGACACGGAGAAGTGTTACAGCTGCGTCCGAAAGCGGCCAACAGTAAAGCACTTACCGAGGCAATCGGCGCGCAGGGTGAACCGATACTGACGTTGCCGCGCGGTTTTTATCTCAAAAAGAATTTCACCGGCGCGCTCCTGGCACGTCATTTCCTGTTAAAAACATAGTTTTTTACTTATTTTGCGAGCTCTCAAACATAATCGACTGCTTTTTAAGATTTTACCGCTTCCTCAAGTCGCCTTATCGGGTTAATACTAGATTATGATTTGATACAAGCCAGATGAGGACGATAACGATGAAAAAATGGGCAGTATTAGTGTCAGCAGTCGGTTTAGCGTTTGCCGTATCGGGCTGTAGCAGCGATTACGTCATGGCGACAAAAGATGGTCGAATGATCCTGACCGATGGCAAACCCGAAGTCGACGATGATACCGGTCTGGTCAGCTACCGCGACCAGGAAGGCAATAAAATGCAGATCAATCGCGACGAAGTATCGCAAATTATCGAGCGATAATCAGAGAGAGGTCAGTCGCTTGCTGGCCTTTTTGATTTTTTTCTTCCCCTTTTGCTTCCCCTCTGCCATGTTTATATTCCTTTGTCGGGCACGCCCTGACGCGGTCTATAAGTCTACTGAGGAAGCCGGCTATGCATTATCACCGTATCCCCCACAGCGCTCTGGAAATAAGCCAACTGGGGTTGGGCACGATGACATTTGGTGAACAAAACAGCGAAGCCGATGCCCATGCACAACTCGATTACGCCGTCAGCCAGGGCATTAACCTGATTGATGTTGCAGAGATGTACCCTGTTCCGCCACGCCCTGAAACGCAGGGACTTACCGAAACCTACGTCGGTAACTGGTTGGCAAAGCGCGGCAACCGTGAAAAGCTGGTGATTGCCTCAAAAGTCAGTGGCCCCGCGCGCAATAACGATACCGGGATCCGTCCGAACCAGATCCTCGATCGCAAGAATATCCGCGCCGCTCTGGATGCCAGCCTGAAGCGCCTGCAAACCGACTATCTCGACCTCTACCAGGTGCACTGGCCTCAGCGACCAACCAACTGCTTTGGCAAGCTCGGATACAGCTGGAATGAGAGCGCCCCCGCCGTGACGCTGCTGGAAACGCTGGAAGCGCTGACCGAGTGCCAGCGCGCGGGAAAAATCCGCTACATTGGCGTATCTAACGAAACGGCCTTTGGGGTCATGCGCTATCTGCACCTGGCGGATAAGCACGATCTGCCGCGTATTGTGACTATCCAGAACCCGTACAGCTTGCTTAACCGCAGCTATGAGGTGGGTCTGGCCGAAGTGACACAGTATGAAGAGGTAGAGCTGCTCGCCTATTCCTGTCTCGGCTTCGGCACGCTGACGGGGAAATACCTGAACGGCGCGAAGCCGGCGGGGGCGCGAAATACCCTCTTTAGCCGCTTCACCCGCTACAGCGGTGAGCAGACGCAGAAAGCCGTTGCTGCCTATGTGGATATCGCAAAGCGTCACGGTCTTGACCCTGCGCAGATGGCGCTGGCCTTCGTGCGTCGTCAGCCGTTTGTTGCCAGCACCCTGCTGGGCGCGACAACGATGGAACAGCTGAAAACCAATATTGAGAGTTTCCACCTGAACCTGAGTGAAGACGTGTTAGCAGAGATTGAAGCGGTGCATCAGGTTTATACTTATCCTGCACCATAGCCTGACGCTTTTGCCCGGTGGCGCTACGCTTACCGGGCCTACAGGTGCTCAAACGCAGGCCCGGTAAGGCGAAGCCACCACCCGGCTAGATATCAACGGCGACGCTGCCAAATCCACAAGCCCGCGATCGCAATCGCAAACAGCCCACCAAACCCGACGCCGATCCCCACCACCGGCACACCCACTTTTACCGCCAGCGAGTAGAGCCCCAGCATTAACAGCATTGCCAGGTTTTCACCCAGGTTTTGTACCGCGATAGCATTTCCCGCCCCGACGGTCTGCTTACCCCGTTCCTGCAGCAACGCGTTCAGCGGCACCACGAAGAAGCCCCCCAGAATACCAATCAGGATGAGGAGGACATACGCGGGCAATAACGCATGCTGCAGCGAGAAGATAAGCACCACGACGCCAATCAGGATCCCTGCGGGCATGCAGCGTGCGACCGTCTCGAGCGTCACCAGCTTCGCCGCCGCACCCGCCCCAACCACAATGCCGATGGCCACCATCGCATTAAGATAGGTCGGCGTCGCATTGTCCGTAATGCCCAGCGCCACCGGCACCCACAGGACCAGCAGGAAGCGCAGCGTGACGCCCGCCCCCCAGAACATACTGGTCCCCATCAGGGAGAAACGCGTTTCCCCGTTACGCCACAGCACGCGGCACGCGTTGAAGAAACTGCCGGTCATCGGTTTGAAGCGCCAGGATTGCCCCGGGCGAGCCACTGGCAGCTTCGGAATAAAGAGGTTTGCCACGACCGCACCGCCATACACCACCGCGCAGATGCCCAGTGCCGCCAGGACATGCCAGTCGGCCAGTACGCCGCCCGCGACGGATCCGAGCAGAATAGCGGCAATGGTTGACGACTCCATCAGGCCGTTGGCTTTCACCAGCTTATCGCCCGTGGTCAGCTCGCCGAGGATGCCATACTTTGCCGGGGAGTAGGCGGCAGCGCCAATGCCCACCAGCGTGTAGCCAATAAACGGATTGAAGCCAAAGCAAATGCTGGCGGCACCCAGCAGCTTGAGACCGTTGGCAAACATCATCACCCGGCCTTTCGGGAAGCTGTCCGCTACCTGCCCGACGAACGGAGCAAAGATAATGTAAGCGCCCACAAACACCATCTGCAGGATCGGCTGGCTCCAGTCGGGGTAAAACTCGGCTTTCAGCAGCGCCAGCGTGGCGAACAACAGCGCATTATCACCGAACGCAGAGAGGAACTGCGCGGCAATGACCGCCATCATGCCTTTTGAACGCAGTGAGGTGTTAGTGTGTACTGACTCACGCATTTTGCTGTTCCGCCTCTTCAACCATGCCTTTCAGGGTCACGAAATCGGGCTTCCCGCTACCCAGCACCGGGAGCTGCTTCAGGTAGCGAATGTCGCGCGGCACGGCCAGTTCAGGGATACCGTGTTCACGCGCATAGCTCAGTAACCTGTCGCGCTTAAGTTCAGCGTCGGTCGTAAACAGCACCAGCGCCTCGCCTTTGCTGGCATCACTCTTCACCACCGTAGCATGCATCTTATCCACAGACACGGCCGTTGCCAGCTGTTCGACCATTTCCAGAGAGACCATTTCACCGGCGATTTTGGCGAAGCGTTTCGCGCGTCCCTGAATTTGTACAAAGCCCTGCTCATCGAAACGGACGATATCGCCGGTGTCGTACCAGCCGGTTTCAACCTCGCCGTTGACGTTTTCCGCCGTCGGCGCTTCCAGCACGCCCGGATTTTCCACGCGCAGATAACCGTTCATCACGTTTGGCCCTTTCAGCTGCAGACGGCCACCGTCCTCAATGCCCGGCACCGCCAGCAAACGCGCATCCATTCCCGGCAGGATTCGGCCAACCGTACCCGGTTTCGCCGCCATCGGCACGTTAATCGAGACCACGGGCGCACACTCGGTAACGCCATAGCCTTCAAGAATGCGCAGGCCAAACTTGTCCTGCCAGATCTGGCGCGTGCTCTCCTGCAGTTTTTCCGCACCGGCCACCACATACCGCACGCGATAGAAGTCATACGGATTGGCGAAACGCGCATAGTTGCCCAGGAAGGTTGAGGTTCCGAACAGGACGGTGCAGTTACGGTCATAGACCAGCTCCGGCACAATGCGGTAATGCAGCGGGCTCGGGTAGAGGAACACTTCTGCGCCGGTCAGGAGCGGCGTGAACAGCCCCACCGTCAGGCCAAAAGAGTGGAAAAGCGGCAGCGCCGACATAAAGCGGTCATTCGCGGTAAAGTCGGCAATGCTTTTGATCTGCTCAACGTTCGCCAGAATGCTCTTGTGGCTGTGGACGACGCCTTTAGGATTGCCTTCCGACCCCGACGTGAAGAGGATAATCGCGTCATCTTCCGGCTGCTGTTTGACCTGCGCCAGACGCGGCACCAGCAGATGCGCAAAAATCCACAGCTTGTCGCCGGTGGTCACGTCCGCTTTCAGATCCTCCAGGAAGACCCAGCGCACTTGGGTGAGCTGCTCGGGAAAATGCCAGAGCTTGCCTTTGTCCAGGAACTGTCGGGAGGTAAAGACGGTATTAATCTGGGCTGCGGTGATGGCGCTGGTCAACCCCTTCACGCCCGCCGTGTAGTTCATCATTGCCGGGATACGGCCCCGGGAAACCGCACCGAAAATCACCGCCGCGCTGATGCCCGCATTAGGCAGCATCAGGCCAATTTTTTCGCCTTTTTTGCTGTACTTCTCCAGAATACGGCCCACAAACAGGGTTTTGGTCAGCAGTTTGCGATAGGTGTCGGGGGTAAAGTTGATGTCTTCGATACAGTTTTTCTTCGCGCCATAGCGGTACTGCGCGGATAGCAGAGATTCGTACAGCGTTTCGCGCGGGCGCACGGCCATGCGTGCTTCCATCATAATCTGATGCAGCATTTCCCCGGCGATTTTACGGCGATCGCGGGCACGCGGCGCTTCTGGCATCGGTAACGACGTTGGCGGCAGAATATGCAGGGTTATTTTAGGGAACAGACGCTGCTTCACCAGCCCCTTCAGGCGGCTGAAATGGGTTAGCTCCGCGCCTTCAATGCGCAGCGGTACCACGGTCGCTTTTGATTTCGCTGCAACAAACCCCGCGCCGTCGTAGATTTTCATCAGCGAACCGGTCACTGAAATACGCCCTTCAGGGAAAATAACCACCGGACGCCCTTGCTCAACCAGACGCACCAGATGCTTAATCATCATCGGCTTGGTCGGGTCGAGCGGCACAAAATCAATCAGCGGCGTGAGCCAGCGCATGTACCACTGCTGGCTGATAGAGGTATAGACCGCAAACACCGGGCGCACGGGTAAAAACAGCGCCAGCAGGATGCCATCTATAAAGGAAACATGATTTGGTGTGATAAGAACGCGTTCGCCGCGAAGCGCCTGGGCATCGCCAGTGACGTGGATGCGAAAAAGAATACGGAACAGTGTACGGAAGAACCCAAATAGCATCTCAACTCCCTTTGCCAGCCAGTGTGGAGGGTTGATAGTAAATGGTGGCAGATTACACGAGAAGTGATACGGGAGCGACAGCAAAAGTGGAGGCGAAAAAAAACCTGCGCATCCGCGCAGGTTGGTGCAAGAGATGAGTACGAAATCGTACTAAGAATTCTCACCAATCAATACCTCTGGGATCTCAACTGTATCAATCTCATTAACATCCTCGCCATCGGACAATCGCAACAGCCTGAGGCAAAGTGTAACCAAAGGTTCAGATTGACATTCTTCAGACATGACTGCGCGTGTAACGATTACACCACCAGGGTTGTCCTGCGTCACGTTTGTGGAGAGCGGAAATCCGCTCCCCTTGAATGCGCGCCGCTTTTCCGCAACACTATTTGGTGTGTAAACGCTTACCCCCAATAAGAAGGTAATGAATGGCGACAATAAAGGATGTGGCCCGTCTGGCAGGCGTGTCGGTGGCAACCGTCTCCCGCGTGATTAACGACTCCCCAAAAGCCAGTGACGCATCGCGCCAGGCGGTACAAAATGCCATGGAATCCCTGAACTATCATCCCAATGCCAATGCCCGCGCGCTCGCCCAGCAGTCCACCGAAACCATTGGGCTGGTGGTGGGTGATGTTTCCGATCCCTTTTTCGGCGCCATGGTTAAAGCGGTTGAACAGGTTTCTTATCAGACAGGTAATTTTTTGCTGATCGGCAATGGCTATCATAATGAACAAAAAGAACGCCAGGCCATTGAACAGCTGATCCGCCACCGCTGCGCGGCGCTGGTGGTTCACGCCAAAATGATCCCGGACGCCGAGCTGATTCACCTGATGAAGCAGATGCCCGGAATTGTGATCATCAACCGCATTATTCCCGGATTTGAAAAACGCTGCGTGGCCCTCGATGACCGCTACGGTGCCTGGCTTGCAACGCGGCATCTTATTCAGCAGGGCCATACCCGGATTGGCTATCTCTGTTCAAATCATCAGATTTCTGATGCAGAGGACCGCCTGCAGGGCTACTACGATGCCCTTCGTGAAAACGGGCTGCCGTGTAATGACCGCCTGGTGGCCTACGGTGAACCGGATGAGAGCGGCGGTGAACAGGCCATGACCGAGCTGCTGGGTCGCGGACGGAATTTCACGGCGGTTGCCAGCTATAACGACTCAATGGCCGCAGGGGCGATGGGGGTGTTGAATGACAATGGAATTGAGGTACCGGCAGAAATTTCGCTGATTGGCTTCGACGACGTGCTGGTCTCCCGCTACGTTCGCCCGCGTCTGACCACCGTGCGCTACCCAATCATCACCATGGCAACGCAGGCCGCCGAGCTGGCGCTAGCGCTAGCTGAACAGCGCCAGCCGCCGGAAATTACGCATCTGTTTAGCCCGACGCTGGTTCGCCGTCACTCCGTTGCGTCACCTGCGGAAGCGCAGAGCGAATAACGGTAGAGGTGAACCCGCGTGTTGGGGTATTCCAGACCATCACCGATGTACTGCCAGCCGTAACGTTCGTAGAAGTCGCGGCAGGCAGACCAGAGATGGAGCTCCTCATACCCGGACTGCGCTGCGTAAGCGATAACATGCTGCTGAAGTTGTCCCGCCAGCCCCTTACCTCGCGCCGCCTCATCAACGTACAGCGCCGCCAGCCACGGAAAGAGATCCTGTCGGGTGATCAAATCGCAGCGCCAGAGCCCTACCGTGCCAAGAAGCTGTTCGCCTTCAAGGGCAATAAACGTCAACGGTAATGCCCCCGGTGTCTGGCTGTGCTCAACAATACTGTGGAAAAATTCCCGAGAAAGCCCTTCGCCAAAGGCCTGCCAGAGCCAGTCGGTAACCTGCTCTGCGAAGTGTGGAGCCTTGTAAAGCGGGAGGATGACAGCCTTATTCATGTTTCACCTGCATTTTCTCATGTATTTACTGGCCTGATGCTCCAGCCCGGTTCGGTGATTATCTTACCAGAGTCAGGCTATTGAGTTTGACTTCAGGCTGGCCGGACGAATCGTTACCAAAAAGCGTGATCGTGGCAGAGTTTTTGCGCTTCCCGCATCGCTTATACGCCGCGAGGTCTGTGTTAAACTGCAAACCATTACGTGGAAGCAGGAATGTAGAATGGCAACAATGCTGGATGTCTCACTGCGTGCGGGCGTGTCGAAGGCTACCGTCTCGCGCGTGCTGAACGGCACAGGTCAGGTCAAAGAGAGTACGCGTCAGCAGGTCTTTGCTGCGATGGAAGAGCTGGGCTATCGTCCGAACTTTCTCGCGCGCTCGCTGGCTAACCAGACCAGCAACAGCATTGGTCTGGTCGTCTCGACCTTTGACGGCTTTTACTTTGGTCGCCTTCTCCAGCAGGCGTCGCGGCAAACTGAAACTCACGGGAAACAGCTGATCGTCACCGACGGTCACGACGCGCCGGAACAGGAAGAACAGGCGGTGCAGATGCTGGCCGATCGCCAGTGCGATGCCATCGTGCTTTACACGCGCTACATGAGCGAAAAAGCGATCGTCAAACTAATGAACACCGTGAAAACGCCGCTGGTGGTCATTAACCGTGAAGTGAGCCAGGCGCCGGATCGCTGCGTGTTCTTCGAACAGCAGGATGCCGCATTCAAGGCCGTGGATTATCTGATCGGCCAGGGCCATCGGGAGATCGCCTGTATCACCGTCCCGATCCACACTCCCACGGGTAAAGCGCGGCTGATGGGCTATCGCAAGGCGCTGGAAAAGCATGGTATCCGTCTGGACGAGCGTCGGATAAAGTACGGCGATGCGGGAATGACGCGGGGATACGAGCTTTGCAAGGAATTGATTGCCGACGGAGTACCGTTTAGCGCCCTGTTTGCCTGTAACGACGATATGGCGCTGGGTGCGTCCAAAGCGTTGCACCAGGCGGGGCTTAAAATCCCGCAGGATATTTCACTGTTCGGCTTTGACGATGCCCCAAGCGCGAAATGGCTGGAGCCTGCGCTCTCATCGGTTTATCTGCCCATCGACAATATGATTGTCACGGCCATCGATCAGGCGATCCGGCTGGCAAAAAACCAGCCGGTCGATGCCATCCCGCCGTTTACCGGCACGCTGGTCTTACGCGATTCGGTCACAACGGGACCGTACTTTAATCAGATGAGTTCTAAAGCCAGCAGTTCCTGAATGGTCTGGCGACGGCGGATCAGCCGCGCTTTACCGTTATCAAACAGCACTTCCGGCAGCAGCGGACGGCTGTTGTAGTTAGATGACATAGATGCCCCGTAGGCACCGGTATCATGCAGCACAAGATAATCGCCCGGTTTGACCTCTGGCAGCGCTCGGGTTTCCACTTTGCCGCCTTCCTGCTGGGTAAACACGTCGCCCGATTCGCACAGCGGCCCCGCAACGACCGTCTCAACGCGTGGCGCCTGCGTTAAATCACGGCCGTCAGCAGCCAGGGCGGTAATGTGGTGATAGCTGCCGTACATGGACGGACGCATCAAATCGTTAAAACCTGCGTCAATCAAGACGAAGTGGCGAGAGCCCATCTCTTTCACGCTGCGTACCTGCGAAACCAGCACGCCGGCTTCCGCCACCAGGAAACGACCCGGCTCAATTTCCAGCTTCACGGCATGACCCAGATGCGCGGCAATTTGGTCACGTGCGGCGCTCCACAGACCGTAATAATGATCGGTATCGATCGCCTCTTCACCTTCGCGATAAGGAATAGAGAGACCGCCGCCCGCAGAGATCGCCTCCAGATCCTGACCGAAGTCGACAACCTGGCGCACCATCGCGCCGCACACCTGCTCCAGGTGGCCGTAATCCACGCCAGAGCCAATATGCATATGAATACCCACCAGCTTCAGGCCGTAGCGCTGTAATACCTCCAGCGCGGCAGGCATATCGGCATACCAGATCCCGTGCTTGCTATTTTCGCCGCCGGTATTGGTTTTTTGGCTGTGGCCGTGACCAAAGCCCGGATTCACCCGCAGCCAGACGCGATGGCCGGGAGATACCTGACCCAGCTGCTCCAGCATATCCACAGAACCGGCATTCACCGGGATCTGCAGCTCGTGAACGCGCGCCAGCGTCGCGTCGTCGATCACATCGGCGGTAAAGACGATCGCGTCGCCGTCAGCTTTCGGATCGTATCCGGCCGCCAGCGCGCGTTCGATTTCGCCAAGCGAGACGGAGTCGACCTTCACGCCCTGCTCACGCATCAGGCGCAGAATATGGATATTGGAGCAGGCCTTCTGGGCAAAACGCACCACGTCAAACTGATGCAGGGCGGCGATCTTCTCGCGGACGATCTGCGCGTCGTAGACCCACACCGGACAGCCAAATTCGGCAGGCAGGCGCAGCAGGTTGTCGGCGTTCAAATCGGTATCAGTCTGGTTCAGCGGGCGTGGCATGGTCTTCTCCGGATAAATGCGTTTTGATGATTACGCCACAGCGCAAAGAGAATAAAAAATATCGTTTTATCGCGAGTCTATGCAAAAATGATATGGACAGTTCTCTGCTTTCAGGTGCCCTATGCCCGCCGTCAATTTACGCCACATCGAGATTTTTCACGCCGTGATGACCACCGGCAATCTCACCGAAGCCGCACAGATGCTGCATACCTCGCAGCCGACGGTGAGCCGCGAGCTGGCCCGCTTCGAGAAAGTGCTGGGGCTGAAGCTGTTCGAACGCACCCGGGGCAGGCTTCACCCTACGGTGCAGGGACTACGCCTGTTCGAGGAAGTTCAGCGCTCCTGGTACGGGCTGGACAGAATCGTGAGTGCAGCCGAAAGCCTGCGCGAGTTTCGCCAGGGCGAGCTGTCGATCGTCTGCCTGCCCGTCTTCTCGCAATCTTTTTTACCGATGCTGCTGCAGCCCTTTCTGGCGCGATACCCGGAGGTCAGCCTCACCATCGTGCCTCAGGAATCTCCCCTGCTTGAAGAGTGGCTTTCGGCTCAGCGCCATGATTTAGGCCTAACCGAAAACCTCTCAACGCCAGCAGGCACGGCGCGCACGGAGTTACTTTCGTTAGATGAAGTATGCGTTCTGCCCGCCGGGCATCGGCTTGCCGGTAAGGCGGTGCTCACGCCAGAGGACTTCCACGGGGAAAACTACATTAGCCTGTCGCAGACCGACAGCTACAGACAGCTGCTGGATACCCTGTTTGCCGAGCATCAGGTCAAACGGCGAATGGTGGTGGAAACGCACAGCGCGGCTTCAATTTGCGCGATGGTGCGAGCGGGCATCGGCGTCGCGGTGGTGAATCCGCTTACGGCGCTGGATTATGCGGAAAGTGGAATTGTTGTGCGTCGGTTTAGCGTCTCAGTTCCTTTTACCGTTAGCCTAATCCGCCCATTGCATCGTCCGGCGTCGGCGCTGGTGGAGGCGTTTAGCGAACATCTGCAGGGAGGGCTAAGTATGTTGGCGGGCCAGCTAAATAAGATGTTGAATCAGACGCCCCGCTAAACAGCGGGCGTCTGAAAACTCAGTTAAAACGTTTCGCAATGGCCGCAACACGCTCGCCGAATTTAACCGCGGTTTGCAGATCGCCGCTGGCAATGGCGCCAGCATCAGCATCCGATGGAGACTGCACCAGCAAACCTACTGAACCGCCCAGATTATTAATGTCCTGACGGGTTGCCGCGAGAGTATTTGACGGCGGCAGCCCCAGGCTCACCCAGATCCCACCGTGCTGAGAGGCTAGCGTTTGCAGATATTGCAACGATACCTGCTTATCACCGTTCAGGCTGGCGCTGTTGCTGAATCCCGCGAACACTTTGTCCTGCCAGCTACGTACGAACCAGGCTTTAGAGGTCGCGTCAGCGAATTTCTTAAACTGCCACGGTACGCTTCCCATGTAGGTTGGCGCGCCAAAAATAATCGCTTTGGCATCGTTGAGTTTTTGCCAGTCGCTTTCCTGAATATCGCCATTACTGTCAATGGCGATAAGCTCAGCCTGCGCGCCCTCGGCGACAGTTTCAGCAACGCGTTTGGTATGGCCGTAGCCAGAATAATAGATAACTACAACGCTCATTGATAGATCTCCTGATGCAATATTGCCTTGTGAGTCAAACGATTAAGACGACTTTAAAATTGCTCTGCGAGCCCGTTGCCATTTTCGGTTCCCTGGTATCAAATAGAAACCTTACGTCGTTTTATACACGCAAACATTCACGGGCGTAAGAAGGCACCTTTACCTCACCTGGTTACCTCGAGGGAACCACCATGACCCATACAGCAGTTCTGAAAAAGGAGATGCCTCCTTACAACGTGTTCGATGAGCGCTGCCCGACCCGAGGCGTGCTGACGCGTATCGCCGATAAGTGGGCACTGTTAATCCTTGCGCGTCTGGAGAAGGGACCGATGCGCTTTAGTCATCTTCAACGCGATATTCAGCGAATCACCAAAAAGGTGCTGACCCAGTCTTTACGCAAGCTGGAACGTGATGGGCTGGTGTCGCGAAAGATATTCGCCACGGTACCTGTAACAGTCGAGTACAGCCTGACACCGCTTGGCCAGACATTAACCGAAACGGTGACGGTGCTGGCGCACTGGGTGGAAAATAATATTGATGCCATTGTGGCGGCGCAATCCGCCTATGACGCCGCCAACATGTAAACCAGAACGGGTGCTCAGGACAGCATAAACGCCACGGCATCCGCAGCGTGGATGGCGGTGGTATCGAATACCGGAATCGGGCTTTGCGCTACGGGGACCAGCAAACCAATTTCCGTGCAGCCGAAAATCACCCCTTCGGCCCCCTGCTGCGCGAGTTTATCGATAACGCTGACGTAATACGCGCGGGAAGATTCGCTGAAGGTACCGAGGCAGAGCTCGTCAAAGATAATCTGATTGATGCGCGCCCGATCGTCTTCATCCGGGATCAGGCTCTCGATCCCAAATTCACTGTGCAAACGTCCGCGATAAAAATCCTGCTCCATGGTGTAGCGTGTACCCAAAAGCGCTACGCGGCGCATCCCGGATGCCGCAATCACACGCCCGGTCGCGTCCGCGATATGCAAAAACGGCAGCGAGCAGCGGTCCTCAATATGCGACGCCACTTTGTGCATGGTATTGGTACAAAGCACTATACCCTCGGCGCCAGCACGCTCCAGCCCAAGCGCCGCCTGGGCCAGAATCTCCCCGGCTTTATCCCACTCGCCGCTCGACTGGCAGGCTTCGATTTCATGAAAGTCAACGCTGTGCAGGAGCAGGCTTGCGGAATGCAGACCACCCAAACGCTGCTTCACCCCTTCGTTAATCAGGCGATAATAAGGGATTGTCGATTCCCAGCTCATTCCACCTAACAGGCCGATCGTTTTCATCATCCCTCCTTTTCGTTGGTTTCTTCTTTTAACACATCCGGTGCCAATAAAAAAAGGCGCTGCATTCAGCGCCTTTTAAACAAACATTGGTTATCCCCTGCATACGTTGGGCCAGGTAAACGGGCAATACGATCACACGCCGATGTTTCGCAGTTTCTCTCCGGCCATCAGCTTGCGCTCGATGTGTTCCAGCGTCACACCTTTGGTTTCCGGGATCAGCCAGAACGTGACGCCAATAAACGCCACGTTCAGCACCGTATAGAGCCAGAACGTTCCCGCTGCGCCAATCGCGTCCAGCAGCGTCAGGAACGTCGCGCCGATGATCATGTTCGATACCCAGTTGGTGGTCGTGGAACAGGTGATGCCAAAGTCGCGGCATTTGAGCGGCTGAATTTCGGAGCACAGGATCCAGACCACCGGCGCGGCGCTCATCGCGTACCCTGCGATACACATCATGGTCATCCCGACAGAAAGCCAGGAAAGCCCGCTTGAGGCCGTACCGTTATCAAACTGCATCAGGCAGTAGCCCAGGATCAGCGTGCCGAGCGCCATCACGCTGAAGCCAATTTTCAGCGCAGGTTTACGGCCCGCCTTGTCCACGGTGAACACGGCAATAAAGGTGGCGAACATGAAGGTCAGCCCGACCACCAGGGTCGCGATCATCTGCTGTTCCGTGGTGGTAAACCCGGCCATTTTGAAAATCCGCGGCGCGTAGTACATGATGATGTTCATGCCGGTGAACTGCTGCATCGCCTGCAGCAGCATGCCGAGGAAGACCGCCCGGCGCACGTTGCGGTTGATTCTAAACAGCGCCCAGCCTCCCTGCTTCAGCTTCAGGCTTTCGCGGATCTCGTTCAGCTCTTCGCGAGCTTTTTCTGAGGTATCGCGCAGCATGCGCAGCACCTCTTCCGCCTCCACGTGGCGCCCTTTTTGCGCCAGCCAGCGCGGGCTGTTTGGCAGGAAAATCACCAGGACGATCAGCACCAGCGCCGGTAAGGCCAGCACGCCCAGCATCGCGCGCCAGTTGCCGCTGTAGCTGAAGTAGGTGTCAGACAGGAACGCCAGCACAATACCCAGCGTGACCATCAGCTGATACATGCTGATCATCTTGCCGCGCACGTTTTCGCTCGCCATTTCGGAGAGATAAAGCGGCGCGGTGTAGGACGCAATCCCCACCGCCACGCCCAGCAGCACGCGGGAAAGCAGCAGGATTTCAACGTTAGCGGCAAACGCCGAGCCAATGGAGCCGGCAACGAACAGAATTGCCCCGACCATCAGGCTGTATTTGCGCCCCAGACGGAACGACAGCCAGCCGTTAAACAGCGCCCCAATGGCCGCGCCGAGCATCATGCTGCTCACCACCCACTCCTGCAGGCGACTGCTCAGGGTAAAGTGATCGGTAATAAACGGTAATGCGCCGGCAATAACGCCGATATCCAGTCCAAATAACAGGCCCGCCACGGCGGCGGCAATGGAGACAAACTGGTTCATGCGGCGAGTATCACGCAGCGCAGCGGGCATTAGGGTAGAGTCATTTATCGATGTCATATTTTTCCTGCCTCAACAGCAAAATTCGTTAAATGAAATTACGAGAAAGCGAGGAAAAGTGTCAGGTGGGAAAAGGTGAAGATATGGATTATTTCGCTGCGACATGCCGTTCTGTGATGGACATTACAATTTCAACTAACGCTTAATAATCACGTTATTTTACTAATGCATTAATTTTTCAGAATTAAAAGTGTGATGAATGTCGTTCATGATTTTTTAGTATGGATTTTTCGTGTTTACCCATATGGACTTTGACAATTTTTGAGCAAAAAAACCTCCGCCCGAAAGCAGAGGTCCAGACCCGATGCGGGTTATCGCGCCAGCCAGCCGCCATCAACCGCCACGGTGTAGCCGTTGATATAGTCCGATGCCGACGAGGCCAGAAACACTACCGGCCCCATCAGATCGCCCGGCAGACCCCAGCGCCCCGCCGGAATACGGTCAAGTATTTCCGCGCTGCGCTGCTCGTCTGCGCGCAGCTGCTGCGTGTTGTTGGTCGCCATGTAACCCGGCGCAATGGCATTCACATTGATATTATGTTTCGCCCACTCGTTTGCCAGCAGGCGGGTCACGCCCATCACGGCGCTTTTGGACGCGGTGTAAGACGGCACGCGGATTCCCCCCTGGAACGAGAGCATAGAGGCAATATTCACGATCTTGCCGCCGTTCCCCTGCGCAATAAAATGCTTCGCCGCCGCCTGGGACATGAAAAATACGCTCTTGATGTTCAGGTCCATCACGTCGTCCCAGTCGCGTTCGCTGAAGTTGATCGCATCTTCACGGCGAATCAGCCCGGCGTTGTTGACCAGAATGTCGATATGGCCGAATTCCGCTACCGCGCGATCCAGCAGTTCAGGAATGGTATCGATTTTACGCAGGTCGGCGGTCAGGCTCAGGAAACGGCGTCCCAGAGCCGTCACGCGCTCGATGGTTTCTGTAGGCTCAACGATATTAATCCCGACGATATCGCAGCCCGCTTCCGCCAGGCCTAACGCCATCCCCTGACCCAGCCCGGTATCACATCCGGAAACCACCGCCACTTTCCCCTGCAGGGAGAATGCATCCAGAATCATGTTTATTCCTTACTCTTTCAGAGCCTGTCACTCACAGGCAGGTTTATGCTTCACTGCCCGCGACTAGCGCAGATCGCTGACCGCAACATGGTCCATATCATCAAAGACCTGGTTTTCGCCCACCATTCCCCAGATAAAGGTGTAGGCTTTTGTCCCAACGCCGGAGTGAATAGACCAGCTCGGTGAAATCACCGCCTGCTCGTTGTGCATCACGATATGGCGCGTTTCCTGCGGCTGTCCCATCATGTGGAACACGCAGGCGTCCTCATCCATGTTGAAGTAGAAGTAGACTTCCATGCGGCGCTCGTGGGTATGGCACGGCATGGTATTCCACAGGTTGCCCGGCGCAAGTTCGGTCAACCCCATGCTGAGCTGGCAGGTCTCCAGCACGTCCGGCACGAAGTACTTATTGATGGTGCGGCGGTTGCTGGTGAGGTTGTCGCCCAGCGTCACGGGCGCGACGTCTGCCGGGGTCACCTTTTTGGTTGGACAGGTGGCGTGGGCCGGCGCGCAGTTGTAGTAGAACTTCGCAGGCCTGCTGGCGTCGATGCTGGCAAAGACCACGTCTTTCGCCCCTTTACCCACGTACAGCGCCTCGCGATGGCCAATCTCATAGCACTGTCCGTCTACGGTGATGGTGCCCGGCCCGCCGATGTTAATCACACCCAGCTCGCGACGTTCGAGGAAATAATTTACGCCCAGCTGTTTACCGACCTCGCCGCCAACGGAGACGGTTTTCGTGACGGGCATAATTCCGCCCACAATAATGCGGTCGATATGGCTGTAAACCATGGTGTACCTGTCGGCCTCGAATACCTGCTCGACTAAAAACGCATTGCGCAGCCCCTGAGTATCCAGCGTTTTGGCGTGCGCGCTGTGGATGCTTTCTCTGACGTCCACGGTAACCTCCAGATGTGGTCATGCCCGAAGGCGGAAATAAACGAAACAGCGTTCCGTTTTTTCATAATGAGCACATACTATCGGCATAAAGTGGGCTTTTCAATGAAATTTAAAACAACGTTTCATTTTAATTTTTGTTTATAACGGAAATGGTGTTCGGATCACAATTAAGCCGCCAGGAGAAAAAGGGCGCGAAAAAAAACCTCCCGGAGGAGGTTTTTTAATAAGAAGAGTTTAGCGTTCGATGGCCAGCGCCACCCCTTGCCCGCCGCCTATACAAAGCGTGGCAATCCCTTTGCGGGCATTGCGCTTTTTCATTTCGTGGACCAGCGAAACCAGGATCCGGCAGCCGGACGCCCCGATAGGATGACCCAGCGCGATCGCCCCACCGTTAACGTTGACCCGCAGCGGATCCCACTCAAGCATTTTTCCGACGGAGATCGCCTGCGCGGCATAAGCTTCGTTCACTTCGATCAGATCCACATCCGAAAGCTGCCACCCCGCACGCTCCAGGCAGCGGCGGGTCGCGTAGACCGGTGCGATCCCCATTAACGCAGGATCAACCCCCACGCTCGCGAACGCCTTAATGCGGGCCAGGACGGGGAGATCGAGCTCAAGAGCTTTGCTTTCGCTCATCATCATAACGGCGGCAGCGCCGTCGTTAATGGAAGAGGCATTTCCTGCCGTCACTGAGCCCTGCATTTCAAACGCGGGGTTCAGCCTGGCCAGGCCTTCAGCGCTGGCGTCAGTGCGCGGCTGTTCATCGGTATCTACGACGACATGCTCGCCGCTCTGACGCTGCGCGCTGACCGGGACAATTTCGTCGCGAAAACGACCGGAATCAATCGCCGCACGCGCTTTTTGCTGCGAGCTCAGCGCATAGGCATCCTGCACCTCACGGCTGATACCGTACTCGCGCGCCAGATTTTCCGCCGTCACGCCCATATGGTAGTCATTGAAGGCATCCCACAGGCCGTCATGCACCAGGCTGTCGAGCAGCTGACTGTTGCCCAGCTGTGCGCCGGTGCGGCTGTCGGTCAACACGTGCGGCGCGCGGCTCATATTCTCCTGCCCGCCCGCGATGATCACGTCCGCCTCACCACACTGAATGGCCTGCGTCGCGAGATGCAGCGCTTTTAATCCTGAACCACAGACGTCGTTGATGGTGATGGCAGAGACGGTATTGGGCAGCCCACCCTTCAGCGCCGCCTGACGCGCAGGGTTTTGCCCGGCACCGGCCGTGAGGACCTGTCCCAGAATCACCTCGTCAACTTCATGTGCTGCGATCCCGCTACGTTCCACCAGCGCTTTCACCACCACGCTCCCCAGGTCAACCGCCGAGTGACGCGCGAGCGCTCCCTGAAAACAGCCGATAGCTGTACGCAACGCACCCACTATTACGACATCTTTCATCACGACCTCTGTGTTAAATAACATGACGATAGTAGAGGATTGTTACTGGCAATTATCTTAATTGTTTAAAAATAGTGAGTTTAATCACAAGGATCAGCGTGCATCCTGCAGATACTGCCGCAGCCAGCTTCCGGCAACACCGGGAGGGGATCGTTTATTCCACAGCAGATCGATGCCGATCGCCCGCGGCCAGCCGGGAACATTGAGCTGTACCAGGGATTTCGCGGCGGCAAACTCATCCACCAGCGCGCACGGCAAGACGCACCAGCCAAATCCCTGTACCGCCATACTCAAGAGTAACAGGTAATTCGGGGCTGACCAGACAGGCCCGCGCGCGATCTCCGCCTCGCGCTCAAGATAGGTGCTCAGCCGCAGCTCTCGCCAGCCGTGCAGCTCGTCACGCTGAACGTCATGTTGTCCGGCGAGCGGATGCGTGGTCGCGACATAGATCGCCATGCGGGTCTGCATCGGCAGCCGGATAGCGCCGATATCCGTAGGATAACCGTCTCGCGCCTCGGTGAGGCCAATCTGCGCGCGCTCCTTTTGCAGGAGATCGATCACGTCCTCCTCCTCGCCAATCAGACATTCGAATTCCGTATGGGGAAAGCGCGCGTCAAACTGTTTCATCATCTCTTCCAGCACGTCCGGGTTGAGGGTATCGGAAAGGACAAACGTCAGACGCGCCTCCGTTTGCGCCGATAGCGACACCGCCAGCTCATCCAGCCGCGTGCTGGCGGCGAGAATCGCCTGCACGTAGCCCAGCACCTGTTCCCCCTGGGCCGTCAACACCGGCTGGCGCGCAGAGCGGTCAAACAGCTCGAAGCCCAGATCGGCTTCAAGATTGGCAATGGACGTGCTGATCGTCGACTGGCTTTTACGCAGCCGGCGTGCGGCCGCAGAGAAAGAGCCAGCCGCAACGGTCTCAACAAACGCGGTAAGGGCTTCGGGTGAATAGCGCATAACCTATCTACTTTAGCGATGGATACTATCTTTAATATATCAGCTTTAGCGATGAAAATAGGCCACATCAACGCCCATACCGGCGAATTAACGAGGTCTATCGCTATGCAACATCAGGATGCACTCCAACGTAAACTGCCGGAGCGGATCTTTCATGCTGTCTGTTTTGAAGGGATTGCGACGGCGATCCTCGCCCCTACCGCGGCGTGGCTTATGCAGCGTTCCGTGGTGGAAATGGGCGGGTTGACCATTGTTCTGGCGACCACCGCCATGCTGTGGAACATTATTTATAACTTCGGCTTCGACCGCTTCTGGCCCGTTCAGCGGGTCAAACGTACGGCAAAAGTGCGTGCGCTGCATGCGCTTGGGTTTGAATGCGGGTTTATTGTGATTGGCGTGTCGATTGTCGCCGCCGTGCTGGGCGTTACCCTGCTGCAGGCATTCACACTGGAAATAGGTTTCTTCCTGTTCTTCCTGCCGTACACCATGTTCTATAACTGGGCGTACGATTGCCTTCGCGAGAAATTTCTTAAGCGTCGCCAGCAACGGCGCGCCCTGGCAGGCTAAACACCTTCTGGCCGGACGCCCGCTCCGGCCATTCACCTTCAAAGCAACTGCGCTCTCGGTGCATAACTATGGTAAATTGCACTCCATTCCGATGGTTTGATAGTTGAAACGTTGCTCTAATGTCGAAAATTTGGTCAAAAGATGAGACTCTCTGGAGTTTCGCTCTCTACGGCACGGCCGTGGGCGCAGGAACGCTGTTCCTGCCCATTCAGCTGGGCTCCGCAGGCGCAATTGTCCTGTTTATTACCGCCCTCGTGGCCTACCCCTTAACCTACTGGCCGCACAGAGCGCTGGCGCAATTTATTCTGTCGTCGAAAACGAAAGGCAACGAGGGGATCACCGGCGCCGTCTCGCACTATTACGGCAGGAAGATTGGCAACCTGATTACCACGCTCTATTTCATCGCCTTCTTTGTGGTGGTGCAGATTTATGCAGTGGCCATCACCAACTCGCTCACGGAGCAGCTGGCGAAACACCTGACGGTTGATACCGCCGTTCGCGTGCTGGTCAGCCTGGGCGTGGTGCTGGTCCTGAATCTGATCTTCCTGATGGGACGGCATATCACGATAAAAGTGATGGGCTTCCTGGTGTTTCCGCTGATTGCCTATTTCCTGTTTGTCTCGCTCTATCTGATCGGCAGCTGGCAGCCCTCGCTGCTGACCAGCCAGATGGCCGTCGATCGCCACACGCTGCACCAGGTCTGGATTTCGATTCCGGTGATGGTATTTGCGTTCAGCCATACCCCGATTATCTCCACGTTTGCCGTTGACCGTCGCGAGAAGTTTGCCGATGGCGCCATGGATAAATGTAAGAAGATCATGAAGGTGGCGTACCTGATTATCTGCCTGAGCGTGCTGTTCTTTGTCTTCAGCTGCCTGCTCTCTATTCCGCCGTCGTACATTGTGGCCGCCAAAGAGGAAGGGGTGACGATCCTGTCCGCGCTGTCGATGATGCCTTCATCACCGGCATGGCTGGGCATCTCCGGGATTGTCGTGGCGATAATTGCGATGTCGAAATCGTTCCTCGGTACCTATTTTGGGGTGATTGAAGGGGCGACAGAGATCGTGAAGTCGTCGCTCAGTCAGGTGGGGGTGAAAAAGAGCCGCGCCTTTAACCGCGCGATTTCCATTATGGGGGTGTCGTTAATCACCTTTGCCGTCTGCTGCATTAACCCGAACGCCATTTCGATGATTTACGCCATCAGCGGCCCGCTTATCGCCATGATCCTGTTTATCATGCCGACGCTGTCGACGTATCTAATCCCCTCCCTGAAACCGTACCGTTCCATTGGCAACCTGCTGACGCTAATCGTCGGAGTGCTGTGCGTGTCGGTGATGTTTGTCGGCTAACCCCCCTTTGATGCCCGGCGTACTGCCGGGCATGCCTCTCAGTCTCGCCCAGCTAATTCCAGCGGAAAAGGCCTGTCCTGCACCACCGTTTTCATGACAAGCGTTGAGCGAAGATGCTGCACGCCGGGCATGGCGGAGAGCTTCTCGTCGTAGAGCTTCTGGAAAGCGGAGAGGTCGCGGGTCACGACGTGCATCAGGTAATCGGGATCGCCAAACAGACGCTGGGCCAGCACGATCTGCGGGATCTCCTCCACCGCCGCTTCAAACGCGCTAACCGCCTTTCGGTCCCCCTCCTTTAGCGTCGCAAAGACGATTGCCAGGAAGTTAAACCCCATTTTGGCGGGGTCGAGGCTGGCACGGTATCCCGTTATCGCCCCGCTTTGCTCCAGCGCCCGCACGCGACGATGGCACGGCGATAGGCTCAGATTCACACGCTCAGCCAGCTCGGTAAGCGACAGGCGTCCATCAGACTGGAGCGCCGCAAGAATTTTTCGATCGATGCTGTCCATTTGGAAGATTTTCTCAATTTCACCGTGTTATGAGCATAACATTGAAAGCCTATTTCGCAGAGTTAGCGATATTCTTTTTCTCAACGTTTGACGCACTGCGGGAGTCTTCAGGACGATGGAAATGAGTATTGTGGCCGGCTTTTGGGTGGTTTCTTTTCTGCTTATCATGACGCCGGGCGCCGACTGGGCCTACGCCATTAGCGCCGGGATTAACGGGCGACGCGTGGTACCGGCGGTGATGGGGCTGATGTCCGGACATCTGTTAGCCACTCTGATTGTGGTGGCTGGCGTGGGGGTCGTGATTGCTCAACATCCGCTGGCGTTGACCGGGCTGACCGTGGCTGGCGCTCTGTATCTCATGTGGCTTGGCATAATGTTGCTGCGTCACCCTGCCGCACCGGAAAAGGCCACCCACCACGCGGGAAGCTGGAGACAGTGGGCGGTGAAAGGACTCTGCATTAGCGGCCTAAACCCAAAAGTGTTTTTGCTGTTCCTGGCGCTGCTTCCGCAGTTTACGGACCCGACCGGAAGCTGGTCGATAGCGATGCAGATGTCCGCGCTTGGTATGATGCACCTTATCACCTGTACGCTGGTCTATCTGCTGGTGGGGTATGGTTCGAAAGCGGTACTGGCGACCCGACCACAGGCGGCGCGTCTGGTAAGCATGGCATCAGGAGGGATCATGGTGCTGATCGCGATGGTATTGCTTTTTGAGCAGGTGAGATAAAAAAACACCGGCCATCGCCGGTGTTATTTACGCCCGAATATCGTCATATTCCCGCGTTTTATCAAACTCATGTTTCGCGAACGGGCACAGCGGAATAATTTTGCGGTTCTCACCGCGCATCTTCTCCACCACTTTCGCTACCAGCTGTTTACCGACGCCCTGCCCTTTCAGGCTCTCATCCACATCTGTGTGCTCGATAATGCTCAGGTGATCGCCGGTTGGCACGAAGACAATCTCCGCGACCTGGTTACCGTTCGCATCATTCACGTAAAACTTGTTATGGCCTTCCAGAATTTCCATGGTTCCTCGCTTATTTTTGGCGATACTTCAGCGCACCGCTCGGGCAGGTATCAATCACGCGGACAACCGTTTCAACGTCCACTTCATCGGGAATAATCCACGGCTTACGTTTGAGATTAAACAGCTTTGCGCTGCCACGCACGCAGTTACCGGAGTGTTTGCAGATCCCGGTGTTGAAGTAAACGTCAATTTTCTCGCCGGTATAGGCCCGGTAACCCGCATCCAGTAGCTCTTTATCCATGACATTGCCTCTGTAATTATTATCGTGCTGAATGAAGAATAGCCTGACGGGATCCTGCTGGCTATAACGCCGAAAACGAAAAGCCAGGTCACAACTCTTTTCTTGCCAGATTGCGTCCGCTATTTGCCCATGTCAGGCTCGGCAAATGTCACTTTTACATAACATCCGCAGGTTGAATGAAACGCAGACTCTCTTTTCAGGTAAAGCTGTTTTTAGCGCTGGTGTGCTTCTCCTGCCTGCTGTTAGTTCTGCTGGGAACGATCCTGTTCCATTTTATTGACCGACAGCTCCATCACGATCTCGGCCAGCGCGCCCGGGTTCAGGCCAGCCAGATCGCGCTGATGCCGGGTCTGGCGGCCATGGTCGCGGCCAGAGATATCCCCGGTATCGCCCAGTTAATTCAGCCGCTGCGCGCCCAAAGCGATGCCAGCTATATTGTGATTGGCGATACGCAGGAGCAGCACCTCTATCATTCGGAATCCCCGGAGCGTATTAATTTACCGATGATCGGCGGGGATAACGCGGAGGTATTAAAGGGCAAAACTATTATTTCCGTGCGTCAGGGCGGTATTGGGGTTTCACTGCGTAGCAAAGCGCCAATCTTTAACGCGCAGCATCAGGTGATCGGTATTGTCTCGGTCGGCTATCTGACCTCCTATATTGCCAATATTAATGCCCGTATTCTCTGGCAGTCCGGGCTGTACGGCGCGGCTCTTCTGCTGCTGCTGTTTATGTTCTCCTGGCTGTTTACCCGCAATCTCAAAAAACAGATGTTCCGACTGGAGCCGAAAGATATCGCTCAGCTGGTTTTGCAGCAGCGCGCGCTATTAGAAGCCATGTATGAGGGGGTATTTGCCGTCAATGAAGAGAAGCAGCTGATTTTAATTAACCGCGCCGCACGAGAAATGCTGGATATTCGGCAAAGTGAGAAAGACCTTATCGGTAAACCGCTGGAAGACGTTCTGCAGACGTCGCCGGGCTTTTTATCCCAGCGCTACGCCTCGGTCAGCGCTGGCAGCCACGACCAGATTGCGGTGCTGAACCAGCGCGAGGTGATCGTCAACCGCGTGGCGATTGAGGTCGAACCGGGCGTTGAAAGCGGCTGGGTCTACAGCTTTCGCGACAAAAATGACATCAACACCCTCAGCAGCCAGCTCAGTCAGATCAAGCGCTATGCGGATAACCTGCGCATTATGCGCCACGAGCAGCTGAACTGGACCGCCACGCTGGTGGGCTTGCTGCAGATGAAACACTATGACGAGGCGATTCGCTACATTCAGGTGCAGTCCGAAGGTGCGCAGCGGGTGCTGGACTTTGTCTCCGCCCGTTTTTCCTCTCCCGCGCTGTGTGGTCTGCTGTTAGGAAAATACGTCAGCGCGCGCGAAAAAGGCATCGAGCTGCTGTTTGATCCCGCCTGCCAGCTCACCCGCATGCCCGCCACGCTCAACGAAACGGAGCTGATGTCGGTTATTGGAAATCTGCTGGACAACGCGGTGGACGCAACCCTTAAAGCACCGGTCCCCGCACCGGTAGAGCTTTACATTTCAGACCGTAACCAGGAGCTGCTGATCGAGGTGGCCGACAGAGGCTGCGGGGTGGAGGATGCGATGAAGCCGCATATTTTCCGCCAGGGATTCAGCAGCAAGCCGGACAGCGAAAACGACATTGTGGGCACCGAGCACGGTATTGGCCTGTATCTGGTGGCAGGATATATCGACAAGGCTGGCGGCACTATTGAGATTGCCGACAACACGCCACAAGGAACTATTTTTTCTGTGTTTATTCCGAATGGGCAAAAGCATGACCCGAGCACTTGATGTTGTGATCGTTGAAGATGAGCCGCACCTGGCGGAGCTGCATCGCGAGTATATCGAGCAAAATTTTCATTTGCGCGTGGTGGGCATCGCCGCGTCGATTGAGCAGGCATGCCGCCTGATTCGTCAGCATCAGCCGCGGCTTATCCTGCTGGACAACTATCTCCCGGACGGTAAAGGCGTGGAGCTCATCGATAATCCGCTGCTGAAAAGCTATGAGTGCTCGGTGATCTTCATCACTGCCGCCAGCGATATGCAGACCTGCAGCCACGCCATGCGCAGCGGCGCGTTTGACTACCTCATCAAGCCCGTCTTTTTCCAGCGCCTGCACGCCTCGCTGGAGCGTTTTATGCGCTTCATCCACACCGTGCAGCAGGTGAAGGTGGTCGACCAGCATGCGCTGGATCGCCTGTTTCATCTGCCTGCCGCGGAAGCCTCCGTTACGCCGTCCACAAAGGGCATTGAACCCCAGACGCTGGAGCGGATTAAACGCCTGTTCGCCGAGCATCCCGACAGCGCGATGTCGGTTGAAGAGGTGGTGGAAAACGTAGGGATCAGCAAAACCACGGGGCGCCGCTACCTTGAATACTGCGTGGAGAGCGGGTTAATCAGCGTCGAAATGCTGTATGGCAATATTGGTCATCCTCGCCGGTTATACCGCAAAGCCCCCGATAAACCGTAATCCAGAACCGTTCGTAAGCTAACGTTCGCGGATTTTATGGTGTTAATTGCTGAAACGACGGCGACAATCACACTTCGGAATCATTGCCCTCGCCTCCCTATTGTCGGAGGCGCGCTTTACGCTATGTTGACAATTAGTTCCTCAAATGTAACTAAAAGGTTAACTATAATGTCGAACACGTTCCGAATTTCTCTGCTTACCGCTACCGTACTGTTCTCTGCTTCTGCACTGTCTGCCCTGCCGCAGGGTTATCCTGCTGAGTATCAAAAAGTGGTTGATGCCGCCACGAAAGAGGGCAAGGTTGTTATTTACTCCACCACCGACATCAAAGCTGCCGGACCGCTGATCCAGGGCTTCGAAAAAACCTATCCAGGCATTAAAGTCGAATACAACGACATGAACAGCACCGAGCTGTACAACCGTTTCATCAGCGAACAGGCCTCCGGCGGCGTGAGCGGCGACGTGGTCTGGAGCTCCTCGATGGACACCGGCCTGAAGCTCGCCACCGACTACGCCATGGAGTATAAATCGCCGGAGCAAAGCCAGCTGCCGAAATGGGCGGTCTGGAAGGATAAGGCATACGGCACTACCTATGAGCCGGTGGTCTTTATCTACAACAAGCGTCTGATCCCGGCCGGCGACGTGCCGGACTCTCACGCCGCACTGGCGAAGCTGATTGCCAGCCAGACGGACAAATTCAAGAACAAAGTCACCACCTACGACATCGAAAAATCGGGTCTGGGCTTTATGCTTTCGGTGCAGGATCACAACGCCGATCCTAACTACTTCAAGACCCTGGCCGACGTCGCCAAAGGAGGCCTGTCGGTGCAGTCGTCTACCGGCACCATGATGGAGCGCGTCTCCTCCGGTGAAAACCTGATCGGCTTCAACATCCTCGGTTCCTACGCGGAAGCGCGCGCGAAGAACGATCCGTCGCTCGGCATTGCCTATCCAAAAGATTACACCCTGGTGCTGTCGCGCGTATCGTTCATCAGCCAGCAATCGCAAAACAGCAACGCCGCGAAGCTGTGGCTGGACTACGTGCTGTCTGAACAAGGGCAAAACATTCTGGCCAGTCAGGCGGACATCCCCTCCATTCGTAACGATATCGAAGGCAAGAATGATATCGACGGCCTGACCAAAATCCTCGGCAACGCGTTGAAGCCAATTCCGGTTGATGAAACGCTGCTGGAATACCTGCAGCCGAAAAAACGCCTGGAGTACATCAAAGAGTGGCGTACCGCCGCCGGTAAATAAGCGTCTGAGCGCGGCGCAGGCCGCCGCGCTCCCTTATCGACTGAGTTCGTTTTTCTGGGCTGCAACACCAGGGATACCCCATGAATACACTACGCAGAAAGTGGCAAAGCCTGCCGCGAGGCATCGTCGTGCTGATAACCGCCCTGGTTATCTACACGCCGCTGTCGTTTATCGTGATACAGAGCTTCCTGTCCGCCCCGTTCTTTTCGCCGTCAAAAGAGTGGAGCTTTGAATCATTTGAATTTATTTTCACCGACCCTGATTTTTATAAGGCCCTGAAAAGCGGCTTTATTCTTGCTTTCGGGCTGGTCTTTATCTCCATTCCGCTGGGTGGCGTGCTGGCGTTTCTGATGGTACGCACCGACCTGCCCGGTCGCCGGTTGATTGAGCCGCTGATCCTGGTCCCGATTTTCGTTTCACCGATGGTGCTGGGCTTTGGCTACGTGGTGGCTGCCGGTCCGGTAGGCTTTCTCTCCCAGTGGGCTCAGGCGCTGATTGGCTTTGTGCCGTGGAATATCTACGACATGTCGAGCATTGTGGTCATCGCCGGCCTGACGCACGTCCCGCACGCCTATCTGTATATCTCGTCAGCGCTGCGCAGCGTGGGCTCCGATGTGGAAGAAGCCGCGCGCACAGCGGGCGCGTCGCCCTGGCAGGTGATGACCTCCGTCAGCCTGCCGATGGTGCGCCCGTCCATTCTGTACGCCACCGTGCTGCTGTTCTTCCTCGGGCTGGAAGTGTTCGGCCTGATGCTGGTCCTCGGCGACCCGGAAGGCAATATGGTGCTGGCGACCTATCTCTATAAGCTGACGAACAAGATGGGCACCCCATCCTATAACCTGATGGCGGCGGTTGCCGTGGTGCTGATCTGCATCACCATCCCGCTGGTGATGCTCCAGCGTCGCCTGATGCGCACCGCCAACCGCTTCGTCACCATGAAGGGCAAGGCCTCGCAGGCCCGCGCGCTGCCGCTGGGTAAATGGCGCTGGGTGGCTGGCGCGGTGATTGCCTTCTGGCTCACCGTCACCATCGGCGTTCCGCTGCTCGGCGTGGTATTGCGCGCGTTTATCTCCAACTGGGGCGTGGGCGTTTCGCTGTGGGACGAGCTTTCTCTGAACACCTTCCGCACCATCTGGGCGCAGCCCAACCTGCTGCGCGCCATCGTCAACTCCATGGCGATTGGCGTGATTGGCGGCGCGCTGGCCGTGGTGTGCTACCTGTTTGTCGGCATTGCCATGCACCGTAAGCCGGACAACACCACGCGTTTCCTGGACTATAGCGTGCTGGTGCCGCGCGCCGTGCCTGGCCTGCTGGCGGGTCTGGCATTCCTGTGGGTGTTCCTGTTCCTGCCGATGTGGCTGGATAACTCGCTGAAATCCGGCTGGCTTTCCGGGTTTTCCTGGACCGACTGGATGCGTGAAAACGTCATCGTCTGGCTTCGTTCGCTGCGCAGCACCATTTTCAGCGTCTGGCTGGCCTATACCGTGGTGTGGATGGCTTACGGGCTGAGGCTTATCTCTTCCACGCTGCTGCAGGTAGGGCCGGAGCTTGAAGAGGCGGCGCGCAGTACCGGGGCGACGCGCGGGCAGATCACCCGCCACGTCACCATACCGCTCTCCCGCTACGGTCTGATCGGTTCGTGGCTGCTGATGTTCCTGATCTTTGAGCGCGAATATTCAACGGGTGTGTACCTGCTTTCACCCGGCACGGAAACCATCGGATCGATGCTGGTTTCCCTCTGGGCCGCGGGTGCCATTGATATCGTGGCGGCGCTCTCTTTCATTAACATCCTGCTGGTCGTGGTAGGTCTGGGCATTGCCCTTCGTTTCGGAGTGAAAATACATGATTGAATTAGCGGTTGACGATTTGCACTTAACCTACGGCGACAATCCTGTTTTAAAAGGTGTCTCCATGAACCTGAAGCGCGGCGAAGTGGTCTCCCTGTTAGGCCCCTCCGGCAGCGGCAAAACCACCCTGCTCCGCGCCGTCGCGGGTCTGGAAAAACCGACCCAGGGGTCGATTGTGATTGGCAACAATAAAGTTTACGACGGCACGCCGCGCAGCGAGGTCCCGGCGGAAGAGCGTAACCTGGGGCTGGTATTCCAGTCCTATGCTCTGTGGCCGCACAAAACCGTGTTTGAGAACGTGGCCTATCCGCTCAAGCTGCGCAAAGTCCCGGCCAAAGAGATCCAGCAGCGCGTGCAGGACGTGCTGGACCAGCTTGGCCTGGGCCATCTTGGCAAACGTCACCCGCACCAGCTCTCCGGTGGGCAGCAGCAGCGCGTGGCGATCGGCCGTGCGCTGGTGTACAACCCGCCAGTAATTTTGCTGGACGAGCCGCTTTCCAACCTCGACGCCAAGCTGCGCGAAGAGGCCCGCGTGTTCCTGCGCGAGCTGATTATCAAGCTCGGGCTATCGGCACTGATGGTGACGCACGACCAGAACGAAGCGATGTCCATATCCGACCGCATCCTGCTGCTCAACAACGGCAAAATTGAGCAACAGGGCACGCCGCAGGAGATGTACGGCTCGCCGAAAACGCTGTTTACCGCCGAGTTTATGGGCAGCAACAACCGCCTGCACGGCAAGGTCACCGAAGTGCGCGACGGCAGAGCGCGTATCGAAGGGAAAGGCTGGGTGCTGTGGGGTCAGGCCGGTGAAGGGGTGCAGAGCGGTGATGAAGCCACGGCGGTGATCCGCGTCGAGCGCGTGGCGGTAGTCGAGGGGCCAGGGGAAAATCAGCTTGAGCTGCCGCTGCTCACCAGCATGTATCTCGGCGACCGCTGGGAATACCTGTTCCGCACGGTGGGAGATGATTTTGTCATTCGTGCGTATGGGCATGAGGTTCGGGATCCGCAGCACTGCCATCTTTCGCTGCCTGAGAAGCATGTTTGGGTGTTTCCGAAAGGGTGATGAGTCAATAATTAATCTGCCATGGCCCGGTAGCGATTCGCTTACCGGGTCTACAAAACAAAGAAATGCGCAGATGCCAGGATAGATGGCGCTAGCCATTATTGTTAAGGCATTCTGACTAAAATAGCCACCTGACACTTTTTTCCGTCCGTACGTATAACGGTTTAAGACTCCATATCAAAATATTATTACAGAGCATATAAAGAAAATTTATGCGCCATATCCAGCATTTTTGAAAACTAATTGAACATGCTCCGTCAGTCCAACAAGATCTTCATAGGCGATTTGGCCAAAATCAGGATAATGGTTTTCAATATACTCGTTAACATCTTCCATACCTTCACTCGCTCTGAGATTTTTAACAAATGTAGGCAAAATACGATGACTAACACCAGTACCATACTCTTTCGGATGATGGGTCATACACCACTCAACTTTACCTTTATATGATTGAATTGCATCTTCCAGTAAGGTGATAACTTCTGGAACCTCTTTTTCAAAACGAAAACTGGTATAAGGAGGGCACTTAGAGCGATCAATTTTTTCAAAATGATCATTTATCCATTCATCTTCAATACGGCTCTGATAATGTAACCACTCCAGTTTTCCAAGAGAACCAATGAAGTCCAACAAGATTGTTTCTTTCTTACCTATCGGAAACATTATTTTAACCCCTGTAATTCATCAGAGATCGTAACACTTCCCTGATTTATAGATTTGATATGTTTTTCCCAATCTCCTTTAGGAATCAGTTTTAAGGACACTCTTGGATCGTAAACATACTGACCATCGGTATAAACCTGATGGAAAGCTTGTTCATGTACAATTTTTCCATTTTCATACACATTTAAGTTGTACGGAGTCGTCGGCCTTGCTTCAATAATTTTCCCGTGCCCGCCAGCTGCATCGAGAAGCTTAGGTGCGATATCTGAGCAATCCGTACAATCTGTATTGCCTATCCAGGCAATAAACTTAGGTTCGTTCATTTTTTCAATAACACTCTGATTGGCTGGATAACCGGGATTTTCAGGGCGAACATTTTCAAGGCCGGGGATCTTCTCGTTCTGATAGAAAAGATCATCCAGTGAAGGAGAATCCGGAACAGGCGTAGTTGTCGTCCAGCCATTATTGTTTGACGCTCCATCACCGTTGGTATTACCAGTATGATTTATCCCTCCGGTTGCTACACTATTATTCCCTGTGTTGGAGGGCGTATTTCCGGTTACAGTCTGGTCTCCACCAGTATTTGATGGTCCCGGGTTGATGACCTGCGTACCACCAGTACTGGTGATTGTCTTACCTGTCAGGGACTCATAGGCCGCTTTCTGAGCATCATTTAACTGACTGAGCTGGGAAGGATCATTGAGCGAGGCCACATAGATCAGATGCAACTGCTCATCTTGTGACAATGTATCCATTGCTGATGTGGATGCACCAATCCCCAGTAAAGCACCCAGACCACTGGCAACCAGGCGATCACGGCAAGCAGAAATTTTCAGACATCCCTGTGCAGCCAGTTTACCGCCCTGTATAACGACACCCAGCGAGTTATTCTCAACCTCCACCTTCGCCGTTTCTGACGCCGTCGCCGCCATGGAGACGCTGCCATCCGTCACCGCAGCGCCTGCCAGCCCACCCGCGATACTCACGAGGCTACTGACCAGCCGTTTTTCCTCTGGCGTCAGGTCACTGGATTTTTTATCTCCATACAGCGCACTGACCAGATGGTCGGTCATCGCCGAGGCCGTAATGGCTCCAATGGCACCGGCCTTCAGGCCATCCGCACTGCTCCCGCCACTCAGCTGCGTCAGCGCCGCCGCCACAATACCGTGCAGCGCGGCACGGGCTGTCGGGTCTTTCTGCTCCTTGACCAGGGTCGCCAGAAGGGGTGCCGCGCCTGCCTTTAGGTTACCGCCAAGCGCACCTGCCAGTAATCCCGCCGCTGCGCTGCCCTTCATCCAGAAGGCACTCCCCGGACCGTACTCGGTATTCTGATATCCGGGCTGCGTCTTCAGGAACGCTTCCTGCTCCTGCGGGGTATCACCCTGCAGTTTTCCTTCAGATGCCAGCTTCGCGCCCAGCGCCGCATTGGATTCCCGCGCTTTCTGCTCCGCATACTTGCCGTAAGCATCCAGCGCAGAGGTGGCCAGCGCCGCGCCTTCGCTCTGGACCGCAAGGTTATCCCTGACCTTTTGCACATCACCGCTCACGTCCACGCCGTGGTGGGCGCCAGCCGTATCACGACTCAGGTCAGCAATATCCTGTTTCTGTCCCGCCGGGTTGCGAATGACAATGCTACCGCCACTCACCGCTGATGAGGTCGTGCCGGTGTGGCTCTCTTCTGACTGGCCCGTACCGATGGCAGGAGCCAGGTTGCGGTTTTCACCGTTTCCGCTGCCGGAAAGCGCCACCGTGTAGCCGTTGCCGCTGGTCTGGCTCTCGTTGTGGAGATTACTGAAACCCAGCGTACCCGTGTCGAGGCTATTTTTATCTGCAGACGCCGTGGATGCAATCACCGCGCCGTCAAGCTGGGTATGATTTCCGGTGGTGACAGCAAAGCGCCCTTGCCTGCGAATATCCCGCTCTGTTCAACAACGCTCTTACCATTCTGGGTGATATTCTCACCCGATGCACTGACGCTACGGGCATCTGGTGAAGCGCAGGATGGATTGGTGGGTTGGCTGTTTACATTGTTGTGGGCAATGGGTACGAAACAGTGGCGGCCTGGCTCGGTGAATATCACCAGGTGATGGCAGACTTTCAGCCCGTTGTGTTAACGTCGCCGTAGTAGCCCTGTGTCTGCTGGCGAATACAAAAATGTGCTTTTATGACATTTGATGAGCTGGTAACTTCAAAGGCCTGAAACCTGAAATTGTGTGGTGAGCAGCCAAACTCATCCAAAATCCTTGAACAAGAGAACTCACTTCAAATCCTCCCGAATGCTTTCCTTTTGTTGATGAAATAGCTGTTGTGTACCCCGCTTCGCATCAACACTCCGAAAAGCAATACCTGACAATTCCAGTCAAGTACTTATAATGAACCGTTATGTTAAATAGACCAAAAAACGAACAGCGAAATGCTCTATTGTGGCAAGTTTTCCCTGTTGTGATGGCCTATGGGATGAAGTAGTCAAATGCATTGTTGGGAGTGTCGGCTGTAGGATATTTTGTGAACATTCTGGTTTTTTGCGGAGGGTCTGGGCTGGTGGTCTAGCAGATCACCAACAGTTCCGAGCCTGATTATTTTAAGCACCAGAGACGAATACTCAATCGTGTGTTTTTCTCATAGTTACCAGTAACATGAATCCACATACTCAAAATCATGTTGAAGAAATCAGCACTCGATCAAATTTTGAATTTTTTTCTTAATTATTGACATGTCTTCCAGGCCTTACGGTACGAGGACTTAGCCTTTTTTACCCTTTCACAGCTTTAACTTAACGTCAAAATAAACCCTTATGCACAAAAGAATCATCTCTAAAATATCGACTATGTGGGGCCGCTATTGATTGACCACCCCCACATGTAGTGCTGCGCCTGAATTTTAGGCGTAAAAAAACCGGATTCATTTGCATGAACCCGGCTTACAAAGCATGACCAATACGAGTCGCCAAACTCGTACGAATCTTAGCCTTGCCTTCATTTTTCACGGCTTGATTGTGCCAGGCAAAGAGGATCATGTAAACCATAAAATGACGCTCATAAGGAGCATTGCATGACTATTTGTAAACAATCACACCGTTACAATACTCTTTTCATCAGCTTACCTCACGATCAAGGTGGTGAAGGTCGCCATAAATGTTGCGGCTGCGCTTACGATCAGGGTTACCGTGCAGGCTTGGCTCGCACAGGGCAAGTTTGGGTAGACTTAGCCGCCTTACCTGATAGCCAAGCGGGAACCGTTCGTCACAAAAGTCCTCAAGCAGCGTTCGCTGATGGTTATCGTGATGGTGTGCGTGAATCTTACCGTCACGCTGGTTAATGTTGACGAAGGGGCTTCATGCCCCTTCCTTTTTACGGAATAGACCGTCCCAAGTTTTTGTAAGATTGACTTTTTCGGTTTGAGATCTCCCCCATTCATAACGCCTTATTTGCTCTTATCCATTCCCTCTGTAAAATGTTACTTTTGTTAACATCCTAAGGCCTCCCATGAAAAAAGCTTTCATAATCGCGCTTTCGTTATTCTCCTTACCTGTACTCGCAGAAGAAGATCAGGGGCCTGGAAAATATATTTGTGACATTCGCATATCCAGCCAAGGCACAGCTACCAAAATTCTGTCGAGAGCCTCGACTGTTCTTGATAATGAAAATAACTTCATCGTCCAAATGCCCAATGGTGATCAGTTGTATTCCCCTGAACTGGAAAACACTGATGATGGATTAAAACAAAAAGCCGAAAAAGGTGGCGTGACCTTCATTCGCCGTCCAACCTTTGGCGATAGGTTCATTGTGGAAGATGCAAATACAGGGTTCTTCTATAAGATGCGCAACTGTGAGAAGAAATGAGGTAAGTCAGAGAATGAAAAAAATAGTATTGGCTGTACTGTGTCTTCTCCCTATTCTCGCTTTTGCTAACGGATATAAAGTCGTAACGAAAGATGATGGCAGGTCTTTGTGAATCGCCACGGGTTTAACAGACACCTCAGAGCCATTTAAGATGACTTAAAGAGAAATGCCCATGAGCGGTAAGCGTTATCCTGAAGAGTTTAAAATTGAAGCAGTCAAACAGGTTGTTGATCTTGGTCATTTTGTTTCCAGCGTTGCAACACGTCTTGATATCACCACCCACAGCCTTTACGCCTGGATAAAGAAGTACGGTCCGGATTCTTCCATTAATAAAGAACAGTCAGATGCTCAGGCCGAGGTCCGCCGTCTCCAGAAAGAGCTGAAGCGGATTAAGGACGAACGGGACATATTAAAAAAAGCCGCGACGTACTTCGCAAAGCAGTCCGACTGAGGTATGCCTTTATCCGCGACAACAGCCGTTGCGGGCCTGTTCGTTTGCCCTGTCGGGTTCTGAATGTCCATCCGAGTGGTTTTATTTCTGGCTTCAGCAGCCACATTCACAGCGTCACCAGACAGACCAGATGCTGACCGGGCAGATCAAACAGTCCTCGCTTGAGTCTGGCTGCGTCTATGGTTATCGCAAGATCCATCTCGATCTTCGTGATATCGGACAGCAGTGTGGAGTGAACCAGGTCCGGCGACTGATGAAGCGTGCCGAAATAAAAGCTCAGGTTGGGTACCATAGCCCACACGCGCACGTAAAGACGAAGCCAGCATCGTGACACCCAACAGGCTCCAGCGGCAGTTCAATCCGGCCTCACCGGATGAACGTTGGGCGACGGACGTAACCTACATCCGAACCCACGAAGGCTGGCTGTATCTGGCCGTGGAGGTTGACCTGTTCTCCCGAAAAGTTATCGGCTGGTCAATGCAACCCCGCATGACAAAAGAGATTGTTCTGAACGCATTACTTATGGCGGAGTGGAGGCGTAATCCTCAAGAGCAGGTACTGGTTCACTTTGATCAGGGCAGTCAGTACACGAGCCATGAGTGGCAGTCGTTCCTGAAATCACACGGTCTGGAAGGCAGCATGAGTCGTCGCGGTAACTGCCACGACAACGCGGTTGCGGAAAGCTTTTTCCAGCTACTGAAACGCGAACGGATTAAGAAAAGGCTCTACGGAACGAGAGACGAAGCCAGAAGCGATATTTTTGATTACATCGAAATGTTTTATAACAGTAAGCGTCGGCATGGTTCGAGCGAGCAGATGCCACCGGCTGAATATGAAAACCTATATTATCAACGGCTCAGAAGTGTCTAGATTATCCGTGGCGATTCACACAACGCAAGGCAGAGCAAGCCGATATACCAGTGAAGACGGATTTCATCTTTAGCAAGGGCGATCTCCGTAGCAAAGGCAACGCCGTAACCCGTAACACGGTATTCACTGAATTTGGGAAGATGGGACGTAGAGCCGGATTCTCTAACGTGGGCTGCCATACGCCGCGAAAAAGTCGGGGGCGAATCCTATTCGAAAATGGAGTGGCTATTGAAACTATCGCCCATTTCCTGGGACAGACAGATCCGCGCTCAACCATGTATTACATCGGGTACGGTCAGGACGTGCAGGACGATTTAACAGAGGAGTTTTCTTTAGAATGGTGATCGATATGAAACACTTGATTGTGCTGATAGTGGCGCTATTACCAGCCCTGGCGAATGCCGGACAGATAACCCTGATTCTCAGTGATGAAGAGGAGACAGGCAACGCGAAGATTTGCGTATACAGTAACGCCAATTATACGGAGATAGTGACGATCAGACCGTCGCAGTAATGCCGCTACACAATGACCTTTGAGGAGGAGTAACCCCCTTTACTGGTTGCTACGAAACATAATTTCGCTTAAGTCTAAC
The DNA here is from genome assembly GCF_034106785.1 of Enterobacter sp. 241F3. Classification (NCBI taxonomy): domain Bacteria; kingdom Pseudomonadati; phylum Pseudomonadota; class Gammaproteobacteria; order Enterobacterales; family Enterobacteriaceae; genus Enterobacter; species Enterobacter sp. 241F3. The sequence goes on from NZ_JAWNDD010000002.1 coordinate 286,085, forward strand.
ACTTGTTGCTCATGTGGTCATTGCTTGTAAAATAGCCACTGAAATTATTTCCATAGCAAGTAGAGGGACTTATGAAGCAATACACCAATGAACTCACCGCCGAAATGCTGGCAGCATTTGACCAGTCACCATTCACAGCTGAACAGCTCGCGGAAATGAACGAAGAAGCCCGTAATCTGATCGCTGAAAGAAACGCCTACAACCTCGCTCACCCAGTTACAGCCGCTTATCTGATTGCTACAGAGGGTAGCTTAACCCGCAACGGGGGAGCGGTTATTAGTGAATACAACGGGCAGCAGATCGAAATTGAAGACGGAACACGCCTAAATGTATCTCTTGTGGGTGATGAAGTTCGTTATCCAGATGGAACCACCGCGAAAATCAGCACTGAAGTAGGCTATACCTCTGGTAACTCCGCCGCTCTTGTCGGTAGCTTACTCGACAACGGCGACGAAATTATCAGTAGCCCACAGAATGCCGGAAGAAGAGTAGTCCGAGCAGGGGAATCGTTGCCAGAAAACTTTCTGAAATAAGGTGGTCACTATGGCATCGGTTAACAGGGGTTGCACGGTTCACGGTAAGAACGTTGGTCTGCACGGAGATAAAACCTCTACAGGCGCACAATGTATTGCCGCCCGCCCCGGTATGTCTGTTATGGGCTTGTGGAAACTCTACATCGGCGATAAGACCACTCCTTGCCCGAAATGCGGGAAAGTGGGGGTAATTGTGAGCGGAGATCCTCGCTGCTCCAATAGCGCCGCAGTCGCCGTGGATGGTGCGGAAATCCTCTGCGGTTGTCCACAGGGTACTAATTTTCTTATCGCGCCTGGCACAGTTGAGGTTAATATCCCTTCCTGGGCTATAGCGCCTGGAGAGCCAGTGCAGCACGCACAGGTAGCGAAGAAGCAAAACAGCTTTGCTGGCACCTGCAAGCCAGAAGATAACCAGCTATTGAACGGCGTTTACATCTGGACAGAAATCACCGATGCAGGACACGCTTTCGTTTCGGTGCATGAAAATAACTCGATCTACGTTTACACCTACGGGCGCTTTGGTCGAAGAGGACCAGCTAACTTTACAGGCGATGGAATACTTAACTTCTTTACCGGTGACGATGCTCGTAGCTACTACCGTGAAGAACTTTACAAAGTTAATGCTCGGGTATTCAAAATTGATGATGCATCCATAGTGGAGACACGTTCATTGTTTGAAAACCTTTGGAACTCAGGAGCAAAGCCAATCCCTACTGAGAAAATGGGTGAAAGAACCAAACGCAGGGGAAGAGTAATTGACGTCTATGATCTTACTGGTAGCAACTGTACAACTCACACTGTTCAGGTAATTCGTAAATCTGGCTCAAACATTTTCGAAACAAGCTACACATCGACTACAACGCAATTACCGATTGAAGGCGTGGAAGATTTTGCAGTGCCTTTATCTCTGCAAAATTATCTTATGCGCAAGAGCAGCAGCCTAAACTCAATGCAAGTAACTGAAGTTACCAATGAATTTAAAGAGCAGTATCCAAACATAGATAATTACACTCTTGGTGAAGAAAATGCTATGGAGAAAAACCTTGCTGCGGGAGCCTCTACATTAGGTTCGGCTTCTGGTTATTCTGGCGGTACGGTTGGTGGATTCTTGGGTGGTTCATATGACCTTGACGAGTAGAACAAAATGTTTCATCCGATGGGGGAGCATAATCACGATCTCTTTCCTCTACATAGCATCCATTTTGGTCAATGTATTAGATTATGGGATAACGAGAAAATACACTGACATACTCAATGAAAAAACGATCACTATTGAAGCCTGTAATGCTGTGGTGGCTGATTTTGAACAGTATTACGACAGACTAATTGATGTTTCTCTCTTCGGTTACATCATTTCTACCGTGTTGATCCTGATCATCTTCAAGAAAGTGAGATGACCGTCAAAGGCTGGAGAAATCCAGCCTTTCCCCTTCTCCCTGATTTTAGACAATACAAGCCTAATGCCCGTTGGTGGTAAGACAACGCGCGGAGCCGTCAGGCGACAACATCAGGGTATGTCAGACAGTGAAGTTTATCAGGATGACCATGTACCCGAAGGAGCGAGGCCGAACCGCTGGCAGAGCTTGCATGTGGTGTGCAAGTACCGTGACCACCATAAAACCTGTTTATTCCCTGCAACGTCATCGCGACGTGTAGCATGTGGGAGCATCGGCAAAAAATGCGCTTCACTGTAAGGTTATGAGAATCAATGCCCGGATCAGGCTTTGCCTTCACGTTGTGCTATCGCGGTGTGAGGTTGGAACTGCCGCCGCCGAATAGTTATACTCTCATTTCCATAGTAACTATCCGTGACAACTAACAGTGTAATCCCCGTTGGTACTTCGTCGTTCAATGGTAGAACGATCACAGACAACTTATGTTATGTAAGTTGTTGATAGCGAAACACATTAAGCCAGTAGCTGGCGGTGTTTTGCAACAAGGGGAGAGATCTGGAGCGGGCGAAGGGAATCGAACCCTCGTATAGAGCTTGGGAAGCTCTCGTTCTACCATTGAACTACGCCCGCTTTGAGGTGCGTATGGCATTATAGACCTTACGCACCTTCATACAAGCCTCTTCACAACTAAACGGCGATTAAATAATCACTTAGCACTTCGGCTTACTGCCGGGCGCAGGCAGATAGCGCTGCGGATCGATGGCCGTCGCCTTATAGCGGATCTGGAAATGCAGCTTCACTGAATCCGTACCGGTGCTGCCCATGGTGGCAATCTTCTGCCCTGCTTTGACGTTCTGCCCGTTGTTGACCAGCATCGTGTCGTTGTGCGCATAGGCCGTGATGTAGTCTTCGCCATGCTTAATCATGATCAGGTTACCGTAGCCGCGCAGCTGGTTACCGACGTAAACCACCTTCCCGGCCCCGGAGGCATAAACCGGCGTACCGCGCGCAGCGGCAATATCAATACCCTTGTTGCCACCTTCCGAGAGTGAGTAAGGGGCGACCACTTTACCGCTGGCAGGCCAAATCCAGCAGCGCTGTCCAACCGGCGGCCATGATGATTGCGGCACCTGATAGGACGGCGTCACTTTGGCGGTTTTGCCTTTCGAAGAGGATTTTTTGCCCGAGGACGATCCGCCGCTAACCTTCAGCTGCTGCCCCACCTCGATGGTGTAAGGTGGCGAGAGGTTATTCAGCCGCGCCAGATCCTTCACGCTGGTCCCCGTTGCGCGCGAAATCCGGTACAGGGTGTCCCCGCGCTTAACGGTGTAGACCGAACCGGAATAGCTTCCCGTATCCGAAGATTTGCTCCCTGAACAGCCCGCCAGTAATAGCGTCAGCGTCAGGCAAAAAATTGCGGTAATGGGGTTTCTCGTCAGGCTTCCTGCAAACAAAACAGATCCTCGGTCAGCGTGAATGGCGCACTATGATAACAGCCAAAACGAATAAGGGTCATGCCCTTTTCCGCTCTACGAGCCAAACCGTTCGTATAAGAATGCAGTATAATGCTTCGGCTGATGGTGCTGAACCACTCGGCATTTTGGCACTGGAGCATCAATGAGTATTCAAGAACACGTTATTTTGGTAAACGACCAGGGAATGGTGATTGGCACTCAGGAAAAATATGCCGCGCACACGTTACATACCCCGCTGCATCTGGCGTTCTCTTCCTGGCTTTTTAACGCAAAAGGGGAATGTCTGATCACCCGACGCGCCTTAAGCAAAAAAGCCTGGCCCGGCGTCTGGACCAACTCCGTTTGCGGCCACCCGCAGTCGGGCGAAGAGACAGTCCAGGCGATAATCCGCCGCTGCCGCTTTGAAGTGGGCGCTGAACTGACCGATATCACCGCCGTCGCCCCTGAATTTCGCTATCGGGAAACCGACCCGTCCGGGATCGTGGAAAATGAAATTTGCCCGGTATTCGCCGCCCGCATCACCAATGACGTGACGATAAACGAAGATGAAGTGATGGACTATCAGTGGGTTGAGCTGGAGGCGTTATTCCGCGCGCTGGACGCGACGCCCTGGGCCTTTAGCCCGTGGATGGTCATGGAAGCGACGACCGCCCGCGAAGAACTTAAAGCCTTCGCGGCGCAATAAAAAAGCCCCTTTCGGGGCTTTTTTTACATCTTAACGTCTTACTTCACCGGGCGCATCGCCGGGAACAGGATCACGTCGCGGATGGTGTGGCTGTTGGTGAACAGCATAACCATACGGTCGATACCAATGCCCAGACCCGCCGTTGGTGGCAGACCGTGTTCCAGCGCGGTCACGTAGTCTTCGTCGAAGAACATCGCTTCGTCGTCGCCTGCCGCTTTCGCGTCAACCTGGTCCTGGAAACGCTGAGCCTGGTCTTCCGCATCGTTCAGCTCGCTGAAGCCGTTACCGATTTCACGGCCGCCGATGAAGAATTCAAAGCGGTCAGTGATTTCCGGGTTCTGGTCATTACGACGCGCCAGCGGAGAGACTTCCGCCGGGTATTCGGTGATGAAGGTCGGCTGAATCAGGTGCGCTTCGGCCACCTCTTCGAAGATCTCGGTCACGATACGGCCCAGACCCCAGCTCTTCTCAACCTTGATACCGATGCTTTCGGCGATCGCTTTCGCAGAGTCGAAGTTATCCAGATCCGCCATGTTGGTTTCCGGACGGTATTTCTTGATCGCTTCGCGCATGGTCAGTTTTTCGAACGGCTTGCCGAAGTCGAAGACTTCTTCACCGTAAGGGACCTGCGTGGTGCCCAGAATATCCTGCGCCAGGGTACGGAACAGGGATTCGGTCAGCTCGATCAGATCTTTGTAATCCGCATACGCCATATAGAGTTCCATCATGGTGAACTCTGGGTTATGACGAACGGAGATACCTTCGTTACGGAAGTTACGGTTGATCTCGAACACGCGGTCAAAACCACCAACCACCAGACGCTTCAGGTACAGTTCCGGCGCGATACGCAGGTACATGTCCAGGTCCAGGGCGTTGTGATGGGTGATGAACGGACGCGCAGACGCGCCGCCAGGGATCACCTGCATCATCGGGGTTTCCACTTCCATAAAGTCGCGGTTGACCATGAACTGGCGGATACCGGCCATGATCTGGGAGCGAATTTTAAAGGTCTTGCGGGATTCATCGTTAGAGATGAGATCCAGGTAGCGCTGACGATAGCGCGCTTCCTGATCCTGCAGGCCGTGGAATTTGTCCGGCAGCGGGCGCAGGGCTTTGGTCAGCAGACGCAGCTCGGTGCAGTGGATAGAAAGTTCACCGGTCTTGGTTTTGAACAGTTTACCTTTCGCGCCCAGGATATCGCCCAGGTCCCACTTCTTGAACTGCTCGTTGTAGATGCCTTCCGGAAGATCGTCACGGGAAACGTACAGCTGAATGCGGCCGCCAACGTCCTGCAGGGTCACGAAGGAGGCTTTACCCATGATACGACGGGTCATCATGCGGCCTGCAACGGCCACTTCAACGTTCAGCGCTTCCAGCTCTTCGTTCTCTTTCGCGTCGAAGTCAGCGTGCAGTTGGTCTGAGGTGTGGTCACGACGAAAATCGTTCGGGAACGGCACGCCCTGCTCGCGCAGCGCTGCCAGCTTCTCGCGGCGGGTTTTCAGTTCGTTGTTAAGATCGACTACCGCGTCAGCGCCCTGTGCTTGTTGTTCAGACATGTTGGTTCCTCATAACCCTGCTTTCAAACTTGCTTCGATAAATTGGTCCAGGCTGCCGTCCAGCACCGCCTGCGTGTTACGGGTTTCAACCCCGGTACGCAGGTCTTTGATGCGGGAGTCATCAAGGACGTAAGAACGGATCTGGCTGCCCCAGCCGATGTCAGACTTGTTGTCTTCCATCGCCTGTTTCTCAGCATTTTTCTTCTGCATCTCCAGCTCATAAAGCTTCGCTTTCATCTGCTTCATGGCCTGGTCTTTGTTCTTATGCTGGGAACGGTCGTTCTGGCATTGCGTGACCAGCCCGGTTGGAATGTGGGTAATACGCACCGCCGATTCCGTACGGTTAACGTGCTGACCGCCCGCGCCGGATGCGCGGTAAACGTCGATACGCAGGTCCGCCGGGTTAATTTCGATATCAATATCTTCGTCAACTTCCGGGTAAACGAACGCGGAGCTGAAGGAGGTATGACGGCGGCCGCCGGAGTCGAACGGGCTCTTACGTACCAGGCGGTGAACGCCGGTTTCGGTACGCAGCCAGCCGTAGGCGTAATCGCCAATGATCTTGATGGTGACGGATTTCAGACCCGCTACTTCACCTTCAGACTCTTCGATAATTTCGGTTTTGAAGCCGCGCGCTTCTGCCCAACGCAGGTACATACGCGTCAGCATGCTGGCCCAGTCCTGCGCTTCGGTACCGCCGGAACCTGCCTGAATATCGAGATAGCAGTCAGCGCTGTCGTATTCGCCGGAGAACATGCGACGGAATTCAAGCTGCGCCAGCTTCTCTTCCAGCACGTCGAGTTCTGCCACGGCTTCGTTAAAGGTTTCTTCGTCGTCAGCTTCGACGGCCAGCTCCAGCAAACCGGAAACATCTTCCAGCCCCTGGGCCATTTGATCCAGCGTATCTACGATAGCTTCGAGAGAGGAACGCTCTTTACCCAGCGCTTGGGCGCGCTCAGGTTCGTTCCAGACGTCCGGCTGTTCCAGCTCGGCGTTTACTTCTTCAAGACGCTCTTTCTTGGCATCGTAGTCAAAGATACCCCCTAAGAACGTCAGAGCGCTCCGTGAGGTCCTGAATACGGTTTTTTACCGGATTAATTTCAAACATGGTCTGTTTTCTTTTATGGACTTGTCAAAATGCGGTGATAAGAGCGGGATTGTACCGAATCCACGCCCTTTTTTATAGAGATTACTGCCGCTAAATTGGCCAGATATTGTCGATGATGATCTGAAGGGTGCGGTTACCGCGAAACTCGTTGATGTCCAGTTTGTACGCCAGCTCGACCTCGCGCACGCCGTTGTCCGGCCAGATGGAGGTATCGACGTTAAAAGCAATGCCGTCCAGAAGCGGTCCACCGCCCACGGGCTCGACCATCACTTTCAGATGACGTTCGCCGACAATGCGCTGCTGCAGCAGGCGGAATCGCCCGTCAAACAGCGGTTCCGGGAACATCTGCCCCCACGGGCCGGCATCGCGCAGCATTTGCGCCACGTCCATCGTCATCTCAAGCGGTGAAAGCTCGCCATCGGACACCACTTCCCCCTGCAGCAGGGCCGGGTCAATCCAGTCGGTGACCAGCTCGCCGAACAGGCGCTGGAACTCGTCGAATTTCGCCTCTTCCAGCGACAGTCCAGCCGCCATCGCATGGCCGCCGAACTTGATCATCAGACCCGGGTACAGTGTATCGAGACGCTCCAGAGCATCACGCATGTGCAACCCCTGAATTGAGCGGCCAGAGCCTTTCAGCGTGCCGTCGCCCGCGGGTGCGAACGCGATCACCGGGCGGTGGAAGCGCTCTTTGATGCGCGACGCCAGAATGCCGACCACGCCCTGATGCCACTCGGGATGGTACATCGCCAGGCCGCCCGGCAGCGTATCGCCGCTGCGCTCCAGTTTTTCACACAGGGTCAGCGCTTCGGCCTGCATCCCCTGCTCAATCTCTTTACGTGTCTGGTTCAGGGCGTCCAGCTCGTTGGCCAGCACGCGCGCTTCACCGATGTTGTCGCACAGCAGCAGCGCCACGCCGACGGACATATCGTCCAGCCTCCCGGCCGCGTTCAGGCGCGGCCCAAGGGCAAAGCCCAAATCGCTTGCCGCCAGCTTGAGCGGGTCGCGGTTGGCAATTTCCAGCAGCGCCTTGATCCCCGGACGGCACTTGCCCGCCCGGATGCGGCTTAGGCCCTGCCAGGTCAGGATACGGTTATTGGTATCGAGCGGGACCACGTCGGCGACGGTACCCAGCGCCACCAGATCGAGATATTCGGCCAGGTTTGGCACGGCAATACCGCGGGATTCGAACCAGCCCTTATCGCGCAGCAGGGTCCGTAACGCCAGCATCAGATAAAACGCCACGCCCACGCCTGCGAGGGATTTCGATGGGAAATCGCAGTCGCGCAGATTGGGGTTAATAATCGCTTCCGCTGCGGGCAGCGTTTCTCCCGGCAGGTGGTGATCGGTGACCAGCACCGGGATCCCCAACGCGTGGGCATGATCGACTCCCGCATGGGAAGAGATCCCGTTATCGACGGTCATGATCATCTGCGCACCCCGGGCGTGGGCCTGATCGACCACTTCCGGGCTGAGTCCGTAGCCGTCTTCAAAACGGTTCGGCACCAGATACGTGACGTTATCGCAGCCCAGCGCGCGCAGGCTGAGCACGCTCAGCGCGGTGCTGGTTGCGCCGTCGGCGTCGAAGTCCCCTACCACCACAATCCGCGTTCCTTCACGAAGGGCGTTGTAGAGCATCTCAGTGGCTTTTTCGATACCGCTCAGCTGCTGCCAGGGCAGCATCCCTTTCACGCTGCGTTCAAGATCCTCAGCGCTACGCACGCCGCGACTGGCGTAGAGGCGCTTAAGCAGCGCCGGGAGATCGTCCGGCAAATCAACCGGTTCAACCGCCTCGCGGCGGCGCAATTTTATCGGGGCTTTCACGCGGATTATTTACCACCAAACTGTTTCTGGTGCGCGTCGAGGAACTCTTTCATCTCTTTCGGTCCCTGATAGCCCGGAACGACATAGCCATTACTCAGGACAATCGCTGGCGTCCCGCTCACGCCAAACTGCACGCCCAGCGCGTAGTGGTTAGCAATGTCGATATCGCAGGAGGCTGGCTTAACCTCTTTTCCGCTCATCGCATCATCAAAGGCTTTGTTGCGGTCTTTCGCACACCAGATGGCCTTCATATCCTGCTCTGGCTGGCTCTGCACACCCGCGCGCGGGAAAGCAAGATAGCGCACGGTAATGCCCAGCGCGTTGTAGTCTTTCATCTCTTCATGCAGCTTGTGGCAGTAGCCGCAGGTGATGTCGGTGAAGACGGTAATGACGTGTTTTTCCTGCGCCGCCTTATAGACGATCATCTCTTTTTCGAGCGCGTTCAGGTTTTTCATCAGCAGCTGGTTGGTCACGTTGACCGGCTGCGCGCCGCTCACGTCGTACATTGGCCCCTGAATAATGTGTTTGCCGTCTTCAGTGACGTACAGCACGCCGCTGTTGGTCAGTACTGTTTTCATGCCAGCGACCGGCGCAGGCTGAATATCGCTTCCGGTGACGCCGAGCTTAGCCAGCGACTGCTTGATGGCGGCGTCGTCCGCATGGGCGAAACCGGTAAAGGAGGCTGCCAGCAGGGTGAACAGCGCGAAAGTCTTTTTCATATGTGATCCTGTTACAATTCGTCGGCACTCACGCTCGAGGGTGGTGCTGTTGGTGTAGCTGCCGCAGGCGTTCCGTCGCGACATGGGTGTAAATTTGCGTCGTGGAAAGATCGCTGTGTCCCAGCAGCATCTGCACCACGCGTAAATCAGCGCCGTGGTTGAGCAGATGCGTCGCGAAGGCGTGACGCAATACGTGCGGCGAAAGCTTTTCACTGTCAATACCCGCCAGTGTGGCGTAATGCTTGATGCGATGCCAGAACGTTTGTCGCGTCATCTGCTGTGCGCGCTGGCTCGGAAACAGGACATCGATAGACACGCCGTTGAGCAACCACGGACGGCCATGCTCCAGATACGTTTCCAGCCAGTAAACCGCCTCTTCGCCCAGCGGAACCAGCCTTTCCTTATTGCCTTTACCGATGACGCGCACCACGCCCTGACGCAGGCTGATGTCGCTCATCGTCAGGCCAACCAGCTCCGAAACGCGCAGGCCGGTAGCATACAATAGCTCAAGCATGGCTTTATCGCGTAACTCCAGCGGCAGGTCAACTGCCGGTGACTGTAATAATCTCTCAACTTGTGCTTCGCTGAGATCTTTCGGCAGCCGCTGCGGGAGCTTAGGGGATGCCAGCAGCGCGCTGGGATCGTCCTGGCGAATCTTCTCACGGTAGAGATGCTGGAAAAGCCGACGCATGGCGCTGAGCAAACGCGCGGAGCTGGTGGCTTTGTACCCCCCTTCTACACGTTCACCGAGCAGCGCCTGCAGGTCGTCGCTTTGCGCGCTCGCCAGCGAGAGCTGCCGACGGGCCAGCCACTCCACCAGCATGGTAAGATCGCGCCGGTAGGCGCTGAGCGTATTCTCGGCCAGGTTTTTTTCCAGCCACAGTGCGTCGAGAAACTGTTCAACGAGTGCGAGATCCTTTTCCACATCAGCCCCTTTGATTCTGCAGTCAGGCCATTATGCCTGATTGTGACCGGTTTCTGGTACACTACGCGCAAAGTCAACGCAAGAATTGAGATAGTTACGCGATGAATATTGGTCTGTTCTATGGTTCCAGCACCTGCTACACCGAAATGGCGGCAGAGAAAATTCGCGACATCATTGGCCCGGAACTGGTGACGTTGCATAACCTGAAAGATGACGCGGTCGCGCTGATGGAACAGTACGATGTACTGATCCTCGGCATCCCAACCTGGGATTTTGGTGAGATACAAGAAGACTGGGAAGCCATCTGGGATCAACTTGATTCAGTCAATCTCGACGGCAAAATCATTGCCATGTACGGCATGGGAGATCAGCTGGGTTACGGGGAGTGGTTCCTGGACGCGCTTGGCATGCTGCACGACAAACTGGCGCCGAAAGGGGTGTCGTTCATCGGCTACTGGCCAACCGAAGGTTACGAGTTCACCAGTAAAAAGCCGATTATTGCCGACGGCGAGCTGTTTGTTGGGCTCGCGCTGGATGAAACCAACCAGTACGATCTCAGCGATGAGCGCCTGCAAACCTGGTGCGAGCAGATTTTGGGCGAAATGGCTGATAAGTTTAGCTAACGCGTATTATCCCTGCGTCGTCTGTTGCAATAGCATCCGGCGCAGATCTCGCCACTCGGCAGCATCCATACTGTCAGCCGCCAGCCAAAGATGCTGGCAACGCCCGCCGTCCACCTTGCGTAACCGTAACATCATGCCGCAGTTGAGCATCCAGGGCATACCGAGGATATCCCACTCTTTACCCTGCCAGCGCAGGCGGGAATCCATCAGTAATTTGATCTCTCCCTGACGGGCATTAATTCGACGCTGGCTGCGTACGCTGTCAAAAACGACAAACGAGAGTAACAGCAGCCACAGCGGAGTATAGCTTAGCGGCCACGGCATCAGTAACACAAAGGCCGCAACCAGGCCGTGGAGCAATAAAGACATCCACTGCGAGCGCCACGAGACGCGAAGATCAGATTGCCACAGGACCACGTTCCCGATTCCGTGTTTGAATTAATTGCACCATCCGTTGCAACTCGGTATCGGCGGGTTTGCCGTGGTTCATCAGCCAGTTGAATAAATCCGGATCGTCAGATTCAAGCAGGCGAACAAACAGACGCTTATCATCGTCGCTTAAGGTGTCATACTCATATTCGAAGAAAGGCATGATGGAAATATCAAGTTCACGCATTCCGCGACGGCACGCCCAGTGAATACGGGCCTTGTTGTTAATATCCATGTTCAGTTTCCTGCATTACGTTTGGCACAGTCGGTGCCCCGTTCAGTGTTCTTTATTTCTCTACGGGGACACCAGCTAGTGTAACGTGTTTTTGACCGTTTCATTACTGGAATATTGCGATCGACGAGCAGGCTTCCAGAATAATCCCTACAAAGACAGCGGATTACATTATTTTGCGTAGCGTTACGCATAACCGGTTTAGGGCACAAAAGGCCTGTTGAAAGCGCTTGCATTGCCTGCAGGCTCTTTTACCATTAGGCATTATCAAAGCGTTAAGCAATTCAGGATATCGTTATGGCATTTACACCATTTTCTCCTCGCCAGCCCGCCGCCTCTGCGCGTCTGCCGCTGACGCTTATTTCTCTTGATGACTGGGCGCTGGCGACGCTCACCGGTGCCGACGCCGAAAAATATCTGCAGGGCCAGGTGACCGCCGACGTCAGTCAGATGACCGAACACCAGCACCTGCTGGCCGCCCATTGCGACCCAAAAGGCAAAATGTGGAGCAACCTGCGTCTGTTCCGCCGTCAGGACGGTTTTGCCTTTATTGAGCGCCGCAGCCTGCGTGACGCCCAGCTCAAAGAGCTGAAAAAATACGCGGTCTTCTCCAAAGTCACTATCGCCCCGGACGACGAACATGTCCTGCTGGGTGTGGCAGGCTTCCAGGCGCGTGCGGCGCTGAAAAATCTGTTCAGCGAACTGCCGGATGCCGAAAAGCAGCTCGTCAGCGAAGGTGACACCTCCATCCTGTGGTTTGAACACCCGGCAGAGCGTTTTCTGTTAGTCACGGATGCCGAAACCGCCGAGCGCATCACCGAGGCGCTGCGCGGCGAAGCGCAGCTTAACAACAGTCAGCAGTGGCTGGCGCTGAACATCGAAGCGGGTCTGCCGATCATTGACGCCGCAAACAGCGCGCAGTTTATTCCTCAGGCAACCAACCTGCAGGCACTGGGCGGCATCAGCTTTAAAAAAGGCTGCTACACCGGCCAGGAGATGGTCGCACGTGCGAAATTCCGCGGGGCAAACAAACGCGCGCTATGGACACTCGCGGGCCATGCCAGCCGCGTACCTGAAGCAGGGGAAGATTTAGAGCTGAAGATGGGTGAAAACTGGCGCCGTACCGGCACCGTATTAGCCGCCGTACAGCTGGATGATGGACGTCTTCTGGTGCAGGCCGTTATGAACAACGACATGGAAGCCGACAGCGTGTTCCGCGTGCGTGACGATGCAAATACGCTGAGTATTGAGCCGCTGCCGTATTCTCTGGAAGAGTGATGCTGTATCGCCCGGTTGCGCTACGCTTACCGGGCCTGCTTATCCCGTAGGCCGGGTAAGGCGAAGCCGCCACCCGACAAAAAACTACGCCTGCCCCACGTACAAATAGATCGCCAAAAAGTGGCATACGCTGCCGCCGAGCACAAAGCCGTGCCAGATGGCATGGTTGTAAGGAATGCGCTTGCAGACGTAGAAAATCACGCCGAGCGAGTATACCACGCCGCCTAAGGCCAGAAGCGTCACGCCCCCTATCGACAGTTTGATTGCCAGTTGATACACCACAATTAGCGACAGCCAGCCCATGGTCAGATAGGTTACCAGCGACAACACCTTAAAGCGGTGCGCGATGGTCAGCTTAAACAGGATCCCCAGCAGTGCCAGGCTCCAGATAACAATCATCAGGCCACGCGACAGCGGCGAGTTGAGCCCCACCAGCAAAAACGGCGTGTAGGTGCCTGCAATAAGAAGATAGATAGCGCAGTGGTCAAATTTCTTGAGCCATATCTTGGCCCGCTGATGCGGGATAGCGTGATAAAGCGTCGACGCCAGAAACAGCAGGATCATACTCCCGCCATACAGGCTGTAGCTGGTAATGGCCATCGCGCTGGCATTAGCATCCACCGCCTGCACCAGCAATAAGACTAAACCGACAATCCCAAACACCAGGCCAATGCCGTGGCTGATGCTGTTGGCTACTTCCTCAGCCAGCGAATATCCCTGTGCGATTAATGGTCTGCTCACCATACAAAACTCCGGGAAAACAAAAGATGATTATTCATCGCATCACTATGCTAACTGAGAATGATTCCAGTGAACACATGTTAGCTAAAATAAAGTTAAACATAACGTTTCTAAATTACAATCAGACAGTTACAGTTTAATTTCAGCGAACGTGCGTTTCGATTTAAATTATAGACGTTTAAAATCAATCACATAAAACTGGTTCTGCCTGGGGTAGATCTCTGCGATCACGCTTTTCAGCGTATCCAGGGTCATATTCTCCTGTTCAGCATGTTTTTGCGTCAATGTGTCGAACGTAACGATTGACGTCCCTGTTACTTCGATGGTGCAAAAATAACCATCATCCTCATAACGCCCCACCCGCAGGATATCGCCGGTTTTGAAATGGGATTCACTTTGATCCCGGATAGTGATGGTTTTACGCCCGGCCAGAATGTCGTCCTGAAAGCGCTGAAAAAAAGTGATGTCGTTTGGCTGCATGTTATTATTCCCTGAAGAAAAGTCTGATGAGTGAGTGTAGCCATTGTGAGCATGTTCTCCCATTCCGCCATTGCCAGTCTCAATAACCTGGAGATGATGGTCTACAACTATGTCATAAAAAATCGTGACAAAGTGATGTACATGACCATTCGCGAGCTGGCGGATGCTGCAGACGTCTCGACGACCACAATCCTGCGCTTTTGCCGCAAGCTTAACTGCGAAGGGTATTCTGAATTCCGCGTGCGCTTTAAGCTGTACCTTGAGCAGAACGAGCCCCAGCAGGCGAACTTCGGCGCCAGCGAAATAATCAGCTTTTTTAAAAGCGTGAATAATGAAGAGTTCGACGCGTTATTGGATAAGGCGGTCGATATTATTTTATCTTCCGAGCGAATTATATTTGTCGGTGCCGGGACATCAGGTTCGCTGGCAAAATATGGCGCACGTTTCTTTTCTAATATTGGGAAATTCAGTAACCATATTGATGACCCTTATTTCCCGGTCACGAATGACATGGCAAAAAATGCGCTTGCGATTGTGCTCTCCGTCTCGGGCGAGACCGAGGAGATCCTGCGCTTCGCCAGCCAGTTCAGCCTGCATCACTGTAAGGTGCTCTCCATTACCAGCCACGAGCACTCGCGCCTGGCAAAACTGGCGGACTTTAATCTCTCCTGGCACGTTCCTCAGACTCGAATTGCAGGCGTCTACGATATAACCACGCAAATTCCCGTCATCTATATTCTGGAATCTCTCGGCCGTAAGCTGGCGAAGAAACTTACAGAATAAAACACCCTGTTTTTTTGATGTGACAAATCACATTTACCGTAAATTGTTATATCGTGACATTTAATTTCGCTTTGCTAGACTCGATGCCAATAAGTCATTTATTGAGAATAGCAGCGATGAAAAAATTGACCTTACCAAAAGATTTTTTATGGGGTGGCGCGGTTGCCGCTCATCAGGTTGAAGGCGGCTGGAACAAAGGCGGCAAAGGGCCAAGCATTTGCGACGTATTGACCGGCGGCGCACACGGCGTACCGCGCGAAATCACGCAGGAGGTGGTACCGGGGAAATACTACCCCAACCATGAAGCTATCGATTTCCACGGCCACTACAAAGAAGACATCAAGCTGTTTGCCGAGATGGGCTTCAAGTGTTTCCGTACCTCCATCGCCTGGACGCGCATCTTCCCGAAAGGTGATGAAACGCAGCCAAACGAAGAGGGGCTGAAGTTTTACGACGACATGTTCGATGAGCTGCTGAAGTACAACATCGAACCGGTGATCACCCTCTCCCACTTCGAAATGCCGCTGCACCTGGTGCAGGAATACGGTAGCTGGACCAACCGTAAAGTGGTTGATTTCTTTGTGCGCTTCGCGGAAGTGGTTTTTGAGCGCTACAAAAACAAGGTCAAATACTGGATGACCTTCAACGAAATCAATAACCAGCGCAACTGGCGCGCACCGCTGTTCGGCTACTGCTGCTCCGGTGTGGTCTACACCGAACACGAAAATCCCGAAGAGACCATGTATCAGGTGCTTCACCACCAGTTTGTGGCCAGCGCCCTGGCGGTGAAAGCCGCGCGCCGCATCAATCCGGAGATGAAAGTCGGCTGCATGCTGGCCATGGTGGCGCTCTATCCATTCTCCTGCAAGCCGGAAGACGTGATGTTCGCCCAGGAATCGATGCGCGAGCGCTACGTCTTTACCGACGTCCAGCTGCGGGGTTACTACCCGTCTTACGTCCTGAACGAGTGGGAGCGCCGCGGGTTCTCCATCAAAATGGAGGCAGGCGACGAGCAGATCCTGCGTGAAGGTACCTGCGACTACCTGGGCTTCAGCTACTACATGACCAACGCGGTGAAAGCGGAAGGCGGCACCGGGGACGCGATTTCCGGTTTCGAAGGCAGCGTGCCGAACCCGCACGTTAAGGCTTCCGACTGGGGCTGGCAGATTGACCCTGTAGGGTTACGCTATTCCCTGTGCGAACTGTACGAGCGTTACCAGAAACCGCTGTTTATCGTTGAAAACGGCTTCGGCGCCTACGACAAGGTTGAAGAAGACGGCAGCATCAACGATGACTATCGTATCGACTATCTGCGTGCCCACGTGGAGGAGATGATCAAAGCCGTCACTCACGATGGCGTGGATCTGATGGGCTATACGCCATGGGGCTGTATCGACTGCGTGTCGTTCACCACCGGCCAGTACAGCAAACGCTACGGCTTTATCTACGTGAATAAACACGACGACGGTACGGGCGACATGTCGCGTTCACGCAAGAAAAGCTTCGAGTGGTATAAGGGCGTAATTGCCAGCAACGGCGAGAAACTTTAACGCCGGGCGCCGTTACGCTTGATCCCCTCTCCCCTTTGGGGAGAGGGTTAGGTTAGGGGTTTACTTCCCACCCGCCAGCTCAATAAAGCTCCCCGTCACGTAAGACGCCTTCTCGCTCAGCAGCCAGACAATCGCCTGGGCGACCTCTTCCGGCTGGCCGCCGCGCTGGATCGGCAGCAACGATTTCACGCGATCCACTCGCCCCGGCTCTCCGCCGGAAGCATGGATATCGGTATAGATCAGACCCGGACGGACGCAGTTGACGCGAATGCCCTGCGCCGCTACCTCCAGCGATAAACCCGTTGTCAGCGAATCCACCGCCCCCTTGGACGCGGCATAATCCACATATTCACCCGGCGCGCCCAGACGCGACGCTGCAGAAGAGACATTCACTATCGCCCCCCCCTTGCCGCCATGCCTGAAGGACATTCGTTTTACCGCTTCCCGGCAGCAGAGGAAGTAGCCCGTGACGTTGGTCGCCAGGACGCGGTTAATGCGCTCAGCGGAGAGATTCTCGATGGTGGATTGCTCAAACAGAATTCCCGCATTATTGACCAGCGCGGTAAGCGGCTCGCCTTCGCGATCGATGCTGTCAAACATCGCCAGCACCTGAGCTTCATCACTGATATCTGCGCGGACGGCAAAGGCTTTACCGCCAGCTTCAACGATCTGGTTTATCACGTCCGTCGCGGCTTTAATGTTGTGATGATAGTTCACCGCCACGGTGTAGTCTTCGCGTGCCAGCTGCAGCGCGGTGGCTTTCCCAATGCCCCGACTGGCGCCGGTCACAAGTGCAATGCCCATTTTCTTCTCCCAATAAAAAAGCCGGGTGGCGCCTTCGCCTTACCCGGCCTGGATTACTGCACCAGCGCGATTACTGGTATTCGCTCATCGGTACGCAGGAGCAGAACAGGTTACGGTCGCCGTAGACGTCATCGAGACGCTTCACGGTCGGCCAGTATTTGTTCGCCACACCTGCCGGGAAGACCGCCAGCTCGCGGGAGTAACCGTGGTTCCACTCAGCCACCATCTCGTGCTGGGTGTGCGGAGCGTTGACCAGCGGGTTATCTTCCAGCGTCCACTCGCCGTCCTGCACGCGGTCGATCTCCATGCGGATGGCCAGCATCGCGTCGATAAAGCGGTCCAGCTCTGCTTTGCTTTCAGACTCCGTTGGCTCAACCATCAGCGTACCCGCAACCGGGAACGACATGGTTGGCGCGTGGAAGCCGTAGTCGATCAGACGCTTGGCGATATCCAGCTCGCTAATGCCGGTCTGCTCTTTCAGCGGACGAATATCGAGGATGCACTCGTGCGCCACGCGACCGTCGCGGCCGGTATAGAGCACCGGGAAGGCAGACTTCAGGCGCGTCGCAATATAGTTAGCGTTCAGAATGGCCACCTGGCTCGCCTGCTTCAGCCCTTCCGCGCCCATCATGCGGATATACATCCAGCTGATTGGCAGGATAGAGGCGCTACCGAACGGTGCCGCAGAGACCGCGCCCTGACGGGTCAGCATGCCTTCGATCTGAACTACGCTGTGGCCTGGGACAAACGGCGCCAGGTGCGCTTTCACGCCGATAGGACCCATGCCCGGGCCGCCACCGCCGTGCGGGATGCAGAAGGTTTTGTGCAGGTTCAGGTGCGACACGTCCGCGCCGATAAAGCCCGGAGAGGTAATGCCCACCTGCGCGTTCATGTTTGCGCCATCGAGATAAACCTGACCGCCGAACTGGTGCACCACTTCGCACACTTCACGGATAGTCTCTTCGTACACGCCGTGGGTGGACGGATAGGTCACCATGATGCAGGAGAGCTTGTCGCCCGCCTGCTCGGCTTTCGCGCGCAGGTCGACCAGATCGATGTTGCCGTTCTTATCGCACGCCACCACAACCACTTCCATACCCGCCATCTGGGCAGAGGCCGGGTTGGTACCGTGGGCGGAGCTTGGGATCAGGCAGATATCGCGGTGACCTTCGTTGCGGCTTTCGTGATAGTGACGGATTGCCAGCAGGCCCGCATATTCACCCTGCGCGCCGGAGTTCGGCTGCATGCAGAGCGCGTCATAACCGGTCAGCTTCACCAGCCAGTCGGAAAGCTGGTTAATCATCACGTGATAACCATCCGCCTGCTCCGGCGGGCAGAACGGGTGCAGCTCGGAGAATTCAGGCCAGGTGATCGGGATCATCTCTGCTGCAGCATTCAGCTTCATGGTGCAGGATCCCAGCGGGATCATCGCCTGGTTCAGCGCCAGATCCTTGCGCTCCAGAGAGTGCATGTAACGCATCATCTCGGTTTCGCTGTGGTAGCGATTGAAGACCGGATGCGTCAGGATCGCATCATTACGCAGCATGCTGTCCTGAATGGAGCGGCTGTCGAGCGCGACCTCTTTGTCGAGCGCGTCAATGTCCAGACCGTGCGCGTCACCCAGCAGCACGCTGAACAGGTTCAGGATATCGTCGCGGGTGGTGCTTTCATCGAGCGTAATGCCGACGGCGTTGTGGATGTCGCTGCGCAGGTTGATCTCTGCCGCGTTCGCGCGGGCCAGCACGGCCGCTTTGTCAGCCACGTCCACGCACAGGGTGTCGAAGTAGTGGGTATGGCGCAGCTTAAGACCTTTTTGCTGCAGGCCGCAGGCCAGGATATCGGCCAGGCGGTGAATGCGGCTGGCAATGCGTTTCAGGCCAGCCGGGCCGTGGAACACGGCGTACAGGCTGGCGATGTTAGCCAGCAGCACCTGTGAGGTACAGATGTTGGAGTTCGCTTTCTCGCGGCGGATATGCTGCTCGCGGGTCTGCATCGCCATGCGCAGCGCGGTATTACCGGCAGCGTCTTTGGAGACGCCGATAATACGGCCAGGCATGGAACGTTTGAATTCATCTTTCGCGCCGAAGAACGCCGCGTGCGGGCCGCCGTAGCCCATCGGTACGCCGAAGCGTTGCGCAGAGCCGAAGACGATATCCGCGCCCTGTTTGCCCGGTGCCGTCAGCAGCACCAGCGCCATAAAATCGGCGGCAACGCTAACAACCACCTTGCGGGATTTCAGCTCGGCAATCAGCGCGCCGTAGTCGTGAACTTCACCGGTAGTGCCCACCTGCTGCAGCAGAACGCCGAAGACGTCCTGGTGATCCAGCACTTTGTCAGCGTCGTCGACGATCACGTCAAAGCCGAAGGTCTCTGCGCGAGTGCGCACCACGTCCAGCGTCTGCGGATGCACGTCCGCCGCGACGAAGAAGCGGTTGGCATTTTTCAGCTTGCTCACGCGCTTAGCCATCGCCATCGCTTCGGCGGCGGCGGTCGCTTCGTCCAGCAGAGAAGCAGAGGCGATATCCATGCCGGTAAGGTCCAGCGTCACCTGCTGGAAGTTCAGCAGTGCTTCCAGGCGGCCCTGGGAGACTTCTGGCTGATAGGGGGTGTAAGCGGTGTACCAGCCCGGGTTTTCCAGCATGTTGCGCAGGATCACCGGCGGCAACTGCACGTTGGTGTAGCCCATGCCAATGTAAGACTTATAGCGCTTGTTCAGGCCGGCGATGGCCTTCAGCTCCGCCAGCGCGGCGAATTCCGTGGTGGCTTCCCCCACCTGAGGCGGCGTGGCAAGCTGGATGTCTTTTGGCACAATCTGGCCGATCAGTGCGTTTAATGAATCCGCGCCAACCGTCTTCAGCATCTCCTGCTGTTGCTGAGCATCCGGCCCAATGTGACGTTCGATGAAGGCGCCACGGTTTTCAAGCTGGCTTAAAGTCTGTGTCATGAGCGATGGTTCCTGAAACGTGCAGTGAATGTGTTTTCTCCCTCTCCCTGAGGGAGAGGGCTGGGGTGAGGGTGTCGTCTGTTCCCCTCACCCTACTCTCTCCCCAAAGGGGAGAGGGATAATGGCTTACTCGTCTTCTAACAGTGCTTCGTACGCGGTCGCATCCAGCAGTGCGGCAACCTGGGATTCGTCGCTGGCTTTGATCTTGAAGATCCAGCCGCCTTCATAAGGCTCGCTGTTGACCAGCTCTGGCGAATCGCTCAGCGCGTCGTTGACGGCAACAATCTCACCGCTTACCGGCGCGTAGATATCGGATGCCGCTTTTACGGACTCCGCCACGGCGCAGTCGTCGCCCGCGCTAACGGTCGTGCCCACGTCAGGCAGGTCAACAAACACCATGTCGCCCAGCAGCTCTTGCGCGTGCTCGGTGATCCCTACGGTGTAAGTGCCGTCCGCCTCTTTGCGCAGCCACTCGTGTTCTTTGCTGTATTTCAGTTCTGCTGGCACATTGCTCATTGAAGTTCTCCTGATAAAAATGATTAGGCGACCGGCTTACCGGCGCGAACAAAAATCGGTTTGGTCACGTTGACCGGCATTTCGCGGTTGCGGATTTGCACCACCGCCGTTTCGCCAATGCCCGCCGGCACGCGTGCCAGTGCAATACTGTAGCCCAGCGTCGGGGAGAAGGTACCGCTGGTGATCACGCCTTCGCGAGGATTGCCGTCAGCATCGGTAAAGCGCACCGGCAGTTCACCGCGCAGCACGCCCTTCTCGGTCATCACCAGACCCACCAGCTGTTCAGTACCCTTCTCGCGCTGCATCTCCAGCGCTTCACGGCCAATAAACTCACGGTCAGCCGGTTCCCAGGCGATGGTCCAGCCCATGTTGGCGGCCAGCGGAGAGACGCCTTCATCCATCTCCTGACCGTAGAGGTTCATCCCTGCTTCCAGACGCAGCGTATCGCGCGCGCCCAGACCCGCAGGCTTCACGCCCGCTTCCACCAGCGCACGCCAGAAATCAGCGGCCTTCTCGTTCGGCATCGCAATTTCATATCCCGCTTCACCGGTGTAGCCGGTGGTGGCGATAAACAGATCGCCCGCCTGCACGCCGAAGAACGGCTTCATGCCAGCGGTGGCTTTGCGCTGCTCGTCGTTAAACAGAGAGGCGGCTTTCGCCTGCGCGTTCGGCCCCTGCACGGCGATCAGCGACAGATCGTCACGGACGGTGATGTCGATGGAATAAGGTTCGGCGTGTTGGGTGATCCAGGAGAGGTCTTTTTCGCGGGTGGCGGAGTTTACAACGAGGCGGAAGAAATCTTCAGTGAAGTAATAAACGATAAGGTCATCAATCACGCCGCCCGAGGCATTCAGCATGCCGGTATAGAGCGCTTTGCCCGGCGTCTTCAGTTTGGCGACGTCGTTTGCCAGCAGATAACGCAAAAACTCCCGGGTGCGGCTACCGCGCAGATCGACAATCGTCATATGGGACACGTCGAACATACCGGCATCGGTGCGCACCGCGTGGTGCTCATCAATCTGAGAGCCGTAGTGCAGCGGCATCATCCAGCCATGGAAGTCCACCATGCGGGCGCCGCATAACACGTGTTGTTCGTACAAAGGAGTCTGTTGAGCCATCTTGTCCTCGTTGAAAAATTCACCGTGAAACCCGGTATCGGCCCCGCGTTCGGGCACCGACGCAAACGTTCTCTTTTACCTGAACTTACCACCGAAACCGGCGGTTAACCATAAGGCAAAATGGGTCATCACATTAGCTTATGACCAAAAAACGCTAAAAAGCCTACAGAGTTATTCACTGGAAAAATGCGATTAACCCCGCACAAAATTAACAATGCTCTAACAGGATTTAGCACATGGTGATATTTCGTGCGGAAAATCGGGCCGAATTTCCGTAACGAGAAAAATGCGACATTAGATTATCTAATGCGAAAAATGACGTGAAATTAGAATATTTCAAACGAGGGAATTTCCCCGGCGCAGAGGCCGGGAAAAGAAAGTGTGACAGGGGTCTAAATTAACGCAGCCAGTCCGGCAGGTCGTTAAGACCCATCGCCTGACGGAGGAGTTGGGGCTTAACGCCCGGAAGGGTGTCAGCAAGCTTGAGGCCAATATCGCGCAGCAGTTTTTTCGCCGGATTCGCTCCGGCAAACAGCTCGCGGAAGCCCTGCATGCCCGCCAGCATCATCGCCGCGCTGTGCTTGCGGCTGCGCTCGTAGCGGCGCAGGTACAGATGCTGACCAATATCTTTCCCTTCGCGATGCAGGCGACGCAGCTCCTCAACCAGCTCCGCCGCGTCCATAAAGCCGAGGTTAACACCCTGTCCTGCCAGGGGATGAATGGTATGCGCCGCATCCCCCACCAGCGCCAGACGGTGCGCCGCAAACTGACGCGCGTAGCGGCCGGTTAACGGGAATACCTGACGTTCGCTTTCAAGCGTGCACAGGCCAAGGCGGTTATCAAAGGCCACGCACAGCGCCTGGTTAAAGGCCTCCGGCGTCGCCTCATGCATCTGCCGGGCTTTCTCCGGCACCAGAGACCAGACAATCGAGCACAGGTGCGGGTCGCTAAGCGGCAGGAACGCCAGAATGCCGTCGTTGTGGAAAATCTGGCGCGCCACGCCGCCGTGCGGCTCTTCGGTACGGATCGTCGCGACCAGCGCGTGATGACGATAGTCCCAGAAGGTCAGCGGGATGTCGGCTTTATTCCGCAGCCAGGAGTTCGCACCGTCAGCACCGACTACCAGACGCGCGGTCAGCATGTCGCCGCTCTGCAGGGTGATAAACGCCTCGTTTTCGCCCCATGCCACCTGCTGGATCTGCGCAGGCGCAATCAGCGTCACGTCGCTGCACTGCTGTGCTTTCTGCCACAGCGCGTGGTGGATCACCGCGTTTTCAACGATGTGCCCCAGATGGCTATAGCCCATGCTTTCATCATCAAAAGCAATATGACCAAAGCTGTCTTTATCCCACACTTCCATGCCGTGATAGCAGCTGGCGCGGTGCGCCACAATATCTGCCCAGACGCCAAGGTGCGTCAGCAGCTTTTCGCTGGCCGCATTGATCGCCGAGACGCGGAGTTCCGGCGGCGCATCCGGTGCAACGGGCTGGGGCTGCTTTTGCTCCAGCACCGCCACGCGCAGGCCGCTGCCCTGCAATCCACAGGCCAATGCCAGTCCAACCATTCCGCCGCCAACGATGGCGACATCAACATTTTGCACGATGATAACTCCTTAACGTGCGACCCAACCCAGGGTCCGCTGCGCCAGCACGTCACGTGCCGGAATGAATAGTTCCATCGCCATCAGCCCGAGGTTGCGGCCCGCAACCAGCGGTGCCCAGCGATTGGCAAAGAGATGGACTAAGCCGTCGGTAACGCCGATTGTCGCCTCTTTATCCGCCTGACGGCGCTTCTGGTAATGACTCAGCACCGAATACGCCCCGCAGTCTTTTTGCTCGCCCCACGCCTGCGCCAGTGATTCGGCCAGGCTCATGACGTCGCGTAAGCCCAGGTTAAAGCCTTGCCCCGCGATGGGGTGCAGCGTCTGTGCGGCATTACCGACAAGCGCCAGACGATGGGAGACAGACTGAGACGCCGTGGTCAGCGAAAGCGGGTAGACCGTCCGCTTGCCTGCGTGGGTAATACGCCCCAGCCGCCAGCCAAAGGCTTTCTGCAGCTCGGTACAAAAACGTTCGTCGGACCAGGCCTTAACCTCTTCGGCCTTATCCTGAGGATGACACCACACCAGGGAACAGCGCCCGTCCGACATCGGCAGCATCGCCAGCGGACCATGCTGCGTAAAGCGTTCAAACGCCCTGCCGTGGTGTTCAGCTGCGGTAGAGACGTTTGCAATGACTGCCACCTGGCCGTAAGGCTGCTGGCGCCACTCCACGCCACACTGGCTGCCGAGAGACGAGCGCGAACCGTCCGCGGCGACCAGAAGCTGGCCTTCAAGAACGGTGCCGTTTTCCAGCGTCACGCTAACCGACGCCTCACTACGGCTCACGCTGGCCACGCGCGCCGGACAATGCAGCGTGACGCCCGGCGCGTCCTGGAGCAGGCGGAACAGTCGCAATCCGACGTCGTGCAGCTCAACGACCTGACCCAGGGCATCAATCCGGTAGTCCTGCGCGTCCAGCGTGACAAAGCCAGCATGGCCGCGATCGCTGACGTGCACGGTACCGATCGCCGTGGCGCGGTCGGCTATCGCCTGCCAGATACCAATGCGCGAAAGCTGCTGGCAGGTGCCCTGCGCCAGCGCAATGGCGCGCGCATCAAAACCGGGGTGGTTTGACGCCTCTGGCGCAACGGCTTCCACCAGGTGCACCGGAAGCTGGCCCTGCGTCAAATGCGAAATGGCCAGCGCCAGCGTGGCCCCGGTCATGCCGCCGCCAACGATAATCACGCTCATGCGCGTGCCGCTGCCATCAGCGCCTCGATATCGTCAGCGTTTTTCACGACGCTGGCGGTCAGGTTTTCGTTACCGGTTTCGGTAATCACGATGTCATCTTCAATACGAATGCCAATCCCGCGGTACTCTTCAGGCACGTCGGCATCCGGCGCGATATACAGGCCCGGCTCCACGGTTAACACCATGCCCGGCTCCAGCACGCGCGAACGGTCGGTGCCGTACGCGCCAACGTCATGCACGTCCAGCCCCAGCCAGTGGCTCAGGCCGTGCATGAAATACGGTCGATGCGCGTTTTCAGCAATCAGGGTGTCTACATCCCCTTTCAGGATCCCAAGCCTGACCAGACCGGTAATCATGATGCGCACCACTTCGCCGGTCACTTCCTGCATGGAGGTACCGGGACGATACAGCCTGAGCGCCGCCTCAAGAGACTCGAGAACGATGTCGTAAATGGCGCGCTGTGCCGGTGAGAACTTACCGTTCACCGGGAAGGTACGGGTGATGTCCCCCGCATAGCCCTGATATTCGCAACCGGCGTCAATCAGCACCAGATCGCCGTCGCGCAGCACGCTTTCGTTCTCGGTGTAGTGCAGAATGCAGCCGTTTTCCCCGCCGCCGACAATTGTGTTGTAAGAGGGATAGCGCGCGCCGTGGCGGTTAAATTCGTGGTGAATTTCGCCTTCCAGCTGGTATTCGAACATCCCGGGACGGCATTTCTCCATCGCGCGGGTGTGCGCCAGGGCGCTGATTTCACCCGCACGGCGCATCACGTTAAGCTCCTCTTCAGACTTGAACAGGCGCATCTCATGCACCACCGGACGCCAGTCCGTCAGCGTGGCCGGTGCGGACAGGTTCTGGCGCGAGCCTTTGCGCAGCTTATCCAGCGCGGTGAAAACAATCTCATCTGCGTACGCATATTCGCCCTGCGCGTGATAGAGCACGTCGAGGCCGTTAAGCAGCTGATAGAGCTGCTGGTTGATTTCGCTAAACGCCAGCGCGCGGTCAACGCCCAGCTTCGCCGGTGCGGCCTCTTGCCCCAGGCGGCGGCCAAACCAGATTTCAGCAGTTAAGTCTCGTACGCGGTTGAAAATCACGCTGTGGTTGTGGGTGTCATTGCTCTTAATCAGCACCAGCACCGCTTCCGGCTCGTTAAAGCCGGTGAAGTACCAGAAATCGCTGCTCTGGCGATAGGGATATTCGCTGTCGGCGCTGCGCGTCACTTCGGGCGCAGCAAAAATTAGCGCGGCGCTCCCCGGCTGCATTTTCGCCAGCAGCGCCTGACGGCGGCGCGAATACTCTTGACTCGAGATAACCATGACACCCTCCTGTGCGTTATTTTTCTTAATGTAAGGTTGGCTTGCGGACTTCCGGCGCGGTCGGCTGTGAGCGCGTAAAGTTGTCGTGGCACAGCAGTGCCGCCACGCGCACGTACTCGATGATCTCTTCGAGAGACATTTCCAGCTCTTCCTGGTCTTCGTCTTCATCGTAGCCGAGCTGAGCGATATTACGCAGATCGTCGATCGCCTCACCCGCTTCGCCGGTCACTTTATCCAGTTTAGGCTGCGTCACGCCCAGCCCCAGCAGATAGTGGTTTACCCAGCCGGCCAGCGCATCGGCGCGATCGAACACGCTAACGTCGTCGCCTTCAGGCAGATAAAGCTGAAAAAGGAAGCCATCGTCTTCCAGAGAATCGCTGGTGGCGGCGTGCATTTTACGCAGCGCTTCCGCCAGCTCGTGACCAAACGCCAGCCCTTCATTCGTGAGGTCGTGGATCAGCGGCTGCCATGAGCTGTCGCTGTTTCCGCCGCACAGCATGCCACTGATCAGACCGTGCATTTCGGCAGGGGTTAAACCGACTCCCTGCTGGTTCAGTAACTGGTTTAAATCCTTGTAACCAGGCATTTCGTTCTGTATAGACATGAGCATTCGTCGTCAAAGGGGGTAAGTTTCATGATATGCTACCACTTTGGACCCTGGTGATACCAGAAAAGGGCTTGTATCTTCACATCAGGGTAGCTATAGTGTCGCCCCTTCGCAGCCCCCGGGGCCGTAAGCGAAGGCAGCGCAGTCAATCAGCAGGAAGGTGGCATGTCTGCACAACCCGTCGATCTCCAGATTTTTGGCCGTTCACTGCGAGTGAATTGTCCGCCTGAACAAAGGGATGCTTTGAATCAGGCTGCGGACGATTTGAATCAGCGGTTGCAAGATCTAAAAGAACGCACTAGAGTCACAAATACTGAGCAGCTGGTTTTCATCGCCGCGTTGAACATCAGCTATGAACTGACTCAGGAAAAAGCGAAGACCCGCGACTACGCGGCAAGCATGGAGCAGCGCATTAAAATGCTCCAGCAGACCATAGAACAGGCATTGCTTGATCAAGGTCGCAATCCCGAAAGACCGGGACCCAAGTTTGAATAACACTTCTCAGTTGACTATGGTAGAGTAACTGTGAAGACAAAATTTCTCTGAGATGTTCGCAAGCGGGCCAGTCCCCTGAGCCGATATTTCATACCACAAGAATGTGGCGCTCCATGGTTGGTGAGCATGCTCGGTCCGTCCGAGAAGCCTTAAAACTATGACGACACATTCACCTTGAACCAAGGGTTCAAGGGTTACAGCCTGCGGCGGCATCTCGGAGATTCCCTCTCTTTTCTTCTACCGACTACCATGACTCAATTCCCTGAAGTTTCTGCTTCACGCCTGGACATCCGTCAGCTAATTCGTCAGCGCCGCCGTGCGTTAACCT
This sequence comes from Enterobacter sp. 241F3, assembly GCF_034106785.1. Lineage (NCBI taxonomy): Bacteria > Pseudomonadati > Pseudomonadota > Gammaproteobacteria > Enterobacterales > Enterobacteriaceae > Enterobacter > Enterobacter sp. 241F3. Next base: position 313,339 of record NZ_JAWNDD010000002.1, read on the forward strand.
CCGATCAGCAAGCGCATTTTGCCCAGCAGGCCGCCGCCCGTATGATGGCGTATCCCCCTGTCTTGATGGCGCATACCGTTGCGCTGTTTCTGTCGTTTGACGGCGAGCTGGACACCCAACCGTTGATAGAGCAACTCTGGCGCGCCGGGAAGAAGGTCTATCTGCCGGTGCTGCACCCGTTTAGCGAGGGGAATCTGCTGTTTCTGCACTACCATCCGCACAGCGAGCTGGTGGTGAATCGCCTGAAAATCACCGAACCGAAACTCGACGTGCGCGACGTGCTGCCGCTGTCACAGCTGGATGTACTGATCACGCCGCTGGTGGCGTTTGATGAACAGGGCCAGCGTTTAGGGATGGGCGGCGGTTTTTATGACCGGACGCTGCAAAACTGGCAGCAGTACGGGTTGCAGCCGGTGGGCTATGCGCATGATTGTCAGGGCGTGGAGGCGTTACCGGTGGAGAAATGGGATGTGCCGTTGCCGGCGGTGGTGACGCCCAGCAAAATCTGGGTCTGGTAGAATAAAGCCGGGTGGCGCTTACGCTTACCCGGCCTACAAATGCTCAGAGTAGGTCGGGTAAGGCGCAGCCGCCACCCGACACCACAAACCGCACTATCAGTACAGCAGACGCGCGCGAATCGTCCCCGCAATAGACTTCATGCTCAGCAGCGCTTTCTCGGCCACATCATCATCCGCTTCGATATCAATAACCACGTAGCCCATCTGCGAGTTCGTCTGCAGATACTGCGCGGCAATGTTGACGCCCTGCTCGGCAAAGATCTGGTTGATCGCGGTCAGCACGCCTGGACGGTTTTCGTGGATGTGCAGCAGACGACGACCACCGTGCAGCGGCAGAGACACTTCCGGGAAGTTCACGGCAGAGAGCGTAGAACCGTTGTCGGAGTATTTGCTCAGTTTACCCGCCACTTCCAGACCGATGTTCTCCTGCGCTTCCTGGGTAGAACCGCCAATGTGAGGCGTCAGGATCACGTTGTCGAACTCGCACAGCGGAGAGGTAAACGGATCGCTGTTGGTCGCAGGCTCCGTCGGGAACACGTCGATGGCTGCGCCCGCCAGGTGCTTACGCTTCAGCGCATCGCACAGCGCAGGGATATCGACAACCGTGCCGCGCGCGGCGTTAATCAGCAGTGAGCCCGGCTTCATCAGCGCCAGCTCTTCCGCGCCCATCATGTTTTTGGTGGACGCATTTTCCGGCACGTGCAGGCTCACCACGTCACTCATGTTCAGCAGGTCAGACAGGTGTTGAACCTGGGTGGCATTGCCCAGCGGCAGCTTGCTTTCAATATCGTAAAAATAGACATGCATACCGAGAGATTCCGCCAGAATCCCCAGTTGGGTACCGATGTGGCCGTAGCCGATAATCCCCAGCTTTTTACCACGCGCTTCATATGAGCCAGACGCCAGTTTGTTCCACACGCCGCGGTGCGCCTTGGCGTTAGCTTCAGGAATGCCGCGCAGCAGAAGCAGCAGTTCGCCGATCACCAGCTCCGCCACGGAACGGGTGTTAGAGAACGGGGCATTGAAGACGGGAATACCGCGTTTCGCGGCAGCATTCAGGTCAACCTGGTTGGTACCAATGCAGAAGCAGCCGATAGCCACCAGCTTTTCCGCCGCGGCAATAACCTCTTCAGTCAGGTGAGTACGGGATCGCAGGCCAATGAAGTGGGCATCACGGATGGACGCTTTCAGCTCTTCGGTATCGAGCGCGCCTTTGTGAAATTCGATGTTGGTGTAACCTGCCGCACGAAGGCTATCGATTGCTTTTTGATGTACGCCCTCAACCAGCAGGAATTTAATCTTGTCTTTCTCCAGTGATACCTTTGCCATTTACCCGACCCTGTTTTTGTCTGAACTGATGTTGTGCTGGATATGAATCCGCCGTAGCCAACATATCAAAAAAAACTATTGCAGCAATATGAACGTTTGCGTCGGCACTCTGAAGAAAAGTCATACAGAGCAAAATGTCAGAGGAAAATGCTATGGAAATTTACAAACGCGGCAGGATCGGCAAAAGAGGCGTAAAAACGTGACACAAGTCACCAAATTTAGCTTTTCAAAAATTTTTTAGCGGGGGGAGGACTCCCCCCATCAGATCATTTTACGATGGTTTTCACGCCGTCAGCGGTGCCGATCAGCGCCACATCCGCGCCACGGTTGGCGAATAGCCCTACGGTCACTACGCCCGGAATGCCGTTGATGGCATTTTCCAGCGCAATCGCGTCAAGAATTTCCAGACCGTGAACGTCGAGGATCACGTTACCGTTGTCGGTGACTACACCCTGACGGTATTCCGGACGACCGCCAAGCTTCACCAGTTGACGGGCAACCGCGCTACGGGCCATAGGGATCACTTCGACCGGCAGCGGGAAATTACCCAGAATGTCGACCTGCTTGGAGGCGTCCGCGATGCAGATAAACTTGTCCGCAACGGAGGCGATGATTTTTTCGCGCGTCAGCGCCGCGCCGCCGCCTTTGATCATCTGCATGTGGCCGTTGATTTCATCCGCGCCGTCAACGTAAACCCCCAGACGATCCACTTCGTTGAGATCGAAAACGGTAATGCCGAGGCTTTTCAGCTTTTCCGTGGAAGCATCAGAGCTGGAAACCGCGCCCTCGATTTGCCCCTTCATCGTGCCCAGCGCATCGATAAAGTGTGCCGCGGTTGATCCCGTACCGACACCGACAATGGTACCCGGCTGTACGTACTGGAGAGCGGCCCATCCTACTGCTTTTTTCAGTTCATCCTGCGTCATGATCGTTTTGCCTGTGGTGTGAAAACTCAGGGCGCATTATAGAACACGTCGAATGGAATTCGTCTGCCACAAAGGGAAAATTGTGTCATAGTGCAGAATAAGCAAAATTAAGGAGCCAGCCAGAGCAATGAAACGTCCGGACTACAGAACACTACAGGCACTTGATGCAGTTATTCGTGAACGCGGTTTTGAGCGCGCGGCGCAAAAGCTTTGCATCACCCAGTCCGCCGTATCACAGCGTATAAAACAGCTTGAAAACATGTTCGGCCAGCCGCTGCTGGTGCGTACCGTGCCGCCACGTCCAACCGAGCAGGGGCAAAAACTCCTCGCCCTGCTGCGCCAGGTTGAATTGCTGGAAGACGAGTGGCTGGGTGACGAACAAACGGGCTCTACGCCGCTGCTGCTCTCTCTGGCGGTCAACGCCGACAGTCTGGCAACCTGGCTGCTGCCGGCTCTTGCGCCGGTATTAGCAGATTCCCCTATCCGCCTGAACTTACAGGTTGAAGATGAAACCCGAACCCAGGAGCGCCTGCGTCGCGGTGAAGTGGTTGGAGCCGTCAGTATTCAGCCTCAGGCGCTGCCAAGCTGTCTTGTCGATCAGCTGGGCGCACTGGACTACCTGTTTGTGGGGTCAAAAGCCTTTGCCGAGCGCTACTTCCCCAACGGCGTAACCCGAGCCGCGCTGCTGAAAGCCCCTGCCGTGGCGTTCGACCATCTGGACGATATGCATCAGGCGTTCCTGCAACAAAACTTCGATCTGCCGCCTGGCAGCGTGCCGTGCCATATCGTCAACTCGTCTGAAGCCTTCGTGCAGCTTGCGCGCCAGGGCACCACCTGCTGCATGATCCCGCACCTGCAGATTGAGAAAGAGTTGAAAAGCGGTGAGCTGATTGACCTGACGCCGGGGCTGTATCAGCGCCGGATGCTCTACTGGCACCGTTTTGCGCCGGAAAGCCGTATGATGCGCAACGTCACCGACGCGCTGCTGGCATACGGGCATAAGGTGTTGAGACAGGATTAATCGCCTGGATTCCCTCTCCCTGTGGGAGAGGGTTAGGGTGAGGGTAAATTACTGCGCTTTAGCTGCCTCAGTTTGCTGAGTTTGGGTTGGCTCCAGCTGGAACACCACATCCACCTGATCGTCGAACTGGATTGTCGGCTGCTCGTAAGTTTCCTGAGCGGATACCGGGGCGGCATCAGCCTTCATCATACGAACCATCGGGCTTGGCTGGTAGTTAGAGACGTGGTAACGCACGCTGTAAACCGGGCCAAGCTTGCTCTTAAAGCCAGAAGCCAGCTGTTCCGCCTGGTGAATGGCATCATCAATCGCCGCTTTACGCGCTTCGTCTTTATATTTTTCCGGTTGCGCAACGCCCAGCGACACGGAACGAATTTCGTTGAGACCCGCCTTCAGCGCACCGTCCAGCAGCGAGTTAAGTTTATCCAACTGACGCACGGTCACTTCGACGGTACGCACGGCGCGGTAGCCCTTCAGGATGCTTTTGCCATTCTGGTAGTCGTAATCGGGTTGAGTACGCAGGTTCGCAGAGTTGATATCTTTTTTACCGACACCGTTCTGCTCGAGGAAAGAGAGGTATTGCGCAACGCGATCGTCAGCCTGCTTCTTGGCCGTCGCCGCATCTTTCGCCGCCACATTCACCTCAATTGCCAGGGTTGCAACATCGGGTACCGCGTCCACGCTTGCGGTGCCTGACGTGACGATGTGCGGACCATCCGGCAGTTCACTTGCCTGCACCGACACCGCACCGAAACTTACTAATGCCGCCAGGGCCATCACCTTAAACTTCACTGTTATTCCTCCATGTTGCGAAGAGTGCCCATTAACAGGGCGCATGCCAGCAAGCTTAGCGGGTCTTGTTCAGTTGTCCATAAGACAAGGATTAGTTGAACAATTCCTGGACATGATGAATCCCCTCTTTCGCCAGCTGGAAAGCGATAAACCACATCACCAGCCCCACAAGGGTATTAATGATGCGCTGGGCTTTGGCCGTACGCAGGCGAGGTGCCAGCCATGCCGCCAGAATGGCGAGACCGAAGAACCAGAGGAACGAGGCGCTGACCGTACCGAGCGCAAACCACCGTTTCGGCTCAACGTCCAGCTGTCCGCCTAGGCTGCCCAGCACCACAAAGGTGTCGAGATAAACATGCGGATTAAGCCAGGTGACCGCCAGCATGGTGACGATAATCTTCCAGCGGCCCTGCTTCATGACCTCCGCGCTCGCCAGCTCGAGGTTGCTGCTCATCGCCGTTTTCAGGGCACCAAAACCATACCAGAGCAGAAACGCCACGCCGCCCCAGGTAACCAGCGCCAGCAGCCACGGAGACTGCATCAGCAGCGCGCTGCCGCCAAAAATCCCGGCGCAGATCAGCAATAAATCACTTACCGCGCACAGCAGGGCAATCATCAGATGGTACTGGCGGCGGATGCCCTGAGTCATCACGAACGCATTTTGCGGTCCGAGCGGAAGGATCATGGCCGCGCCTAAGGCAAGCCCTTGAAAATAATAAGATAGCATGACGATTTTCTCGCAGTGTTGTTCTGGAGGCTGACTATACTGCGCGAATCACATTAGAGGAAATGGATAATATTAATTGGGTATTAGCGGAGCTTATGAAAGCAAAGCCCGGTGGCGCGAGCGCTTACCGGGCCTATGGGTGACGTTATTCTGCTTCTTTGACTTTTTTGACGTTTACGTCCATCTGCGGGTACGGGAAGCTGATGCCGTTGGCATCGAAGTCGCGCTTAATGCGTTCCAGCACGTCCCAGTACACGTTTTGCAGATCGCTGCTTTTGCTCCAGATACGCACCACAAAGTTAATGGAGGAAGCACCGAGTTCGTTCAGGCGAACCGTCTGCTCTTTGTCTTTCAGAATGCGATCGTCTGAAGCAATGATATTGGTAATCAGCGACTTCACCTGATCGATGTCGGAGTCGTATGCCACGCTGATAATCAGTTCGTTACGACGCACCGGTTCACGGGAGAAGTTAATAATGTTGCCCGCAATGATTTTCCCGTTCGGCACGACCACGATGCGGCCATCAACGGTACGCATAGTGGTTGAGAAAATCTGCACCTGCAGCACGGTTCCGGCAATGCCGCCCAGGTCAACGTATTCGCCGGAGCGGAACGGACGGAAGGTGACCAGCAGCACGCCTGCCGCCAGGTTTGAAAGCGAGCCCTGCAGCGCCAGACCAATGGCCAGACCGGCGGCACCGAGAACGGCGATGACGGAGGCGGTCTGCACGCCCACACGGCCCAGCGCCGCAATCAGCGTAAAGGCGATAACGCCGTAGCGCACCAGTGCGGAGAGGAAGTCAGCCACCGTGGCGTCAATGTGACGGGCCAGCATCACGCGGTTAACCGCGTTCGATACGATACGCGCAACGATCATCCCGACGATGATGATGGCAATCGCCGCGACGATGTTCACTGCATAGCTCAGCAATAGCGCCTGGTTGCGTACCAGCCAGTTACCGGCGTTATTGATGCTGTCTACAACATCGAGTTGTTCCATTTATTCTTCCTTTTGTTAAACCAAAACACAAAATCCATCCCCCATGGAGACAGGCAGGTTCGTAAAGGGTAAACAAAAAGCGCCGGGTTTGCCAAACAGATCACAAAAACAGGTCTGGCAGGGTATTGAAAAAGCATAAAAAAAGGCCCGCATTTGCGGGCCTTCTGATGCTGTTAGCAGCTCAAATTACAGAACGTCGATCGCGTTCAGTTCTTTGAAAGCCTGCTCCAGACGGGTCACCATGGACGTCTGAGCAGCGCGCAGCCATACGCGTGGATCGTAGTATTTCTTGTTCGGCTGGTCTTCGCCTTTCGGGTTGCCCAGCTGGCCCTGCAGGTAAGCTTCGTTCGCTTTGTAGTACTGCAGGATACCGTCCCAGGTTGCCCACTGGGTATCGGTATCGATGTTCATTTTCACAACGCCGTAGCTTACGGAGTCTTTGATTTCCTGAGCAGAAGAACCGGAACCGCCGTGGAAGACGAAGTTCAGGCTGTTGTGCGGCAGGTTGTGTTTCTTAGACACGTATTCCTGAGAATCACGCAGGATGGTCGGGGTCAGAACCACGTTACCTGGTTTGTAAACGCCGTGTACGTTACCGAAGGACGCTGCAATGGTGAAGCGTGGGCTGATCTTGCTCAGCTCGGTGTAAGCGTAATCAACGTCTTCTGGCTGGGTGTACAGGGCAGAAGCGTCCATGTGGCTGTTGTCCACGCCGTCTTCTTCACCACCGGTGCAGCCCAGTTCGATTTCCAGAGTCATGTCCATTTTGGCCATGCGCGCCAGGTACTTAGAGCAGATTTCGATGTTTTCGTGCAGTGACTCTTCAGACAGGTCGATCATGTGAGAAGAGAACAGTGGCTTACCTGTTGCCGCGAAGTGTTTTTCACCCGCGTCCAGCAGACCGTCGATCCACGGCAGCAGTTTCTTCGCGCAGTGGTCAGTGTGCAGGATAACTGGAACACCGTAGTGTTCAGCCATCTGGTGAACGTGGTGCGCACCAGAGATAGCGCCCAGGATTGCAGCACCCTGAGGAATGTCAGTTTTCACGCCTTTACCTGCGATGAACGCAGCGCCGCCGTTAGAGAACTGAACGATAACTGGAGCTTTAACTTTAGCAGCAGTTTCCAGTACGGCGTTGATGGAGTCGGTACCCACGCAGTTAACTGCTGGCAGAGCGAAGTTGTTTTCTTTAGCTACCTGGAACACTTTCTGTACGTCATCACCAGTGATAACGCCAGGTTTTACGAAATCAAAAATTTTAGACATGTTGCTTAGTCCTGTATCTTCGGCCGTTAGAAAAGGTGCGAGCTCTTAAAAGCGCGCTGAAAATTGGGCAGGTTTCCCTGCCCTTGAATGGCTTACTTCTTAGCGCGCTCTTCGAGCATTGCTACTGCTGGCAGTACTTTGCCTTCCACGAATTCGAGGAATGCACCGCCACCAGTGGAGATGTAGGAGATCTTGTCAGCGATACCGAACAGGTCGATTGCTGCCAGGGTGTCACCACCGCCTGCGATAGAGAACGCTTCGCTGTCTGCGATAGCGTTAGCAACGATTTCAGTACCTTTGCGGAAGTTCGGGAATTCGAACACGCCAACAGGACCGTTCCACAGGATAGTTTTTGCGTTTTTGAGGATTTCAGCCAGTTTCTGTGCAGAAACGTCGCCCAGGTCCAGAATCTGCTCTTCGTCTTTGATGTCGTTTACAGATTTCAGGGTCGCGGTTGCGGTTTCGGAGAACTCGGTCGCGACGCGAACGTCAGTTGGAACCGGGATATCACAGGTACCCAGCAGGCGTTTGGCTTCGTCAACCAGGTCTGCTTCGTACAGGGATTTACCGACGTTGTGGCCCTGAGCGGCAACGAAGGTATTCGCGATACCACCGCCAACGATCAGCTGGTCAGCGATTTTAGACAGGGAATCCAGAACGGTCAGTTTGGTAGAAACTTTAGAACCACCAACGATAGCCACCATCGGACGAGCTGGTTCTTTCAGTGCTTTACCCAGCGCTTCCAGTTCGTCAGCCAGCAGAGGACCGGCACACGCTACGTCTGCGAATTTACCGATACCGTGGGTTGACGCCTGTGCACGGTGAGCAGTACCGAAGGCATCCATCACGAATACGTCGCACAGTGCAGCGTATTTTTTGGACAGGGTTTCGTCGTCTTTCTTCTCGCCTTTGTTGAAGCGAACGTTTTCCAGAACAACCAGTTCACCGGCAGCCACTTCAACGCCGTCCAGGTAATCTTTCACCAGGCGAACCGGGTTGGACAGTTTGTCTTTCAGGTAATTAACCACTGGCAGCAGAGAGAACTCTTCGTTGTACTCGCCTTCAGTTGGACGACCCAGGTGGGAGGTGACCATCACTTTCGCGCCCTGCTTCAGAGCCAGTTCGATGGTTGGCAGAGATGCGCGGATACGCGCGTCGCTGGTCACTTTGCCATCTTTAACCGGTACGTTCAGATCGGCACGGATGAAAACGCGTTTACCAGCCAGATCCAGATCGGTCATCTTAATTACAGACATGGTGAATCCTCTCGTTGATTCTTAAAGTTTTGCAGACGCACGATGCGTCTTACCTGAAACCTTGAGCGGCCATTGCTAACGTGGTGTCGAGCATTCGGTTAGCAAAGCCCCATTCGTTATCACACCAGACCAGCGTCTTGATAAGGTGTGCCCCACTGACTCTCGTTTGCGTACCATCGACGATGGCGCTGTGCGGGTCGTGGTTAAAATCTACTGAGACCAACGGTAATTCCGTATAGTCAACTATACCATGAAATGCCCCCTGTGCCGCTTTTTGCAGCAACAGGTTGACTTCACAGGCTTTTACAGGTTTTTTTACCGTCACGCTAAGGTCGATTGCGGTAACGTTAATCGTCGGAACACGCACGGCAATCGCTTCAAACCGGTCATTAAACTGCGGAAAAATTCGGGTGATCCCTGCCGCCAGTTTCGTATCTACCGGAATAATTGACTGGCTCGCCGCGCGAGTGCGTCGTAAATCCGGATGGTAGGCGTCGATAACCTGCTGATCGTGCATTGCGGAATGAATCGTGGTCACGGTGCCGGATTCAATGCCATACGCATCGTCTAAAAGTTTGATGACCGGAATAATGCAGTTGGTGGTACAGGAGGCGTTGGAAACAATGCGGTGTTCGGCCTGCAGCTCATGCTGGTTGACGCCAAACACGACTGTCGCGTCGAGGTCATTACTGCCGGGATGAGAAAACAGGACTTTTTTCGCGCCTGCAGCCAGATGCGCTTCGCCGTGTTCGCGGTTGCCATAAACACCGGTACAGTCAAGCACGACATCCACACCCAGTTCACGCCAGGGTAGCCCGGAAATGCTGTTCTCATGCAGAACACGAATAGCGTCATCACCCACAAAAAGCAGATCTCTTTCCTGGCGCACATCCCAGGCGAAACGTCCGTGGCTGGTGTCATACTTCAATAAATGCGCCATGCCCGCAGCATCCGCCAGTTCATTGATTGCCACCACGGTTATTTCCGCCCGACGTCCGGATTCATACAAAGCACGAACCACGTTACGCCCGATGCGACCGAAGCCATTAATCGCTACGCGTACGGTCATAGATCTCCTGCAAAGCAATCCCTGAGTTTGAGGTGGCTGAAAGAGTAATCCAGCTACGCCCGAAGGGGAATCCTTGCTGTCACAAACTGCGATTGATTGGTCAATTGTCGAACATTTAATCGACTGAAACGCTTCAGCAAGAATAAGCGAATCGGGGAATAAAAGGAATGTCTGTCCAGATGAATAAGCGAGCTATATGACTTGCGTCACATTTTAGGTGGAATAATGACGCAAAAAAAGCCGGGTGGCGCGCTAGCGCTTACCCGGCCTACTTTCGAGCCATTTGTAGACCCGGTAAGCGTAGCGCCACCGGGCAAAACGGCGATTACAGCAGTTCTTTCGCTTTCGCGACAACGTTCTCAACGGTGAAGCCGAACTCTTCGAACAGCTGCTCTGCCGGAGCAGACTCACCGAAGGTGGTCATACCGACGATGGCACCGTTCAGGCCCACGTATTTGAACCAGTAGTCAGCGATACCCGCTTCCACTGCCACACGCGCGGAAACCGCTTTAGGCAGAACGGATTCACGGTAAGCGGCATCCTGCTTGTCAAACGCATCGGTCGACGGCATGGAGACCACGCGCGCCTTCACGCCTTCGGCAGTCAGTTTTTCCCATGCGGCAACAGCCAGCTCAACTTCAGAACCGGTAGCGATGAAGATCAGCTCAGGCTGGCCCGCGCAATCTTTCAGCACGTAACCACCGCGAGCGATGTTCGCCAGCTGCTCAGGGGTACGCTCCTGCTGCGCCAGGTTCTGACGGGAGAGGATCAGCGCGGTTGGACCGTCCTGACGCTCAACGCCGTATTTCCACGCCACCGCGGATTCAACCTGGTCACATGGACGCCATGTGCTCATGTTCGGGGTCACGCGCAGGGAAGCCACCTGCTCTACCGGCTGGTGAGTTGGGCCGTCTTCGCCCAGACCGATGGAGTCGTGGGTGTAGACCATCACCTGACGCTGTTTCATCAGCGCCGCCATACGCACGGCGTTACGGGCATATTCAACGAACATCAGGAAGGTAGAGGTGTACGGCAGGAAACCACCGTGCAGGGAGATACCGTTGGCAATCGCGGTCATACCGAATTCACGTACACCGTAATGGATATAGTTACCGGCAGTATCTTCGTTGATTGGCTTAGAACCAGACCACAGGGTCAGGTTAGATGGCGCCAGGTCAGCGGAGCCGCCCAGGAATTCTGGCAGCCATGGGCCGAACGCTTCAATCGCATTCTGAGACGCTTTACGGCTCGCGATTTTAGACGGGTTCGCCTGCAGCTTAGCGATAAACTCGTTCGCTTTCGCGTCGAAGTCAGACGGCATGTCACCTTTCATACGACGGGTGAATTCAGCCGCTTCCTGTGGGAAGGCTTTCGCGTAAGCAGCGAACTTCTCGTTCCAGGCCGCTTCTTTCGCCTGGCCTACTTCTTTTGCATCCCACTGAGCGTAAATCTCTGATGGGATTTCGAATGCAGGGTGTTTCCAGCCCAGCGCTTCGCGGGTCAGTGCGATTTCTGCATCACCCAGCGGCGCGCCGTGGGAGTCGTGCGTACCCGCTTTGTTCGGTGAACCGAAGCCGATGATGGTTTTGCACATCAGCAGGGACGGTTTGTCCGTCACCGCGCGCGCTTCTTCCACTGCACGTTTAATCGAGTCAGCATCGTGACCATCAACGCCACGCACAACGTGCCAGCCGTAGGCTTCGAAACGTGCTGCGGTGTCGTCGGTGAACCAGCCTTCAACGTGACCGTCGATGGAGATACCGTTGTCGTCATAGAACGCAACCAGTTTACCCAGCTTCAGGGTACCTGCCAGGGAGCACACTTCGTGAGAAATGCCTTCCATCATGCAGCCGTCGCCCATGAACGCGTAGGTGAAGTGGTCAACGATGTCGTGACCAGGACGGTTGAACTGCGCCGCCAGGGTCTTCTCTGCAATCGCCATACCCACGGCGTTAGCAATACCCTGACCCAGCGGGCCGGTGGTGGTTTCTACGCCAGCGGTGTAGCCCACTTCCGGGTGACCTGGAGTTTTGGAGTGCAGCTGACGGAAGTTTTTCAGCTCTTCGATAGGCAGATCGTAGCCGGTGAGGTGCAGCAGGCTATAGATCAGCATAGAGCCGTGGCCGTTGGACAGCACGAAGCGGTCGCGGTCAGCCCATGACGGGTTCTGCGGGTTGTGGTTCAGGAAATCACGCCACAGGACTTCGGCGATATCAGCCATACCCATAGGAGCCCCTGGGTGGCCGGATTTGGCTTTCTGAACTGCGTCCATGCTCAGCGCACGAATAGCATTAGCAAGCTCTTTACGTGAGGACATTTTAACTCCAGATCGGACTGTTAAAGGCCATGCCCTTGACGACAGCGCGTTTTGGGCTACGCCGGAAAAAAGTGCCAACAATGTAACCCAAGCGGCATGCCATGTACATGGACCATTCTTTTGCAGCTTAAGAAATCTCTGGATCATGCTCGCATGTTGCGCAATCTACTCGCCCGGCCCTGTAGATATTCCTTATACTTAGCCCGACACCGGCTTCGCTGACGGTGACCTTTTCGGATTTTATTCAGATTAACGAGTACGGAAGCAACCTCATGAAAATGCGTGCAATAGTGCTGGCCCTGGGTACAACGCTCCTGCTGAGCGGCTGTCAGAATATGGATTCTAACGGTCTGATGACGTCAGGGGCAGAGGCCTTTCAGGCCTATTCCCTGAGCGATGCGCAGGTGAAAGCGCTGAGCGACCAGGCCTGTAAAGATATGGACGGAAAAGCCACGCTTGCGCCGGCCAACAGTACCTACACGCAGCGTCTGAATAAGATTGCTTCCGCGCTGGGCGACAACATCAACGGCCAGCCGGTGAACTACAAGGTGTACATGGCGAAAGACGTCAACGCCTTCGCGATGGCGAACGGCTGTATCCGCGTCTATAGCGGACTGATGGATATGATGACCGACAACGAAGTGGAAGCGGTCATCGGCCATGAAATGGGCCACGTTGCCCTGGGACACGTGAAGAAAGGGATGCAGGTTGCCCTGGGCACCAATGCCATCCGCGCAGCGGCGGCCTCTGCGGGCGGGATCGTTGGCAGCCTGTCACAGTCACAGCTTGGCGACGTGGGTGAAAAGCTGGTTAACTCTCAGTTCTCACAGCGTCAGGAGTCCGAGGCGGATGACTACTCCTACGATCTGTTGCGCAAACGCGGCATTAATCCATCAGGTTTAGCCACCAGCTTTGAAAAACTGGCCAAGCTGGAAGCGGGACGCCAAAGCTCAATGTTTGACGATCACCCGGCCTCAGAAGAACGCGCGCAGCATATTCGCGACCGTATGGCCGCAGACGGAATTAAATAATTTCAGGAGGAGGCAGTTTTGCCTCCTTTTTATTTCGCATGAATTGTTAACTTAACAGCACGTATCGATAACACCCCTGAAAGCCCCGCCAAATCTGCCCTATGGCATTGAAATGTCTGGTCACATAATTATTGCAAAGGTCACTTTTTCCGGTAATTATCACCTCCGCAGTTATTCAAATTAATATATCCAGACAGAGACGTTCCCTCCGTGAAAAAAGAATTATCATTAGTTGCTTTAAGCTTATTTGCCGCATTACCTGCCGCTGCAAGCCAGCAATCCGACAGCCAGGGTTTTATTGACGACAGCCGTCTGGACCTGTTTTTCCGCAATGCGTATATCAGCCGCGACTACCATCAGGGCCAGCAGGACAAAGCCGAATGGGGTCAGGGGATCATCGCCACGTTTGCATCCGGCTATACCGAAGGGCTGGTGGGCTTTGGAGTGGACGGTATTGCTCAATACGGCGTGCGCCTGGACGGCGGTCGCGGCAAGAGCGGCGCAGGCGGCATCGACTTCTTTAAGCAGGAAGACGACGGCCGGGCAAAATCCGATCTGGCAAAGTTTGGCGCAACCGCCAAAATGCGCATCTCGAATACCGTACTGAGCTACGGGAATCAGCGTCCTGAATTGCCTATCGTCAATGCCGACAGCTCTCGCCTGCTGTTTGAAAGCTACACCGGCGCCATGCTGACCTCGAAAGAGATCGACGGCCTGGAAGTTAACGCCGGCTACTTCACCGACGAGCAGCGCAAAAGCGATGACCGCCACGACAGCGGGCTGAAGAGCCTCTCCTTCGGCGGCGCGAGCTACCAGTTTAACGACCAGTTCAGCGGCGCGCTTTACGCCTCTCATAATGAAGAGGTGATGAACAAGCAGTACCTGGGCCTGAACTTCAAGCAGCCGTTCAGCACCGGGCAGCAGCTGGTGCTCGACTTCAACGGCTATAACTCCCGTCTCGATCAGAGTTACGCGGACAGCCTCGACACGGGCCGCAGCAACGCTATCTGGAGCCTGGCGGCGAGCTACATCTGGGATATTCACACGTTCAAAGTGGCGTACCAGCAGAGCAGCGGCAGTACCGGCTACAACTACGGCGGCTATCGCGACAAGGGCGGCGTGGGTGATGGCGGTAACACCATCTGGCTGGCAAACTCTTACTGGTCAGATTTCAACGGCGAAGATGAACGTTCCTGGCAGGCATCCTACGGTCTGGACTTTGGCGGCCTTGGCTTACCGGGCCTGAGCTGGACCACTGCCTACGTACGTGGGGATAATATTAAAACCTCTGAAACCAGCAACGGCAAAGAGCACGAGTGGTTTAACCAGATCCAGTACCAGGTGCAGGATGGCCCGGCGAAGGATCTGAAACTGAAACTGCGCTATTCCGTGCTGCGCGTCTCCAGCAACGCCAGCGATTACAACGTGGGCGGGGACGAGATCCGCGCTTACGTGGAATACCCGTTTAACGTGTTCTAAAGGCAATAAAAAACCTCTCAATAGAGAGGTTTTTTTTCACGCCAGGCGAGGCTTATTCGCCTTTTTTAGCTGCCTGAATGTAGAGCATTTCCAGCGCCAGGGTCGCTGCGGCCAGCGCAGTGATCTCGGACTGGTCATAGGCAGGCGCCACTTCCACCACGTCCATCCCGACAATGTTCAGATCCTTCAGGCCGCGCACCAGCTTGATGGCGCGGTCTGAGGTCAGGCCGCCGATCACCGGCGTACCGGTACCCGGAGCAAAAGCCGGATCCAGGCAGTCGATGTCGAAGGTCAGATAGACAGGCATATCACCCACAATCTGCTTCACCTGAGCGAGGATGTCATCCACGCCGCGGTCGTTAACCTGGCCCGCATCCAGCACGGTGAAGCCGTTATCTTTGTCGAACTCGGTGCGAATACCGATCTGCACGGAGTGGTTCGGGTCGATCAGACCTTCGTTCGGCGCGGTAAAGAACATGGTGCCGTGGTCAAACTCACAGCCGTTCGCATAGGTGTCGGTATGCGCATCAAAGTGTACCAGCGCCATTTTACCGAAGTGCTTCGCGTGGGCGCGCAGCAGCGGCAGGGTCACGAAGTGGTCGCCGCCGAAGGAGAGCATGCGCTTACCGGCAGCCAGCAGCTTCTCGGCGTGCGCCTGCAGCTTTTCGCTCATCTCACGCGCGTCGCCGAAGGCATACACCAGGTCACCGCAGTCCACCACGTTCAGGCGCTCGCGCATGTCGAAGTTCCACGGGAAGCGGTTGTGCTCCCAGGCCAGGTTAGTGGAAACCTGACGGATCGCCGCCGGGCCGTGACGACCACCCGCGCGGCCAGATGTCGCCATATCGAACGGCACACCGGTGATCACCCAGTCAGCGTCGCTGTCGTACGGCTGGAAGTTCATCGGAAGGCGTAAAAAACCAAACGCGTTAGATACCAGAGAGTTATCGTACTGATGACCTAAAGTGCTCATGTCCTGACCTCTTTTAAAGTCGATACATTAAAAACAGATGAAAAAAAATCCCCTCCGCGTCGTTAAACCCGACGAGGAAGGGATTGATTCGTAAATCGCTTATTAGGGCGAATTATCGCCGGTAATGCATACGGGTTCAAGTGAGTATAGCATTCTGCCGGATGGCGGCTTCGCCTTATCCGGCCTACATTCGTAGGCCCGGTAAGCGCAGCGCCAACGGGCATCAACGACTATTCGTCTTCCAGATACGTATATCCGTACAGACCCGCTTCAAACTCTTCCAGGAACTGCTGCTGGAGCGCGTCGTCCAGACCGGTGTTTTTCACCTGATCGCGGAACTGTGTCAGCAGGGTTTTCGGATCGAGCTGAACGTATTCCAGCATGTCCGCCACGGTGTCCCCTTCATCGGACAGCTCAACTTCCACGCTGCCGTCAGGGAACACGAACACGTCCACCGCTTCGGTATCACCGAACAGGTTATGCATGTTGCCGAGGATCTCCTGATACGCGCCGACCATAAAGAAGCCCAGCATCGGCGGGTTCTCCGGGTCGTATTCCGGCATTGGCATTGTCGTTGCGATACCGTCGCCGTCAACGTAGTGGTCGATAGCACCGTCGGAATCGCAGGTAATGTCCAGCAGCACCGCGCGACGTTCCGGGGCGTGGTTCAGCCCTTCCAGCGGCAGAACCGGGAACAGCTGATCGATACCCCAGGCATCCGGCATCGACTGGAACAGCGAGAAGTTGACGTAAATCTTATCCGCCATACGCTCCTGCAGCTCGTCGATAATCGGACGGTGCGCGCGGTTGCTCGGGTCGAGCTGTTTCTGCACTTCATGGCACATGTTCAGATAGAGCTGCTCCGCCCACGCGCGCTCCTGCAGGCTGAAGGTGCCTGAAGAATAGCCCACGTGAATATCGTGCAGGTCCATCTGGCTGTCGTGCAGCCATTCGCGCAGGGAACGACGCGTGCCCGGCTCGTGCATCTCCTGCCAGGTTTCCCACATGCTCTGCAGGGAACGCGGCGCATCGTCTGCCGGCGGCGTCGCTTCGGTGGTTTCGCTGCGCTCAACGCCGATGATGTTCGAGACCAGCACCGTATGGTGCGCGGTGACCGCGCGACCGGATTCGGTAATCACCGTCGGGTGCGGCAGGCCGTTCTCTTCACAGGCATCGCCGATCGCCCAGATGATGTTATTCGCGTATTCGTTCAGGCCGTAGTTCACGGAGCAGTCAGACTGCGAGCGGGTCCCTTCGTAGTCCACGCCCAGGCCGCCGCCCACGTCGAAGCACTGAATATTTACGCCAAGCTTATGCAGCTCCACGTAGAAACGCGCTGACTCACGCACGCCGGTCGCAATATCGCGAATGTTGGCCATCTGCGAGCCGAGGTGGAAGTGCAGCAGCTGAATGCTGTCCAGACGACCGCGCTCGCGCAGGATTTCCACCAGCTGCAGTACCTGGTTTGCCGCCAGGCCGAACTTGGATTTTTCGCCGCCGGAGGACTGCCATTTGCCGGAACCCTGCGACGCCAGACGCGCACGCACGCCAAGGCGTGGCACCACGTTCAAACGCTCGGCTTCTTCCAGCACGATGGCGATTTCGGTCATCTTTTCGATAACCAGATAGACCTTGTGGCCCATCTTCTCGCCAATCAGCGCCAGACGAATGTATTCACGGTCTTTATAGCCGTTACAGACGATCACTGAACGGGTCATGCCCGCATGCGCCAGAACTGCCATCAGTTCAGCTTTGGAACCCGCTTCCAGACCCAGCGGCTCGCCGGAGTGGATCAGAGATTCAATTACGCGGCGGTGCTGGTTCACCTTGATCGGGTAAACCAGGAAGTAGTCACCTTTATAACCGTAGGATTCACGCGCGCGCTTAAACGCGGCGTTAATCGAACGCAGGCGATGTTGCAGGATCTGCGGGAAGCAGAACAGTGCAGGCAAACGCTGGCCCTGAGCTTCACGGGCTTTAACCAGCTTCGCGAGATCCACGCGCGCTTCAGGGACGTCCGGATCCGGGCAGACGCTGATGTGGCCCAGTTCGTTGACGTCGTAATAGTTATTGCCCCACCAGGCAATATTGTAAGTGCGCAGCATCTTGCTGGCTTCCTCGGAGCTCATCGCAACCTCCTGCATAGAACGTAGTACACCCTGTTCGCCCGCTGACGAAGGCGAAAAAGAAGACATGTCGTCAGACATAGCGAACCTCAACTCTTTGTATTAAGTGTAAAACAGTTGACTACTATCGCAGCGTTATACGGCGATAACAACCCATAAACGGCTCCGTTTCCCAGCAGAGTATGCTGAAATCCAGACCGTGCGACCGGTTTCTTATTCATATCATTGTAAAACACGTATCCGAACTCTGTATGACAAGGTTCGGCGAAACCACGAGAAAACTCTTGTATTAACAAGAGCGCCCTTGTTCAGTTTTCACAAAGCGCGACCGGCCCTGGAATCCTGAGAAGCGCCGAGATGGGTATAACATCGGCAGGTTTGCAGACTAAAAATGCGGGTTGCGGGAATCAAATGCGCGCCAGAACGGCTGCGCTGAATTAGCAGAAAACGATGGTTCATTATCTCGTATCACCTCCACGGCCGCTTCTGCTGAAACGGACCCCAAGCCAAAGCTAAAAGTTCACTGCTTAACCCGGCTGGAAGTGGCGACACGATGAGTTCATCGAGCGCTTATTTTATATGAGCCGCGCGCCGCGTTTTATACCGAGAAGGGGGCTAAAAAGCAAAACAAAAATGCGCGTGTTGCCGGGGCCGTCAGGAATTATTGCCAGCAGCAATTTCAACTGAGTGAGAGGTTAGTCAAAAAAAACTGGAAATCGGGCGAAGAAGTGACCTAAAATAGCCATCCAGATGTTAATCCATCTATACTGATTAACACTCATACTGCCAGTGTCAAAAACCTGCAGGCCTTGGTAGAATTATCTCCTTTGGCTATTCCACACAGCAGCTTGAGCTAACCAAATTCCTCTTAGGTGAAATAAAACATGGCAAAACACCTGTTTACGTCCGAGTCCGTATCAGAAGGACATCCTGATAAAATTGCTGACCAAATCTCCGATGCGGTGCTGGATGCGATCCTGGCGCAGGATCCTAAAGCGCGCGTAGCATGCGAAACCTATGTCAAAACCGGCATGGTTCTGGTTGGCGGTGAGATTACCACCAGCGCATGGGTTGATATCGAAGAGATCACCCGTAACACGGTGCGTGAGATCGGCTATGTGCATTCTGATATGGGTTTTGATGCCAACTCCTGCGCGGTACTGAGCGCAATTGGCAAACAGTCTCCGGATATCAACCAGGGCGTTGACCGTGCCGATCCGCTGGAACAGGGCGCGGGCGACCAGGGTCTGATGTTCGGCTATGCCACCAACGAAACCGACGTGCTGATGCCAGCACCGGTCACCTACGCACACCGTCTGGTGCAGCGTCAGGCTGAAGTGCGTAAAAACGGCACCCTGCCGTGGCTGCGCCCAGATGCGAAAAGCCAGGTCACCTTCCAGTATGACGACGGCAAAATCGTCGGTATTGACGCGGTGGTTCTGTCTACCCAGCATTCCGAAGAAATCGATCAGAAATCCCTGCAGGAAGCAGTGATGGAAGAGATCATCAAGCCGGTTCTGCCTACCGAATGGCTGAGCTCTGCGACCAAATTCTTCATCAACCCAACCGGACGCTTTGTTATCGGCGGCCCAATGGGTGACTGCGGTCTGACAGGTCGTAAAATCATCGTTGATACCTACGGCGGCATGGCGCGTCACGGTGGCGGTGCGTTCTCCGGTAAAGATCCGTCTAAAGTTGACCGTTCTGCGGCGTACGCGGCACGTTATGTGGCGAAAAACATCGTTGCTGCCGGCCTGGCTGACCGCTGTGAGATTCAGGTCTCCTACGCAATCGGCGTGGCTGAACCCACCTCCATCATGGTTGAAACCTTTGGTACCGAGAAAGTGCCTTCAGAACAGCTGACGCTGCTGGTACGCGAGTTCTTCGACCTGCGTCCATACGGCCTGATTCAGATGCTGGATCTGCTGCACCCTATTTACAAAGAAACCGCTGCATACGGTCACTTTGGTCGTGAACATTTCCCATGGGAAAAAACCGACAAAGCCGCTCTGCTGCGTGAAGCTGCCGGTCTGAAGTAATCGACTGATATCGCTTTTAAAAGGCCAGCCTTCGGGCTGGCCTTTTTTTGTCGGGTGGCGATATTTGGAACCGATTACACCGCACCGGACATCCCCCGCTTTCAGAATATTCTCTTTGCACGATCGACTTTCTTCTGCTGTTACATTCCCTTTCAGTTAAGTCTGAAATGTGTCCTTTCGCGATGCATATCACCTCATTTACCTCTATATTTTCAAAGCTTTAATTTTATTTACGGTTGCAAAGCTGTGTAACCGATTACACCTATGTGATTAATCTCACATATTTTTGTGGGTCGCTCACCTACCCTTAACATCAATAAAACTGATAACCCAACTGGAGGGCATAATGCCTGACAATAAAAAACAGGGGCGTACGTCCAACAAGGCGATGACATTCTTCGTCTGTTTCCTCGCCGCCCTGGCAGGATTACTTTTTGGCCTGGATATCGGCGTGATTGCCGGTGCATTACCTTTCATTACAGAAGAGTTCCAGATCAGCGCTCACACCCAGGAGTGGGTGGTTAGCTCAATGATGTTTGGCGCGGCCGTCGGGGCCGTCGGCAGCGGCTGGCTCTCCTTTAAGCTCGGACGTAAAAAGAGCCTGATGATCGGCGCGATCCTGTTCGTTGCCGGCTCACTCTTCTCTGCCGCAGCGCCTAACGTTGAGGTCCTGCTGGTTTCCCGCGTGCTGCTTGGTCTGGCCGTGGGCGTGGCGTCCTATACCGCCCCGCTTTACCTGTCTGAAATTGCGCCGGAGAAAATCCGCGGCAGTATGATTTCGATGTACCAGCTGATGATCACCATTGGGATCCTGGGCGCGTACCTTTCCGATACGGCGTTTAGCTACAGCGGCGCATGGCGCTGGATGCTCGGCGTGATCATCATCCCTGCGGTTCTGCTGCTGATTGGCGTCTTCTTCCTGCCGGACAGCCCTCGCTGGTTTGCTGCAAAACGTCGATTCCACGATGCAGAACGCGTGCTGATGCGCCTGCGCGATACCAGCGCGGAAGCGAAAAACGAGCTGGAAGAGATCCGCGAAAGCCTGAAGGTCAAACAGTCCGGCTGGGCGCTGTTTAAAGAGAACAGCAACTTCCGTCGCGCCGTTTTCCTCGGCGTACTGCTGCAGGTGATGCAGCAGTTCACGGGGATGAACGTCATCATGTACTACGCGCCCAAAATCTTTGAGCTGGCGGGTTATACCAACACCACCGAGCAGATGTGGGGGACCGTCATCGTGGGTCTGACCAACGTGCTGGCGACCTTTATCGCCATCGGTCTGGTGGACCGCTGGGGACGTAAGCCAACCCTGACGCTGGGCTTCCTGGTGATGGCGGCCGGTATGGGCGTCCTCGGTACCATGATGCATGTGGGCATTCACTCCCCAACCGCCCAGTACTTTGCGGTAGGCATGCTGCTGATGTTTATCGTCGGGTTTGCGATGAGCGCCGGTCCGCTGATCTGGGTGCTGTGCTCTGAGATCCAGCCGCTGAAAGGACGTGATTTTGGCATCACCTGCTCTACCGCAACCAACTGGATTGCCAACATGATCGTCGGCGCAACGTTCCTGACCATGCTCAATACCCTGGGCAACGCGAACACCTTCTGGGTCTACGCCGGTCTGAACATCTTCTTTATTGTGCTGACCATCTGGCTGGTTCCAGAAACCAAACATGTGTCCCTGGAACATATTGAACGTAATCTGATGAAAGGTCGTCCTCTGCGCGAAATCGGCGCCCACGACTAATCCTCACTCGGGAGGTGCCTCTTGCACCTCCCCGCTTCGCGCTTTATGCTCTGCCCCTATGAAAGCTCCCCGTCTCCCCATCGCACTTCAGCAGGCCGTTATGCGCAGCCTGCGGGAAAAGCTCGCCCAGGCGAACCTGAAGCTTGGGCGCAACTACCCTGAACCCAAACTCGTTTACCAGCAGCGTGGCACCTCGGCCGGTACCGCCTGGCTCGAGTCGTATGAAATCCGCCTTAACCCGGTGCTGATGATGGAAAACCAGCAGGCGTTTATCGATGAAGTGGTGCCGCACGAGCTGGCGCATCTGCTGGTGTGGAAGCACTTCGGGCGCGTCGCCCCCCACGGAAAAGAGTGGAAGTGGATGATGGAGGCGGTGCTCGGCGTTCCGGCGCGCCGTACCCACCAGTTCGAGCTGGAGTCGGTGCGCCGCAATACCTTCCCCTACCGCTGTCAGTGTCAGCAGCACCAGCTTACCGTCCGTCGCCATAATCGCGTGGTGCGCGGCGAGGCGACCTACCGCTGCGTCAAATGCGGCGAGCCGCTGGTTGCGGAATAATCATCTGAACTTTCAGGAACTTTCCTGATCTGACTGATTGCATACAGGAACAACATTCGTTACGTTGCGGGCTCGTTTTGACACGGAGTGTAAGATGTCCCGTAATTTTTCTCTCGCGGTCGCCTTTCTGACGACGGCGCTCTCAGGCCATGCTCTGGCCGACGGTATCAACAGTTTTTCCCAGGCCAAGGCCGCAGGCGTGAAGGTGAACGCCGACGTGCCGGGCGATTTCTACTGCGGCTGTAAAATTAACTGGCAGGGTAAAAAAGGGGTCGTTGACCTTGAGTCTTGCGGCTACAAGGTGCGTAAAAACGAAAACCGCGCCAGCCGTATTGAATGGGAGCATGTCGTTCCGGCCTGGCAGTTTGGCCACCAGCGCCAGTGCTGGCAGGATGGCGGACGTAAAAACTGCGCCAAAGACCCGGTTTATCGCCAGATGGAAAGCGACATGCATAACCTGCAGCCCGCGGTGGGCGAAGTGAACGGCGACCGGGGTAACTTCATGTACAGCCAGTGGAACGGTGGCGAAGGTCAGTACGGCCAGTGCGGTATGAAGATTGATTTTAAAGAGAAAGTCGCCGAGCCCCCTGCCCGCGCGCGCGGCAGCATTGCCCGTACCTACTTCTATATGCGCGACCGTTACGATCTCAACCTCTCCCGCCAGCAGACGCAGCTGTTCAACGCCTGGGACAAGCAGTATCCGGTGACGGAGTGGGAATGCCAGCGCGACGACCGTATCGCCAGAGTCCAGGGGAATCACAACCCTTACGTCCAGCGGGCTTGCCAGGCGCAAAAGAGCTAACCTACACTACGGCAATTCGCTTATATCGCATGACACATGGAATTTCTGACTATGCGCATTCCCCGCATTTACCACCCTGAACTGATTACCGCAGGCCGCGAAATCGCCCTGTCTGATGACGCCGCCAACCACGTTGGCCGCGTGCTGCGCATGGGCGCCGGTCAGGCAATCCAGCTGTTCGACGGCTCGAACCAGGTGTTCGACGCCGAAATTACGCGGGCAGATAAAAAAAGCGTACACGTGAACGTCCTGCGCGGTGAAGTGGATGACCGGGAATCACCGCTGCACATTCATCTGGGCCAGGTCATGTCGCGCGGTGAGAAAATGGAGTTCACCATTCAGAAATCCATTGAACTGGGTGTAAGCCTCATTACGCCACTTTTTTCTGAGCGCTGTGGCGTTAAACTGGACGCGGAACGTCTGAACAAAAAGATCCAGCAGTGGCAGAAAATTGCCATTGCGGCTTGCGAACAGAGTGGCCGGAACCGTATTCCGGAGATCCGCCCGGCGATGGGTCTGGAGGAATGGTGTGCAGAAGAGGACAGTGGGCTGAAGCTCAATCTTCATCCGCGCGCCAGCGCCAGCATCAATACGCTACCGCTGCCCGTTGAGCGCGTTCGCCTGCTGATTGGCCCCGAAGGCGGCCTGTCGGCGGACGAAATTGCGATGACGGCACGTTACCAGTTTACTGATATTCTGTTGGGACCTCGCGTTCTGCGCACTGAGACAACGGCACTCACGGCCATTACCGCGCTACAGGTACGGTTTGGCGATCTGGGTTGAAGCATTAACGGAGAAGAACATGATCAAGCTCGGCATCGTGATGGACCCCATCGCAAACATTAACATCAAGAAAGATTCCAGCTTCGCCATGCTGCTGGAAGCGCAGCGTCGCGGCTATGAACTCCACTATATGGAGATGAACGATCTTTACCTGATCAACGGTGAAGCCCGCGCCCGCACCCGCATCGTTAACGTCGAGCAGAACTACGACAAATGGTACGAATTCGGCACCGAACAGGACATTGCGCTTGCCGATCTCAACGTCATCCTGATGCGTAAAGATCCGCCATTCGACACTGAATACATCTACTGCACCTATATTCTCGAACGCGCAGAAGAGAAAGGAACGCTGATCGTCAACAAGCCGCAGAGCCTGCGCGACTGCAACGAGAAGCTCTACACCGCCTGGTTCTCTGACCTGACGCCGGAAACGCTGGTGACCCGCAGCAAAGCTCAGCTGAAGGAATTCTGGCAGAAGCACGGCGACATCATCATGAAGCCGCTGGACGGCATGGGCGGTGCGTCGATTTTCCGCGTGAAAGAGAGCGACCCGAACATTGGCGTGATTGCCGAGACCCTGACCGAGCTGGGCACGCGTTACTGCATGGCGCAGAACTATATTCCGGCGATCAAAGACGGCGACAAACGCGTTCTGGTCGTGGATGGCGAACCGGTTCCTTACTGCCTGGCGCGTATCCCGCAGGGTGGTGAAACCCGCGGTAATCTGGCCGCCGGTGGCCGCGGCGAACCGCGTCCGCTGACCGAAAGCGACTGGGAAATTGCCCGCCGCGTTGGCCCGACGCTGAAAGCCAAAGGCCTGATCTTCGTTGGCCTGGATATCATCGGCGATCGTCTGACCGAAGTGAACGTCACCAGCCCGACCTGCATTCGTGAAATTGAGGCTGAATTCCCGATTTCGATCACCGGAATGCTGATGGACGCTATCGAAAAACGTTTACAGAAATAACCTAACAATACTATTAGTGACAGCGCCTGTGTTTGTCCCCATACTGGGCGCTGTCGCTTTTTAAACCAGGAAACAGTACCTCTGACAATGAATTTACAGCATCACTTTCTTATTGCCATGCCTGCTCTCCAGGACCCGATTTTTCGCCGCGCCGTGGTTTATATTTGTGAATACAATGAAGACGGCGCGATGGGTATTATCATTAATAAACCGCTGGAAAATCTTCAGGTTGAAGGAATTCTGGACAAGCTGAAAATCTCGGCTGAAGAGCGCCTGCCGGAAATACGGCTTGATAAACCTGTGATGCTGGGCGGACCTCTTGCAGAAGATCGCGGTTTTATCCTGCATACGCCGCCGGTGTTCTCTTCCAGTATTCGAATTTCGGATAACACCGTCATCACCACCTCGCGTGACGTGCTCGAAACGCTGGGTACCGCAGAGCAGCCTTCTGAAGTGCTGGTGGCGTTGGGCTATTCGTCCTGGGAGAAAGGCCAGCTTGAGCAGGAGATCCTCGATAACGCATGGCTTACCGCGCCTGCGGACATGAATATCCTGTTTAAAACCCCCATCGCCGATCGCTGGCGTGACGCGGCGAAGCTGATTGGTATTGATATCCTGACCATGCCTGGCGTAGCGGGGCACGCCTGATGAGCGGAACGCTTCTGGCCTTCGATTTTGGCACCAAAAGCATTGGCGTCGCCGTGGGGCAGCGCATCACCGGTACCGCGCGTCCGCTTACAGCCCTGAAGGCCAACGACGGTACGCCGGACTGGAATCTTATTGAGCGTCTGCTCAAAGAGTGGCAGCCGGATGACATTATTGTTGGGCTGCCGCTGAACATGGACGGTACCGAACAGCCGCTTACCGCCCGGGCGCGAAAGTTCGCCAATAAAATCCATGGCCGCTTTGGCGTCTCCGTGAAGCTTCACGACGAGCGTCTTAGCACCGTCGAAGCGCGTGCGGGTCTGTTTGAGCACGGCGGCTTCCGGGCGCTCAACAAAGGCAGCGTGGACTCCGCTTCTGCCGTGATTATCCTCGAAAGCTATTTCGAACAGGGCTTTTAAGCACGGGGCCTACAGCCGCCCCTGCGCCCGTCTCTCCGCCAGGCTCTGGTCAAAGTTCTGCATTCCTGCCTGCAGACCGGTTTGGATGATGCCGGGCAGTTGCCACGTTTTCCCTTCACGAATAAGATTTGCCGCCGCAGCGGTGTTCACCAGCAGTTCATACAGCGCGACGCGGCCGTCCTGCAGATCGGGAAGCAGCTTCTGCGCCAGCACTGCCCGGAGGCTGCCGGCCAGCTGGTTACGCACCGGATCTTTCTCCTGCGCCGGGAACGTATCGACCAGCCGTTCAATCGCCTGCGATGCCCCGCGCGTATGCAGCGTCGCCAGCACCAGATGTCCGGTTTCCGCCGCCGTTAGCGCCAGGCGGATCGTTTCGCTGTCGCGCAGCTCCCCCAGCAAAATAACGTCCGGATCCTGGCGTAAGGCGCTGCGCAGCGCGTCGGCAAATGACGGACTGTGCTGGCCAATCTCCCGCTGCTGGATCAGGCAACGCTCGCTCTGATAGATAAACTCCACCGGATCTTCCAGCGTGAGGATATGGCCGTCAGTATGGTGGTTGAGAAAATCGACCATCGCCGCCAGCGTAGTGGATTTGCCGCTGCCGGTCGCCCCCGTGACCAGAATCAGCCCGGCGTCATTGGATAACAGTTCCGGGATTGCCCGCGGCGCGCCCAGCGTAGCGAGCTGCGGACAGGTACGCGGCAACAGCCGCAGCGTCACAGAGACACCGCGCATCTGCTTAAAGGCACTCCCGCGCAGACGCTGGCCTCCCGTTACCGTCGCGGCAAAATCCACCTGTCCATTTGCCCACCATGTTCCCTGCTGCTCATCGTTGAGCCACGCTTTTAACAACGCCCCGACGTCAGGAGGAGGAAACGGTGCCGGGACAAGGCGGCCCGTTCTGCGCCAGCGGGGTGGCGAATCACTGCACAGGTGTAGATCGGAGACGTTATGCTTTACACTAAGGGCCACAATTTCTTCCACATCCATAGACTACTCCTCGGAAAATGAACGACATTGCGCATAACCTGGCACAGGTCCGGGACAAAATCTCAGCCGCCGCAGCGCGTTGCGGCCGGGCTTCAGAAGAAATTACGCTGCTTGCAGTCAGCAAAACCAAGCCTGCGAGCGCCATCGCAGAAGCTATTGACGCAGGCCAACGCGCGTTTGGTGAAAACTACGTCCAGGAAGGCGTGGATAAAATTCGTTCCTTCCAGGAACAGGGGAATACGGATCTGCAGTGGCACTTTATTGGTCCACTGCAGTCGAACAAAAGCCGTCTGGTGGCGGAGCACTTTGACTGGTGCCATACCGTTGACCGTCTGCGCATTGCGACACGCCTGAACGACCAGCGTCCGTCAGAGATGCAAGCGCTTAACGTGCTGATTCAAATCAACATCAGCGATGAAAACAGCAAGTCCGGCATTGCGCTGAGCGAGCTGGATGCGCTGGCAGCCGAAGTGGCCGCCCTGCCGCGCCTAACCCTGCGCGGGCTGATGGCAATTCCGGCGCCTGAGTCAAGTTATGAAAGGCAGTTTGCCGTGGCACAGCAAATGACTGTAGCATTTGAGGCGCTTAAAGCGCGCTATAACACGGTAGACACGCTTTCTCTGGGCATGTCGGACGATATGGAAGCCGCCATCGCGGCAGGCAGCACTATGGTGCGCATCGGCACGGCAATTTTCGGTGCGCGCGACTACTCAAAATAATAAGGAAACCTGAGGAACGCCATGAAGACGTTGACTTTCCTGCTCTCAACTGTGCTTGAGCTGTATACGATGGCGCTTTTGCTGCGCGTCTGGATGCAGTGGGCCCGCTGTGATTTTTACAATCCGTTCTCGCAGTTTGTCGTGAAAATCACGCAGCCTGTTGTCGGACCGCTGCGTCGTATTATCCCGGCGATGGGTCCCATCGACAGTTCGTCTCTGCTGGTAGCGTTTATTCTTAGCGTGATCAAAGCGATCGTGCTGTTTATGGTCATCACCTTCCAGCCGATTATCTGGATTGCTGCGGTCCTGATTTTAATCAAAACCGTCGGTCTGCTGATTTTTTGGGTGCTGCTGGTCATGGCCATCATGAGTTGGGTAAGCCAGGGCCGTAGTCCGGTAGAATATGCGCTGATCCAACTGGCCGAACCGCTGCTGCGCCCGATTCGCAACCTGCTGCCTTCGATGGGCGGTATTGATTTCTCGCCGATGATCCTGGTACTGCTGCTCTATGTGGTCAACATGGGGATCGCTGAGCTGCTGCAGTCCACGGGCAATATGCTGCTGCCGGGGCTGTGGATGGCGCTATGAGTGCAGTAAGCACCTGCGCTGACGGGCTGGTTTTGCGGCTGTATATTCAGCCCAAAGCCAGCCGTGACGGTATTGTTGGGCTGCATGGCGACGAGTTAAAAGTCGCCATCACCGCCCCGCCGGTTGACGGCCAGGCGAACGCGCATCTGACCAAATATCTGGCAAAACAGTTTCGCGTCGCCAAAAGCCAGGTCATCATTGAAAAAGGTGAACTTGGGCGACATAAACAGGTAAAAATCCTTAATCCGCAATCTATCCCGACGGAAGTCGCGGCTCTGAAAGAACAGGACTAAACCATGCAGAAAGTTGTTCTCGCGACCGGCAACGCCGGTAAAGTGCGCGAGCTGGCCTCGCTATTAAATGATTTTGGTCTGGACGTGGTCGCCCAGACCGATCTTGGCGTGGATTCCGCCGAAGAGACGGGGCTGACGTTTATCGAAAACGCGATCCTGAAAGCGCGTCACGCCGCGCAGATTACCGGCCTGCCCGCGATTGCTGACGACTCCGGCCTGGCCGTGGATTTTCTCGGCGGCGCACCGGGGATTTACTCCGCGCGCTATTCCGGCGTTGACGCCACCGACCAGCAGAATCTGGAAAAGCTGCTTGTCGCCCTTAAAGACGTACCGGACGAACAGCGCTCCGCGCAGTTCCACTGCGTACTGGTCTATATGCGTCACGCGGAAGACCCTACTCCGATCGTCTGCCACGGCAGCTGGCCGGGCGTGATTACTCGTGAAGCGGCTGGCAACGGCGGCTTTGGCTACGATCCGATTTTCTTTGTCCCGACCGAGGGCAAAACCGCTGCGGAACTGACCCGCGAAGAGAAAAGCGCGATATCCCACCGTGGACGCGCGCTGAAACTGTTACTGGAAGCACTGCGTAATGGCTAATTTGCCGCCTCTGAGTCTTTATATTCACATCCCGTGGTGCGTGCAGAAATGCCCGTACTGCGATTTCAACTCGCACGCGCTGAAGGGCGAAGTGCCGCACGATGACTACGTTGCGCATCTGCTGGCCGACCTGGACGCCGATGTACCTTACGCACAGGGACGTGAAGTTAAGACCATTTTCATAGGTGGCGGTACGCCGAGCCTGCTGTCAGGCCCGGCGATGCAAACGCTGCTGGACGGCGTGCGTGCGCGCCTGAACCTGGCAGCGGATGCTGAAATCACGATGGAAGCCAACCCCGGTACCGTTGAGGCCGACCGTTTTGTCGACTATCAGCGCGCGGGCGTGAACCGCATCTCCATCGGCGTGCAGAGCTTTAGCGAGCCGAAACTGAAGCGCCTGGGGCGTATTCACGGCCCGGAAGAGGCGAAGCGCGCGGCAAACCTGGCGACCGGTCTGGGCCTGCGCAGCTTTAACCTAGATTTGATGCACGGCCTGCCGGATCAGTCGCTGGAAGAGGCGCTGGACGACCTGCGCCAGGCGATCGAACTGAACCCGCCGCACCTGTCGTGGTACCAGCTCACCATCGAGCCCAACACCCTGTTTGGCTCGCGTCCGCCGGTGCTGCCGGATGACGACGCGCTGTGGGATATCTTCGAGCAGGGTCACAGGCTTTTAACCGCTGCGGGCTATCAGCAGTACGAAACGTCGGCGTATGCAAAGCCGGGCTACCAGTGTCAGCACAACCTGAACTACTGGCGTTTTGGTGACTATCTCGGGATTGGCTGCGGCGCGCACGGCAAGGTGACCTTCCCGGACGGGCGGATTCTGCGTACTGCCAAAACCCGCCACCCGCGCGGGTATATGGAAGGCCGCTACCTGGAGCGCCAGCACGACGTCGAGGCGGCGGATAAGCCGTTTGAGTTCTTTATGAACCGCTTCCGTCTGCTGGAAGCCGCGCCGCGCGCGGAGTTTGCGCTGTACACCGGGCTGGCGGAATCGGTGATTCGCCCGCAGATTGACGAAGCGCTGGCGCAGGGGTATCTCACGGAATGTGCGGAATACTGGCAGATCACCGAGCACGGCAAACTGTTCCTCAATTCCCTTCTTGAGCTGTTCCTCGCCGAAGAATCCTGAAGGCGGATTCAGGATTTTGCATCCCGTTCTGCCGGCTGAGGGAAAGGTTGGCAGAGTGTGGGGATGATCGACCTGAAGAGACAGTCGATCACCATGGGTAAAGGATGTTAAAAATTGTTCGCCATGTCCCCGGACCGTACACCCTGAAAGGGAGAGGGAGCAAACCATCCCCTCGCCCCTTTGGGGAGAGGGATAGGGTGAGGGGAACTTACTTCAGCGTCCCCACCAGCGCCTTACGGCTGTCTTCCAGCGACACCACGCGCTTACACACGTCTTTGCCGAACTGCTGGAAATCATCTTCCTGGTTCTTCCACTCGTTCTGAATGGAGGTCTGCAGGCCACCCAGACTGCCCAGCACGCCCTGCAGCGGGTTACCGCCGCCTTTCAGCACCGCTTTGGCGCCCATCTCGTTGATGCTGTCCTGCAGGATGCCGCCCATCGCCTGGTTCACCAGCTGCTGCCCGTCGGCACGGACCTGATCGATCGCCTTATAGTGGAACGTCAGGCCGTCGGAGCGCGTCTCGATAATACGGTTCATCTGCTCTTTAAGCTGCTTGTCCAGCTTCGTCAGGCGGGTGCGCATGTTGCTGCTCTCCCCCACCTCTTTGGTGATGATCTTATCCAGCGCCACGCGGCTCTTTTCGACGCGCGTCAGGGCACCTTCATTAATCCACGGCAGCGCGGTACGCAATTCGGACTGGTAGTCTTTCGCCTGCTCGCGCTGTGCGGCAGTCAGGTTGTACTGCTTGCCGTTATAGGTGACGTTCCCTTCTGGCGTAATCACCAGATTGCCGTTCTCGCCTTTGACCTGCACGGTTTGCGGGCTTAACACCACGTCATCACGCGGGGTGACGCTACATTGATAATCCGCATGGGCGGTGAATCCGGTTGCCATCAAAGCAACTGCCAGCAACGTTTTGCGCATCTTAAACACTCCCTCAGACAAAACGGGCCAGCTAATGCTGGCCCCTTACTGCTTAATTAGTCCCACCAAACGTCGAAAAGTTCGCTGACGCGGACATCTTCGAGCTTGTGGTCTTCAAGCCACTTACGTACCAGAGCCTGATGTTCTTCGGTGCATTTACCCACTTCCTGAGTGCAGATCAGACCTTCCCAGGCCAGATAGCCGCTACCGTCGAAGGCCAGCTTGTTTGGCTCGATCACCTCGTTGATGAACGCATCCACGTCCTGATCGATCTGCTCAACGCTGGTGCCTTCCGGGAAACGCCACGCAACGGAGAAGCCCACTTCCTGGAATTCTTCGATGTGCATCTTTTTACGCAGACGACGGCTACGATTCTTTGCCATTATTTCACCCTCTCGAACATTAAGTCCCATACACCGTGACCAAGACGATGGCCACGCTGTTCAAATTTCGTTACCGGACGCGATTCCGGACGCGGTACATAGTCGTTGCTCGCAGACTGGTTTTTGTAACCGTCCAGCGACGACATCACTTCCAGCATATGTTCCGCATACGGTTCCCAGTCGGTCGCCATATGGAAGACACCGCCCAGCTTCAGCTTGCTTTTAACCAGCTCGGCAAACGGCGCCTGAACGATACGGCGTTTATTATGACGCGCTTTGTGCCACGGGTCAGGGAAAAAGAGCTGAACCATGGTTAAAGAATTGTCAGGAATCATTTTGTGCAGCACTTCCACCGCGTCGTGACACATCACGCGCAGGTTCTCAACGCCCTCTTCGTGGGCCGTTGCCAGACAAGCGCCCACGCCCGGCGAATGCACTTCGATACCGAGGAAGTTCTGCTCCGGGCGAGCTTTCGCCATGGTCACCAGCGAGGCGCCCATACCGAAGCCAATTTCCAGCGTGACCGGCGCGTCGCGGCCAAACAGCTCGGCAAAATCCAGAGGCTGCTCGCTGAACTCAACGCCCATCACCGGCCAGTAGTTGTCCAGCGCGTGTTGCTGACCTTTTGTCAGGCGGCCCTGACGACGGACAAAGCTGCGAATACGGCGCAGCGGGCGACCGTTTTCATCAAATTCCGGTGAAATGACGTCGTTTTTCATAAAAGAG
Source organism: Enterobacter sp. 241F3 (assembly GCF_034106785.1). Lineage (NCBI taxonomy): Bacteria > Pseudomonadati > Pseudomonadota > Gammaproteobacteria > Enterobacterales > Enterobacteriaceae > Enterobacter > Enterobacter sp. 241F3. Next base: position 345,477 of record NZ_JAWNDD010000002.1, read on the forward strand.
TTGTCTGCTTGTGAGAATGTTCGGGAAACGGGCATTATCCAAAGTTAAGGCTTCTATGCAAGCATGGGAAAGATCCGGTTTACAGCAGATTGACGCTGTGCTGCAATCTGCGTCCCTGATTATGCGAATCGATGACCATGCAAGCCTCTCAATTTTCAGCCCAGGTGCTGGACTGGTACGACAAATACGGGCGTAAAACCCTGCCCTGGCAAATTGAAAAAACGCCTTACAAAGTATGGCTCTCCGAGGTGATGTTGCAACAAACGCAGGTCGCCACGGTGATCCCTTACTTCGAGCGTTTTATGGCGCGCTTCCCGACGGTGACCGATCTGGCCAACGCGCCGCTGGACGAGGTCCTGCACCTGTGGACCGGTCTTGGCTATTACGCCCGCGCGCGTAACCTTCACAAGGCCGCACAGCAGGTCGCCACGCGCCACAGCGGGAAGTTCCCGGAAACCTTCGATGAGGTGGCCGATCTCCCCGGCGTCGGACGTTCAACCGCAGGCGCTATTCTCTCCCTGTCTTTAGGCAAGCATTTCCCGATCCTCGACGGCAACGTGAAGCGCGTGCTGGCGCGCTGCTATGCCGTCGACGGCTGGCCGGGGAAGAAGGACGTTGAAAAACGTCTTTGGGAAATAAGTGAGGCGGTTACTCCGGCTAACGGCGTCGAGCGTTTCAACCAGGCGATGATGGATCTCGGCGCAATGGTCTGCACGCGCTCAAAACCAAAATGCGAACTCTGCCCGGTGAATAATCTCTGCGTGGCGTATGCCAACCATTCATGGGCGCAGTATCCGGGTAAGAAACCCAAGCAGACGCTGCCGGAGCGCACCGGCTATATGCTGCTGATGCAGCACGGTGACGAGGTCTTCCTCGCCCAGCGTCCGCCGAGCGGTCTGTGGGGGGGTCTATACTGCTTCCCACAGTTTGAAGATGAAGACTTGCTGCGTGAATGGCTTAAAAAGCGCGGGATTGCTGCCGATAACCTGACGCAGTTGACCGCGTTTCGCCACACCTTCAGCCATTTCCATCTGGATATTGTGCCGATGTGGCTTCCCGTGTCCTCCTTCGCCTCGTGCATGGATGAAGGCACCGCTCTCTGGTATAACTTAGCGCAACCGCCATCAGTCGGACTGGCGGCTCCCGTGGAGCGCCTGTTACAGCAATTACGTGCCGGTGCAATGGTTTAGCATCGACAAGAAAAAGAGGAATGAGTATGGCCAGAACGATTTTTTGTACTTTCCTGCAGCGTGACGCTGAAGGCCAGGATTTCCAGCTTTATCCGGGCGACCTGGGTAAACGCATCTACAATGAAATCTCCAAAGAAGCCTGGGGACAGTGGCAGAAAAAGCAGACCATGCTGATCAACGAGAAGAAACTCAGCATGATGAACCCGGAACACCGCAAGCTGCTTGAGCAGGAGATGGTGAGCTTCCTGTTCGAAGGAAAAGACGTGCACATCGAAGGCTATACGCCACCGGAAAAATAACAGCGTGCGGGGGAAACCCCGCCGTTAAAGCAAACACAACACGCACTCCCGGAATGATGAAAAAACTTTTAGCGCTAGCCCTTGTTGCGCCGTTGCTTGTCTCATGTTCGTCAAAAAAAGGCGAAGATTACAACGAAGCCTGGATCAAGGACACCAACGGTTTTGACATTTTGATGGGGCAGTTTGCCCACAACATCGAGAACATATGGGGATTTAACGAAGTTCTTATTGCCGGACCTAAGGACTACGTTAAGTACACCGACGCCTATCTGACCCGTAGCCACATCAACTTTGATGAAGGGACGATCACGATTGAGACCATCGCAGGCACGGACCCTGCGGCACGACTGCGTCAGGCGATAATCAAAACCCTGCTGATGGGTGACGATCCTGGCTCTATCGATCTCTACTCCGATGCCGACGATATTACCATCTCGAAAGAGCCGTTCCTGTACGGCCAGGTCGTCGATCAGACCGGTCAGCCGATCCGCTGGGAAGGCCGCGCCACGAAATTTGCCGACTACCTGCTGCAGACGCGCCTGAAGAGCCGCTCTAACGGTCTGAAGATCATCTATAGCGTCACCATCAACCTCGTCCCGAACCACCTCGACAAGCGTGCGCATAAGTATCTGGGCATGGTGCGTCAGGCCTCGCGTAAATACGGCGTGGATGAGTCGCTGATCCTGGCGATTATGCAGACCGAATCCTCGTTTAACCCGTATGCGGTAAGCCGTTCCGATGCCCTGGGGCTGATGCAGGTTGTGCAGCACAGCGCCGGTAAAGACGTCTTCCGCGCGCAGGGTAAATCCGGCACGCCGAGCCGCAGCTATCTGTTCGACCCGCAGAGTAACATTGATACCGGCACGGCCTATCTGGCGATGCTGAACAATGTCTACCTCGGCGGCATAGACAACCCGACGTCGCGCCGCTATGCGGTGATCACCGCCTATAACGGCGGCGCGGGCAGCGTGCTGCGCGTCTTCTCAAATGACAAAGTGCAGGCCGCGAACATCATCAACAGCATGGCGCCGGGGGATGTCTACTCTACCCTCACCACCCGCCACCCGTCTGCGGAATCCCGTCGCTATCTGTATAAGGTGAATACGGCGCAGAAGAACTACCGTCGTCGCTAAAAAACGGCCACTCACCCTGCCCTCTCCCCTTTGGGGTGAGGGCATCAGGCCGCCCCCATCACCCACCCATACGAAAATGTTATTTGCATCACAATCCAAACTGCAAATTAATGTGGATTGCATTTTTTTGCGGGAGGTAACAAAACATATCGTTGCCAACTGATAGAATTGCATCAAATAACAACCCTGAATGTTCCCAAAACAACATATCTCCCGCTCACTTGTGAGGAAAGTAACATGAACCTTAAGCTGCAGCTTAAAATATTGTCGTTTCTGCAGTTCTGCCTGTGGGGTAGCTGGCTGACTACACTCGGCTCCTATATGTTTGTGACGCTCAAGTTCGATGGTGCGTCAATCGGTGCCGTCTACAGCTCGCTTGGTATTGCGGCGGTCTTCATGCCGACGCTGCTGGGGATCGTGGCGGACAAATGGCTAAGCGCCAAATGGCTGTACATGCTTTGCCATCTGGTGGGCGCGGGGACGCTGTTTATGGCAGCCCAGGTGACCACGCCGGGGGCGATGTTCATGGTGATCCTGCTTAACTCGCTGGCGTATATGCCAACGCTTGGCCTGATCAACACCATCTCCTACTACCGCCTGAAGTCTGCGGATATGGATATCGTGACCGATTTCCCGCCAATCCGTATCTGGGGCACCATCGGCTTTATCATGGCGATGTGGGGCGTGAGCTTCGCGGGCTTCGAACTGAGCCATATGCAGCTCTATATCGGTGCGGCGCTCTCCGTGCTGCTGGCGATCTTCACCCTGACGCTGCCAACCATTCCGGTGTCTAACCAGCAGAAAAACCAGAGCTGGAGCACCATGCTCGGCCTGGATGCCTTCGCGCTGTTCAAAAACAAACGTATGGCGATCTTCTTTATCTTCTCCATGCTGCTGGGCGCGGAGCTGCAGATCACCAACATGTTCGGCAACACCTTCCTGCACAGCTTCGATAACAACCCACTGTTCTCCGGCAGCTTTATCGTTGAACATGCGTCGGTGATGATGTCCATCTCTCAGATCTCTGAGACGCTGTTCATCCTGACCATCCCGTTCTTCCTGAGCCGCTACGGCATCAAAAACGTCATGCTGATCAGTATCGCGGCGTGGATGTTGCGCTTCGGCCTGTTCGCCTACGGCGATCCAAGCCCGTTCGGCACCGTGCTGCTGGTGCTGTCGATGATTGTTTACGGCTGCGCCTTCGACTTCTTCAACATCTCCGGTTCGGTGTTTGTGGAAAAAGAAGTGAAGCCTGAAATCCGCGCCAGCGCGCAGGGTATGTTCCTGATGATGACCAACGGTTTCGGCTGTATTCTGGGCGGCGTGGTGAGCGGTAAAGTGGTAGAGATGTACACCACTAACGGCATCACCAACTGGCAGCCGGTGTGGCTGATCTTCGCGGCGTACTCGCTGGTGCTGTTCTTCGCGTTCATCGCGCTGTTCAAGTACAAGCACGTGCGCGAGCCGCACGGTGCGCAGCCGATAGCGCATTGATTGTTGTGCCCGGTGGCGCTGCGCTTGCCGGGCCTACAAAACAAGACCGTAGGCCGGGTAAGGCGAAGCCGCCACCCGGCTATTTTATTCCAGACAGCACCCAACCCACCGACAGCAAATCCGCGCTACCGCCCGGGCTCAGGTTCCGTTCAATCAGTGCGTTATCCATCTTAAGCAACGCCTCGCGGTCCCAGCCGTTAGCCAGCAGTTCCCGCGCGTAGCCCTGAACGTAGCGCAGCCCTTCCATGCCGCCGCGTGAAACCAGATTACTGTCCTGATTAACCGCCATCAGGCGTAACAGCAGGCCGTGAAGTGAATGACCGTTCCACTGCGCCAGCGCCTTACGCACCGTCGCAAAGCCGCTCTCAGCCTCGCCCCGCGCGCCGGTTAAGCCGTACTGCTGGAACTGTCGCTCGCCCGCCGTCGCCTGTCCGCTGCGTGCGGCCAGCTCCCGCGACACCAGCCCGCGGCAGATGTTACTCACCTCACAGCAGAGGCTCTCTGCGGAGATATTTTTCACACGACCGGCGGCGAAGCACAGTAAACCCAGGGCAAAAATCCCGCCTTTGTGCGTGTTCACCCCGTTCGTCGCGGCATACATTGCCTGCTCGCAGGCCATCCCCATCGGGCGGAGAAGGCGTAGCTGTTCGCCAGCGGGTTTATCCGCATGCGCGCTGCCCAACTCGGCAAAGCGCGTAAACCACGGCGTAATCGCCATAATGCTGCGAATGAACAGCGCATGGTCCATATCGCGATGGGAACCGTTATTGAGCCTGTCCACCAGCCCCGGCTTGGGCGTCAGCTCCAGCTCCTGCCACAGCGCCGCTTCGGCAAGCGCGGGCACGTCAACCGGGCGCGGTTTAGTCGCGAGCAAACCAGTCATCGATCGTCTTCTCCACGCGGGAAACCACCTGCTCCACAGGATGAGCGCGCGAACGGGAACAGGCATGAGCGGGCTCGTCGCAGATCAGGCAACGCCTTAGATTTGCGCCCAGCGACTGACGCCCGACGTGGCCGTGCTGAGGGCAGATCACGTCCAGATCCCACAGCCTGCCGAGCGGGTGCGTCTGCTCCAGATCCGCACAGTGCGCTTTGATTTCCACCGCCGGATGGGCCACGCACCAGAGGGCTTCTGGCCCGGTCGGGAGCCACAGCACCTGGCGGTCCAGCACCTGCCAGCGGTTTTCCCACAGCAGCTGGTCGCACATCTGCAGCGCTACGCCCATGGTATTGCGATAGCGCAGGCTGTCCTTGATTTCCCCTGGCGTGACCAGCGTGAGGGAAATCACCGGCTGTTGATAGTGCTCAAGCATGTCAGCCTGGCGCGCTGCGCGGCGCTCTTTTGCCGCCAGCAGTTCGTCCAGGCTGACACCCGCCCGCACGGGTGTCGCTAAAGTCATACGTCCTCCTTCACCTGTCGTACGGTGTCGATCACGCTGCCGTCGCGGTAGCGGATCACCCCGACAATTTTGTCGGTAAACTCAATCGGTTTCGGGACGCCGGTCAGGGAGATCGCCCGCTCGTACAGCGCGTTGATATCCACTACCTTCAGCCCGGCTTCCAGCAGCCGCTCGCGGATTTCCGGACGCGCCGGGTTAACCGCGATGCCGTGGTCGGTGACCAGCACGTCGATGCTTTCGCCCGGCGTGAGGCGCGTGGTAACCCGCTTCACGACCGTGGGAATGCGGCTGCGCAGCAGCGGCGCGACGACGATGGTCAGATTCGCCGCGGCGGCCACGTCGCAGTGCCCGCCGGACGCGCCTCGCATCACCCCGTCGGAGCCGGTGATGACGTTGACGTTGAAATCAACGTCGATTTCAAGCGCGCTGAGGATCACCACGTCGAGCTGGTCGCAGCTTGCCGCCTTGCTGCCGGGGTTGGCGTAGACGTTGGTGGAGATCTCCACGTGGTTCGGGTTGCGCGCCAGCGAAGCCGCCGCCTGACCGTCAAAGCACTGGGTATCGAGCAGCTTTTCGATCAGCCCCTTCTCGTGCAGGTCCACCAGGCTGCCGGTGATGCCGCCGAGCGCAAAGCGCGCCTTCACGCCGCTGCGCTCCATCTTCTCTTCCATAAAGCGGGTGCAGGCCGTGGCCGCCGCGCCGGAGCCGGTCTGCATCGAGAAGCCCGGTTTGAAATAGCCGGAGTGCTCGATCACGTCCGCCGCATAGCGGGCGATCATCAGCTCGCGCGGGTTGCTGGTGACGCGCGCCGCGCCGACGCTGATTTTCGCCGGGTCGCCTACGCTTTCAACCTGCACGATGTAGTCCACCTGGTCCTGCACCAGGCTGGCGGGCATATTGGGGAACGGCACCAGCTCTTCCGTCAGCAGCACCACCTTACGGGCAAAGTGCGCGTCCACCATGGCGTACCCCAGCGAGCCGCAGCACGATTTGCCGTGCGTGCCGTTGGCGTTGCCAAACTCATCGCTGCACGGCACGCCGAGAAACGCCACGTCGATATTCAGCTCGCCGTCCTGGAGCAGCTTCACGCGACCGCCGTGGGAGTGGATTTGCACCGGCTCGTCCATCAGCCCGTGGGAGATGGCATCCGCCAGCCTGCCGCGCATGCCGGAGGTGTAAATCCGGGTGATGACGCCGCTTTCGATATGCTCGATCAGCGCGTCGTTGCAGGTCATCAGCGAGCTGGAGGCCAGCGTCAGGTTTTTAAAGCCCATGCGCGCCAGCAGCGCCACAACGGTGTTGATCACCCGGTCGCCTTCGCGAAACGCGTGGTGGAAGGAGATGGTCATGCCGTCCTGCAGGCCGCAGCGCTTAACCGCCTCTTCAACAGAGGCGCACAGCTTGCGGCTGTGTTTCGCGTCGCTGTCCGCCAGCCACGGCGTGGCGCTGTGGGCGGTATCAAACGGTTTTAGGTCCCGCAGATGGGGAAAATTCACGTGAAGAAGTTCAGTCTGATTCATTGTCTTATCCTTACCGACGCACGCCGGAGGCCGCCGCGCGCTCCAGCACCACCTGCGCGTGGTTAATAATCGGTGCATCCACCATTTTGCCGTTGAGCGACACCACGCCCAGGCCGTTACGCTCGCCCTCTTCTGCAGCCTCAATCACCCTTCTGGCGTGATCCACCTCTTCCTGAGTCGGGGCGTAGGCGTTGTGCAGCAGGTCAATCTGACGCGGGTTAATCAGCGATTTGCCGTTAAAGCCCATCTTGCGGATCAAATCGACCTCGCGCAGGAACCCGGCCTCGTCGTTCACGTCTGACCACACCACGTCGAAGGCGTCGATACCCGCCGCGCGGGCGGCGTGCAGCACGGCGCAGCGGGCGTAGAACAGCTCGGTGCCGTCGCCGCGCTCGGTCTGCATGTCCATCACGTAGTCAAAGGCGGCCAGCGCAATGCCGATAAGGCGCGGAGAGCTGCGGGCAATCGCCACGGCGTTGATGACGCCAATGGCCGACTCAATCGCCGCCATTACGCGGGTGGAGCCGACCTCGCGGCCACACTCCTGCTCGATGCGCTCAAGGTGGCCTTCCAGCTCGTAGATGTCGTCCGGCGTGTCGGTTTTCGGCAGTCGGATCACGTCCACGCCTGCCCGCACGGCGGCTTCCAGATCCAGCAGGCCAAACGGCGTGCTCAGCGGGTTAATGCGCACCACGGTTTCGATATCCTGATACATCGGGTGCTGCAGGGCATGGAACACCAGCATGCGCGCGGTATCCTTCTCGCGCAGGGCAACGGCGTCCTCAAGGTCAAACATGATGGAGTCGGGACGGTAGATAAAGGCTGTGGAGAGCATGGCGGCATTAGCGCCCGGCAGGAACAGCATACTGCGGCGGAGTTTGCTCATTTCAGCGCCCCCCAGTTGATGGCCTGTTCATCGGCGGCACGCATCAGCGCGCTTTGCAGGCGGGCGCGGATCACACAGTCCAGCGCCCCTTTGTCTTCAATAATAATTAATCCCTGGTGCACGTTCATGGCGCGCAACGTGTCGTTGACCACCTGGCGAATTTGTTCGCCAAACTGCTTAATCACTTCACTGTGGATGACTATCTCCAGCTCGCCTTGAGCGGGAGCGATTTTCACCATCAGGTCGCTGGACTCCTGCGTTCCGGCCAGCGCCTCCCTTACAATTTTCATGATAAATTCCTGGTAGTTAAGCGACTTCCGCACTCGCACGGTAATGCGTTTCGAGATGCGCGAAGGTGGAGTCCGGGACAATCTCCCGGATCCGGGAAAACTGCTGTGTCTTCAGTAATCGACGCACTTCGGACGCCGATATGGCGTTACCGGTGGCCTTGATGCGCGGCATTTCCACCACCTCAATATGTGAGGCCAGCAGGTCGTGCAGCGTCTGGTTGTACTGGCGGGTGATATCGCAGAACGGCTCCGAGCCGATGAAGCGGTGCGTGATGCCCAGCGCCGGGGCGATAAAGTCCCGGAAGATCAGCACGTCGATCTCGCTCCACGCCTGCTGCACTTTGCCGGTCTCCTTAAGGAAGTAGGCCGGAAACGTGGCGCGAGAGATGATGTACTGCGAGCCTTCATGCACCACGACGTTCGGCAGATGCGCCACGCCCGCGCGCACCATCTCGAGACGCGCGCTGAACGGGAAGAACGAGGCGTCTTCACGCACCACGAACAGATGCAGAGCATCGCACCGCTGCGCCGCCTGCTCCACCAGATGGCGGTGGCCGAGGGTGAACGGATTGGCGTTCATCACAATGGCGCCAATATTCTCCCCGCACTTGCGCTTCGCGCTCAGGGAACGGCAGTAGCGCTCGATCCCCTGCGGGGTGTTCTCCATCAGCACCGCGTTGTTCCCGCTCTGGGCAATCGGCCAGAAGCCGCTGCGGGCAAAGCGCTCCCGGTTGCACGGACGGGTGCAGAGGAAGAGGTGAAAATGGCCGCACTCCAGCGCCGCATTTTCCACCTCTGCCAGCAGCCGCGCGCTGAGGTTCTCGCCGCGAAGCTGCTCGTTGACCGCCACGCATTTGATGACGTTGGCAGCAAGCCCAGCGCAACCCACCAGCTGCGAGCCGGACCAGGCTTCGACGAACAGCGTGATGTCGTTGTCCAGGCCAAGGCCGCTGTCTGCCAGCAGGTAGCGGATCTGGCTTAAGCGTTCCGGGTGTTTCGCCACGAGGGTGTGGCGAAAATCGATGGGTTGCGAGTGCATGCTGCCGCCTTACTTAATGTGCTGCCGCAAGCCCGACGGCTGGCGCTTCCACGATTACGTTGCTCAGATGACCGATATGCTCGATCTCCACCTCAATGCGATCGCCCTCTTTCATAAACAGCGGCGGATTGCGCTTTTTACCCACCCCGCCCGGGGATCCGGTGATGATCACATCGCCAGGACTTAAGCGGGTGAAGGTGCTGATGTACTCGATCAGCTCCGCAACCTTGTGGATCATGCTGCTGGTGTTGTCTTCCTGCACCATGCGGCCGTTCAGCCAGGTGCGGATTGCAAGCCTGTGCGGATCGGGGATCTCATCTGCCGTCGCCATCCACGGGCCAAACGCGCCGGTTTTGCGCCAGTTTTTACCGGCGGTAAACCAGGTGTGCTGCCAGTCGCGGGCGGAGCCGTCCATGTAGCAGCTGTAGCCCGCCACGTGACGCAGGGCGTCGTCACGGCTGATGTTTTCCCCGCCTTTACCGATGATCACCGCCAGCTCGCCTTCGTAGTCGAATTCGCTGGAGTGGCGCGGCTTCAGCACCGGTTCGTTGTGGCCGGTCTGTGAATCCGGAAAACGGACAAACAGGGTTGGGGCCGGGTTGTGCTGGTCAAACTCCTTGCGCTTGTCGGCGTAGTTCATGCCCACGCAGAGGATTTTTTCCGGCTGCTCAATCACCGGTAAGAAGGTGATGGCGCTCATCGGCACGTCCACGGCATCGTTCAGGTAGCGGGTGGCCTGTGCCAGCCCGTTACCCTGCAGCAGCGCTTTAAGGTCGCTGTAGCGGTCACCAAGACGGCGGCCTAAATCAATCACGCCGTCGGCCTGGACGATGCCGTAGCTGCGTTTTCCCTGGTATAAAAAGCTTGCGAGTTTCATTGTTCTTTCCTGAAAACTTAAACGAGGAAGTTGCCCAGAATCAGCAGTGAGACAGAGACGTTAATCGCCCCGCCGATACGGGTAGCAATCTGGGCGAATGGCATCAGGCTCATGCGGTTGCCTGCGGTCAGGATCGCCACGTCGCCGGTACCGCCCTGACCGCTCTGGCAGCAGGAGACGATGGCGACATCAATCGGGTGCATACCAATCTTTTTGCCGACGAAGAACCCGGTCGCCACGAGCGCGGAGACGGTGCTGATAATCACCAGCAGGTTGGTCAGCGTGAAGGCGGCCACCAGTTCATGCCACGGGGTGATAGCCACGCCAACGGCAAAGAGAATCGGATAGGTCACAGAGGTCTGGAAGAATTTGTACACCACCTGAGAGCCTTCCAGCAGGCGTGGAGAGGCACCGTTACAGAGCTTCACCAGAACCGCCATAAACAGCATGCCGACCGGAGCAGGCAGGCCAATCAGCTTGTGGCCGAGCATGCCCAGCATGTAGAGCAGCACCGCCAGCAGCGCGCCGGAGGCGATAGTGGTCACGTCCGCCTTGCCGGAGAATGCAGGCTGAGAGACGGTGGCATCGGCATTGGCGCGGTTAGGCATCAGCTGGCCTTCACCGGTCAGGTGCGGGTAGCGTTTACCGAGCTGGTTCAGGCAGCCGGAGATGATGATTGCCGTCAGCCCGCCGAGCATGACCATCGGCAGCACGCGGCCGAGCGCCACGCCCTGATCCATATGCAGCAGGGTGGCATAGCCGATGGAGAGCGGGATTGCACCTTCGCCCACGCCGCCCGCCATAATCGGCAGAATGATAAAGAAGAAGATCTGGAAAGGCTCAAGGCCCAGCGCCAGGCCGACGCCCATCCCTACCAGCATGCCGACGATTTCGCCGCACAGCATCGGGAAGAAAATGCGCAAGAAGCCCTGGATCAGCACCGTGCGGTTCATGCTCATGATGCTGCCGACGATAATGCAGCAGATGTAGAGATAGAGAATGTTGGTGGATTTGTAGAACTTGGTGGTGGACTCGACCACCACGTCCGGCAGCAGGCCATAATAGACCAGCGCGGAAGGGATAAAGGTGGCGCAAATCGCCGCCGCGCCGAGCTTGCCGACAATCGGCAGGCGTTTGCCAAACTCGCCGCAGGCAAAGCCGAAGAAGGCCAGCGTGGCGACCATCACCACGATATCGCTCGGCAGTTTTCCGCCCAGGCAATCAATCGCAATCAGCACGCCCGCCAGAACGAACAGCGGCAGAGGAATAATCCCGATTTTCCAGGTATCCATAATATGCCACCAGCGCTCTTTGAGCGAAGGTCGCTGAATTTCAATCGGGTCGTGGGTAACAGAGAAAGAATCGTCAGTTGTGCTCATAATAAGCCCCTTGGTTATTTTGTGCGTTCAGCTTAGAGTCACAAAGGCTTACTTTATGTGAGGGATGGCATATTAAAAGCGAAGTTTTAATGGCAGCTATGGTTTTAATGGTTTCTTTTATTTAATGTGATTTACACCTTATTTATTGCCGTGGTTTTAATGGTTTCTTTTCCGAATTGAACAAAGAAATAACATTTGTTCATGCAGCCCAAAGCACGTTAGCCTTTTGGATAACGCTTTTACAGCGCCCGCTGTGCAAGGGATCACAAGTTTTCGGCAAAGCGGGCGTACGCGCAAAAAAAGATGATATATTGGCGATCTTTGCCGCTACCTTGCGTGATAGTTATGAAAGTCTCTTTCCAGATCAAGCTGTTTATTTCGCTGGTTGCCTTTTTCTCAGTGCTTTTTTCGTTATTGGGCGGATATTATTATGCCGACGTAGGGAAACAGCTTTATCAGGAAATGAGTACGCGAGCCAAAATACAGGCTGAAGAGATTGCGCTTATTCCGACATTGCGTAATGAAGTTGAACAAAAGAATATCAACGCCATCCATGATTTTATGCAGAAGATTTCTGCGCATAGTGACGCCAGCTTTATTGTGATTGGTGATAATAAAGGCCAGCATCTTTTTCACTCCGTCTTTGCCGACAGAGTGGGCACCACGCTGGTAGGCGGTGACAACGAAGCCGTATTGCAGGGTAAAAGCATCACCACCATCCGCAAAGGCGGGCTGGGCATTTCGCTGCGCAGTAAAGCCCCCATCTTCAACGCTGCAGGACAGGTGGTCGGCATCGTTTCGGTCGGCTATCTCACCAGCTACCTGGACACCATTACCGTCAGTAAAGTGGTCAACATACTGATTGCCGCCGTGCTGCTGCTGATTGCTCTCTTTATCTTCTCCTGGTTCTTTACCCGCAGTATTAAGAAGCAGATCTTCTCCCTTGAGCCGCGCGAGATCGGCCTGCTGGTGCGTCAGCAGAAGGCCATGATGGAGTCTATTTATGAAGGGGTGATTGCCATTGACGATCAAAGGCGGATTGAAGTCATCAACCAGGCGGCGCGCAAGCTGCTGGGCCTGAGCCAGCCGGCCCGTGAACTGCGCGGACAGCTGATAAGCCAGGTGATCGATCCGGTCCCGTTCTTCGACACGCAGACGATGCTGGCGAAAGATACCCATGACGAGATTTGCCGTTTTAACGATCTCACGGTGATTGCCAGCCGGGTACACATCATGCTTGAGGGGTCGCTGCAGGGCTGGGTGATCACCTTCCGCGATCGCAACGAGATCGACTCGCTGAGCGCCCAGCTCAGCCAGGTCAAACGCTATGTCGATAACCTCCGCATTATGCGCCACGAGCAGTTAAACCGGATGACCACCCTCTCCGGCCTGCTGCATATGGGCCGCTATGAGGAGGCGATTGGCTACATTCAGGCGCAGTCTGAACACGCCCAGGAGCTGCTGGACTTTATATCTTCACGCTTCAGCTCACCGACCCTGTGCGGTCTGCTGCTGGGGAAAGCCGCCCGCGCGCGGGAGAAAGGCGTTGAATTGTGCTTCGATCCGGCCTGTCGGCTGGAGAAATCATTCCTCCCCCTCGGGGAGCAGGAACTGATTTCAATTATTGGCAACCTGCTGGATAACGCCATCGAAGCGACGCAGCGGTCGCCGCTTCCCCACGCGCCGGTGGAGGTGCTGATAAAGCTCAGCGAACAGGAGCTGATTATTGAAGTCGCCGACCAGGGCGTTGGCATTACACCGGAGATCCGTGAGCGGATCTTTGAACGCGGCATCACCACCAAGACGCGCGGCGATCATGGGATTGGTCTGTATCTGATCGAAAGCTATGTCACACAGGCTGGCGGCGCAATAGAAGTTGCCGATAATACCCCGCGCGGCGCCATTTTCTCCTTGTTTATCCCGGCCACGGGAACCGCCCGGCAACTGGAAGACACCGACTATGCAACATGAACTTATCGACGTACTGATTGTTGAAGACGAGAACGAACTGGCGCAACTGCACGCGGAGCTGATAAGCAAACATCCGCGTCTGAGGCTGGTGGGCATTGCCTCGTCGCTGGCTGCGGCCCGGGCAGAGCTTGCAAATAAACAGCCGCAGCTGGTGCTGCTGGATAACTACCTGCCGGACGGCAAAGGGATCTCGCTTATCAATAACCCCATGCTGGCCCGCGCCAACTGCTCGGTGATTTTTATTACTGCCGCCAGCGATATGGACACCTGCAGCCAGGCCATCCGCAACGGCGCGTTCGACTACATCCTCAAACCCGTCTCCTGGAAGCGGCTCAGCCAGTCGCTGGAGCGGTTTGTACAGTTTGCCGAACAGCAGCGGGTCTGGAAGATTGTCGACCAGCAAAACGTCGATTCGCTGTATCAGCTGCAGGCGAAAAACTACCGCCTGGACAACGGCAGCAAAGGCATTGAGGAAAATACGCTGGCGCGGGTGCAGTCGCTGTTTAACGACAAGGCAACGCACTGCTTTACCGTGGATGAGGTGGTGAGCGAGACGGGGTTGAGTAAAACCACCACCCGTCGCTATCTGGAACACTGCGTCGAGGCGGGTTTTCTGACGGTGGAGATGCTGTACGGTAAGATTGGGCATCCGAGGAGGATGTACAAGCGTAGTGCGGTTTGATGAGACGTTCCCTCTCCCTGGGGGAGAGGGTTAGGGTGAGGGCAGCAGCCCGCACTATCTCAGCACATACCCATACAGCCGCTTAATCCCGTCGGCATCCTTCTCGCTGTAAACGCCCTGCAGTTCCGGCGAGAAGCCGGGCAGCAGGTTGATGCCCTCCTCCAGCGCCAGGAAGTAACGCTGTACCGCCCCGCCCCAGACTTCACCCGGCACCACGCACAGCACGCCTGGCGGATAGGGCAGCGCCCCTTCGGCAGCAATTCGCCCTTCGGCATCCCGTATGCGAACCAGCTCCACGTCGCCTCGAATATAGGCCCGGTTCGCATCCTGCGGGTTCATCACCACCTCAGGCAGGCTCTCCTTGCGGAACATCGCCTTCTGCAAATCCTTCACGTCGAAGCTGACGTAGAGATCGTGCATCTCCTGACACAGCTGGCGAAGGGTGTAATCCCGGTAGCGCACCGGGTATTTCTGAAAAATCGTCGGCAGCACGTCCGCCAGCGGCGTGTCGTCTTCAATATGCTGTTCAAACTGGCCCAGCATCGCCACCAGCTGTGCCAGCTTCTCGCTGCTTTCGGCAGGGGTCAGCAGGAACAGGATCGAGTTAAGGTCGCATTTCTCCGGCACAACGCCGTTTTCACGCAGATAGTGCGCCAGAATCGTCGCCGGGATACCGAAATCCGTGTACTCGCCGGTTTCGGCATCGATGCCCGGCGTGGTCAGCAGGAGCTTGCACGGGTCGACAAAGTACTGCTCGCGGGCATAGCCCTCAAAGCCGTGCCATTTGGCCCCCGGCTCAAAGCTGAAGAAGCGCAGCTCGCTGGCAATGGCGTGCGTCGGATGATCCTGCCACGGCCGCCCCGCCACCACCGGCGGGATAAACGGTTTGATCATATGGCAGTTGGCAATGATTGCCTTGCGCGCTTCAATACCCAGCTCGACGCACTCCGCCCACAGCCTGCGTCCGCTTTCCCCTTCGTGGATCTTGGCATTCACATCCAGCGCTGCGAACAGCGGATAAAACGGGCTGGTGGAGGCATGCAGCATAAACGCGTTGTTCAGCCGCTTGTGAGGGCAAAAACGCGCCTGACCGCGAATGTGGTTATCCTTTTTATGGATCTGCGAGGTTTGCGAGAACCCGGCCTGCTGTTTGTGCACCGACTGGGTCACGAAAATCCCCGGATCGTTCTCGTTCAGCTCCAGCAACAGCGGGGACGTTTCCGCCATCATCGGAATAAACTGCTCGTAGCCCACCCAGGCGGAGTCAAAGAGAATGTAGTCGCACAGATGGCCGATCTTATCGATCACCTGACGGGCGTTGTAGATCGTCCCGTCGTAGGTGCCAAGCTGAATGATCGCCAGGCGGAACGGACGTGCCTCATCGGCCTTCTCCGGTGCCGCCTCGCGGATAAGATCCCGCAGATACGCATCGTCAAAGCAGTGGTCGTCAATTCCGCCAATAAAGCCAAACGGATTACGCGCGGCCTCAAGGTAAACCGGCGTCGCACCCGCCTGGATCAGCGCCCCGTGGTGGTTAGACTTATGGTTATTGCGGTCGAACAGCACCAGGTCGCCGCGGGTCAGCAGCGCGTTGGTCACTACCTTGTTGGCCGCTGACGTGCCGTTCAGCACGAAGTAGGTTTTATCCGCGTTAAACACTTTCGCCGCGAACTTTTGCGCGTGCTTAGCGGAGCCTTCGTGGATCAGCAGATCGCCCAGCTTCACGTCGGCGTTGCACATGTCGGCGCGAAACACGTTCTCACCGAAGAAATCATAGAACTGTCGCCCTGCCGGGTGTTTTTTGAAAAAGGCGCCGTGCTGGTGGCCCGGACAGGCGAAAGTGCTGTTGCCCATCTCCACATACTGGCTCAGGGTGTCGAAAAAAGGCGGCAGCAGGTTCTCTTCGTAACGGCTGGCAGCGCTCTCCAGTTCCAGAAACTCCTGAGCTTTACCCGAGATGACCGCGGTGGCGCCGTCGGGCACCTCCGTTGGCTCCGGAGAGAAAATAAACACCGGCAGCTGAAAGCCCGTGCGTTTCAGCAGTGCAAGGATACCGCTGCGGCTTTCAGCCGTTGTGATGACGACGGCCGCCACATCGGTAAAATCAGTGCTGTCCAGCGTCACCTTTTCGCGGTGCGTAGACACAGTGGAGAGCAGCTCGCGGCTGACGGCAATTTTCATGGTTTTCATAGGCGCAGTTACCCTCACCGGGCGGTGAGACAGGGAGGAGAAAATTCGCGCAATAATGTCACCTTTTATTTTGAGGTGCAAGAAGGAATCAGTATGCACGAAATCAGCCAAAGCTAAGGCCCGCGAAGCCCTGCCGTGCCATAATAATGCAATATCAATGATTAAATAACAGGAGTTAACTTTGGTTATCGGGCCATTTATTAACGCAGGAGCCGTATTGCTGGGCGGCGTACTCGGCGCCGTGCTGAGCCAGCGGCTCCCGGAGCGGATTCGCACCTCCATGCCCTCAATATTCGGCCTGGCATCGTTAGGGATTGGTATTCTTCTGGTGATCAAATGCGCCAACCTGCCGGTGATGGTGTTGGCTACCCTGCTCGGCGCGCTGATTGGCGAATTTTGCTATCTGGAAAAAGGCATTAACAGCGCGGTGAGTAAAGCCAAAAACCTGATTGCCCGACCGGGCAAGGCGAAACACGGCACGCACGAGACGTTTATTCAGAACTATGTCGCCATCATTATTCTGTTTTGCGCCAGCGGCACCGGGATTTTCGGTTCGATGCAGGAAGGGATGACGGGCGACCCGAGCATTTTGATTGCAAAAGCGTTTCTTGATTTCTTCACCGCCACTATTTTTGCCACCACGCTCGGCATTGCCGTGGCGGCGATTTGCGTCCCGATGCTGCTTATCCAGCTGGCACTGGCTACCTGTGCCACGCTAATTCTCCCGCTAACCACGCCGGCAATGATGGCAGACTTTACCGCCGTCGGCGGCCTGCTGCTGCTGGCTACCGGGCTGCGCATCTGTGGGATCAAGATGTTTGCCGTGGTGAATATGCTGCCCGCACTGCTGCTCGCCATGCCGCTCTCCGCGCTCTGGACGCACTTTTTCGCTTAAGGATGCGGCGAAATGGTGAGAGATTGCGCAGTCTGTAACGAAAACAACATTTTTCGTTGACGCCACCGGGCAGATCGGGTTTAATGCGCCCCGTTGCCCGGATAGCTCAGTCGGTAGAGCAGGGGATTGAAAATCCCCGTGTCCTTGGTTCGATTCCGAGTCCGGGCACCACTATTTAAAGAACCCGCCCAAAAGGCGGGTTTTTGCTATATGGCTACGGCCGATTTCTGGGCGCTGATAAGCGTGGCTTTAATGCAGGCACGCTTACGATAATAGTCCGGTAAGTTAATACAGGCGGTGGCTCTTTTTTATCACTTAATTTTGCCGGATAAATTGCTGACCTGATTTGAAAGGTTGTCGTTGCTCCGCTTCATGTCATCAAGGCTTCTTTGCAATCGCTCGATCTTACTCTCCTGCTCAGAATTCTTTCTCTCAAGCTGTAAAACCTTCTGAGTTAGCTCATCGACTTTGCGGTTGTCGGACTTCATCTTCCTCAGGCTATCCTGCATCTCCTTTAGATCCTCCCCCCTGAAATTAGAAGGCTCTATTTCATCTGCACCATAAATTACCGGGATATATCCACTATTAAAGTTGCTGGGTTCGATACTAACCTGAACTTTATTTTGCCCCGTAGAGTGCGCGTAACCTATTGAAGAAAAATAAAAAAAAGAAACAACACACAGACCAGACAGATATTTATTCATTTCTAACGTCCTTTTAAATTTTTCAATCACTTCCAGGAGTCTCATTCTGGTATCACCCGCTCAGGATAAAACACTTGGCTTAGCCTCAGGGAGTTCATAAACGGGGTTAAAGAGCAGAAGACACTTTTCGTTTTTCATTATAATACGCGTTTCCTCTCCCCCAAAATCCAACCGCCACCCGCTCATTTTCTGCCACCTTACATCCGCCGGCATCGAGAAAAGTGCGTTACCACGCACCTTATTAACGAACCCGCCCTCGTGGCGGTTTTTTGCTTTTGAATTCCTGACAACTTTAGGGATCGTTCCCACCTGTGCCCAGCAGTTTATTTTTGAAGATAAACAGACACGCCTCATTGAAGTTCTCCGCCCCCAGGCGTTCCGAGAGCGCCGTACGTTTGCGGTAGAGACTTTTCACTGACGTATTCAGTTCGCCTGCAATCTCCTCCATTGACATGCCTGCCCTCAGCAACCGCAACATGATCGTTTCATGCGTGCTCAGCCGTAAATTCAGCAGCCACTTCGTGGTCAGGCGCCTGCCCTTCATATTGAGCACCAGGTTAAACAGCGAGGCCATGTCCGGCGCCGTCAGCGATGTGTTCATAAACAGCTTCATACTGAGCAGATTCTCCTCGCGATGGCGCATATCAAGCATAACGCAGCAAATCGTTTTTCTCGTTCTGGCCGGATGGCGTATCAGGTAATCATATAAACGAAGCGGCGCACGACTATCAATCAATACAGAATATTCATCTGCACCGTTATCAAATATGTTTCTGTCAATCGAATCGAGCAGGATAATATCCGGAAAAAATATCCGCATCCCCCTGACAAGGTAGCGATCCTGAGTCACTAACACTATTGAAGTTGCCACTAACCATCCCTTTTAGATTAAAGCAAGAACGATCCCTCAGAAAGAAGGCCGCCTTCGTTTTATAGCGCTGTTATATTAACGACAAATGTATTCTGGCTTTGGACATCCCTCAATACACACATTGATGAGTAAGACTTCCTGTAGACTATCATTCAATGTCTGCCTTTAATTATAAATAAAAAACAATCCCAGAAAAGTCACTTCTCTAAACATTAAGAATTTTTGTCATGAAACTTCCCAAACATGCACCAGAAAGTACTTTAATTGAGGCAAATATGCGTCATTTAAAATATATACAAAAATGTCACAATAAAAATAAAACCATTATATTTCAATGCATTACAATTAATGACTCAATTCAAAATAAACACAAAAAACTGCTCATTACAGAATTATCTCAAAACTACACAGCAGCTTTTCAGCATATTTATCCGGCAACATATCAGGTGTACATTACCTCCCATCAAGACCACTGAGATGAGGTTTCATAATTACCTTTAAGTAAGTACCCCATAACGTTACTGCATTCAGATTTAATGTTCCCATTTATGGCCTTTAACGCAGAGTTAAAAGGCGGCCGTGTTATGCAATGGATTCATGATAAACAAATGGCAAATAGATATGGAAAGATCGCTTCGCTTAAGTACATTATTCTTTTATCGCACCCCAACATTATTGTTTCTATTATTACTCTTTCCTGTTCTGGTTCAGGGTTCGGAATCCGTTTATGAGCAACAGATTCAACAGGCGCGTAACGGTAATTACACGTCGTTTCTCGATTATCTTCAGCGTTATCAGCAGCAGCATGCCCTGACGCCTGAACACGTTGCGGACTGGTTACAGGTGGCGGCCTGGGCAGGTCATGATGACGAGGTTATTCAGATCTGGCAGCGCTACAGCATTTATATGCCGCTGCCCGCCCGTGGCGTTGCGGCTGTCGCACAGGCCAGGAGAAATCAGAAAGCGTGGCAGCCAGCTCTGGCGCTCTGGAAAGAAGCGCTGAGCCTTGCGCCGGATAACGACGATTATCGTATCGGCTATATCAAAACCCTGGCCGATGCACGTAAAAATACGCTTGCCCTCAAGGAAGCCCGACAGCTGGTGGCGGAGGATCCCTCTCAGGCGCATCTTCAGACGCTGGGGTATGTCTGGTTACGCCAGGGAAAAAGCTGGGATCGGCTTTTAGCAGACACGCGCGCGCTGAATATCGCGCCAGAAAATCACGCGCTTCTTCGCGAGCTGATCGACGCGCTAACGGATAACCGGGTCAATACTCCCGCTCTCCAGCTTTCAAAAAAGGTGGCGCTGTCCCCAGCGGAGCGTCGTCGTCTAGAGCTGAATGCAGCAGCCGAAAGCGTTCGCCTTGCAGATGTGCCTGGCAGAACAGAAAAAGAGCGCCTGCAGCTTGCGCAATCCGCACTGAATCGTTACGACGCGCTGCTGTCTCGCTGGCAAAGCGAGCCGCAGGCGGCGGAAGACATTATCCTTGCGCGTATCGACCGACTCGGCGCGCTGTATGCCCATGCTGATTACCGGCAGGTCATCAGTGAATATCAGGATCTGACGGCAGCCCGGCATCCAGTGCCGGGCTGGGCAATCGGCTGGGTGATCTCGTCCTACCTCCAGGAGAAAAATACCGCTGCCGCCTTCTCGCTTCTGCAGCGCTATCCGCAATACTCATCTGACCCGCAGGACGAAGAGCATGCGCTTTTCTACGCCTGGCTGGATACGGGAGAGTATCAGGCCGCCCGCCAGTACGTTGAGCGCCAGACCCGCAACGTCCCCTGGACCCGTTACGATTTCGGCTCCCCTACCCCTCAGCCGAACGATCGGTGGCTTGCCGGCCAGTCGCTCCGTTTTAACTATTTGCTGGCGACGAATGCACTGCCGGAAGCCGAAAAGCTGGCGCGACGTCTGGCGACAACCGCGCCGGGCAATCAGGGATTGCAGATTGACTACGCCACGCTGCTTCAGGCGCGAGGCCTGCCGCGCGCGGCCGAGCAAACGCTGAAAATGGCGGAGGCGCTGGAGCCCTCGAATCTGGAGCTTGAGCAGCAGCAGGCTTACGTCGCCATGGATCTGCAGGAATGGCGGCAGATGGATTTACTGGCTGACGACGTTATCGCCCGCGCGTCGCGCGATCGCAGCGCAAGGCGTCTGGACAGGCTCCGCACCGTCCACCATATGTCCGAGCTGCGCCTCAACGCGAGCAAGGGTTTGCACTCCGATAACCCCGTCAGCGGGACGCACGACCTCAACTGGGACGCCACGCTCTATGGCCCACCCGTGGCGGATAGCTGGCGGCTGTTTGCCGGCACCCGCTATGCCGAAGGTAATTTCGATGAAGGCAAAGGCTCCAGCCGTCACCTGTTGGGCGGCGTCGAATGGCGGCCACGCAATCTCCAGCTCGAAGCCGAACTCTCCAGCAACCGCTATCACGGGGCAAACAAGCCGGGCGCTCGACTCTCAACAACGTACTTTGTCACCGATAACTGGCATGTCAGCGGCAGCCTTGAGCGCCTGTCGCGCACCACGCCCCTGCGGGCGTTACGCAACGGGATCAACGCCAACCGGGGGGAAGGCGGCGTGCGCTGGTATCAAAACGAGCGTCGTGAGTACCAGTTCAGCGCCGCCCTCAGCCGCTTCTCGGATCATAACCGCCGCCAGGAATACACCCTCACGGGCAAGGAGCGTCTCTGGCAGACCCCGTCACTGACGCTGGATCTCGAACCGGGGATCGCCGCCAGTAAAAATAGCCTGCGGGACACGCTCTACTACAACCCGGCGCGGGATCTCTCCGTGACGGCGGCCCTGGCCGTTGACCATGAGATGTACCGCCATTACGACACCCTCTGGAGCCAGCAGTTCGTGGCGGGAGGCGGCAGCTACTGGCAGAAAAATCAGTCCGCTGGCGCCATCGCCCTGCTGGGTTACGGACAGCGCGTTCAGTGGAACAACGTTATTGATACCGGCGTGATGCTGAACTGGGATAAACGCCCTTACGACGGCAAACGCGAGAGCAACCTCTCCGTCACGTTAGACGCGACTTTACGCTTTTAAGGATGATTATGCTTAACACACGTTTTTCCGCGAGCCTGATACTTCTCGGCTGGCTCTGCCTCAGCGCGAGCGTCTGCGCGCAGGCATTTTCATTTATTGCGCCCAAAGCGCGGCCACAGCTGGAGGCGAGCAAACCCTGGCCGCAGAACCAGTTTCTGGTGCTGGCCTACCACGATGTAGAAGACGATGCCGCCGATCAGCGCTACCTCTCCGTGCGCACCAGCGCGCTAAACGAGCAGATAAGCTGGCTGCTGCACAACGGTTATCACATCATCAGCGTGCAGGACATTCTGGATGCCCATGACGGAAAAAAAACGCTGCCGCCGAAAGCCGTTCTGCTCAGCTTTGACGACGGCTACAGCAGCTTTTATACCCGCGTCTGGCCGCTGCTTCAGGCGTGGAACGTCCCTGCGCTCTGGGCGCCGGTGGGCAGCTGGGTGGATACGCCGGAAAATCAAAAAGTTAACTTCGGCGGTCTGATGACGCCCCGCGATCGCTTCGCGACGTGGGACATGGTGCGCGAGCTCAGCCGGTCCCCGCTGATTGAGATCGGATCGCACACCTGGGCCTCGCATTACGGCATTCCGGCCAACCCGCAGGGCAGCCGCGAACCTGCCATCGCCAACCGCTTTTATGATAAAGCCACGGGCCGCTATGAAACCGATCGGCAGTTCAACCAGCGGATCGGCGATGACGTTCGTAAAGTGACTGAAAAAATCACGCAGGTAACGGGCAAGGCGCCGCGCGCCTGGGTCTGGCCCTACGGCGCCGCCAACGGCACGTCGCTCGCGATCGCCAGACAGCAGGGTTATCAACTGGCCTTTACCCTTGAGGACGGGCTGGGAAATGTGCAGGAGCTGGGGAACATCCCTCGTCTGCTGATCGCCGGCAATCCCTCGCTCAAGGCGTTTGCCAGTACGGTAAGCCAGGTTCAGGAGCACGATCCCGTTCGAGTCATGCACGTCGATCTCGACTACGTTTACGATCCCGATCCGGCCCAGCAGACCCAAAACATCAACAAGCTGATCCAGCGGGTCTACGACATGAAAATCAGCCATGTTTTTCTGCAGGCGTTTGCCGACCCGCAGGGCGACGGCAGGATCAAGGCGCTCTATTTCCCCAACCGTCGTCTGCCGGTCCGGGCCGATCTCTTTAATTTTGTCTCCTGGCAGCTGCAAACCCGCGCGGGGGTGAAAGTCTTCGCGTGGATGCCGGTGCTCTCGTTCGATCTCGATCCTGCCCTGCCGCGCGTGCAGCGCCGGGATCGTCAAACCGGCCAGCTGCGCGAAGCCACCGAGCCCTATATCCGGCTCTCCCCGTGGGACCCGCAGGTGCGCCAGCAGGTAACGGACATCTACGAAGATCTGGCCCGCTATGCCAGCTTCAACGGGATTTTGTTCCATGACGATGCGGTGCTGACGGACGTGGACGATGGCGGACAGGACACGACTCGCCAGAAGAGCCAACTGCTTATGGGGTTTACCCACGCCCTGAGCCTGGCGGTGAAGCATATCCGTGGCCCGCAGATAAAAACCGCGCGCAACATGTTCGCCCTACCCATTCTTCAGCCGGAAAGCGAAGCGTGGTTCGCGCAGAATCTTGACGATTTTCTGGCGGAGTATGACTGGACGGTGCCGATGGCCATGCCGCTGATGGAGTCCATTTCGGCTGACGAGAGCGATGCCTGGCTGACGCGTCTGGTTAAAGCGGTCGCCACACGTCCCGGCGCGATCGATAAAACCATTTTTGAACTGCAGGCCAGGGACTGGGATAAGAAACCGCAGCGCGCCGTTTCTGATAGCCAGCTTGCGCAGTGGATGCGCGTGCTCCAGCTGAACGGCGTCAAAAACTACGGTTACTACCCCGATGATTTCATCAACAACCAACCTGATATCTCACGCATCAGGCCTGTATTTTCTTCGTACTGGTACCCTGACAATGACTGATCGCATTATCGCCTTTTCTATTTTATGTCTGGTATTCGGGTTGCCGTTAGGCGTGGCCGCCCTCTTTACCGGCGAGCTGATTCTGGATTTTGTGTTCTTCTGGCCGCTGTTCATGTCCGTGCTCTGGATAACCGGCGGGCTCTATTTCTGGTTTCAGCTTGAACGCCACTGGTCGTGGGATAAAGACACGCCAGCCCCGACGCTCGCCGGTGAGCCGCTCATCTCCATTCTGATCCCCTGCTTTAACGAGGGACGAAATGCCCGGGAGACCATCAGCGCCGCGCTGGATCAGCGGTATGAAAATATAGAAGTTATCGCCATCAACGACGGCTCGTCTGACAACACGGCGCAGGTGCTGCAGGCGCTGGCGCTGGAACAGCCGCGCCTGCGGGTGATTAATCTCGCGGAAAATCAGGGGAAAGCGCTGGCGCTCAAAGCCGGCGCGGCGGCGGCCCGGGGCGATCTGCTGGTCTGCATTGACGGTGACGCCCTGCTCGATCGCGATACGGCAGCGTATCTGGTGGCACCGCTGATTCAGTATCCCCACGTCGGGGCGGTCACCGGGAACCCGCGTATTCGCACGCGCTCCACGCTGATCGGCCGCATTCAGGTGGGCGAGTTCTCATCGATTATCGGGCTCATCAAGCGGACGCAGCGGATCTATGGCCGGGTCTTTACCGTCTCGGGCGTCATCGCCGCCTTTCGCCGACAGGCGCTGGCGGACGTCGGGTACTGGAGCCCGGACATGATCACCGAAGACATCGACATCAGCTGGAAGCTCCAGCTGCGCCACTGGGATATCTTTTTCGAGCCGCGGGCGCTGTGCTGGATCCTGATGCCGGAGACGCTCAAGGGCCTGTGGAAACAGCGTCTGCGCTGGGCCCAGGGCGGCGCGGAGGTGTTTCTGGTCAACCTTCGCAGGATTGTGCGCTGGGAGCATCACCGCATGTGGCCCCTGTTTCTTGAGTATGCCCTGTCAACACTGTGGGCCTTCGCGTACGCCATGACGGTGCTGTTATTTATTCTCAGCCATATCGCCCCTGTTCCTGCCAGGCTGACAGTGGAGAGCCTCTTTCCACCGGAGTTTACCGGGCTACTGCTGGGCGTGATGTGCCTCCTGCAGTTCCTGGTCAGTTTGTACATTGAGCGGCGCTATGAACGGAAGGTGGCCAGCTCGCTTTTCTGGGTGATCTGGTTCCCGATGGTGTACTGGATGATCGGCCTGTTCACCACCCTCGTCGCCTTTCCAAAAGTCATGCTTAAACGCCAGCGCGCCCGCGCGCGCTGGATCAGTCCGGACCGGGGAAAAGGAAGCCTTCAATGAACGAAAATACCTTAATACTGACCGAACATCGCCTGCTGCCACGTCTTTTCGATGCCGCGTTAACGCTGGTGGCGTGGGGAGGCTTTCTGTTTTTCCTGTATGCCCGGCTCTGGATGCAGCTAACCGAGGAGAGCGACCACAGCTGGGGCGTGATTATTGCGTCCTTTAATACGGTGTTGCTCTACCTGCTGTTCGCCGCGCTCAACGGCTGGCTGCTGATTTTGTGGTATCAGTACAATCGGCGTCGCGCCCACGTCAGGCGGCGCCAGCCGGGTTATTGGCAGGAGGAGGAGCTGGCCCGCAGCTTTAATGTCTCACCGCAGATCATCTCCGAGATGAGCCAGTACAACCTGCTGACGGTTTATCATGACCAGATTGGCCGCATCATCGATCTGAAGGTAAGCGAGCGGCTGGAAGAGGAAGAACAGTAACGAAAAGCCCCCGCAGGATACCCTGCGGGGTGAGGGTTCCACAGTATTTTTTAAGCAGAAGCAATAACCTTGTTTCAGAACGTCAAAAAGGCTTTCAGCGATGCTCGGGTCCGGCTGTAAATCGCTGAGGCGTTTGCCTTCCGGCCGGGGCGAGGCGCATGGATGCGCCGAGAGGGCGGGCTTTACAGGGACGTTACCTCCGCCCGTCCCCGATAAGCCGGAAGGAATACGCCGAAGGTACCGCGCAGCGGCGATTTACCCCCGGGAGCCCGGGTCGCCAGGGTGGCGGCGACTGAGCCACCCTGGCACGTTCACAGGCCATGTCGTTAAAGAGTAGCAAGGAACATAAAGTGAACGTAATGACCAACAGAGCCGTATGTTCCCCCTCACCCCAGCCCTCTCCCTCAAGGGAGAGGGGCCGTCCGTGCAGGCATTATTTTGTAGGCAACCCTCAACCCTGCGGGGGGATTTTATAGCGAGTCCTTCACCACAATCAGCGGCTCAATATCGCTCTCTTTCTTCACCACCAGCGAGTCATCGCCGCGCAGACAGGTCCCACCGTAGTTCCCGCCCACGGTAAAGGTACAGACCTGAATGTACTTGCCGTCGACGTTTGGCAGGCACCACAGTTGCTGGTAGATGTTTTTACGGTCGACAAACTTGCCGCTGGATTTATCCAGCAGTTCGTCCTGGGCGCTAATCAGGTCGATATTGCTGCCGCAGCGTCCGGCAATCGGCTTGGCGGCGTATCCGGTCTGCTTCAGCAGATCGTTGACCTCAAAATCGGTGTCGAGCAGGTAACGATGATTCGGGAACAGTTGCCACAGCACCGGAAGAATCGCCTTGTTGCCGGGAATGACGGTCCACAGCGGTTCAAAGACCAGCACCTCCGGGCGCAGCAGGACGTCAATCAGGCGCACTTCGCCTTCAGGATGTCCGGTGCGGATCGGCACGGCGGCATATTCGGTTTCGCTGACCTCACGGATCTGCTCAATCGCCGTTTCCCACGCCCAGGTCTTCCACACGCAGTTGACGTGGCGACCTTCGTCGTCAATCAACTGTCCGGCGGCATCCCAGCTGAGCGCCCCCAGCCCGTGGAGGATTTTGGTCTCGAACCCGGCTTGCATCAGCGAACGCTGAATAAAGAGCGCGTGATAGTCCTCTTCGACATCGTTGTCCTGCATGATGTGGACGAATGGCCGGGCGTGGCTGTGCTTCCAGGCGCCGGTTAGCTCTTCCAGCAGGCCTTCTGCCGGGTTATGCCCGTTGCCGCGATAGCCATTTTTCACCCACTCCTCAAGGATAAGCCCTCCCTCGGTATGGCAGGAGGCGGAGTCGGCGTTGTACTCGTAGACCTTGATGCCGCGCTCATCCATGCAGAAATCCATACGACCGGTGATCATATGGTGACGACGCCACTGCCAGGAGAGGCGCAGGCGCGGCCAGAGGATTTTCGGTATATCGAAAAGCGCCAGCAGGCTGTCGTCTCTCAGCACCTTGTCCGTGGCGTGCAGATACATCAGGTGCAGCTCGTTGGTGGCTTTGATCAGCTCCTGTTCGGCGCTTTCGGTAATGGTGAAGTACTGGCAGGGATCTTTGTTGATCACGTGACCGTTGGCGCGAACATACGCCTGCTGCAACGCGTCATTTTCGTTGAGCCACTTGCCGTCGAACTGACGTGTGTTTTTCAGCCGCGCGCCGCTGATTTTCAGCAGTTCGCCGTCGATTTCCGGCTGCGGAATGCTGTGTTCTGTGTCGTCGGTCTGGATCATCCAGCCGAGGATCTCCGTGTCGTTGAAGGTGTCATGGATTGTATAACACCCGTTTTCCACGCTCAGACGCAGCTCGCGCGTCCACTGCTGCCCGAGCGGCAGAGGGGAGTGAATCACGTTCTGCTCGGCGATACGCACCTTATCGTCCAGAAGCTGGGT
The DNA here is from genome assembly GCF_034106785.1 of Enterobacter sp. 241F3. Lineage (NCBI taxonomy): Bacteria > Pseudomonadati > Pseudomonadota > Gammaproteobacteria > Enterobacterales > Enterobacteriaceae > Enterobacter > Enterobacter sp. 241F3. The sequence continues at coordinate 372,989 of NZ_JAWNDD010000002.1, forward strand.
GATCACCGCCACGTGGCCGGTTTCGTGAAACTCGCCGCCCTTTTGCCAGATCAGCAGTGCCCCGGCCCGCGGCGCGCGTTTTGAGCCATTGGCAAAAGCCTGAAGGGGCAGGATGTTATCGTTCACCACCTGACGCAAAAAGCGCAGGGAGAAGATTTCCCACGCCATGCCGACGTCGGTAAACACGAAGCCATAGTTGAGAAACAGGAAACGGCGGGCAAACTCAACGCACTGCCACTTGTGGCCCATGTATTCATTGCCAATGTAGCTGCGAAAATCCGCGTCTTGCGGGTAGTTGCGCGGGTCCAGACTGCCGTAATTTGAAGAGTAAATCGCCACGCCACCGGGCGCATAGCCTAACAATGTCCCGAAGGGCGCATCACTGCTTAACGTTCCTTTACGCATGTATCCAACCTAAAACAGGCAGGCGGCAATTTTTTATGGGTTGTCGTCGTCTGCACGTTGTAATTAACCTGACAGAGGGACATTTATCATACACCTGCGCGGCGCATTAACTACATGTTAAACAGCCAGCACGCCGCGAAATGCCCTGGCGCGATCTCCTGCATCGCAGGCTTCTGCGTCTGGCAAACCGGCATGGCGTACGGGCATCGGCTGCAAAACTTACAGCCCGGCAGCGCGGACGTAGGGCCGGGCATTTCACCGCGCAGGGTCGCGTCTTCAAGGTTGCGAATCCGCGGGTCGGGCTGGGGAACCGCCGCCAGCAGCGCGCGGGTATAAGGGTGCGCCGGACGCTGATACAGCTCATTCGCCGGGGCCACCTCCACCAGCTTACCGAGATACATCACCCCAATGCGGCTGGAGATATGGCGCACCATGGAGAGATCGTGGGCGATGAACAGATAGGTTAGCCCCAGCTCCTGCTGCAGGTCCTGCAGAATATTCACCACCTGCGCCTGCACCGAAACGTCCAGCGCCGAGAGCGGCTCATCGCACAGCACAAATTCGGGACGCACGGACAGCGCGCGGGCAATACTGATGCGCTGACGCTGCCCGCCGCTGAACTCATGCGGGAACCGTTCAAGGTGTTCCTGCTTCAGCCCCACTTTGTAGAGCAGCGTTTCCGTCCGTTCCCGCTGTTCTTCACGGCTGTAGCCGTGGATCTGCATCGGCTCGGCCACCAGCTGTCGCACCGTCATGCCTGGGTTGAGCGAGGAGTAAGGATCCTGAAAAATCGCCTGCATCCGCTTGCGCAGCGGCTTGAGTTCTTTTTCGCGGGCGTGGGCAATCGCCTGCCCGGCGAAGTGGATCTCGCCCGCGGTAATATCGAAAAGGCGCAGAATGGCGCGTCCGAGCGTCGATTTCCCGCAGCCGGACTCCCCCACCAGGCCAAACGTCTCGCCGGGCTGGATATCAAAGCTCACGCCATCAACCGCCTTCACGGCCGCGCCTTTACGCAGCAGACCGCCGTTAAGCTGATAGTGCTTGCGCAGATCGCGCACGCTCACTAATGGTGCCTGTTGTTCACTCATGCATGAGTCTCCTTATCGGCCCATAGCCAGCAGGCGGCGCGGTGGCCCTCTCCGGCGGTGTAAAATGCGGGCTGCCGTTCACACTGGGGCATGCGTTTTGGGCAGCGTTCGGCGAACGGGCAGCCCGGCGGCGGGTTAAGCAGGCCGGGCGGCGAACCTTCGATCGGCGATAGACGCTGATTGACCTCATCCGGGCGCGGCAGCGAGGCCAGCAGCCCCTGGGTGTAAGGATGCGCGGGGCGATAAAAGATGTCCTCTACGCTGCCCTCCTCCATCACCAGCCCGCCGTACATCACCACTACGCGGCTGCAGACCTGCGCCACCACGCCGAGATCGTGGGTGATCAGCAGAATCGCGGTTTGGGTCTGCTGCTGCAGGCTTTTCAGCAAACGCAGGATCTGCGCCTGAATGGTGACGTCCAGCGCGGTGGTCGGCTCATCGGCAATAAGCAGCTTCGGGTTGCAGGAGAGCGCAATGGCGATCATCACCCGCTGGCGCATCCCACCGCTGAACTCGTGAGGATACTGGTCGTATCGCCGTTCCGCCTCGGCAATCCCCACCTGTTCCAGCATGGCGATCGCCACCGCTTTGGCCGCTTTTTTCGACAGCTTTTTATTTCGCACCAGGATCTCAGACATCTGCTTGCCGATAGTGAGCACCGGGTTCAGGGCGGTCATCGGATCCTGAAAAATCATCGCGATCTCGTTGCCGCGAATAGCGCGCATCTGCGCAGGGGTTTTCTGCGCCAGATCGTCATTCTGGAAGCGAATGCTGCCGCCGGTGATCCGTCCGTTGCTCCCCAGAAGCTGGATAATCGACTTACAGGTGACGCTTTTTCCGCAGCCCGACTCGCCAACAATGCCGACAAGTTCTCCCGGCTGCACCTGAAAGCTTACGCCGCGCACCGCGTGAACTTCACCCTCGCGGGTGCGGAAAGTAGTTTGCAGGTTATCAAGCGCTAATAAGCTACTCATCGCGATTCGCTCCTGGCTCAAAGGCGGTACGGAAGACATCGCCGAGCACGTTAAAGCTGAACACCGTCAGCAGGATCAGGATGCCGGGGAACATCGCCAGCCACGACGCTTCGCCAATATAAGACTGGGCGTTGTTGAGCATGCTTCCCCACGACGCCGCCGGCGCCTGCACACCCAGCCCTAAGAAGCTGAGCGTCGACTCCATCAGAATGGCCGAGGCGATATTGAGCGTGGCGGCCACGATAATGGTCGGCAGCACGCCGGGAATAATGTGGCGCACGATAATACGCAGCGGGTTTTCCCCCGATGCGCGGGCATAAAGCACGTACTCGCGCTCTTTCACCGACAGGGTTTCTGCGCGCACCAGCCGCGACATGTTCATCCACGTCAGCAGGCTGATGATCAGAATGATGTTATCCACGCCCGGCTTGAGGTAAGCATTCACCACCAGCAGCAGGAAGAAGGCCGGAATGGCCATCAGGATATCCACGGCGCGCATCATCAGGTTATCCAGCCAGCCGCCAAAATAGCCGCTCACCGTGCCCACCACCGTGCCGATAAGCGTGGAAAAGAGCATGGCGAGAAAACCGACCATCAGGGAGATCTGGCCGCCATAAAGCGCGCGGGTGAAGTAGTCGCGTCCGTACTCGTCGGTGCCGAACCAGTGTGCGGCATCCGGCGGTAACGTGCGTGCGCCGAGCGCCATCCGATCCGGATCGTACGGACTTAACCCCGCACAGAGCGCGGCGACAATGAAAATAAAAAGCACAAACAGGGAGAACTGCGCCGGACGGTTGCGGCGCAGCTGGTGACGAACCTGCTGCCAGCGTCTGCTCATCCGGGTTACCTCAGCGTACGAATGCGTGGATCGGCGAAGCGATAAAGCAGATCGGCGATCAGGTTACCGACGATCAGCATCATCGACGAGAGCATGATGATCGCCATGATCAGCGGGTAGTCCAGCGAGGCGATCGACTGGATCCCGAGCAGCCCCATCCCCGGCCAGGAGAAGACGCTTTCCGTCACGTAGGCCCCCACAATCAGCTCACCGAACGACAGCCCAAACAGGGTGATCACTGGCAGCAGCACGTTTTTCAGCACGTGCCTAAACAGAATGCTGGAACGCGTGGCGCCGTAGGCAAGCTGGGTTTGCACGTAGTCGGCCGAGAGCTGCGAGATGGTGTTGGAGCGGATGTAGCGCACGTAGCTGGAGAGGTTGTAGAACGTGAGGGCAATACAAGGCAGTACGCCGTGACGCAGCACGTCCAGCGCGTTATCTTCCATGCCGATGGTGCGCATTCCCATGCTGGGGAACCAACTAAGCTGCACGGCAAAGACCGTAATGAGCAAGATGCCGAACCAGAAAATCGGCACCGAAATGCCGATATAGGCGAACAGGTTAAGCAGGTGATCCAGCCAGCGATGCTTGAATGCCCCCGCCAGCAGGCCCAGCGGGATCGCCAGCACGATCGCCAGCAGCAGCGACGCGCCCATCAGCCCCAGCGTGGCCGGAATGCGTTCGCCGATCATCTCCAGCACCGGGCGGTGGTAAATCAGCGAATAGCCGAGATCGCCCTGCAGGACATTTTTTAGCCACAGGACGTACTGCGTCACCAGCGGCTTATCCAGCCCCAGGCTCTGGCGAATACGTTCGATATCTTCCGGAGCCATACGCGGCGTAATGTACGCCGCCACCGGATCGCCGGGCGCCAGTTTGACCAGCAAAAACGCCACCAGCGAAATAAAGAACAGCATCGGCAGCAGCTGCAGCAGCCGACGCGTGAGAAGTGTGTTCACGACGTGCCCTTTCAAAAGCCCCGACCTGACGGCCGGGGCAATCGCTTATTTCTGATAGATTTTTGACAGATCCTGGAACAGATAGACCGGTTTCGGCTCCGCTTCCTCGGTACCGCCAAAACGCTTGTCCACCGCGACGGTCGCATTGGTATAGGCGATTGGGTAGTACGTCATGTCGTTCGCCACGGTCTGCTGAATTTGCTTGTAGATATCGGCACGTTTTGCGGCGTCGGTTTCCACGGCGCCTTTATCCCACAGGGCATCAAACTGCGGATTTTTGTAATGCGCGTAGTTATAGGCCTCGTTGCTCATGAACAGCGATTTATAGCCGTCCGGCTCTGAGCCCATGATGTAGCCGCCCAGATTCAGCTCCCACGCGGTGTTGTTCATATCGAGGCTGCGCTGGGACATCGCGTTGGAGTCCAGCGGCATCAGCTCCACGTTCACCCCAATCCCCTTCAGCGCCTGCTGAATGTAGAGCGCCATGCTCTCCTGGGTTTTGTTGGTATTCACATACGCCAGGCGCAGCTTGAGGTTGTCCGGCGCGCCGGACGCTTTAAGCAGCTCTTTAGCTTTTTGCAGGTCGAATTTGTACTGCTCGACGTCATCCGTCTTGTAAAGCGTATCGGGCGTGAGGAAGGACGTCGCCGGTTTGGCGTAGTCCAGCGAGGTAAAGGCGGTCTGGGTCAGCTCGTCTTTGTTGATGGCGTAAGCAATGGCCTGACGCAATTCTTTGCTCTTCATTACCGGCACGTTCTGGTTGAACGTCATATAGGCCAGACGGCCTTCCGGATAGACCACGAAGTCAAACTTACCGGTATTTTTCAGGCGGTTCACGTCCTGCGGGTCAACCATCTTGAGGTTGATTTCACCGTTTTGCAGCGCCAGGTTGGCGGCGTTACTGTCTTTGGCGAAACGGTAGGTGACTGAATCAAGCTTCGCTTTGCCGTTCCAGTAATCGTCAAAACGGGTCAGGGCGTAATACTGCCCGGCGCGGTACTCTTTAAATTTGAACGGCCCGGAGCCGACCGGCGCATCGTTTTTGCTGCTCTTTTCCAGGTCGCCTTCACCGGCGAACACGTGCTGCGGGATCGGGTAAATCTGTACCAGGGTGCCGGTAAAGGCCGCGCTAACCTGCGGTAAGGTGAACTTAACGGTGCGGTCGTCAACCTTGCTTACCTCAACAGGCTTGCCGCCCCAGGTAAACATGCTGCGGAAGAAGCTGTGCTGTTTGGCATCCAGCAGCTTATTGAAGGTGAAGACCACGTCGTCCGCCGTCAGCGGCTGGCCGTCCTGCCATTTCAGGTTGGGTTTTAACGTCAGGGTGTAGCTCAGGTTGTCGGCGGAGGGCGTGAGGCTTTCCGCCAGGCCCCACTCAATCTTGCCGTTATTAAAGCTGTAAAGCGGGGCATACAACGCCTGCATGATGGTTAACGTTGTGCGGTCGCTGGCATAGAGTGGATTAACGGCTAACGGGTCGCCGGAGGTAATACCGATAATCAGCGAACCGCCCGCTTTTGGCGCGTCGCTTTTTGACGCCGCGGCCGTATTTGTCTCTTTATTTTTCGCATCATCACAGCCCGCCAGGCATAACGCGAGCGAAACGACCACTGCCGATAACAGAAGCTTGCGCATCTCACTAACTCCTTGCCTAATAAAGTGTTTATAACTGCATCTTTTATTTATGTTGAAGCATCATATTCAGCTTTATCGTTTTACGCATTAATTATGAAAATGCGATTTTCGATTAAGCTTATGCCGGATTTGATATATATAAGCAGCAGAAGGAATAGCGGTTAATTGCTTGCGCTCACAACGTTAAACGGTTCACAAATCTCCTGCTACACTGCCTCAACACATCACTCAAAAGGCAGGCCAACATGTCAGACAACACGTATCAGCCACCCAAAGTGTGGGAATGGAAAAAGAACAACGGCGGCGCGTTCGCCAACATTAACCGTCCGATTTCCGGCGCAACGCATGAGAAAGATCTGCCCGTGGGCTCCCACCCGCTGCAGCTTTACTCTCTCGGGACACCGAACGGCCAGAAAGTGACGATCATGCTCGAAGAGCTGCTGGCGCTGGGCGTGACGGGCGCGGAGTACGACGCGTGGTTGATCCGCATCGGCGAGGGCGATCAGTTCTCCAGCGGCTTCGTTGAGGTGAACCCGAACTCGAAAATACCGGCGCTGCGTGACCACTCCACGAACCCGCCAACCCGCGTATTTGAATCCGGCAATATCCTGCTCTACCTGGCAGAGAAATTCGGCCACTTCCTGCCGAAAGATCCGGCGGGGCGCACCGAAACGCTGAACTGGCTGTTCTGGCTGCAGGGCGCGGCGCCGTTCCTCGGCGGCGGTTTTGGCCACTTCTACAACTACGCGCCGGTAAAAATTGAGTACGCAATTGACCGCTTTACCATGGAAGCCAAACGCCTGTTCGACGTGCTGGATAAACAGCTGGCGCGTGGTCGCTACGTGGCGGGTGAGGAGTACACCATCGCGGATATGGCAATCTGGCCATGGTTCGGCTGCGTGGCGCTGGGCAGCGTGTACAACGCCGCCGAGTTCCTGGATGCAGAGAAGTACACCAACGTCCAGCGCTGGGCGAAAGACGTGGCGAATCGGCATGCCGTTAAGCGCGGACGTATCGTTAACCGCACCAGCGGCGAGCTGAACGAGCAGCTCCACGAGCGCCATGCGGCGAGCGACTTCGAGACCAATACGGAAGATAAGCGTCAGGCGTAATGTTCCGCCGGGCGGATCCCCGCCCGGCAGCTGAGATCCTTGCCCAGGGCATGATTAGCTTAAAGGTTGAACCGGTATTGCTGGCACTATCTGGACGTTTTTCTCGCGTCAGAGAGTGAGAAATGACGTATCAACCGACAGCAGTCACAAAGGATCTGTTATGAAACTTATTAAAACAACGCTGGTTATCAGCGCCCTCATTTTCTCCACCTCGGGAATGGCCATCGATAAAACTGCAGCTGGCGCGGTAGCAGGCGCGGCGATTGGCGCGGCCACTGGCAAAGATCTGAAATCGACCGTTGGCGGCGCCGTTGTTGGCGCAGGCACGGGTGCTATGTTCAAAAACGGCGGCAAAGGTAAAGCCGCGCGTAAAGGCGGTGCGGTAGGTGCTGCCGTGGGCGCAGGTGCCGCGGCGGTGACCGGCAAGAGCGTGCTGAAAGGTGCAGCCGTTGGTGCGGGCACGGGTGCGCTGATTGGTGAGGCGACGCACTGATACATACAGCCGGGCAGCGCTGCGTTTGCCCGGTATTAATCACATCCCCGATGACGCTTTCCGCTTATTGTCCGTGTCTCATTCCTAATATTTTTCATTACCACATTAATACTTAATATCCCGCGCTTTTTGCCGTCCGGCCTGTTTCATCTGACGTTTATCCTGGCGGCAGTCGTGATTACTCTGGTTATTGTTCGCCACGCAGGTCTGCTTCACCTGCCGTGACGCGTCGCGGGTTTCCTGCCTGACATCACGCGCCACGCGCCGCTCCTGCGCCTGCTGGGTCGCACTGGCAGAAACCGAGAACAGCATCAGAAGAATGAAAGAAAGGACAGGAATGACAGATAACGATCTGTTCATAGCAACACCTCACAGAAGAGAGCCCAGAACGTCAGGGGGGTTAGCAAAAGAATAGCAGTTTCAACGCGAGCTGAATGGGGAAGGCGTTAATAATACAAGGCCGCATCCGGCGGCCTTGAAACGTTGCGTTATGCCGTCAGGCGGAACTTTTGCACCGAGCGCTGAAGCTCTTCGGTCTGACGCTCCAGCGCCGCCGCCGCCGCGGAAACTTCTTCAACCAGCGAGGCGTTTTGCTGGGTAACGCCGTCCATCTGGGTAATGGCAATCCCGACCTGCGAAATGCCCTTGCTTTGCTCCTCAGAGGCGGAAGCGATTTGCTTCATAATGGTCGTCACTTCCGTCACGTCCCGCAGAATCGCATCCATGGTGGTGCCGGTGTCGCCCACCAGCTTCGCCCCCTGCTCTACGCGGGACACGGAGTCGGTAATCAGCCCTTCAATCTCTTTTGCCGCGTTGGCGCTGCGGCTTGCCAGGTTGCGAACTTCTCCTGCCACTACCGCGAAACCACGCCCCTGTTCACCCGCGCGCGCCGCTTCAACCGCCGCATTGAGCGCCAGAATATTGGTCTGGAAGGCAATACTGTTGATAACGTTAGTGATTTCAGCGATTTTCTTCGAGCTTTCCGAAATACCGCTCATGGTGGTCACCACTTCTTCCACCAGCGAACCGCCGCGGCTGGCGGTAGTTGAGGCCACATCGGCCAGCTGGCTGGCCTGACGCGCGCTTTCCGCATTTAGTTTCACCGTGGCGGTCAGCTGTTCCATGCTGGCTGCCGTCTCTTCCAGCGCAGCCGCCTGCTCTTCGGTACGGGAAGAGAGATCGTTGTTACCGCTGGAGATTTCCGTCGCGCCGCGCCAGATATTTTCACTGCCGGAGCGGATCGTGCTGACCGCTTCGCGCAGGCTGTCCTGCATGGCGCTCAGCAGCGGCACCAGCTGGCCCACGCAGTTGCGGCCGAACGGCTCAATGGGCTGGCTGAGGTCGCCCTGGGCAATCTGGCGGAACTGCTGGCGAATGCGATCCAGCGGTTTGACCAGCATCGCCACCAGGTAACGGTCGGTGAAGAGCAGGATCAGCAGGCCGATAATCGTGGCAACGATAATCACCGTGCGGGTCATGCTTGTCAGGCCGTCCACCACCACGCGGGTGCTGTCGAGCGACTTCGCGGCGGCATTATTGAACTCCTCAGCGGCCGCACCAAACGCGCGGCTCAGCGGCGGTGTGACGTTGTTGGCCTGCTGGCGATATCCCTCCAGAGCCCCCTGCTTCGCCTGCTGCATTTGCGGCGTTACGCCCTGTTCAAGCAGCGCCTGCCAGGAGCCGATCACCCTGGAAGAGATCTGCTCATCCATCGGGCCTGGGGAGATCGCCTTCATCTCGGCCAGTTTCTTGCCCATGTTATCCAGCGCCTGTTGGGCAGAGGACAGATCCGGCGTGCCGCCTGCGGCTTTGACTTCCATTGCGCGGCTCAGACGGGTCACAAAGCGGAAATATTGATCGTTACCCTGGCTGAGTACCGTCATCTGTTTAACCAGCTGGCGATCGACTTCGTTGCCATCTGAAACGCGAGAAAGGGACCAGGTGCTGTACAAGCCAACACCCGCCCACATTAAACAAAAGATCCCGAGAATCGTCAGCATGACGAAGCGGATCGTGAAATTACGGAGCATATTCATAAGTCTTCCTTGCCGTGAGGGTGAGTTCGCCCAGAGGCGAGTACTACTCTCGTTATCGGCAGGAAAGAGGGAAATTATAACGTTTTGTGATCATTTTTAATTAGCGTGGCTTCACTGGTCACACAGCAGTTGTTAACCATCAGGCCCGAGCTTAGTGATGTAATTTGTGATGTGATAAGTTCAGGATGAAAACGTTGTTTCGAAAATTTCATCAATAAGAAAGGAGACATCATGTCCTGGCACCCTTACCCCGGCCGCTATGAGAATATGCAATACCGTTATTGCGGCAAAAGTGGCCTGCGCCTGCCCGCGCTGTCGCTGGGACTGTGGCATAGCTTCGGCCACGTCCAGCCTCTTGATGCCCAACGCGCGCTGCTGCGAAAAGCCTTCAACCTCGGCATCACTCATTTCGATCTTGCCAATAACTACGGACCACCGCCGGGTAGCGCGGAAGAGAATTTCGGCCGCCTGCTGCGGGAAGATTTTGCCGCATACCGCGACGAACTGGTTATCTCCACCAAGGCGGGTTATGACATGTGGCCTGGGCCTTACGGTTCCGGCGGTTCACGCAAATATCTGCTCGCCAGCCTCGACCAGAGCCTGAAGCGTCTGGGCATCGAGTACGTCGATATTTTCTACTCCCACCGCGTGGATGAAAACACCCCGATGGAAGAGACGGCATCCGCGCTGGCCCATGCCGTGCAGAGCGGAAAAGCGCTGTATGTGGGGATTTCCTCCTACTCGACAGATCGCACACAAAAAATGGCCGAGCTGCTGCGCGAGTGGAAGATCCCCCTGCTGATCCATCAGCCGTCCTATAACCTGCTTAACCGCTGGGTCGATAAGACCGGCTTGCTGGATGCGCTGGAAGCAAACGGTACGGGCTGTATTGCCTTCACCCCGCTGGCGCAGGGGCTGCTGACCGGGAAATACCTGAACGGTATCCCTGAAGGATCACGCATGCAGCGCGAAGGGAATAAAGTGCGCGGCCTGACGCAAAAGATGCTCACCGACGCCAACCTGAGCAGCCTTCGCCTGCTGAATGAGATGGCGCAGGCGCGCGGACAAACCATGGCGCAGATGGCGTTGAGCTGGCTGCTGAAAGATGCGCGCGTGACGTCCGTGCTGATTGGCGCAAGCCGCCCGGAACAGCTGGAAGAGAATGTACAGGCGCTGGAAAACCTGCGCTTTACGGAGGACGAACTCAAGCGGATTGACCAGCATGTTGCGGATGGGGAGTTGAATCTGTGGCAGGCGTCGTCTGATAAATAATGCCGCACCGAGCAGTCCCCCTCTCCCCTTTGGGGAGAGGGTTAGGATGAGGGGTAAGGCGTACTTTACTTCTTACTGATCTTATCCAGATACCCCATCACAAACGCAGACAACACAAACGTCAGGTGGATGATGACGTACCACATCAGTTTGTTATCCGGCACGTTCTTCGCGTCCATAAATACGCGTAGCAGGTGGATAGAAGAGATCGCCACAATCGACGCGGCCACTTTATTCTTCAGCGACGAGGCATCCATTTTGCCCAGCCAGCTGAGCTTCTCTTTACGCTCGTCGATATCAAGCTGGGAGACGAAATTCTCGTAGCCGGAGAACATCACCATCACCAGCAGCCCACCCACCAGGGTCATATCCACCAGCGAGAGCAGAACCAGAATCAAATCCGCTTCGGCAATGGAAAAGATATTCGGCAGAACGTGCAGGATTTCCTGAAAGAACTTAATCGTCAGCGCGATAAGCGCCAGCGAAAGGCCAAAATAGACGGGGGCCAGTATCCAGCGAGAGGCGTACATGGCATTTTCAAAAAAGCGTTCCATAGAGTCCTGTTTGCAAAAGAAACCAGCGCCCAGTATATCTCAACGGCGCTGACTGTTTGCAATAACTCAACGGTACGTCACTCAGACGTTGTCTGGATTAACCTCCGGACGTGCGTACTCCGGCCAGACAAGCGCCACCAGTTCAGGATAGGCTTCCAGACTGAACTCGCGAAAACACTGCCGCAAATTCAATACGTCCAGATCGGAATAAGATACCTTTTCTCCGTTAAGACAGCGCTTTTTGATATTGTCATAATATTTATAGACTGCTGAATTCAGATCGCTACAGCGACGCTGCGCCTCAAACAGTCCGGGCGTGTCATTAATTTCCGACATTTTCATGCGCTTAATTGTCGCATGTAAAAAGTCGATATATTCGTGGTTCACCCGCCAGTACCAGACAGGCGTAACGGAGTTCATCAATACAGAGAAATGGTCTTCACCTTCCTCTTTTGTCATCAGTTCAGGTTGTGGGGGCTCACTGGCGTCTTTCGACACTTTCGTTTTATTGAACTCCTGCATCAATAAAAGCACACCAGCGGTCAATAATAGTAATGTGATGACCGTAAAAAAGATGCTGTTCATGGGTAGGCTCCATTTTTTTTGATTTTAAATTTGCCTCATGATATTGTCAACGAATCTCACGCCTTTACCAACCCCACCCTGTTGAAATTAAAGGAAATTAAAAATGCTGCCCGACTATCTCGTCCCGGCTAAGTACCACATTACGCCTGTGGAACAGCAACCGACGGAAGCAGAAAAAGAGGCCAGTTTCACTCAGGGGAAAAGAAAGCTCTCTGATTTCGAGCCCGATATATTAATTGGTGTTTCCCGAACTGGCAAATCGCGAAATATGTTGCTGGAAGAGCACGATCGTCATATAAAAGACCGCTTATTTCGCGCTATAAAAATTGAAGCCTTTGTCCACCTGCTGAATGACCTGCAGGCCGAGGGAGAAATAGATGCCCAGAAACTAAGTCAAATAATAGCCGAGAAAACCGAAGAAATTAATGAAGCGGGCAATGAAATTTGGCTTAATTTAATTACGCGCGAAAAAAACAACCCAATTTTTTATAGCCTGGGGGAAGATTAACGTGAAAGAAGTTAAAAATAACGACGTTTATTTGACTTTAGATGATAAAAAAAGTGATGAATTTATCTTAAAGCAAAATCTCGACGCGCTACGAAACACAAAAAATGACGAGATGACGCGCATTACACAAGACCTGGTATCGATCCCGGCGACGCTGGTGCGGCTTAAATGGCAGAATCGCCGTGAAATTTATCCGCTGCAGGTCAAAGAAGAAATTTACGGTGCCGTGATGAATGCCATCATTGAACAGCGGCCAGAGCTGAAAGAGAAGCTTCTGGGGCGCCTCGAGGCCAATTATCAGTATCTGCTCGCCAGAGAAATCGCCACCCTGCGTCTGACGCGCAAGCTGTCAGACGGGGAGTACCGTACCTCAAACGTCACCTGCGTTGCGCTTGATGAGGACGCGCTGGCAAATCCTTCTGCCGCACCAACGAATAACAAAAGCGCATAAACCGACAGGCATAAAAAAAGCCGGCTTTCGCCAGCTTCTTTATCACTTCGAGGCCGCCTTTTCTTCGCCGACCAGTCCAATCTTCAGGTAACCCGCCTGATGCAGCGTGTCCATTACCTTCATCATGGTTTCATAATCAACGGTTTTATCCGCACGGAAGAAGACCGTAGTGTCTTTCTTTCCGCCCGTAAGCTGCTCCAGCGCCGGGATGACTGAGTCGGCCGTCACCGGGTCGTTCCCGAGGAACATGGATTTATCCGCTTTCACTGACAGGTAAACAGGCTTCTCCGGGCGCGGCTGGGGCTGGCTGGAAGATGCCGGCAGATTCACCTTCACATCCACCGTCGCCAGCGGTGCAGCTACCATGAAGATAATCAGCAGAACCAGCATGACGTCGATAAACGGCGTCACGTTGATTTCATGCATTTCGCCGTTATCGTCCAGATTTTCGTTTAGACGCATCGCCATACTATTAACCTGCGCGCAGTTTAGACGCCGCATGCACCGGCTTAACCGAGCTGGCATTCAGATCGAGATCGCGACTTTGCAGCAGCAGAACCTGCGCGGCAACGTCTCCGAGAGTCGCTTTATAGCTGCCAATCATACGCGCGAAGATATTATAGATGACCACCGCCGGGATAGCGGCAACCAGACCGATTGCAGTCGCCAGCAGCGCTTCTGCGATACCCGGCGCCACGACCGCCAGGTTGGTAGTTTGGGTCTGCGCGATACCGATAAAGCTGTTCATAATGCCCCAGACCGTGCCGAAAAGACCGATGAACGGTGAGATCGCGCCGATGGTAGCCAGATAACCATTGCCGCGCCCCATGTGTCTGCCAACGGCCGCAACGCGACGCTCCAGGCGGAAACCGGTACGCTCTTTGATGCCTTCGTTATCTTCACTGCCAGCGGAGAGTTCCAGCTCGTTCTGCGCTTCATTCACGAGCAGGGTAGTCAGGCTTTTCGCGTGGAAAGATGAGGTCATATCTGAAGCCTGATCCAGAGAGCGGGCTTCAGCCAGCTGCTGCTGTTCCCGCTTCAGGCGACGCTTCTGCGAAAGCAACTCGGCACTTTTGCTGAAGAAGATAGCCCAGGTGACAACGGACGCCAGAATCAGGCCGATCATCACAATCTTAACCACGATGTCAGCATGCTGATACATGCCCCAAACGGAGAGATCCGTCTGCATCAAATTATTACCCACTCTGTATCTCCAGGACGCAAATCACAAAATCTGAGCGTAATAATATCAAAACGTCGTCGAATTGATAGTAGTTCTCATTAGTATTTGCATGGTGCCGTAATTTTCGCTCACTTTCCTTGCGCTTACGCAGTAAAAATTTCTTATGCGGTTTTTTGCTAATATTTTCTGCTTATTCGATAAGCCTCGGGGTGCAGTTTTTTCCAATCGTGGTAGTCTGGACGTCCAGACGTATAAAAACAGGGTTAGCGAACATGACAAAGAAGCATCTTGATACCACGCTGGTACAGGCAGGACGCAGCAAAAAATATACTCAGGGATCGGTCAACAGCGTGATTCAACGAGCCTCCTCGCTGGTGTTTGACACCGTTGAGGAGAAAAAAATCGCCACGCGTAACCGCGCGAAAGGCGGGCTGTTTTATGGCCGTCGCGGCACGCTAACCCATTTTTCTCTGCAGGAAGCGATGTGCGAGCTGGAAGGCGGCGCGGGCTGTGCGCTATTCCCGTGCGGGGCGGCGGCGGTCGCCAACACCATTCTGGCGTTTGTGGAACAGGGCGACCATATCCTGATGACCAACACCGCCTATGAACCCAGCCAGGACTTCTGCACCAAAATCCTCAGCAAGCTCGGGGTAACGACCGGCTGGTTCGACCCGCTGATTGGTGAAGGCATTGCCGAACTTATTCAGCCAAACACGCGCATTGTGTTCCTGGAATCTCCGGGATCGCTCACCATGGAAGTTCACGACGTGCCGGCTATCGTGAAGGCCGTACGCAGCAAAGCGCCAGAGGCGATCGTTATGATCGACAACACCTGGGCTGCAGGCGTGCTGTTCAAAGCGCTGGAATTCGACATTGATATTTCGATTCAGGCGGCAACGAAATACCTGATAGGCCACTCTGACGGTATGATTGGTACTGCGGTCTCCAACGCGCGCTGCTGGGATCAGCTGCGTGAAAATGCCTACCTGATGGGCCAGATGGTGGATGCCGATACGGCCTACATGACCAGCCGCGGTATCCGCACGCTGGGCGTTCGTCTGCGTCAGCACCATGAAAGCAGCCTGAAGGTCGCCGAATGGCTGGCGCAGCATCCGCTGGTTGAGCGAGTGAATCATCCCGCGTTACCGGGTAGTAAAGGCCATGAGTTCTGGCAACGTGACTTTACGGGCAGCAGCGGGTTGTTCTCATTCGTACTGAAAAAGCGGCTGAATAACGACGAGCTGGCGAGCTATCTGGATAATTTTACCCTTTTCAGCATGGCCTACTCCTGGGGCGGTTTTGAATCCCTGATCCTGGCTAACCAGCCGGAACAGATCGCGGCCCTTCGCCCCGGGGGTGAAGTAGACTTCAGCGGTACCCTGATACGACTGCATATCGGTTTAGAAAATGTTGACGATCTGATTGCCGATTTAGCAGCAGGGTTCGAGCGTATCGTGTAGAGTGCTGGCTGAAAATGTACTCTCTGGACGCTTTTGTGGACACCGCAAGCAGAAAAGTCTGCATGAGTTGCGCCCGGGATCAAACCCGACGGGCGAATAAGGGAGTACAATAGCGCTATATCTGCTGTTCCACAGGAAAGTCCATGGCTGTTATTCAAGATATTATCGCGGCGCTCTGGCAACACGACTTTGCCGCGCTGGCGGATCCTCACGTCGTCGGTATCGTTTACCTCGTGATGTTCGCAACTCTGTTTCTGGAAAATGGATTACTGCCAGCCTCGTTTTTACCCGGTGATAGCCTGCTTTTACTTGCCGGGGCGTTAATCGGGAAAGGCGTCATGGACTTCACGCCAACGATGGTTATTCTCACCTCCGCAGCCAGCCTGGGCTGCTGGTTGAGCTATCTTCAGGGCCGCTGGCTCGGGAATACCCGCGTCGTAAAAGGCTGGCTGGCGCAGTTACCGCATAAATATCATCAGCGTGCGACCTGCATGTTCGATCGTCACGGCCTGCTGGCACTGCTGGCGGGGCGTTTCCTGGCGTTTGTTCGCACCCTTCTGCCGACGATGGCGGGCATTTCCGGTCTGTCGAACCGCCGCTTCCAGTTCTTCAACTGGCTGAGCGCCCTGCTGTGGGTGGGTGTAGTCACCACGCTTGGCTATGCGCTGAATATGATCCCTTTTGTGAAACACCACGAAGATCAGGTGATGACCTTCCTGATGGTGCTGCCGATGTTCCTGCTGGTGGCGGGTCTGGTGGGAACCATCGCGGTGGTGATTAAGAAGAAGTACTGCAGCGCGTGATCCCCTTACCCTGACCCTCTCCCCATAGGGGAGAGGGGAAAAAGCCTAAGCTCCCTGCATGGTTCGGATGCGTGACGCATCTTCTCCCGGCGTAACGCCGAAATAGCGCTTAAACTCCCGACTGAACTGCGACGCGCTTTCGTAACCCACCCGCATCGCCGCCGCGCTGGCCTTCATGCCGTCGTGGATCATCAACATCCGCGCCTTATGCAGCCGGTAGGTTTTGAGGTACTGCAGCGGAGAGGTGCTGGTCACCGACTTAAAGTTATGGTGAAACGCCGAAACGCTCATATTGGCTTCCGCCGCCAGCTGGTCGACGCTGAGGTTTTCCGTGTACTGGCTTTCGATACGCTTGAGCACGCGGCTTATCAGGCTGAAGTGGGTCTGTCGGCTCACCAGAGCGAGTAACGCGCCGCCGCCCGGGCCCAGCAGCACGTGGTAGAGAATCTCGCGGACGATCTGCTTGCCCAGAATACGCGCGTCCAGCGGCCTCTCCATCACGTCCAGCAGACGCTCAATGGCGCAGAGGATCTCCTCCGACAGCGTCGCCGAGTTAATCCCGCTCGAGGCCATCGAAGGCTGGAAGAGTTCATCTTCGCCAATCTCCATCAGCAGCTCCTGCAGCTGGAGGATGTCGACATTGACGCGGATCCCCGCCAGCGGAACCGCCTC
The DNA here is from genome assembly GCF_034106785.1 of Enterobacter sp. 241F3. NCBI lineage: Bacteria > Pseudomonadati > Pseudomonadota > Gammaproteobacteria > Enterobacterales > Enterobacteriaceae > Enterobacter > Enterobacter sp. 241F3. Next base: position 390,017 of record NZ_JAWNDD010000002.1, read on the forward strand.
TGTCGCGAAGGTTTCACATTCAAAGGGTAAAGGTACCGTCAGGAGAAGATATTCATTGGTGTCGTAGCGGAACACGCGCTCATTGATATAGCCAATTTTATGGCCTGAGAAGAGAAAAACGATGCCCGGCTGATACATGACCGGCGTGCGCGTCCCCGGCTGCGTGCCATAGAGCAGGCGAATATCCGGCAGCAGATCGCTGGCACGATTTTCATTATCTATCAATCTCTTAATCTGCACAGTGAGCTGCTGGCAGATAGCCTCACGGTTCATCTTGCGTTACTCCGGGTACGGTTTTTGACGCTAACAGTGTGCGTCGTTTTCCGCGCTTTCTCCAGCGCTCTGTAGAAATGGGCAAGACATCGGCAGGAATGTGCATTGAGGGGATAGCCCCGGACGGCCACAATGTGCAGCATCAGGTCGCCCTCTGCGCACCACGGTTTTTCACCCACTAAAGGGAACGAGCAATGAACAACTTTAATCTTCACACCCCAACCCGCATTCTGTTTGGTAAAGACGCTATCGCTGACCTGCGCGCGCAGATCCCTGCTGACGCCCGCGTACTGATCACCTACGGTGGCGGCAGCGTGAAAAAAACCGGCGTACTGGATCAGGTTTATAGCGCGCTGGACGGTCTGGACGTGCGAGAGTTCGGCGGTATCGAACCAAACCCGTCCTACGAAACGCTGATGAACGCGGTGAAAATTGCCCGCGAAGAAAACGTCACCTTCCTGCTGGCCGTCGGCGGCGGCTCCGTACTGGACGGCACCAAATTCATCGCTGCGGCAGCGCACTACGCTGACGGCATCGATCCGTGGCACATTCTGGAAACCCGCGGCAGCGACATTAAAAGCGCCATCCCGATGGGCTCCGTGCTGACCCTGCCAGCCACCGGTTCTGAATCCAACAAGGGCGCGGTGATCTCCCGTAAAACCACCGGTGACAAGCAGGCCTTCATGAACGAACACGTCCAGCCTGTGTTCGCTATCCTGGACCCGGTTTACACCTACACCCTGCCTGCGCGTCAGGTGGCGAACGGCGTGGTCGATGCCTTTGTTCATACCGTTGAGCAGTACGTCACGTACCCGGTGAATGCCAAAATTCAGGATCGCTTCGCGGAAGGCATTCTGCTGACGCTGATTGAAGAAGGTCCGAAAGCGCTGAAAGAGCCTGAAAACTACGACGTTCGTGCCAACGTGATGTGGGCCGCCACACAGGCGCTGAATGGCCTGATCGGCGCTGGCGTGCCGCAGGACTGGGCGACCCACATGCTGGGCCACGAGCTGACGGCGATGCACGGTCTGGATCATGCTCAGACGCTGGCCGTTGTGCTGCCTGCCCTGTGGAACGAAAAACGCGACACCAAACGCGCCAAACTGCTGCAATATGCTGAGCGCGTGTGGAACATCACCGAGGGTTCTGACGACGCACGCATTGATGCCGCCATCGAAGCGACCCGCAGCTTCTTTGAAGGTCTGGGCGTGCCAACGCGTCTGTCCGGCTACGGGCTGGACGGCAGCTCCATCCCTGCCCTGCTGGCGAAACTCGAAGAGCACGGCATGACCCATCTGGGCGAGCACGGCGACATCACGCTGGACGTCAGCCGTCGTATTTACGAGGCGGCACGCTAAGCGTTTTTGTCCCCCCGACTTTCGTTTTTTGACATTTCGTCCAGACTTAATGCACACCCCATCGCCGGAGTCTCCCTCCGGCGATGCGCACCTGAAGGAGGAAAAATGGCAAACCAAACCGTAATCAAGCTGCAGGACGGCAACGTGATGCCCCAGCTGGGGCTAGGTGTATGGAAAGCCGGTAACGACGAGGTCGTCTCCGCCATTCATAAAGCCCTTGAAGTCGGCTATCGGTCGATTGACACCGCCGCCGCGTACAAAAACGAGGACGGCGTGGGGACCGCACTGGCCAGCGCCGGTGTCCCCCGCGGTGAGTTATTCATCACCACGAAACTGTGGAATGACGATCAAAAACGTCCCCGCGAGGCCCTGCAGGAGAGCCTGGATAAGCTCCAGCTCGACTTCGTCGACCTTTATCTGATGCACTGGCCGGTCCCGGCTATCGACCATTACGTTGATGCCTGGAAAGGAATGATTGAACTGCAGAAAGAGGGGCTGGTAAAAAGTATCGGCGTCTGCAACTTCCAGGTTCATCACCTGCAGCGGCTGATTGACGAGACGGGCGTCGCGCCTGTCATTAACCAGATCGAACTGCACCCGCTGCTGCAGCAGCGTCAGCTTCACGCCTGGAACGCCACGCATAAAATCCAGACCGAGTCCTGGAGCCCGCTGGCACAGGGTGGCGAAGGCGTGTTCGATCAGAAAATTATTCGCGACCTGGCGGATAAATACGGCAAAACCCCGGCGCAGATCGTCATTCGCTGGCATCTGGACAACGGCCTGGTGGTGATCCCGAAATCGGTCACGCCATCGCGCATCGCCGAGAACTTCGACGTCTGGGATTTCCGTCTGGACAAAGATGAGCTGGGGGAAATTGCGAAGCTGGATAAGGGCAAGCGGCTTGGGCCGGACCCGGATCAGTTTGGCGGGTAATTGCGTAAAAAAGCCGGGTGGCGGCTTCGCCTTACCCGGCCTGCGTTTCTACATAAAAACCCCGGCTTGCCGGGTTTTTTTATTTACGCTTTGCGCTTCACGGGCTTCTTAACACTCGAATTACCATTCGAACGCTGATGCACAATCGGTGTGTGCTTGGTCAGCGCCGGGCGCGTATTGCGGTTCTGGCGACGCGCTTCGCGCATCTCATCCAGCGTCGGGGCCGGTACCAGGCAGTCGCGGCGGGAGCCGATCAGGTGTTTTTTACCCATCTCTTCCAGCGCCTGGCGGATCAGCGGCCAGTTTTTCGGATCGTGGTAACGCAGCAGCGCCTTGTGCAGACGACGCTGTTTATCCCCTTTAGGCACCACCACCTCTTCACTCTTGTAGCCAATCTTACTCAGCGGGTTCTTGCCGGTGTAATACATGGTCGTCGAGTTGGCGAGCGGTGACGGATAGAAGTTCTGCACCTGATCCAGGCGGAAGCGGCGCTGCTTCAGCCACAGCGCCAGGTTGACCATGTCCTCATCACGCGTGCCCGGGTGCGCAGAGATGAAGTACGGGATCAGATACTGCTCTTTGCCCGCCTGCTTCGAGTAGGTGTCGAACAGCTCTTTAAAGCGATCGTAGCTACCCATGCCCGGCTTCATCATCTTCGACAGCGGGCCTTCTTCGGTGTGCTCCGGCGCAATCTTCAGATAGCCACCGACGTGGTGCGTCGCCAGCTCTTTGATGTAGCGCGGATCTTCCACGGCGATGTCGTAACGTACCCCGGAGGCTATCAGGATCTTCTTGATGCCTTTCAGGTCACGCGCGCGGCGGTAGAGGTTGATCGTCGGCTCATGGTTAGTGTCCATGTGCTCGCAAATGCTTGGATAGACGCAGGAGAGGCGACGACAGGTTTGCTCTGCGCGCGGCGACTTGCAGCGCAGCATGTACATGTTCGCGGTTGGACCGCCGAGGTCGGAAATCACGCCGGTAAATCCAGGTACCGAGTCGCGAATCGCTTCGATCTCATTGATGATCGAATCTTCAGAGCGGCTCTGAATAATGCGCCCTTCGTGCTCGGTAATCGAGCAGAAGGAACAGCCGCCGAAGCAGCCGCGCATGATGTTGATCGAGAAGCGGATCATCTCATACGCCGGGATACGGGCGTTGCCGTACGCCGGGTGCGGCACGCGCTTGTACGGCAGCGCAAAAACGCTGTCCATCTCTTCGGTGGAAAGCGGGATCGCCGGCGGGTTGATCCAGATAAAGCGCTCGCCGTGCTTCTGCATCAACGCGCGGGCGCAGCCAGGGTTGGTTTCATGGTGCAGAATACGGGACGCGTGCGCGTAGAGCACCTTGTCGGCTTTCACCTTCTCATAGGAGGGCAGCAGCACGTAGGTCTTTTCCCACGGCTTCGGGCGCGGAGGCTGCACGACGATAGCCTTCGCTTCCGCTTTCTTTGGCTCTACCGGTTTGTTATCCGCACACGGCAGATCTTCGCCGTACGGATGTGGGATCGGGTCGATTTTACCCGGCATATCAATGATGCGGGAATCCACTCCGCGCCAGCCCGGCAGCGCCTCTTTCACCATGATGGCGGTATTGCGCACGTCGCGGATGCTGCTCACCGGCTCGCCCTGCGACAGACGGTGCGCCACTTCCACCAGCGGACGCTCGCCGTTTCCGTAAATCAGCATGTCGGCTTTGGAATCCACCAGCACCGAGCGGCGCACGGTATTAGACCAGTAATCGTAGTGCGCGGTACGGCGCAGGCTCGCCTCGATGCCGCCCAGGATCACCGGCACGTCTTTCCAGGCTTCTTTGCAGCGCTGGGTATAGACGAGGGTTGCGCGGTCAGGGCGTTTACCCGCCACGTTATCCGGCGTGTAGGCGTCGTCATGACGCAGCTTACGGTCGGCGGTATAGCGGTTGATCATCGAGTCCATGTTGCCTGCAGTCACGCCGAAGAACAGGTTCGGTTTACCCAGACGCATAAAGTCGTCTTTGCTGTTCCAGTCAGGCTGGGAGATGATCCCCACGCGGAAGCCCTGCGCCTCAAGCATACGGCCACAGATGGCCATGCCGAAGCTCGGATGGTCAACATAGGCATCGCCCGTGACCAGAATGATGTCGCAGCTGTCCCAGCCCAGTTGGTCCATCTCTTCCCGGGACATCGGCAGGAATGGCGCCGGTCCAAAGCAGGCCGCCCAGTACTGGGGCCAGGAGAAGAGGTCACGATCCGGCTGGATCAGGGAAATTGCGCTCATAATGCTTCCGAAGAAAAAATAAACAAAAGGAGCGGGATTATACGCTGTTCATCCGCCGGATTTGAAGAAAAGGATGCAGGAAGCAGGCAGATATTCACGGAACTCGTTAAAATACAGCGCTCTGATAATTTTGGATCATAATATTCACTATATTTTCCGGTGATTTGTCCCGGAATGCGTGTTTGTGCGGAGCTCAGTTGTGAAGCCCAACGATTCGTTACATGTCTCCCAACTGCGGGTTGTCCTTCACCTCTGCGGTTTTCTGGTTCTGCTGTACAGCCTTTCTATGCTGCCGCCGATGGTTATCGCCCTGCTGAATAAAGAGCGGACCTACTTTGCCTTTCTGACCACCTTTTTAACCTTTTTTACTCTCGGAGGGCTAACCTGGCGGGCAACCCGTCACGCGGGCATACAGCTGCGCACCCGCGACGGTTTCGTGATCATCGTGCTGTTCTGGCTGCTGTTTTCATTGATTAGCGCCATGCCGCTCTGGATGGATGACGGGCTACAGCTCTCTTTTGCCGACTCGCTCTTTGAAGGGGTTTCCGGGATCACCACCACCGGGGCAACGGTGATCGGGGACGTCAGCGCCCTGCCTAAATCGTACCTTTACTACCGCGCTCAGCTGAATTTCATTGGCGGGTTAGGCGTCATCGTGCTGGCCGTCGCGGTCCTGCCGCTGCTGGGCATCGGTGGCATGAAGCTCTATCAGTCAGAGATGCCGGGACCGTTCAAGGAGGAGCGCCTGACGCCCCGCCTTGCCGATACCGCGCGCACGCTGTGGGTGACCTACTTCGCGCTGGGTGTGGCCTGCACCCTGGCCTACTGGCTGGCGGGAATGTCCTTTTTTGACGCCCTCTGTCACGGGCTGTCGACCGTGTCACTGGGCGGGTTCTCCACCCGCAGCGAGAGCATTGGGTTTTATGACAGCCACGCGATTGAGCTGGTCGCCGGGGCGTTTTCACTGCTCTCCGCGTTTAACTTCACCCTCTGGTACGTCGCCATTGTCAGACGCACCCTGAAACCGATTCGCCGCAGCCCGGAGGTTAAATTCTTTCTGAGCGCCGCCGCGGTGATTATCGTCATCACCGCCTGGCAGGTCTGGCATGCCGGGATGTACAACGCCACTGATAGCCTGGTGCATGCCTTCTTCCTTGCCAGTTCGATGATGACCGATAACGGCCTTTCGACAGCCGACTATGCCCAGTGGCCAGCACATACCATCTTCCTGCTGTTGAGCGCCAGCTTTTTTGGCGGCTGCGTAGGCTCGACCTGCGGCGGGATCAAAGCGCTGCGTTTTCTCATTATGTTCAAGCAGAGTATTCAGGAGATGAACCAGCTGGCGCATCCGAGAGCGCTGCTGAGCATTAAGGTGGGCAAAAGCGTGGTGAATGAACGCGTCCTGCGCTCGGTCTGGAGCTTCTTTTTTCTCTACGTGATGATTACGGGCTTTTTTGTCTGGTCGCTCAATCTGATGGGCTACGACCTGTTTACGTCATTCGCAACGGTTGCCGCCTGCATCAACAACATGGGGCTGGGATTTGGCGAGACGGCGTCGACGTTCGGCACGTTAACAGAAGGGGCAAAACTGCTGATGTGCGCGGCGATGATCTTAGGGCGTCTGGAAATTTATCCGGTGCTGATACTGTTCTCGCGCTTTTTCTGGCGGGCATAAAACATTCCCGGCGAACCGGGAATGTCAGAATTATGGGGCAGGATTGATCAGCATCTGCCCTACGGAGCCCCTGTCCATCATCTCCAGCGTCTGGCTGTGGAACAGGAACGGGAAATGCGGCCACGAAGGCTGACCGTAGTAGACAAGCAGCTCAACCTGGCCGTCCACCCAGACGGTATCTTTCCAGCCGCGGTCTTCCGGGAACGGCATGGCACCGTTGACGTTGCGGATCAGGAATGCCACCCCTTCAATATGGAACGACTGCGGCATATCTGAACGCACCGTCCAGCGCTCCCAGGTACCCTGCTGCGCGGTAATGTCGATGCGGTTGACGTCCCACAGCGCGCCGTTGATGCCCGGGTCGTCGCCGAGGCTGATATCACGGCTGCGCACCGGCGAGCCGCTCATGATCTCCTGCGGCAGCAGGCGCATGGGCAGGCTATCGGTCACCAGCGGCAGCAGACCGGTTGGACGCAGGGTCAGCACCAGGGTCGAGACCAGAATGCTCGACGGTTCAAAGAACCCGCGAATACGGTCGACAATGCTGGCCGCTTCACCGCAGGTGACAGACACTTCATCCCCATTGGTCATATCAATGAGAACTTCGCGACGTTCGCCCGGCGAGAGCGCAAGCTGTTTGACGGACACCGGCGCCGGTAAAAAGCCCTGATCGCCGGAGATCACGTGCAGCGGACGACCATCGCTCATTTGCAGCTGATAGCGGCGCGAGTTAGACGCGTTGAGCAGGCGCAGGCGCACCCAGCCGCGAGAAACTTCGACATACGGGCTTTGCGCGCCGTTGACCAGCAGCGTATCACCGACGAAGCCACCGCTGCCCGGCTCGCTGTATTCAGGCGTGCCGAAGTTATCCAGACGTTTGTCCTGGATGATAATCGGGAAGTCATCCACGCCGTAGTGATTCGGGATCGGCAGAGATTTGCTGACTTCATCTTCCACAAGCCACATGCCGGCCAGGCCGTTATAGACCTGCTGCGCCGTGCGGTTAGGGGTGTTAGCGTGATACCACAGGGTTGCCGCGCTCTGGCGAATCGGCAGAACGGGCGCCCAGTCGGCGCTGGGTGACATCATTCGCGCCGCGCCGCCAATCAGCGGGCCAGGTACCTGCAGGCCGCTGATGGTCATAGCGACATTTTCAGGGGTGCGGTTACTGTAGATGAGCTTTACGTCATCGCCATTCCACACGCGTATGGTCGGCCCGAGGTAACGTCCGTTAATGCCCCAGACGGGCGCACGCGTCCCCTGGGTAAAGGACCAGTGGCTACGCTGCAGCGTCAGGAAAAGCGGCTGACCGCGACGGGATTCAATTAATGGCGGTATAGGCAGCGGCTGTTGCTGCCCGGCGGCGCTGGCTGTCAGCGGCATCGCACCCGCACAAAGGGCGATCCCCGAAGCCTGAATAAACTGACGCCGACTGAGTGACATATAAGCTCCATCTGAAACGACTAACAACGCGGGAATTCGTTTTCCCTTCAACGCCGGGTTAAATCTTACCGGCGGCTTCTCTCTCTGCGACTTCTTTGTCGAGCTGCGCAATATGCTGAGCCATTAGCTCACGGCAGTGTGCTGCCAATTCACGCACCTGATCTTTACCGTATTTGCTGGTATCGACAGGTGGCAGCATTTCGACAATCACCAGCCCATTATTCAGGCGGTTAAGATTAATCTTATTCGAAGTATTGGAAACGCACACGGGAATAATTGGAACACCTGCCGCAATTGCAGCATGAAACGCACCGGTTTTAAACGGCAGCAGGCCGCGACCGCGGCTGCGCGTTCCTTCCGGGAACATCCAGATTGAGATTTTGCGCTTTTTAAAATGATTCACCACTTCCGCAATGGTGCTGTGCGCTTTTGCACGGTTATTACGGTCGATCAGCAGGTTACCGGTAAGCCAGTACAGCTGACCAAAAAACGGGATCCACAGCAGGCTTTTTTTGCCCACCGTCACGGTCGGTGGAAGCACGATATTAGAGGCCGTCACCATATCGTAGTTGTTCTGATGGTTGGCAATATAGATGGCGTTACCGAAATTCTCCGCCCCTTCCGGCAGACGTTTTTCAACCTTCAGGCCAAACAGCGGAGCAAGGCGCCCGAACATATGGCCAAAGGTGGCGACATGCTTCGGATTACGCGGGCTGAACAGGCAATAAATAGAGCCGAAAATACAGACCAGAATACAGTAGATGACGGTAAGAATAAGACGAACAATATATAGCATAGCGACCTCTGAAGCCCCAACAGCTGACAATTATACTTCACCTGTGGCCAGGTAAGGACTTTATTACGAGCGCGTATTGTTAATCGCAACGCACGAATTAACAACGATTTTACGGGAAATTTTATTGAAATTCCCCCTCCGGACAGAGGGGGGATATCACGACATTACTCTTCGCTGTCGCCCGCCGCGCTGCGTGCAGGAGAGTCAATCTCCACGCGATCGATACGCTGCAGACCGCGCATCAGCGAGCCGCGGCGACCGCGCTCACCCACCACCTTCTGCAGCTCTTCCGGACGAAGCTTGATTTTGCGCTTGCCGACGTGAATGGTCAGCGTGCTCTGCGGCGGCAGAAGGAAGAGGTGCGCCAGGCCATCTTCGCCTTTCGCGGCCTCCGCCGACGGGATGTTGATGATCTTGTTGCCCTTGCCTTTTGACAGCTCCGGCAGATCGCTGACCGGGAACATCAGCATACGTCCGGCGGTAGTGATCGCCAGCAGCATGTCGCTTTCGTTCTCAATCACCAGCGGTGCCATCACGTGAGCGTTGTCCGGCAGGCTAATCAGCGCCTTACCGGCACGGTTGCGGGAAACCAGATCGTTGAAGGTACAGATAAAGCCGTAGCCCGCATCGGACGCCAGCAGCAGCTTCTGGTCATCGGCTTCCATCAGCATATGGTCAACCGTCGCGCCCGGCGGCAGCGTCAGCTTGCCGGTTAGCGGCTCGCCCTGCCCGCGCGCGGAAGGCAGCGTGATCGGGTCAATGGCGTAGCTGCGACCGGTGGAGTCGATAAACGCCACCGGCTGGTTGCTCTTGCCTTTCACCGCCGCTTTGAAGCTGTCGCCCGCTTTATAGCTGAGCCCCGGCGCGTCGATATCGTGGCCTTTGGCGCTGCGTACCCAGCCGCTCTGCGACAGGACAATAGTCACAGGCTCGGACGGCTGCATGTCGTGCTCGTTCATCGCCTTCGCTTCTTCACGCTCGTGCAGCGGAGAACGACGGTCGTCGCCGAAGGCATCGGCATCGGCCTGCAGCTCTTTCTTCAGCAGGGTGTTCATCTTGCGTTCGGACGCGAGGATCGCCTGCAGCTGATCGCGCTCTTTTTCCAGCTCGTTCTGCTCGCCGCGGATCTTCATCTCTTCCAGTTTGGCGAGATGACGCAGCTTCAGCTCAAGGATCGCTTCGGCCTGGGTTTCGCTGATGCCAAAGCGCGACATCAGGGCGGGCTTCGGCTCGTCCTCGGTACGGATGATCTCAATCACCTCGTCGATATTGAGGAATGCCACCAGCAAACCTTCAAGGATATGCAGGCGCTTAAGCACTTTCTCGAGACGATGGTTCAGACGACGGCGTACCGTATCGCGGCGGAACGTCAGCCATTCGGTGAGGATCTCCAGCAGGTTTTTCACCGCCGGGCGTCCGTCGAGGCCGATCATGTTCAGGTTAATGCGGTAGCTTTTTTCCAGATCGGTGGTGGCAAACAGGTGGTTCATCACCTGCTCCATGTCCACGCGGTTGGAGCGCGGCACGATCACCAGACGGGTCGGGTTTTCGTGATCCGATTCGTCGCGCAGGTCGTCGACCATCGGCAGCTTTTTATTGCGCATCTGGGAGGCGATCTGCTCCAGCACTTTGGCACCGGAAACCTGATGCGGCAGCGCGGTGATCACCACGGCGCCGTCCTCTTTATTCCACACCGCGCGCATGCGCACGGAGCCGCGCCCGTTCTGGTAGATTTTGCGAATTTCCGCGCGAGAGGTGATGATCTCAGCTTCGGTTGGGAAATCTGGCCCCTGCACGATATCCAGCAGATCGTCGAGCGAGGCTTTAGGCTGCTCGATCAGGGTAATGGCGGCTTTCGCCACTTCACGCAGGTTGTGCGGCGGAATGTCCGTCGCCATACCGACCGCAATACCGGTAGTACCGTTCAGCAGGATGTTCGGCAGACGCGCAGGCAGCATCTTTGGCTCCTGCATCGTACCGTCGAAGTTTGGCACCCAGTCGACGGTTCCCTGACCCAGCTCGCCCAGCAACACTTCGGCATATTTAGAGAGGCGGGATTCGGTATAACGCATTGCCGCGAAGGATTTCGGATCGTCCGGCGCCCCCCAGTTCCCCTGACCATCCACCAGCGGGTAGCGGTAAGAGAACGGCTGAGCCATCAGCACCATCGCTTCATAGCAGGCGCTGTCGCCGTGCGGATGGTATTTACCCAGCACGTCACCGACGGTACGGGCGGATTTCTTGAACTTGGCGGTGGCGTTCAGCCCCAGTTCGGACATCGCATACACGATGCGGCGCTGAACGGGCTTCAGGCCATCCCCGATAAACGGCAACGCCCTGTCCATGATGACGTACATGGAATAGTTCAGGTAGGCGTTTTCCGTGAATTCATGTAGCGCGAGGCGCTCTGCCATATCGCTCATTACGTGTGATTCCTCAACTCAGAAACCGAAGGGTTTCAGGCAATATTGCCGCAGATACTACCCTATCTGACGAGTTGAGTCACAAAGAAAAAGGGCCGCTTATGCGGCCCTTTCCGGGTTATTTGTTCAGCTTAATGACCTGCTTCACGTCGATTTCAAAATCGTTCCACTCTTTATCGACCTTGCCCTGGATTTCCACTTTATCCTGAGGGGTGACGGTCACGCCGTTCCAGCGCTTGTGGTCAATCTCCACGTTGACCGTGCCGGTCTCATCGCGGAAGGTGTACCGGTCATCGGACAGGCGCTGGGTAATGTTCCCACGCAGCTTCACCCAGCTGTCGTCCTTCATCTCTTTTACCTTCACCGCAGTGGTGAGGTTAGCGTCGTTATCAACAAAACCTCCCGTCTGCGTCTGGGTCTGGGTTTGCGTGGCCGACGGGCCGTTAAATCCGCCCTGCGCGGCAAAAACGGGGGCAGTGGTCATCATCATGATGGCGGCAATAGCAGCGAATTTTTTCATATTAACTCTCCCTTTAATCTGGTTTCGCAGTCCATTAAACAGGGTAATCCTTAACAACTTCTTAAGGGAAAAATTTATTTATTATTGCTGTACAGCAGGCGCTTACAGAGGGTTTACTGACGGCATCAAGGAGGGAACATGCGCATTTTACTGGTAGAAGACGACACGTTAATCGGCGACGGTATCAGGGCGGGTTTAAGCAAAATGGGCTTTAGCGTGGACTGGTTTACCGACGGTAAAACCGGCCAGGCCGCGCTTGCTTCTGCGCCCTATGATGCCGTGGTGCTGGACCTGACGCTGCCGGAAATCGACGGTCTGGACATCCTGCGCGCGTGGCGCGAAAGCGGGCGCAGCGAGCCGGTATTGATCCTGACCGCGCGGGATGCGCTCAACCAGCGCGTGGAAGGGCTACGTCTTGGCGCGGATGATTATCTCTGCAAGCCGTTCGCGCTGATTGAAGTGGGCGCCCGCCTCGAGGCGCTGGTCCGCCGCAGTCACGGCCAGACGCATAGCGAGCTACGCCACGGCAAGGTCACGCTCGATCCGACCCGTCTCGTCGCCACGCTGGACGGTGAACCGCTGACGCTGAAGCCGAAAGAGTTTGCGCTGCTGGAACTGCTGATGCGCAATGCAGGCCGCGTGCTCCCTCGTAAGACGATTGAGGAAAAACTGTATACCTGGGATGACGACGTCTCCAGCAACGCGGTAGAAGTCCACGTTCATCACCTGCGCCGCAAGCTTGGCAGCGAGTTTATCCGCACCGTGCACGGCATCGGCTATACCCTGGGTGACGCATGAAGCTGACGCAACGCCTGAGCCTGAAGCTGCGCCTGACGCTCCTCTTTTTAGCGCTCTCCCTGACGGCATGGTTTGCCGCCAGCCTGGTGGCCTGGCAGCAGACCACCCACAAGCTGGATAAGCTCTTCGACACGCAGCAGATGCTGTTTGCCAAACGGCTGCTGACGATGGATCTTGACGAGATCCGCGCCCCCGAACGGATGCTCGAGATCCCGAAAAAAGTGAAGCATGGCCGTCTCGATGACGACGCGCTGGCTTTCGCCATTTACGCCGTTGACGGCAAAATGCTGCTGAACGATGGCGAGAACGGGCGCGATATTCCGTACCACTATCGCCGCGACGGGTTTGCTAACGGGCAGCTCCAGGACGACAACGACGAATGGCGTTTCCTGTGGCTGACCTCACCCGACGGGAAGTACCGCGTGGTGGTCGGCCAGGAGTGGGAGTACCGCCAGGAGATGGCGCTGGACGTGGTCAGCTCGCAGCTCACGCCCTGGCTGGTGGCGCTGCCCGTGATGCTGCTGTTGCTGGTTCTGCTCCTGAGCCGGGAGCTAAAGCCGCTGAAAAAGCTGGCGCAGACCCTGCGCTCCCGCTCGCCGGATGCGACCGATAAACTGCCGACGGAGGGCGTCCCTACGGAAGTGCGCCCCCTGCTTGATTCGCTGAATCATCTCTTCGCGCGTACCCAGGAGATGATGACCCGCGAGCGCCGCTTTACGTCCGACGCCGCCCACGAGCTGCGCAGCCCGCTGGCGGCCCTGAAGGTGCAAACTGACGTGGCGCAGCTCTCGCAGGACGATCCGCAGGCGAGGGAAAAAGCGCTGGCGCAGCTGCATGCGGGCATCGACCGCGCTTCCCGGCTGGTGGACCAGCTCCTCACGCTGTCGCGTCTGGACTCGCTGGATAATCTTGACGACGTCGAACCGATAACGCTTGCCGATTTACTTCAGTCGGCGGTGCTGGATATCTGGCATCCGGCGCAGCAGGCAGGGATTGATATTCGCCTCAACAACCACGCCCCGCAGATCAAACGTCAGGGACAGCCCCTGCTGCTAAGCCTGCTGGTGCGCAACCTGCTGGACAACGCCATCCGCTACAGCCCGCGCGGCAGCGTGGTGGACGTCACCCTGGACGCGCGTAGTTTTACCGTGCGCGACAACGGCCCAGGCATTTCACCTGACGCGCTGGCGCGCATCGGCGAGCGCTTTTATCGTCCGCCGGGTCAGGATGCCACGGGCAGCGGGCTGGGGTTATCCATCGTAAAACGCATCGCCGCGCTGCACGGGATGCGCGTCTCGCTGAGCAATGCGCCTGAAGGCGGTTTTGAAGTAAAGGTCAGCTGGTAGAGATTATTGCGTTTAATGCAAAAGACTTTGCACATTTTGCTCATTTTTCCGCTCCGTCCTCGCGCGTAGAATACTCGCCATACTCTCATCGTCGAGGACAAATAATGAGCAACATCCTGATTATCAACGGTGCAAAAGAATTTGCGCACTCTAAAGGCCAGCTGAATGACACCCTGACCGAGGTCGCGGACGGTTTCCTGCGCGACGCCGGGCATGATGTTAAGGTCGTACGCGCGGACAGCAACTACGACGTGAAAGCCGAAGTACAGAACTTCCTGTGGGCTGACGTGGTGATCTGGCAGATGCCAGGCTGGTGGATGGGCGCGCCGTGGACCGTAAAAAAATACATGGACGACGTGTTCACCGAAGGTCATGGCTCACTGTATGCCAGCGATGGCCGCACCCGCTCTGACGCGTCCAAAAAATACGGGTCAGGCGGTATGATTCAGGGCAAAAAATATATGCTCTCTCTGACCTGGAACGCCCCGCTGGAAGCCTTCACCGAGAAAGATCAGTTCTTCGAAGGCGTGGGCGTTGACGGCGCGTACCTGCCGTTCCACAAGGCTAACCAGTTCCTGGGCATGGATCCTCTGCCGACGTTTATCGTCAACGACGTGATTAAAATGCCTGATGTCCCGAGCTATATCGCAGAATATCGCAAGCATCTCGCGGAAATTTTTGCTTAACTGGTAGCCTGGAATTAAAGGAGTAGTAAACATGCTTACCGTTATCGCAGAAATCCGTACTCGTCCAGGTCAACATCACCGTCAGGCGGTGCTGGATCAGTTCGCGAAAATTATCCCGACCGTACTGAAAGAAGAAGGCTGCCACGGCTACGCGCCAATGGTGGATGCCGCCACTGACGCCAGCTTCCAGGCGACCGCGCCGGACTCGATCATCATGGTTGAGCAGTGGGAAACCGTCGCGCACCTCGAAGCACACCTGCAGACCACGCACATGAAAGCGTGGAGTGACGCGGTGAAGGGTGACGTGCTGGAAACCCACATCCGCATTCTGGAGCAAGGGGTTTAAGTTTTCCCTCACCCCAGCCCTCTCCTGAAGGGAGAGGGAGAACAGATCCAGGCCCGGTGAGCGTCAGCGCAACCGGGCTTTGTTGTTTTTAGCTGCTTTTCTTCCCCGGTTTTAACCCACGATGTAACTCGTTGATGCGCTTCATCGACTTGATGGTGCGCTGCGGCTCGGTGGAGGCGACGGATAAAATGATCATCTCCAGACACAGCAGCACCGTGCCGTGGAGCGGAATTTTGCCTTTTTCGCCGCCGCGCGGAACGTGGATCACCACGCTGGCCTCCTTGCTGAAGCGCGAATCAAGGGCATTGGTCAGCAGGATGGTGGGAATGCCCAGACGTTTTGCTTCACGCAGGGTGGTTTGCCCCTCCCGGTGCGCGGACTTCTGCGCCATCATCACAAGCACGTCGCCGCGCTGAAGCGCAATCAGCTGCTCGGCAAGCCCTATTCCGGTACGGTTAAGCGGCGTGGCGGGTAACCCCATGCGGCTGAACAGCCTGGCGGTATACTCGGCCAGAATGCCGGAGGCGCCAATGCCAAATATGGCGACCTGCCTCGCCTGCGCCAGCAGAGAGACCGCCTGGGCCATCGCGTAGCGGTTGTGCGGCTCGGACAACACCTCGCAGGTGTGTTGATGCCCCTCCAGCACGAAATCAATGCTCGCGTTGACGTCGCTGGCGAGCGTGTTCACCGTAGTGGACATCTTTTCGCTGGAGGTGACCACCGGACCAAACCACTGCTCAAGCGTTTGCTTGAGATCGCGCAGCCCGGCGAAACCCAGCGCCTGGATGGCGCGGACCACCGTGGCATCGGAGGTTTTCAGTTCCGCAGCAATCTCCATGGCGGTCTGTTCCATCACCGCTTCACGATTGTCATGAATATAGCGTGCAACCTGCAGCAGACGCGGCGTCAGCTGATGCGCCCGCGCGCGAAAACGGTCGCCATAGACATCCACGCGCCCTTTCTCTTTGCGGATCACCTTGATGCCTCCGGCAGCGGACGCCCGGCAATCTGAGACTGCACCTGCGCGACCATCAGCCCTAAAGACGCGAACGAATTCGAGATCGCCTCTTCACGCGAGATCAGCACGTAATGCCCGGTTCGGCAGGCATTGAGGAACTGACACCAGCCCGGCATGACAGCATCCATCGCCGCCAGCTCGTCCTGCGGTTTACCGCCCGTATCCCCGCGCCAGGTGGCGAAGACGAAATCGGCATCCAGCTCCGGCAGGCGCTCGGCGCTGACGTCGATACGCCCTCCGTCCGGGATGCTCTCAATCAGCGGCGGGAACTTGAATCCTGCGTCGCGCAGCACGCGGCCCAGCGAGTGGTAGCTGTGCATGGCGTTAATCTTCCCCTGATTCGCCTGAATCACGGACACGGTCACCTTGCTGGTATCAATAGTCGACTTCAGCGCCTTAATCTGCTCCTGATAGCGCCGCTCCAGAACCTTGAGCCGCGCCTGCGTTCCCGTCAGCTGAGCCAGCTTGCGGTAGATTTCCGGCGCGCCGCCGTCGAGATGATCGATGCTCACCGTCGGGGCAATTTTCGCCAGCTGTTCCACCGGGGTGTTGCGGGTCGGCTCGGTAACGATCAGATCAGGCTTTGCGGCGGCGATGGCTTCGATGTCGATATCGGCCGTGCCGATAAATTTAATGTCGGAATTATCGAAGTCGACGCCGGTCAACATGCCGCTGGAGCGCAGAAAGTGGCTGCCGTCCGGCCGCGTGCGGCCATGGCTTGCCACCGGCAGCACGCCAAGCTCAATCAGAGGAATGGTGATATCCAGATCGTGTAATGAAACAATCCGCTTCGGATGAACCGGCACAACGACCTTGCGCCCTAAATCGTCGGTAAATACCTGCGTTGGCTCCGCCGCGCTTACCGCGAACCCCACCAGCAACAGCATCGAAAACAGTACGCGCATTATAGTCCCCCTAAAATCTGTCCCGACGCTGCCAGAGCAGCAGCAGGAAAAACGGTCCGCCAATCAATGAAATGACAATTCCCGCCGGCAGCTGCAGCGGGAGGAATGCAAGACGCCCGACGTTATCCGCCAGCAGCACCAGCAGCGCGCCCAGCACGGCGCTTCCCGTCAGGAGCGCGGTTTGCCCACCGCGCAGCAGCAGGCGCGCCATATGCGGGGCAATCAGCCCCACGAAACCTATACTGCCAACGCACGAGACGCAGGCCGCCGTCAGCACCACCGGGGCGAGAACCCTCAGCAGCGCCAGCCGCGTTATGCGCACGCCAAGACCCGCGGCGGCCTGATTGCCGAGCAACGCCACGTCCGCTGCCCGCGCGGTAAAGAGCAGCAGCGCAAAAGCGGGAGCGGCCCAGAGCGCGGCCAGGCCCACCAGCGTCCAGTTTGCCGCATGCAGGCTTCCCGCCAGCCACAGCATCGCCGTCTGCACGTCGCGCACGTCAGCGGTAGTGATAAAGACGCTCATTGCGGCGGCAAACGCCCACGACACGCCGATGCCGATCAGGATGAACCGCGGGCGCGAGATATCGCGCGCCAGGCCGATAACTAACAGCGCGGTGAGCAGCCCACCGGCCATGCCGACCAGCGGACGCCAGGCCAGGCTCAGCGCCGGGAACTGAAAAATCAGCAGCAGCACCGCCGCGCTACAGCCCTCCTTCACGCCGATAAGCCCTGGGTCAGCCAGGCCATTGCGGGTGATGGACTGCATTGCCGCCCCCGCCATACCGAGCATCGCCCCGCACAGCACCGCCATCAGCAGGCGCGGCAGGCGGATATCCATCACGATGTAGCGCGTCTCCGCCGTCAGGCTCGCAGGAGAAAACAGCGCGCGCCCGATGGCGGAGGTGGGAATGGGCAGAGAACCGTGCGTCAGGCCAAAGCCCAGCAGGCTTAGCGCCACCAGCGCCAAAAGAATCAGGCACGCCAGCGCCCGCGGGCGAACCAGCGCCGATATACGGCCAATTCGGATCGCGCGGAATCCGGCCCGGTTCATTTGAACATCCTCGACGCCATAAAGATGAATACGGGCGCGCCGACCAGGGCCGTCATGATGCCGGTTGCCAGCTCCCAGGGGGTAAACAGCGTGCGGGCGGCGATGTCCGCCAGCAGCAGCACCAGCGCGCCGCACAGGGCAGACAGCGGCACCATCACGCGTAAATCAACTGACACCAGACGGCGAATGAGCTGCGGCACGACCAGGCCAATAAAACCAATCGGCCCGGCGATAGAGACGGCCGCGCCGCAGAGTAGCGCGATGGCCAGCAGGGCGAGCAGGCGGGTTTTCAGCAGGGACACGCCAAGCCCCTGCGCCATTCTGTCGCCTAGCGCCAGCATGTTGAGCGAGGGCGACAGCCCGATAGCAAGAACAAAACCAGCGGCTGCAGCCCACAGGGCGCTCTGGAGCATCTGCGCGTTAACCCCGGCGATATCACCCGCCAGCCAGGTACGCAGGTCGAGCAGCGTCTGTTCATCCAGGATTAACACCGCGGCGGTAATCGACGAGGCAAACGCCGACATCGCCACGCCGCACAGGGTGACCTTCATCGGCGTAAGCCCGGTGCGACCGGACGAGGAGAACATCAGCACCAGCAAAAACAGCGCGGCGGCACCGGCGGCGGCAACGAGCGGGCGACCAAACGGCAGCGACAGGCCAAGCGCGCTGACGCTCACCACTGCCAGCGCAGCCCCGGCGTTGAGCCCCAGAATATGCGGTTCGCCGAGCGGGTTGCGGATCACAGACTGCAGCAGCACGCCCGCCACGCCGAGCGCGGCGCCCGTCACCATCGCGGCGCAGAGGCGCAGCAGTCGTAATTTGATAATGACGTTATGGTCGAAATTGCGCGGGTCGAAGTGGATGAATGCCTCCACTACCGTCTGCGGGGCGATAAAGCGTGCACCGATGCCAAGATGCGTAATCGCACCCAGCGCCAGCAGCAATATAAAAATCAGGAAGGCCAGAGAAGGGCGTATCATGGCTGTTCAAGGCTCTGGCGAAACGGCATAAAGAACGGTTTGCCGGTCAAGGGGTTGATGGACATATGCACGTCCACATCAAACACCGCTTTGATCAGTTCCGGCGTGCAGACGTCGCCTTCATGTAACACCCCCTCGACTTTTCCCTGGCGCAAAAAGACCAGCGAATCACCGTAGTTCACGGCAAAGTTAAGATCGTGCAGCACCACCACCACGGTACGCCCGTGCTCACGCGTCAGCGTATGCAGAAGCTCAAGGATCTCCACCTGGTAGCGGAGATCGAGATACGTCGTCGGCTCGTCAAGCAGGATATACGGCGTTTGCTGCGCCAGCGCCATGGCGATCCAGCAGCGCTGACGCTGGCCGCCGGATAAGCTTTCCACTGGCATATGGGCAAACTCTGCCGTGCCGGTCAGGCGCAGGGCCTCTTCCACCGCCCGCTCGTCCTCGTCGCTCCACTGACGCATAAAGTTCTGCCAGGGAAAACGCCCGCGCGAGACCAGTTCAAAAACGGTTAACCCTTCCGGCAGCAGCGGCGACTGCGGGAGAATGCCAAGCTGACGGGCGACCGCTTTGGTGGGCTGCTCATGAATGGCTTTACCGTCCAGCAGCGCCGTTCCCCCAAGCGGCTGCAGCAGCCGCGCGATAGTGCTCAGCAGCGTGGATTTCCCACAGCCGTTCGCCCCTACCAGCACGGTCATTTTCTGCTGTGGGATCGCAAGGGAGATATCATCAACGATGATTTTTTTCTGATAGCCCGCAGAGAGGTTCTCCAGAACCAGACCCGGTTTGTGTGTGTTGTGAGCCACGTGAACGCCAACGTAATGAAAAACCAATAAATAAAAATAAAACTCATTCTCTTTTGAGAGTTTGACGCCGCGCCATGTAGTAGTCAAGCGAAGAAACACCCTGATAAAGCCAGGGATAAACCTGAGTAAAAGTGAAAACTCGACGGCTTGTAAAAACATCTATTTCAATAAGTTAATTATGATCCCGCTGCGCTTGTACGCACGGTTAAACGCTGTAGTCGATTTTTTCTTTTTTCCATTTACTACTACATTCACGCATGATTGAATGATTCTCAATTACATGTCCGATGCCACTTCCGGCTAACGGACAGACCGTAAAGGGCAATGACTCACACAGTTTGCCGCGAACGCATTCGCGGGATATTTCGGGATAACAGATGTA
Organism: Enterobacter sp. 241F3; assembly: GCF_034106785.1. Taxonomy (NCBI): domain Bacteria; kingdom Pseudomonadati; phylum Pseudomonadota; class Gammaproteobacteria; order Enterobacterales; family Enterobacteriaceae; genus Enterobacter; species Enterobacter sp. 241F3. The sequence goes on from NZ_JAWNDD010000002.1 coordinate 410,014, forward strand.
ATGGCTACGTTCACACCTTCACTCTCTGGGGTAAAAGGGCGCGCGCTCTTTTCCCTGCTGTTTATGGCGCCGCTGGTTCAGGCAGCAGATAACACCGCGGCTAAAGACGGCGAAACGCTTACCGTCACCGCCGATCCAACTACTGCGGCGGAGGCCACCAACGGCTATCAGCCGCTGAACACCTCCACCGCGACGTTAACCAACATGCCGATGCTGGACATCCCGCAGGTGGTCAATACCGTCAGCGACAAAGTGCTGGAGGATCAAAATGCCACCACGCTGGATGAAGCTCTGTACAACGTCAGCAACGTGGTGCAGACCAACACCCTGGGCGGTACGCAGGATGCCTTCGTGCGCCGCGGATTTGGCGCGAACCGCGACGGCTCGATCATGACTAACGGCCTGCGCACCGTCCTGCCGCGCAGCTTTAATGCCGCAACCGAGCGCGTGGAGGTGTTGAAAGGCCCGGCCTCCACGCTGTACGGCATTCTCGATCCGGGCGGCCTGATTAACGTCGTCACCAAACGCCCTGAGAAGACCTTCGGCGGTTCAATTTCTGCCACCTCTTCCAGCTTTGGCGGCGGTACCGGACAGATCGATGTTACTGGCCCAATTGACGGCACGCGTCTGGCGTATCGCCTCACGGGTGAGTATCAGGACGAGGATTACTGGCGTAATTTTGGCAACGAACGCAGCACCTTTATCGCCCCGTCCCTCACCTGGTTCGGCGACGACGCCACCGTGACCGTGCTCTATTCGCATCGCGACTATAAAACGCCGTTCGATCGCGGAACGATCTTCGATCTCAACACCAAAAAGGCCGTCGACGTCGATCGCAAAACCCGCTTTGATGAGCCGTTTAACGTGACCGACGGCCAGTCCGATCTCGCTCAGCTCAATGCGGAATATCGCCTCAACAGCCAGTGGACCGCGAAGTTTGACTACAGCTACAGCCAGGATAAATACAGCGATAACCAGGCGCGCGTGATGGCATACGATTCAAAAACCGGCAACCTGACCCGCCGAGTGGATGCCACCCAGGGCTCGACACAGCGTATGCACACGACGCGCGCGGATCTGCAGGGGAACGTGGACATCGCGGGCTTTTACAATGAGATCCTGACCGGCGTGTCGTATGAGAATTACGATCTGCTGCGCACCGACATGATCCGCTGTAAGAACGTTAAGGATTTCAATATCTATCATCCGACGTATGGCAAACTCGGCAAATGCACCACCGTGTCGGCGTCCGACAGCGACCAGACGCTGAAGCAGGAAAGCTACTCTGCCTATGCGCAGGACGCGCTGTACCTGACCGATAAGTGGATTGCCGTCGCAGGCATGCGCTACCAGTATTACACCCAGTACGCGGGGAAAGGCCGCCCGTTCAACGTCAACACCGACAGCCGCGACGAACAGTGGACGCCGAAGCTGGGGCTGGTTTATAAGCTCACGCCAGCGGTCTCGCTGTTTGCCAACTACTCGCAAACGTTTATGCCGCAGTCGTCCATTGCGAGCTACATCGGCGATCTGCCGCCGGAAACGTCGAATGCTTACGAAGTGGGCGCAAAGTTCGACCTGTTCGACGGCGTTACCGCCAATATCGCGCTGTTTGATATCCACAAACGCAACGTGCTGTACAACGAAAGCGTGGGGGGGGAAACCATCGCCAAAACGGCGGGCCGCGTGCGCTCCCAGGGCGTGGAGGTGGATCTGGCCGGTTCACTGACCGAGAACACCAATATTATCGCCAGCTATGGCTATACCGACGCGAAGGTGCTGGAAGATCCGGACTACGCGGGCAAACCGCTGCCGAACGTGCCGCGCCATACCGGCTCCCTGTTCCTGACCTACGATATTCACAATGCGTTTGCCGGTAATACCCTGACGCTGGGCGGCGGCGGGCACGGCGTAAGCCGTCGTTCCGCAACCAACGGTGCGGATTATTATCTGCCGGGCTATTTCGTGGCGGATGCGTTTGCGGCGTACAAGATGAAGCTACAGTATCCGGTGACGCTGCAGGTGAACGTGAAGAATCTGTTTGATAAAACCTACTACACCTCATCTATCGCCACCAACAATCTGGGTAATCAGATTGGCGACCCGCGCGAAGTGCAGTTTACGGTGAAGATGGAGTTTTGATGTAAAAAAGCCCGGTGGCGCTAACGCTTACCGGGCTTACGATCCATTCCCTCTCGCTGTGACAGAGGGTTAGGGTGAGGGCATCAGGCCTCAATATCCGCCATATCGCCTTTCTCCTGCAGCCAGTTACGACGGTCTTCCGAACGTTTCTTGGCAAGGAGCATATCCATAATGGCGTTGGTCTGCTGTTCGTCTTCGTCGCTGATCGTCAGCTGCACCAGACGGCGCGTGTTCGGATCCAGCGTCGTTTCGCGCAGCTGCATCGGGTTCATCTCGCCCAGCCCTTTAAAGCGCTGAACGTTAGGTTTGCCCTTCTTGCGCTTCAGCTGTTCCAGCACGCCCGCTTTTTCTTCTTCCGTCAGCGCGTAGTAAACCTCTTTGCCGAGGTCGATACGATAAAGCGGCGGCAGCGCCACGTGGACGTGACCATTTTTAACCAGCGTGCGGAAGTGCTTCACAAACAGCGCGCACAGCAGCGTGGCGATGTGCAGACCATCGGAGTCCGCATCCGCGAGGATACAGATCTTGCCGTAGCGCAGCTGGCTCAGATCGTCGCTGTCCGGATCGATACCGATCGCCACCGAGATATCGTGGACTTCCTGCGAGGCCAGCACTTCGTCTGAAGAGACCTCCCAGGTGTTCAGGATTTTCCCCTTGAGCGGCATGATCGCCTGGTATTCACGGTCGCGAGCCTGCTTGGCCGATCCGCCCGCCGAGTCCCCTTCCACGAGGAATAGCTCGGTACGGTTGAGATCCTGCGCGGTACAGTCCGCCAGCTTGCCCGGCAGCGCAGGGCCGCTGGTCAGCTTTTTACGCACCACTTTCTTCGCGGCACGCAGACGACGCTGGGCGCTGGATATCGCCATTTCAGCCAGCATCTCTGCTGCCTGAACGTTCTGGTTCAGCCACAGGGTAAACGCATCTTTCACCACGCCGGAAACGAACGCCGCGCACTGGCGTGACGACAGACGCTCTTTGGTCTGACCGGCAAACTGCGGATCCTGCATCTTCACGGAGAGCACGTAGGCGCAGCGGTCCCAGATATCTTCCGCCGACAGCTTCACGCCGCGCGGCAGGATATTGCGGTATTCGCAAAATTCGCGCATCGCGTCCAGCAGTCCCTGACGCAGCCCGTTGACGTGGGTACCGCCGAGCATGGTTGGGATCAGGTTGACGTAGCTTTCGGTCAGCAGTTCGCCGCCTTCCGGCAGCCACAGCAGAGCCCAGTCGACCGCTTCGGTATCGCCGCTAAAGTTACCGACGAACGGTTTTTCCGGCAGCGTCGGCAGGCCGTTTACCGCTTCGCACAGGTAGTCGTTCAGGCCATCGGCGTAGCACCAGGTCTGCTCGGTATTGTTGACGTTATCCTTAAAGGTAATTTCCACACCCGGACACAGCACCGCTTTGGCTTTCAGCAGGTGCGTCAGGCGGGATACGGAAAAGCGCGGGCTGTCGAAGAAGCTTTCGTCAGGCCAGAAGTGGACGCTGGTGCCGGTGTTGCGTTTGCCGCACGTGCCGACAACCTGCAGATCCTGCACCTTCTCGCCGTTTTCAAACGCGATGTTATAAATCTGGCCGTCGCGACGGACGTTTACTTCCACGCGCTTGGACAGGGCGTTGACGACGGAAATCCCCACGCCGTGCAGGCCGCCGGAGAACTGGTAGTTCTTGTTGGAGAACTTACCGCCCGCATGCAGACGACAGAGGATCAGCTCAACGGCAGGCACGCCCTCTTCCGGATGGATATCCACCGGCATGCCGCGCCCGTCGTCGATGACTTCCAGCGACTGATCGGCATGCAGGATAACGTCAACGCGTTTGGCATGGCCCGCCAGCGCTTCGTCCACACTGTTATCAATAACTTCCTGGCCCAGATGGTTTGGGCGCGTTGTATCGGTGTACATCCCCGGGCGGCGGCGAACCGGCTCAAGCCCGGTGAGGACCTCAATGGCATCAGCGTTATAGGTTTGCGTCATGATTTAAACTAGCAATTCGCATTGATTGTCAGTGGCTGTGCAGTCCAAGAAAATCGACAATCTGGGTGAAATGATTCTCAAAGCCCGTGAAAGCATGGTTTCCGCCCTCTTCTATAGTCTGGCGGCAGGAGGCGTAATACGCCACTGCCTGGCGGTAATCCAGCACTTCATCACCCGTCTGCTGCAACAGCCAGATGAGATCCGGCGCCTCAAGCGGGTCGACCTGCATAACTTTGAGATCGTAAATATGGCGTGACTCTAGCACATATTGCTGCCCGGTGTAGGGGTTCTCGTTTTCGCCAAGAAAGTCCCTCAGCAGCTCAAATGGCCGAACCGCCGGATTAACCACAACGGCAGGTAGCATGAAGCATTGTGAGAGCCAGGTGGCGTAATACCCGCCCAGCGAGGAACCGACCACACCAAAGGTTTCGCCGCCGTGCGCAAGCACAATCGATTCCAGCATCTCCGCGGCCTCTGCCGGGTAAGGCGGCAGCTGCGGGATAATCATCTCAACGTCGGGGTGATGCTCGCTCAGCCACTGGCGAAACAGAGTCGCTTTTGCGGAGCGCGGCGAGCTGTTGAATCCGTGCAGATAAAGGAGCGTAGACATCAATAGCCTTCTGAAGCGGTATCCGGGCGGAATTTTGCACCGGTCAAACGGCAGACTTCCGTGGTCAGCGTGCCGTCGGCATGCAGTTCCAGCCAGCGCCAGCCTGGCGCAATGGTATCCAGCGTAAAGTTGGCGCAGTGGGGCTTAAACTGAACGCAGGTCGACGGCGTCGCCAGCATGCGGCGCCCGTTCCAGTCGAGATCCTGTTCCTGGTGAATATGTCCACACAGCAGGTTTTTCACTCGCGGGAACTTCGCCAGCACGCGATCCAACGCTGCGGAGTTGCGCAGACTGTGCTGATCGAGCCAGCTACAGCCCGCCGGCAGAGGGTGATGATGAAGCAACAGCAGCGTGTGACGTTCAGGTTCAGCAGCCAGTTTGGTCTCCAGCCAGTCGAGCTGAAACTCGCTTAACTCACCGTGCGGGACGCCAAACACCTGGCTATCCAGCAGCAGGATCTGCCACTGGTCACCCGCAAAAACACATTTCGCCGGAGAAATACCCGCATCCTGGAGAGAACTGTACATAGCGGGCTGGAAGTCATGATTTCCTGGCAGCCAGACGCAAGGCACGCTAAAGCTCGCGATGCCTTCAGCAAAATGCTGGTAGGCCGCGGAAGATTGGTCCTGCGCCAGATCGCCCGTTGCGACAATCAGATCGCATGCACGGTTTTCGGCGTGAATCGCGCTAAGTACCGCCTGATAACTCTCCCAGGTATTCACCCCCAGCAGCGTTTCATGCTTTTCGGCAAAAAGGTGGGTATCGGTGATTTGTAATATCCTGACTGGCGCCCCACCAGCAACAGTCAGGTTCAACAGGCTTTCCAAATGGTGTCCTTAGGTAGGTTTATGACGCTAACAAACCGGAATCGCCATTGCTCCATGTGCTAAACAATATCTTAGCCAGTCGGCTAAAAACTGGTTAATTTGATGCTTTTCGTCGCGTTGATGCAACTTTTTATTCGGGTAATCATACCGCGCCTTGAAGCGAAAGATCTGCTGGCTTGAACACACTTCAGCGACCATCGCGTCGTGATAGAGGCGTACCGTCATCGACGGCAGGCTCCAGTAGCTAATGCTGGGTGCCGTTTGCTCAATTTCCACCAGCGTAGTGTAGCGCGTTGATTCTGTTATCGTTAAACGATACTGCGCGTTGCTCACCTGATAGCTTACCGTTTCGCCGGGTGCGTCGTTTTTCGGCAGCAGGCGGCGCAATTGTGCGAAATTGGTTTCGCACAGGCGCATCATTTCTGGGAAGTCAGGCGTATAGCGCTTCATTTTTTCCACTCGTTTCGTAATGTCTGATAATGCAGCTGCAGCCATTGCAGGGCGATGACAGACGCTGCGTTGTCGATTTTCCCCTCTTCTACCCACTGATAAGCCTGTTCCCGGCTCACCACATGAACCCGAATATCTTCGTTTTCATCTGCCAGACCGTGGATCCCTTCCGCCGTCGTGGCGTCCACTTCGCCCACCATAATGGACAAGCGCTCGCTGGTACCTCCCGGGCTTGCCAGATAGCTCAGCACCGGTTTTGTGCGGCCCACCACCAGCCCGGCCTCTTCCAGCGCCTCGCGTCGGGCGACGTCTTCAACCGTCTCACCTTCTTCGATCATCCCGGCCACCATTTCCAGCAGCCACGGGCTCTCACTGACGTCATAAGCGGCGATGCGGATCTGCTCCACCAGCACAACTTCGTCACGCACTGGGTCAAAGGGTAGCAAGACTGCCGCATGCCCGCGCTCAAAAATTTCGCGTCTGATTTCGCCGCTCATTTCACCGTTGAACAGGCGATGCCTGAAACGGTAAAGATCCATTGAAAAAAAACCGCTATAAAGCGTTTCTCGTGCAATAATTTCTACATCGTTTTTGGCGAATGTCACGGGCAACTTTTCTGGTTTTTGCATGAGTCGAGTCCTGGTAGCAATGGTGATGAAATTGTGAATTTCAAGGCTGTTTGGCTGCCGTTTGTAAGGCTATATGGTAGATTGGTGCAAATTACCGCCAGATGGCACGTAACGCCAACCTTTTGGTGTGGATGATTCTGTTAGAATCGGCAATTATTTTTTAATTAGATCAGCGCTAATACTGCTTCACAACAAGGAATGCAAATGAAGAAATTGCTCCCCATCCTTATCGGCCTGAGCCTGACGGGCTTCAGTGCAATGAGCCAGGCGGAAAACCTGTTACAGGTCTACCAGCAGGCACGTCTGGGCAACCCTGATTTACGTAAATCAGCGGCCGATCGTGATGCTGCGTTTGAAAAGATTAACGAAGCTCGTAGCCCCTTGCTGCCACAGTTAGGTTTAGGTGCAGATTATACCTACAGCAACGGTTTCCGCGACGCTAACGGCGTAAACTCCAATGCTACCAGCGCCTCACTGCAATTAACACAGACGCTGTTTGATATGTCCAAATGGCGTGCCCTGACCCTGCAGGAAAAGAGCGCAGGCATCCAGGATGTGACCTATCAGACCGACCAGCAGGCGCTGATCCTGAATACTGCCACGGCGTACTTCAACGTGCTGAGCGCGATTGACGCACTCTCCTACACCGAAGCGCAGAAACAGGCCATTTACCGTCAGTTAGATCAAACCACCCAGCGCTTCAACGTGGGCCTGGTCGCGATCACCGACGTGCAGAACGCCCGTTCACAGTACGACACCGTGCTGGCTAACGAAGTGACCGCGCGTAACAACCTCGACAACGCGCTGGAATCCCTGCGTCAGGTCACCGGCAATTACTATCCTGAGCTGGCCTCCCTGAACGTCGACAGCTTCAAAACGGATAAGCCGCAGGCCGTTAACGCCCTGCTGAAAGAGGCGGAAAACCGCAACCTGACGCTGCTGCAGGCGCGTTTGAGCCAGGACCTGGCCCGCGAGCAAATTCGTCAGGCGCAGGACGGCCATCTGCCAACCCTGAGCCTGAGCGCGTCTACCGGTGTCTCTGATACAACCTACAGCGGCTCTAAAACCAATACGTCCCAGTATGACGACAGCAATATGGGCCAGAACAAGGTGGGCCTGAGCTTCTCCCTGCCGCTGTATCAGGGCGGTCAGGTCAACTCCCAGGTGAAACAGGCGCAGTACAACTTTGTTGGCGCGAGCGAGCAGCTGGAAAGCGCCCACCGCAACGTGGTGCAGACCGTGCGTTCCTCCTTCAACAACGTGAACGCCTCAATCAGCAGCATCAACGCCTATAAACAGGCCGTTGTGTCTGCACAGAGCTCCCTGGACGCGATGGAAGCAGGTTACTCGGTCGGTACACGTACTATTGTGGACGTGCTCGATGCGACCACCACGCTGTACAACGCGAAACAGCAGCTCTCCAGCGCGCGTTACCAGTACCTGATTAACCAGCTGAACATCAAACAGGCTCTGGGTACGCTGAACGAGCAAGACCTGCAGATGCTGAACAGCGCGTTGGGCAAACCGGTCTCCACCTCTCCGGACAGCGTTGCACCGGAGAACCCGGAGCAGGTTGCCGCGGTTGATAACTTCAACGCTAACGGCACTACCCCTGCTGCACAGCCTGCTGCCGCGCGAACCACTGCGCCTGCCAGCAAGAGCAATAATCCGTTCCGTAACTAAGAGTGTCATCAGGCCCACTGCGGCCTGATGCCTTCACTCCAGCCCTCTTCCACAGGGAGAGGGCGCATCTGAATCACATCCGAACGTAAGTCAACGTAAAGATCCCCCTGATTCCGCCCCTCTTCGCTTCATTTTCAACCACTCATCCTCTATTCTGAGCGTTATTACCACTGGGTCCTGGAAGACAAAGATGAAACGGACAAAAACGATCAATCACGCGTCGTTCCGCAAGAGCTGGAACGCGCGTCACCTCACCCCTGTTGCGCTGGCGGTCACGGCTGTCTTTATGCTGGCAGGCTGTGAGAAAAATGACGAAACGGTTTCGCTGTATCAAAACGCGGACGACTGCTCTGCCGCAACCGGCAAAGCCGCCGAATGTAAAACGGCTTACACCAGCGCGCTGAAAGAAGCGGAACGTACCGCGCCGAAATATGCCTCACGCGAAGACTGCGTGGCGGAGTTTGGTGAAGGTCAGTGCCAGCAGGCACCGGCTCAGGCAGGCACCGCACCTGAAAATCAGGCGCAGGCGCAGTCCAGCGGCAGCTTCTGGATGCCGCTGATGGCAGGCTACATGATGGGCCGCCTGATGGGCGGTGGTGCAGGTTACCAGCAGCAGCCGCTGTTTAGCTCGAAAAACCCGGCCAGCCCGGCTTACGGTCAATATACCGATGCCAGCGGCAAAGGCTACGGCGCAGCGACCCCTGGCCGCACCGTGACCGTACCGAAAACGGCGATGGCGCCGAAGCCTGCGACCACCAGCACCATCACCCGTGGCGGGTTCGGTGAGTCTGTGGCGAAGCAGACCAGCATGCAGCGCAGCGCGACAGGCACCTCCTCTACTCGCTCAATGGGCGGCTGATCATGGAAAGAGTCAGTATCACCGAGCGCCCGGACTGGCGCGAAAAAGCCACCGAGTACGGTTTTAACTTCCACACCATGTACGGCGAGCCGTACTGGTGTGAAGACGCCTATTACAAGCTCACGCTGGCCCAGGTTGAGAAGCTGGAAGAGGTAACGGCCGAGCTGCACCAGATGTGCCTGAAGGTGGTGGAAAAAGTCATCGACAGCGACGAGCTGATGGCAAAGTTCCGCATTCCAAAGCACACCTGGAGCTTTGTCCGCCAGTCGTGGAAAACGAATCAGCCTTCGCTTTACTCTCGCCTGGATCTGGCATGGGACGGCAAAGGCGAGCCTAAGCTGCTGGAAAACAACGCCGATACCCCAACGTCCCTGTACGAAGCGGCGTTCTTTCAGTGGATCTGGCTGGAAGACCAGGCCAATGCCGGAAACCTGCCGGAAGGCAGCGACCAGTTCAACAGCCTGCAGGAAAAGCTGATCGAGCGCTTCGCCGAGCTGCGCGAGCAGTTTGGCTTCAACCTGCTGCATCTCGCCTGCTGCCGCGACACGGAAGAAGACCGTGGCACGGTTCAGTATCTGCAGGATTGCGCCGCTGAAGCGGAGGTGGCGACCGAGTTCCTCTATATCGAGGATATCGGCTTGGGTGAAAAAGGTCAGTTCACGGACATGCAGGACCAGGTGATCAGCAACCTGTTCAAGCTCTACCCGTGGGAATACATGCTGCGCGAGATGTTCTCCACCAAGCTGGAAGATGCTGGCGTGCGCTGGCTTGAGCCGGCATGGAAGAGCATTATCTCCAACAAAGCCCTGCTGCCGATGCTCTGGGAAATGTTCCCGAACCATCCGAACCTGCTGCCGGCGTACTTTGCAGAAGATGATTACCCGCAAATGAAGAAGTACGTCGTCAAGCCGATCTTCTCACGCGAAGGCGCAAACGTGTCGATTATCGAGAACGGCAAGACGCTGGAAGCGGTTGAAGGGCCGTACGGCGAAGAAGGGATGATCGTCCAGGAGTTCTATCAACTTCCAAAATTTGGCGACAGCTATACGCTGATTGGCAGCTGGCTCATCAACGATCAGCCTGCCGGAATTGGCATTCGCGAAGATCGCGCGCTGATCACGCAGGATCTGTCGCGGTTCTATCCGCACATTTTCGTGGAGTAAGACTGCGGCCTGATGCCCTCACCCCAGCCCTCTCCCACAGGGAGAGGGTGGAAAGACTAAAAACGGCAACCTGAAGTTGCCGTTTTGCTTTTATTATCCCACCTGCACCGATAGCATACTCAAACTGCCCATCTCAATACCGTCGACCGGGATCGTAACCGGCTCCTGACCATCCCACGCGCCAAGTACGTACAGCAGCGGCAGGAAGTGCTCCGGCGTCGGGTTAGAAAGCGAACCGCCCTCATGATCCAGATAGTTCACCAGCGGATGCGCCTCAGCCGGCCCCTGCCAGGTCAGGTTCGCTTTAACGTAGTCGTTAAAGGCGGTCGCCCACGGGTACGGCGTGTTCTCACCGTGCCAGCGTGCGGTACGCAGGTTATGCACCACGTTGCCGCTCGCCACCAGCATGATGCCTTCATCACGCAGGGTTGCCAGCTTAAGCCCCATCTCCAGATGCCAGGCGGCCGGTTTGGTGCTGTCGATGCTCAACTGTACCATCGGGATATCCGCATCAGGATACATTTTAATAAGCACGCCCCAGGAGCCGTGGTCAAAGCCCCAGGCTTCTTTATCCAGCGTCACAGGGACAGGCGCCAGCAAATCCTCCAGCCTTTGTGCCAGCTCGGGCGAGCCGGGGGCCGGATAATGCGTGTCGTAAAGCGCCTGCGGGAAGCCGCCAAAATCATGAATGGTTTTTGGCGCTTCCATGGCGGTCACGCCCGTCCCACGGGTAAACCAGTGCGCAGATACCACCACGATCGCTTTCGGACGCGGTAGCGTCTCGCCCAGATGACGCCAGGCGCGGGTATAGACGTTGTCTTCCAGAACGTTCATAGGGCTACCGTGGCCTAAAAACAGGGCTGGCATACGTGAAGAAGTCATGGTGATATCCTTACGGAAGGTGTCAATTTAATGGTGCTACATTACGCGCAATCCGGCAAAGATGAACGCAGATAAGCGTGAAGATCATCATCAGGAAATTTGAATGTAAGGAATGTGTAAAGCCGGGTTTTCCCCCTCGCTTTGCCAGAAATGAATCATTTATATTAATGAGAATCATTATCATAAGGAGCAATGCATGTCAGTCCCTCTGATCCTGACCATACTGGCGGGCGCCGCGACCTTCATCGGCGCGATCCTCGGCGTGCTCGGCCAAAAGCCCTCTAACCGCGTGCTGGCCTTCTCACTGGGCTTTGCTGCCGGGATCATGTTGCTCATCTCCCTGATGGAAATGCTCCCTGCCGCGCTGGGCACAGAAGGCATGTCTCCGCTGCTGGGCTACGGCATGTTTGTCTTTGGCCTGCTGGGGTACTTTGCCCTCGATCGAATGCTGCCGCACGCCCATCCGCAGGATTTAATACAAAAAAACGTGACGCCCATGCCGCGCAATATCAAGCGTACCGCCGTGCTGTTAACGCTTGGCATCAGCCTGCATAACTTCCCGGAAGGGGTCGCCACCTACGTGACGGCCAGCAGCAATCTTGAGATGGGCTTTGGCATCGCTCTGGCGGTGGCCTTACACAATATTCCTGAAGGACTGGCCGTCGCTGGGCCCGTGTATGCCGCAACGGGATCGAAACGCACCGCTGTGTTCTGGGCGGGTATTTCCGGGATGGCCGAAATCCTTGGCGGCGTGCTGGCCTGGCTCATCCTCGGTAGCCTGGTCTCTCCGGTAGTGATGGCAGCGATTATGGCAGCGGTAGCCGGGATCATGGTTGCGCTTTCGGTGGATGAACTGATGCCGCTGGCGAAGGAGATCGATCCTAACAACAACCCCAGCTATGGCGTGCTGTGCGGAATGTCGGTGATGGGATTAAGTCTGGTTCTGCTGCAGACCGCAGGAATCGGGTAAAAAAACGCCGGGACATCCCGGCGTTTTTATTATCAGCTGGCTTTGCGCTCGTGCGCCTGACGATACTCAACCAGATCTTCAATCGTGACCACCGGCATGTTGTGCAGGCGGGCAAAGGTGATGCACTCCGGCGCACGCGCCATGGTGCCGTCATCGTTGGTCAGTTCGCACAGCACGCCAGCAGGTTTGAAGCCAGCCAGCGTCACCAGGTCGATCGTCGCTTCGGTGTGACCGCCGCGGGTCAACACGCCGCCCGCCTGCGCGCGCAGCGGGAAGACGTGGCCTGGACGATGCAGATCGGATGGCTTCGCATCATCAGCAATCGCGGCACGTACGGTAGTCAGACGGTCAGCCGCAGACACACCGGTGGTCACGCCATGCGCCGCTTCAATGGTCACGGTAAAACCGGTACCAAAGGCGCTGGTGTTGTTTTCGACCATCATCGGCAGCTCGAGCTGCTTACGACGATCTTCGGTAATACACAGGCATACGATGCCGCTGCCGTGACGGATGGTCAGCGCCATCTGTTCAACGGTCATGTTTTCGGCGGCGAAAATCATGTCGCCTTCGTTTTCACGGTTTTCATCGTCAAGCACCATCACACCGCGGCCTTCGCGCAGTGCATCCAGTGCATGTTCAACACGTTGAGTTGAAGTGCCAAAAGAGGAAAGTAGCGTCTGATTCATGGTAAAAAAACCTCATTAACATTATGGTTACCAGAATCAGGGCAGTCTTAGGAGCGCCGTATAAGCGGCAAAAAGATAACGTGAGCGGGCCCATGCCCGACTTGATCGTTACTCTCTCCCATCCGGACTCTAACCGTCGGCCCCGGAATTACACCGGATCTGCTGACCTTTGAGTTTTCACCCAAAGCGCTCGCGGGCTTTCAGCGTCACGCTGATTTACCGCCGGTGGGGAATTTCGCCCCGCCCTGAGAATAAGCGAGATAACTATAACGCTATTGATTATCCTGGGCAATGCATAAGCATCAAACAATTTTGTTTACCCCGGGCATGACGCGCTACAATGGACACTAACACCTTTCCATCAAGGGAAACGACAATGATTGACCCGAAAAAAATTGAGCAGATCGCGCGTCAGGTTCATGAATCTATGCCAAAAGGCATTCGTGAATTTGGTGATGACGTAGAAAAGAAAATCCGCCAGACGCTGCAGGCGCAGTTGGTTCGCCTTGATTTAGTCAGCCGCGAAGAGTTTGACGTGCAGACCCAGGTTCTGCTGCGCACCCGCGAGAAGCTGGCGCTGCTGGAACAGCGTCTGACCGAGCTGGAAAACCGCAATGCGCCGGAAGAAGTGAAGCCGGCACCGGCCATTCCGCCGGTGGATGACCAGGAGTAAGTGCGGCCTGATGCCCTCACCCCAGCCCTCTCCCACAGGGAGAGGGTGAAAAAAAACGGGCCAAACGGCCCGTTTTTTTACTTACTGTCTTTCTGAATCTTCTTGATGATGTTGGTGGTTGAGCACCCGTCCTCAAAGTTGAGCACCATCACCTCGCCGCCGTTGGCCCAGACTTCTTCGCTGCCCGCGATTTGCTCCGGCTTGTAATCCCCGCCTTTTACCAGCAGGTCCGGCAGAATACCGGCAATCAGGCGCTGCGGCGTGTCTTCTTCAAACGACACCACCCAGTCCACGGCTTCCAGCGCACCGAGCACGATCATACGCTGCTCGAGCGGGTTCACCGGACGCGTTTCCCCCTTCAGACGTTTGGTCGACGCATCGCTGTTGACCGCCACAATCAGGCGATCGCCCAGCTTGCGCGCATTCGCCAGATAAGAAACGTGGCCAGCGTGCAGAATGTCGAACACGCCGTTGGTCATCACCACCTTTTCTCCACGCTTGCGCGCGGCGGCGACGGCTACCTTCAGCTCGTCTTCTGTCATGACGCCAAAACCAGTATCCGCGCGACCACGCACCGCGTTTTCCAGCTCGATTGGCGAAACGGTTGAGGTCCCGAGTTTACCCACGACCACGCCCGCCGCGGCGTTAGCGAAGTAGCACGCTTCTTCCAGAGAATTACCCGCTGCCAGCGTCGCCGCCAGAACGCCGATCACCGTGTCACCGGCACCGGTCACGTCGTACACTTCCTGCGCCTGTGTTGGCATATGCAGCGGCGCTTTGCCCGGCTGCAGCAGCGTCATCCCCTGCTCGGAGCGGGTCACCAGAAGCGCAGATAATTCGAAGTCAGCAATGATCTTCATGCCGCGCTCAACCAGCTCTTCCTCGGTTTTGCATTTGCCCGCCACCGCTTCAAATTCGGAGAGGTTTGGCGTCAGCAGGGTTGCGCCGCGATAGCGCTCAAAATCGGTCCCTTTCGGGTCGATCAGCACGGGTACGTTGGCTTTACGCGCCAGCTGAATCATCGTCTGCACGCTCGCCAGCGCGCCTTTGGCGTAATCGGACAGCACCAGCGCGCCGATATTGCCCAGCGCCTGGTTGATACGCTCGTGCAGCGGCTCGGGATCGACGCCTTCGAACCCTTCTTCAAAGTCGAGGCGGATCAGCTGCTGGTTGCGCGACAGCACGCGCAGTTTCGTAATCGTTGGGTGGGTCGGAACAGAAACGAAGTCGCACTTCACGTTCACGTCCGCCAGCGACTTGCTCAGCGCGCGCGCCGCATCGTCGATGCCGGTCAAGCCCACCAGACGCGACTGCGCGCCCAGAGAGGCAATGTTCATCGCCACGTTTGCCGCGCCGCCGGGACGCTCTTCAATGGTGTCGACCTTAACCACCGGTACCGGTGCTTCCGGAGAGATGCGGCTGGTCGGTCCATACCAGTAGCGATCCAGCATCACATCCCCAACAACCATAACTCCAGCACGTTCAAACTCTGGCAGTGTTACTTTCATTCCTGACTCCAGAAAGATTCACAATTTGCGCGCGATAATATCACACTTGATTTGTTACGCACGGTTCCACCAGCCACTTCTGCCAGCTGGCCGTTACCTGAGCGCGTTCTGCGACAAAACAGTCCAGCGCCACGTGCCCCGGCTGCTCCTGCAGCGCCAGGTGATGAAGCTCGTCGCGAAGCGTCGTGTAGGCGCGGGTTAAAGCCTGCGCCTCCTGCTCGTCCATGATGTCGTTTTGCGCCAGCAGTTCCAGAATGCGCACGTTATCCGACCAGCGGGTCAGCTTAGGCTTGTCGTGCGCGTGCAGCAGCACCAGATACTGGGTAATGAATTCAATATCGGTGATCCCGCCCTCGTCGGCTTTGATATCAAAGCGATCGCGATGTTTATTACCCAGATGCGCGCGCATTTTCTCGCGCATCTCGCGCACTTCGGTCTGCAGCGTACTGCCCTCGCGCACGGTGGTCATAACCTCCTTACGGATGGCATCGAACTGCGTTTTGAGCTGCGGATCGCCATATACCACGCGAGCGCGCACCAGCGCCTGATGCTCCCACGTCCAGGCTTCATTCTTCTGGTAATCGGCGAAGGATTCCGTTGAAGTGACCAGCATGCCCGCCGCGCCGGACGGACGCAGGCGCGCATCGACTTCATACAAAATGCCCGACGAGGTGCGGGTGCTGAACAGGTGCATGATGCGCTGCGCCAGGCGCAGGTAGAACTGACGCCCGTCAATTTCACGCTCACCGTCGGTCATCACGTCAACCGGGCAGTCGTGCAGGAAGATTAAATCCAGATCGGAGCTGTATCCCAGCTCCCAGCCGCCGAGCTTGCCGTAACCCACCACGGCAAACCCTCGCCCCTCACGGTCAGCAAGATGCTTCGGCTGGCCGTAGCGGGCCACCATCTGCACCCACGCCTGCTGCACTACCGCGTCGATGATCGCCTCCGCGAGCCAGGTTAAGTGATCGCTCACTTTCATCACCGGCAGCGTTCCGGCGATGTCCGCCGCCGCCACGCGCAGCATCTGAGCCTGCTTAAACTGGCGCAGCGCCTCCAACTGCTGCTCTTCGTCTTCTTCCGGCACGCGCAGCAGATACTGACGCAGCTCGTCCCGGTAGGCATCCGTCGCCGTGGGCTGATACAGCGTGTTCGGATCGAGCAGCTCATCCAGCAGCAGCGGATATCGCGCCAGCTTATTCGCCACCATCGGCGACGCGGCGCAGAGCGTAATCAGATGCTTCAGCGCCCCCGGGAACTCGCTCAGAAGCTCCAGATACGTGGTGCGCGTAATAATCCCGCTCAGCAGCGGCATCATGCGCGACAGCGGCACCGGCGCGTCCGCCCGCGAGCAGACCTCGCTCAGCAGATGCGGCATCAGGTGATCCAGCACCTGACGACCGCGCGGGCCGATTGCGCGTTTGTTCAGTTCGAGACGGAAATCAGCGATTAGGGCCACCACGCGATGACGGGCGTCGTCGGTTAAATGCGTCAGCACCGGCGTGGTGTCATCTTCCTGGAGCGCGTCCTGCCACAGCTCGCGCCAGTGCTCGGAAAGCGCGTCGTCCTGCGATTCACTTTCGTCATCACCAATCAGCTCGTTAAAGATGCGGCGTACGCCCGCCATGTGAGCGTCCAGCCGTTCGGTCAGCGTAGACCAGTCATCCACGCGCATGCCCCAGGCCAGGCGCGCCCGGTTAAGGTCATCCCCCGGCAGGGTCTGAGTCTGTTCGTCGTTGATGCTTTGCAGCAGGTTTTCCAGACGTCGCAGGAAAAGATAGGCCTCGCGCAGGGTTTGCGCGTCGCCGTCCGGCAGCAGATGAAGCTGCTCGATGGCGCTCAGCGTCGGCAATAGCGAGCGGGACTGTAACGACGGCTCACGCCCGCCGCGAATAAGCTGGAAGACCTGAACGATAAATTCGATTTCGCGAATGCCGCCCGCGCCGAGCTTGATGTTGTCCTTCAGCCCGCGACGGCGAACCTCACGGGCGATCATCCCTTTCATATTACGCAGAGACTGGATGACGCTGAAGTCGATATAGCGACGGAACACGAACGGGCGCAGCATGGCGCGCAGTTCGTTAGCGTAAGCGTCGCCGCTGTCGCCCATGATCCGCGCTTTAACCATCGCATAGCGCTCCCAGTCGCGCCCCTGCTCCTGGTAGTAATCCTCCAGCGCGGCAAAGCTCAGTACCAGCGGTCCGCTGTCGCCAAACGGACGCAGGCGCATGTCCACGCGGTAAACAAAGCCGTCCTGCGTCGGCTGATCCAGCGCCTTAATCAGACGCTGACCGAGGCGGGTAAAGAACTGGGCGTTGTCCAGCTCGCGACGGCCGCCGCGCGTAGAGCCGTTCTCGGGCCACGCGAAAATCAGGTCGATATCGGAGGAGAAGTTCAGTTCGCAGCCGCCCAGCTTGCCCATCCCCAGAATCAGCAGCGGCTGAGGAACCCCTTCCTCGCTGCACGGCGTGCCCCACTCTTTACAGCAGGCGGCGTAGAGCCAGTCGCGCGCGGCGACAATCAACGTCTGCGCCAGCTCGCTTAACTGCTGCAGCGTACTCTCTTCACTCACCAGCTCCAGCGCCTGCGCCCAGGCAATGCGCACCATCACCCGACGGCGGAACTGGCGCAGGACGCGCATCAGCGTCGCTTCATCCGCTACGTCTTCGAGTGCGGCCTGCAGCCAGCCGGCATAGTGCCGCCACTCGTCCGCCTGCGGCGGTGCGTTTTCAAGCTCCGCCAGCCAGTCCGGGTAGACGGCGATGCTTTCCTGCACAAAATCACTGAAGGCGAGCACGCTCTTCGCCTGCTCGCTTAACGATGACGCCGGTAATGACTCAGGCAGACGTTCGCAAACGGTCTGCCACTGCTGCTGTAACGCTGAAGAAAGCGGCATTCTAGGGGTTCCTTGCCAGAGTTAACGTTCTCCGCTGTGCAGCCAGTACGGCTCCTGCGAAATGGCCTCATTACGGAAATGCTCAATTTCAATATGCTGACGGGTTTCGATGGCATGCTTCAGCCCCTGCCAGTTTTCCAGCCACGCCTGCGCCTGTGGCCCGTCGTAGGCACCGGAAAGGAGCAGCATGCTGTCGATGTTGCGCGAAAGACGGGGAAGCTGATCGCCATACTTATCGCCGAGCGGATACGCAAAGGTGCTCTTCAGTTCAGCGGCATGACGGGAAAGATGAATGTCCGCGAAACGCTTAAAGTTTTCCGCGATTTTGGCCTCGGCTTTCGCATCCAGGAAGGCGCGCCAGCCGCGCGTGACCAGAAACTCGGTCAGCGCCAGTTTTGCCGAAGCGGCCTGCGGGCTGTAGATCGCCGTTTGCGCTGAGACGTCGGAGAGCATCAGCGTTTCGGTTTGCGTCAGCAGATCACGTAAGTGAGCGCTCGCTTTGCGAGGAACGATGCCGCCGAATAGCGTCAGGGTGTGGCGCACCAGGGCAATCGCCGCGAGCACGTGGGATTTGGCGTTTTTCACATTTCGCACCCACAGCTCTTCGTGGTACTGCCACTGAGAAAGCGCCAGCTCCAGCGCGGCTTCCAGACCCTGTTCAACGCTGGCTTTCGGCGCAACGTGCAAAATGGTCGTCTCTTTCAGCACGCGCGGCGCATTTCCGGCGGCCAGATGGTAACCCCGCGCGGCTTTGCTCAGGCTCCCCTGGCGTAATCCGGAATGGTTCACCAGCCTGCGCGCCAGCTTCAGAACGTCATTTGCGTCCCCTTCCAGCAGCTCAAGCTCCAGTTCGCAAATCGGTTCCTGGAATTCCCCTGCCTTCACCTCACCCAGATCGAGGGCGATTTCGATGCGGCTTTTGCCTTCCGTCACCAGCCATTTTTCGCGCCAGAAATCGGTGCTGAACAGCGGCTGTACCTGTTCCGCCAGCGCGGAAGGCAGCTCGCCTTCCGGCCAGACTTCCGCCGGGAAACGTTCCAGCTCAAGTTCTGGCTTACTGATGTCGATATTGTATTCCGGGCGCTGATGTAAACCGCCGACCACGCGGCCGGCAATTTTCATCGTCATCTCGTAGCGCCCGCTCGCGCCACGGATGCGCAGCCCCATATCGTGGCGGCGCAGCCAGTTGTCTGGCGTTTCGTAATAGATATTAAGCAGTTGTACCGGTGCATGGTGTTCGCCGGAAAGCGTATGCAGATGCTGGCGGAGTGCGTCAACGCTGTCTTTTTCGACGATAAATTTTAATTCGATTTCCTGAGCCATAGCCTTGTACTTTTGCGGGCGTCACAGACGCGTCAATGAGGGCGAACTTCCTCGCCATTTGTTTGTCAGTACATAGTATTTTGCGCCAAATTGCCATGCAATGAGCAATTTGTCGGGCGTAAATGTGTAGAGTCGTGACACAGATGATTCTGATTGCTGACGAATGCTTTGCGTAGAGACACTGTTGCCACTACTATCGTTCCACTATTTATGAAAATAACGACTAATGATGCTTAAATTACGCCTGATTGGACTTACTTTACTCGCTTTTAGCGCCGCAACCGCAGTGCACGCTGAAGAAAAGCGTTACGTTTCTGACGAACTGAACACCTGGGTACGCAGTGGCCCCGGAGATAATTATCGCCTCGTGGGTACGGTAAATGCCGGCGAGGAAGTCACCCTGTTACAGACCAACGCGGACACCAATTACGGTCAGGTTCGCGACAGTACCGGCCGTACGTCCTGGATCCCGCTGAAAGAGCTGAGCACCGTGCCAAGCCTGCGCACGCGCGTTCCCGATCTGGAAAACCAGGTGAAGACCCTGACCGACAAGCTGAACAACATCGACGGCACCTGGAACCAGCGCACCGCTGAAATGCAGCAGAAAGTAGCGCAAAGCGACGGTGTGATTAACGGTCTGAAAGAAGAGAACCAGAAACTGAAAAACGAGCTGATTGTCGCGCAGAAGAAAGTGAATGCCGCCAATCTGCAGCTCGACGATAAACAGCGCACCATCATCATGCAGTGGTTTATGTATGGCGGCGGCGTACTGGGCGTCGGTCTGGTGCTGGGCCTGGTTCTGCCGCACCTGATCCCGAGCCGTAAGCGTAAAGACCGCTGGATGAACTAATTCGTCTTCTCTGCCAGACTTACGTATCATTCTGGAAAAGAGAAAACGGGAGAGTTGGGCGTGAAAAGTTATCTGGTCGGTGGTGCGGTACGTGATGCGTTGTTAGGTCTGCCGGTCAAAGATAAAGACTGGGTGGTGGTTGGCGCCACCCCGGAAGAGATGCTCGACGCGGGCTACCAGCAGGTAGGCCGCGATTTTCCCGTCTTCCTCCACCCGAAAAGTCGTGAAGAGTATGCCCTGGCGCGTACCGAGCGGAAATCAGGTTCGGGCTATACGGGCTTCACCTGCTATGCCGCGCCGGACGTGACGCTGGAGGAAGATCTTCTGCGCCGCGATCTCACCATCAACGCGCTGGCGCAGGACGAGAACGGCCAGATCGTTGACGCTTATGGCGGCCAGGACGATCTGCGCAACCGTCTTTTACGTCACGTCTCCCCGGCGTTTTCTGAAGATCCGCTCCGCGTCCTGCGCGTGGCGCGCTTTGCCGCACGCTACGCCCATCTCAGCTTCCGTATTGCCGATGAAACCATGGCGCTGATGACCGCCATGACCGAGGCGGGCGAGCTTGAACACCTGACGCCAGAGCGCGTCTGGAAAGAAACGGAAAATGCTCTCACAACGCGCAACCCGCAGGTCTTTTTCCAGGTCCTTCGCGACTGCGGCGCGCTGAAGGTGCTCTTCCCGGAAATAGACGCGCTGTTTGGCGTGCCTGCTCCGGCGAAATGGCACCCGGAAATTGATACCGGCGTACACACGCTGATGACCCTGAGCATGGCGGCCATGCTCAGCCCTGACGTGGACGTGCGCTTTTCCACCCTGTGCCACGATCTCGGCAAAGGCCTAACGCCAAAAGAATTCTGGCCTCGCCACCACGGGCACGGCCCGGCAGGGGTGAAGCTGGTCGAGGGGCTGTGCCAGCGTCTGCGCGTGCCGAACGAAATCCGCGATCTGGCGAAACTGGTGGCGGAATTCCACGATTTGATCCACACCTTCCCCATCCTCAAACCGGCCACCATCGTTAAGCTTTTCGATAACATCGACGCCTGGCGTAAACCGCAGCGCGTGGAGCAAATCGCGCTGACCAGCGAAGCTGACGTGCGCGGGCGTACCGGGTTTGAGGCGTGCGATTATCCGCAGGGGCGTTTACTGCGTAAAGCCTGGGAGGTAGCAAAAGCGGTGCCGACGAAGGACGTTGTCGAGGCGGGATTCAAAGGTCCGGAAATTCGCGAAGAACTCACGAAACGGCGAATTCAGGCGGTGTCTGACTGGAAGGAAAAACACTGCCCTCAGCCAAAAGACTGAGGGCTATCGGTCAGAAGAAGACTACGTACACCGCAGCGGCAACGATAAAGCGATAGATCGCGAACGGAATGAACGAGATACGCTTAATCAACTGCAGGAAGGTTTTGATGGCAATCAGCGCCACGATAAACGCGGTGATGAAGCCAACGGCGAACATTGGAATATCGCCAGTCGTCAGGAAGTGATAGCTCTTATAGACGTCGAGTACAGTGGCGCCCATCATCATCGGCACCGCCAGCAGGAATGAGAACTCTGACGCGGCGTAACGGCTTACGCCCATCAGCATCCCGCCGGAGATGGTTGCGCCTGAACGCGAGAAGCCCGGCCACAGCGCCAGACACTGGAAGCAGCCAATGATAAACGCCTGACGATACGTCATATCGTCCAGACCTTCCGCGCGCGGCGTTTTTGGCTTTAGCACTTCCGCGGCGATCAGCAGGAAGCCGCCCACCACCAGCGCGTACATCACGTTAATCGGGTTAAACAGCGATTTGATGGCGTCGTGGAAAACCAGACCCAGCACCACCGCCGGGATCATCCCGAGCAAAATATGGATCAGCGACAGGCGACCTTTACTCATCCCTTCGTGCTGCGGCGGACGGCCAAAATGGATACCGATCAGGCCAAACAGACGGCGCCAGAACATCACCACCACCGCCAGAATCGAACCCAGCTGGATAACCACTTCAAACGTTTTGGCGGTATCGCCTTCAAAGCCCAGCAGATGGCCAACGATAATCATATGGCCGGTACTGGAAACCGGTAAAAACTCCGTCAATCCTTCGACCACACCCAGTATTGCCGCCACCAGCAGCGAGTGCATATCGCTCATCTATAAACCCCTAAAAAGATATAAAAAAACGGTCGCCCCAACGGCTACCGTGAAAGATACAGCTTTAAGACCGGTATAACCTAAAATGGTTTAGCAATTATGACGTTAATTCTTGCCTTTCAGATTTGTGCCACGCTCAATGATGACGCCAACGTTGGCGGCGCGCGCCACCGCGCCCGGCTTGCTCAGCTTGATGCGTACCCACGGTGAGTTGAATTTTTTCAGCAGCAATTCTGCGACTTCTTCCGCCACCCGTTCGACCAGCGCAAAACGTTGCCCTTCAACGTGGGCAATGACCGTTTCACTGATGTCGGCATAGCTGAGACAGTCGTTCACGTCATCGCTTTTTGCCGATTTGCGGTTATCCCATCCCATTTCGATATCGAACACCAGCTTCTGCTCGATGGTCTGTTCCCAGTCGTAAACACCAATTGTGGTGATTACCGAAAGTTGCTCTATAAATACAATATCCATCACGACCTGCCTGCTTTTTGGCTAAACCGGATACCACTTCCGGCGAATTATGCGTATTATCCACAGATGCTGAGAATACAGATACATTTTCAAAACGGAACAGCGTTATGAGTGCAATCGCGCCTGGAATGATCCTCCTCGCCTATCTTTGCGGCTCAATCTCCAGCGCCATTCTGGTCTGCCGCATCGCCGGGTTACCCGACCCGCGTGAAAATGGTTCCGGGAATCCGGGGGCGACCAACGTACTACGAATTGGTGGCAAGGGAGCAGCCGTAGCGGTTTTGATTTTTGATGTTCTGAAAGGGATGCTGCCCGTCTGGGGCGCGTATGCGCTGGGCGTCACGCCGTTCTGGCTGGGGCTTATCGCTATTGCGGCCTGTGTCGGCCACATCTGGCCCGTATTCTTCGGTTTTAAAGGTGGCAAAGGTGTGGCGACCGCCTTTGGTGCCATTGCGCCTATCGGCTGGGACCTAACCGGCGTGATGGCCGGGACCTGGCTATTGACCATTCTGCTGAGCGGCTATTCCTCGCTGGGCGCCATCGTCAGCGCGCTGATCGCCCCGTTCTACGTCTGGTGGTTTAAACCTCAGTTCACCTTCCCGGTGTCGATGCTCTCCTGCCTTATCCTGCTGCGTCATCACGATAATATTCAGCGCCTGTGGCGTCGTCAGGAGACCAAAATCTGGACGAAGCTCAAGAGGAAGAAAAAAGACGCGCCGTAAGGGTTAGTTATGCCTTATAGCCAAATGTGATTTTGGTCACCTTCTGCCTGTGGTAACTGTTAATGACACAACACAACCACATTAGAAGAAAATGGCTGAAATCACAGAAACAACTCCCCTTTCAACGGCAGAAAAACACCCCGATGGCGACATCCAGTGGGTGCGCAGCGCTTCGGATGTATCACGCCTCGTTAATGACGGCTCACAGGGCCGGGCCAATGCCCGCATCGTGGTCGGTATCGCGCTGGGCGGGATTTTCCTCGATGCTTACGATCTGGGCGCGCTGGCCTTCGGCATAAAAGATATCACCCGCGAATTTAACCTTACGCCCGCCGGGACCGGTATGGTGGCCTCGGCAATTACCTTTGGCGCGATTGTCGGGGCGCTGCTCGGGGGGTACCTCACGGATAAAATCGGGCGCTACCGCGTTTTTATGGCTGATATGGTGTTCTTCGTGGTGGCTGCCATCGCCTGTGCGCTGGCCCCGAACGAATATGTGCTGGCGGGAGCCCGCTTTGTGATGGGGCTTGGGGTCGGGATCGACCTTCCCGTGGCGATGGCGTTTTTAAGCGAGTTCGCCAGGCTGAAAGGTCCGGGAAACAAAGCCTCCAGCGTCGCGATGTGGTGCCCCACCTGGTATGCCGCCATCAGCGTCTCCTACCTGCTGGTGCTGTTCTTCTACGCCGCGCTGCCGGAAAGCCACAGCGACTGGCTGTGGCGTTTAATTCTCGGCTTTGGCGCGGTGCCCGCGCTGGTGATTATCGCCATCCGCAGCCGCTATATGAGCGAATCGCCGGTATGGGCGGCGAATCAGGGCAATCTGAAGGAGGCGGCGTCGATTTTGCGGCAGTCGTACAATATTAACGCCCACGTCCCGCAGGATGCGCTCGGCCAGCCTGCACCCGTCGTGAATAAAGCGAAATGGTCAAACTATCTGAATCTATTTCGCGGCGTCTACTTACGCCGCACGACGCTCGCCACGCTGCTGTCCGTCGTCTCCTCGTTCGCCTACAACGCCGTGGCGTTTGGTCTGCCGGTGATCATCTCCAGCTTCTTTGTCCAGTCGATGCTCACCACCATTCTCATTTCTCTGGTGCTTAACCTGCTGTTTGCCTTCGTCGGCGGACTGCTGGCGGTACGCTACGTGCCGCGCTTCGGCGCATGGCGAATGTCGCTTGCGGGTTATGCCTGCCAGCTTGTCGCGCTGCTGGGCCTCGCGCTGATTGGCCGACCGGAAGGTGCCTCTGAAGGCGTGCTTGCCGTGGCGATGCTGGCGCTATTCCTTTTCGGTCA
Organism: Enterobacter sp. 241F3; assembly: GCF_034106785.1. Taxonomy (NCBI): domain Bacteria; kingdom Pseudomonadati; phylum Pseudomonadota; class Gammaproteobacteria; order Enterobacterales; family Enterobacteriaceae; genus Enterobacter; species Enterobacter sp. 241F3. The sequence continues at coordinate 434,764 of NZ_JAWNDD010000002.1, forward strand.
GGGCTTTGGCCCGGGCGCGCATACCATGACGTTCGCCTCGCTGAGCTACCCGACCTCGCTGCGCGGCGTGGGCGTGGGTCTCAACCAGACGCTGATGCGCAGTAGTTCTACGCTGTCGCTGTTCCTGTTCCCGCTGCTGGTGGCGTCGCTCGACACCGCCGTGTTCTGGGTGATTGCGCTGGCGCCGTTTATCGGCCTGGCATCGCTGCTGGCGATCCGCTGGGAGCCGTCCGGGTATGATGTGGATGCGGAGGACTATCGGTAACGACACATCGCTTCGGTGGGTTCCCCCCCACCGAAGGGTTCTTACAAATCGTCCAGCAGCGTTCGGGAAAGTTTTTTTAGCATATCAAGCTCATCATCGTTCATCCGCATGCTGCAGCGAATCTGGTCCGGCAATGCCATCACCCGTTTTTTCAGTTCTTTCGCCTTATCGGTCAGCACGACATTTTTCATCCTTTCATCCCCCACAACCGCGATACGGTTGAGGAATCCTTTTGCCTCAAGCTTTTGTACAAGAGGCGTCAATGTGCCCGAATCAAAAAACGTCTTATCGCTGAGATCGCGAAGTGGAATGTTGTCTTTCTCATAAAGCGCCATCAAAACAACGAATTGCGGGTAGGTCAAATCCATCTCTTGTAGTAGGGGACGATACTGGCGAACAAACGCATTGGTGACCGAGTACAGCGAGAAGCAAAGTAAATCATCTAGCGTTTTGTTTTCTTTCATTTTTCTATCAACTCCGAATCTGTTGCCTAAAAAAAATTATAAATAATGTTTGACTAAAAGTATCTTGCGCGCAAGTATTATACCAGCAACTAAGTAGCACACTATTTAGTTATCTCATCCGATCAAATGCGCTTAAAGAGGTACCACCATGAAAACACTAACCGCCATCCTGGTTTCTTCCGTCTTCGCGTCAGCTGCTGCATCCGCTCAAACCACCAATACCCCAGCTCCGACCGCAGGCGTACAGGCGTTTCTTAATATTCTGAATTCCGGCAAGGGTAAGCCAATGGAACAGATGACCCCGCAGGAGGCCCGCCAGGTACTGATCGGCGCGCAGCAAGGCGCAAAACTGCCGCCCGCTCAGGTTTCAGAAAAAACGATCCAGGTAAATGGTCAGGCGATCAAACTGAAAATAGTGAAACCTGAAAACGCGACCGGCACGCTCCCGGCATTTATGTTCTTCCACGGCGGCGGTTGGGTGCTGGGCGATTACCCAACCCATGAACGCTTAATCCGCGATCTGGTTCGCGCATCAGGCGCCGCAGCGGTTTACGTTGATTACACGCCGTCACCTGAGGCCCATTTCCCGGTGGCCATCAATCAGGCCTATGAAGCGACAAAATGGGTAGCCGAACACGGTCAGGAAATTGGCGTGGACGGTAGCCGTCTGGGTCTGGTCGGTAACAGCGTGGGCGGCAATATGGTGGCTTCCGTGGCGCTGCAGGCAAAACAGTTCAATGGGCCCAAAATTCGCTACAACGTCATGCTCTGGCCTGTGACCGATGCGAATTTTGATACTGCCTCGTATAACCAGTTCGATAACGGCTATTTCCTGTCAAAAAACATGATGAAATGGTTCTGGGATAACTACACCACCAGCGCGGCCGATCGCAACAATATCCTTGCCTCTCCGCTTCGCGCCAGCGCCGCGCAGCTGAAAGGCTTCCCGGAGACGCTGATTCAGACAGCAGAGCTGGACGTTCTGCGGGATGAAGGTGAAGCATTCGGGCGTAAGCTGGATGCGGCTGGCGTCCCGGTGACCGTCACGCGCTATAACGGCATGATCCACGATTACGGCCTGCTTAACCCGCTGAGCCAGGAGCCAACGGTTAAAGTTGCCCTGGAGCAGGCAGGCGCAGCGCTGCATGAGCACCTGAAATAACGGCATCGCGATGTTTGTCAGACAGCACGTCCCCCGGGGCGTGCTTTTTTTTTCGTCTTAACCGCCATCCATAAGCGACTCATATGACAGCCTTCATTTCTGCCAGGGCATACTGAAACGACCCCGATGATGAGCAGATGGATGCAGTATGTTAGCAGCTCAGGTCACTGATAATTCGTACAAAGGCTGGCAGGCGTCGCTTGCCCTGCAGTTTTGTCACACCCCTGAGAAAACCCTCCTGCACTCCGCTCATCACGTCGGGCCGCTTACCGTTCAGCGTCCATTTTATCCCGAAGGGGAAACCTGCCACCTTTATCTGCTGCACCCGCCCGGCGGAATTGTGGGCGGCGATACGCTGGACATTTCCGTTCGGCTGGACGCCAAAAGCCATGTGCTTATCACGATGCCCGGCGCCAGCAAGTTCTATCGCAGCAGCGGCCCGCAGGCTCGCCTGAATCAGCACTTTTATCTCGATGATGAATCCACGCTGGAGTGGCTACCGCAGGACACTATTATCTTCCCGGGTGCGAACGCCGCGCTGCGCTCCGTCTTCCACCTGAAGACCTCCAGCACGCTGCTAGCGTGGGAGCTTTATTGTCTGGGGCGCCCGGTGATCAATGAGACCTTCAGCCACGGCACGCTGGAGAGCCGCCTTGAAGTCTGGGTTGAGGATGAACCGCGCCTGATTGAGCGTCAGCACCTTGCCGACGGCAATCTCACGCCCGTCGCCGGATATCCATGGCTCGGCACGCTGCTGTTCTATCCGGCCAATGAAGAACATCTCGACACGGTACGCGAACGGCTCGCGCCGCTGGAACACTTTGCGGGGGCAACGCTCACCGACGATCTGCTTTCGGTGCGTTTTCTCTCCGATGACAACCTGATTTGCCAGCGGGTGATGCGTGACGTCTGGCAGTCGCTTCGCCCGCTTCTCACCACCAAAACCGCCTGTTCGCCGCGTATCTGGCAGACATAAGAGAAACGTTATGGAACTGACCCCCAGAGAAAAAGACAAGCTGTTGCTGTTCACCGCCGCGCTGGTTGCCGAACGCCGCCTTGCGCGCGGGGTAAAGCTTAATTACCCGGAATCGGTCGCGCTGATCAGCGCCTTCATCATGGAGGGCGCGCGCGATGGCGAAACCGTCGCCTCGCTGATGGAGGCGGGCCGCCACGTCCTGACGCGCGATCAGGTAATGGAAGGCGTGCCGGAAATGATCCCGGATATTCAGGTCGAAGCCACCTTCCCGGACGGATCGAAGCTCGTCACCGTCCATAACCCGATCGTCTAAGGAGCGCGCGATGATCCCAGGTGAATACCAGATCCAGCCCGGAACGATTGCGTTCAACGTCGGGCGTGAAATCCAAAGCGTGGTTGTCGAAAATCACGGCGACAGGCCGATCCAGGTCGGATCGCATTACCACTTTTACGAGGTCAACCCGGCCCTGAAGTTCGAGCGGGAAGCCACCAAAGGCTACCGGCTGAATATCCCGGCGGGCACCGCCGTGCGCTTCGAGCCCGGCCAGAAGCGTGAGGTGACGCTGGTTCAGGTCACGGGCGCGCAGCGCATTTTCGGTTTTCGCGGCGAGGTGATGGGCGAGGTGAAACATGGCTGAGATTTCACGCCGGGCATATGCCGATATGTTCGGCCCCACCACCGGCGATAAAGTGCGGCTGGCCGACAGCGAGCTATGGATCGAAGTGGAAGACGATCTCACGATCTACGGCGAAGAGGTCAAATTCGGCGGCGGAAAGGTGATCCGCGACGGCATGGGTCAGGGGCAGATGACCGCAGACGACTGCGTGGATCTGGTTCTCACCAACGCGCTGATCGTCGATCACTGGGGGATCGTAAAAGCCGATATCGGCGTAAAGAACGGGCGGATCTTCGCCGTCGGCAAAGCCGGTAATCCGGACATTCAGCCCGGCGTGACGATCCCGATTGGCGCGGCAACGGAAGTGATCGCCGCCGAGGGGAAGATCGTCACCGCGGGCGGGATCGACACCCACATCCACTGGATCTGCCCGCAGCAGGCGGAAGAGGCGCTGGTCTCCGGCGTCACGACCATGATCGGCGGCGGCTCCGGCCCCGCGGCGGGAACCAACGCCACCACCTGCACGCCGGGGCCGTGGTATATCGCCCGCATGCTGCAGGCAGCCGATACGCTGCCGGTGAATATCGGCCTGCTCGGTAAAGGTAACGGCTCCAACCCGGACGCCCTGCGCGAGCAGATTGCCGCCGGCGCTATCGGGCTGAAGATCCACGAAGACTGGGGCGCGACGCCTGCGGCGATCAACTGCTCGCTGGAGGTGGCCGAAGAGATGGATATTCAGGTGGCGCTGCACAGCGACACGCTGAACGAGTCCGGGTTTGTCGAAGACACGCTGGCGGCCATCGCAGGGCGCACCATCCACACTTTCCATACCGAAGGCGCAGGCGGCGGCCACGCGCCGGATATCATCACCGCCTGCGCGCACCCGAATATTCTGCCCTCCTCCACCAACCCGACCCTGCCCTACACGGTGAATACCATCGACGAGCATCTCGACATGCTGATGGTTTGCCATCACCTCGATCCGGATATCGCCGAGGACGTAGCGTTTGCCGAATCCCGCATTCGCCGGGAGACCATCGCAGCCGAAGATGTCCTGCACGATATAGGCGCGTTCTCGCTAACCTCGTCAGACTCGCAGGCCATGGGCCGCGTCGGGGAAGTGATTATCCGTACCTGGCAGGTTGCGCACCGCATGAAGATCCAGCGCGGCGAGCTGCCGGAAGAGACCGGCGATAACGACAACTTCCGCGTGAAGCGCTACGTCGCCAAATACACCATAAACCCGGCGCTGACCCACGGTATCGCCCATGAGGTCGGTTCGATTGAGGCGGGCAAGCTGGCGGATCTGGTGGTCTGGTCCCCGGCGTTCTTCGGCGTCAAACCCGCCACCATCGTCAAGGGCGGGATGATCGCCTGCGCGCCGATGGGCGATATCAACGCCTCGATCCCCACGCCGCAGCCGGTGCATTACCGCCCGATGTTTGGCGCGCTGAGCGCCGCGCGCCACGCCACCCGGCTGACGTTTATCTCGCAGGCCGCCAGTGCCAACGGCATCCCGCAGCAGCTCAGCCTGCAGAGCGCCACGGCGGTGGTAAAAGGCTGCCGGACGGTGAAAAAGGCCGACATGATCCATAACGGCCTGCAGCCCAATATCACCGTCGACTCGCAAACCTACGAGGTGCGCGTCGACGGCGAACTGATTACCAGCGAACCGGCTGACGTTCTGCCGATGGCGCAACGCTATTTCCTGTTTTGAGGAGTGATGATGATTTATTTGACCCAACGTCTGGACCACGCGCACCCGACTACCGCCAGCGTCACGCTGCCAATTGACGTGCGGGTGAAAAGCCGCGCCCGCGTGGCGCTTAACGACGGTCGCGAAGCCGGACTGATGCTGCCGCGCGGCCTGCTGCTGCGCGGGGGCGACCTGCTGACCACCGACGACGGTAGCGAAGTTATCGAAGTGATCGCCGCTCCGGAGTCGGTCTCCGTGGTGCGCTGTGCCGATCCGTTCCTGCTCGCCCGCGCCTGCTACCACCTGGGCAACCGCCACGTGCCGCTGCAGGTCATGCCCGGCGAGCTGCGCTATCACCACGATCACGTTCTCGACGACATGCTGCGCCAGTTCGGGCTGGACGTGACCTACGCCAGCCTGCCGTTTGAACCGGAAGCGGGCGCATACACCAGCGATGCCCACAGCCATTCTCACGCTCATTCACATTAAGGATTAATCATGCGCAAGTTACTCCCTCTGTTACTGCTGGCTTTTTCCGTTCCCGCGCTCGCGCATCCCGGCCACGGCGCCGACAGCTTCCAGGCCGGTTTTCTCCATCCGCTGACCGGACTCGATCACCTGCTGATGCTGGCGGGTGCAGGCGTGCTCTCGGCACTGAGCGGCCGCAAGCTCCTGCTGCCGTTTGCCACCCTCGGCATGATGCTCGTTGGCGCTATTGCGGGCAGCCTGCTCGGCGGCTTCAGCGGCATGGAGATGCTGATTATCGCCTCGCTGGCGGTCTGCGGCGTGATGATGTTTAAAACTGAAAATCGCTTGCTGCTGGCAGTGCCTGCCCTGGCGATGTTCCACGGCTGGGCGCACGGCGTGGAGATGTCCGGCCACAGCTTCTGGCTCTTCACCAGCGGCTTTATGCTCGCCAGCGCCACGGTGCTGTGCGCCAGCTTTGCCGCAGGGCTGCTGCTGCGCCGTCACGACGGCCTGCGTAAAACCTTCGGCGGCGGGCTGATCGTCTCCGCCCTGCTGGCACTGATGAGCTGATGGATCATTCCCGCCAGTTGCTGCGCCTGATGCAGCTCTCCAGCAGCAGCCTGCCGGTCGGGTCGTTTACCTGGTCACAGGGGCTGGAGTGGGCCGTTGAGGCGGGCTGGGTCACGGACGCCAACGCCTTTAAACGCTGGCAAATCCAGCAGATGGAGCAGAGCTTTTTCTGCGTCGACCTTCCGCTGTTTATCCGTATTTATCAGGCCTGTGAGCAACGCTCTCTTACAAATGCAAAACGCTGGACGGCATACCTGCTCGCCTGTCGGGAAACGCGCGAGCTACGAGAAGAAGAGCGCAACCGCGGGGCGGCCTTTACGCGGCTGATTAAGAGCTGGGAACCTGACTGTCTGCCCGAATGGCTGCCGCTGTTTATGCAAAGCCAGCTCTGCGGCATGGCCTGGCTCGGCGTTCGCTGGGGCATTAGCGCGCGCGAACTGGCACTGAGTCTGGGCTACAGCTGGATGGAGAGCGCGGTCATGGCGGGCGTCAAGCTGGTGCCGTTTGGGCAACAGGCCGCGCAGCAGCTGATTATCGAACTGAGCGACCACTACGCCGCCGGGTTTGAACAGGCATTTTTACGTAGCGACGACGCGCTGGGGGCAGCAACGCCGCTGTCCGCCATCGCCTCGGCGCGCCACGAAACCCAATATTCACGACTATTCCGTTCCTGAGGAGTCAACATGGCTGATTACAAACATCCCCTGCGCGTGGGCGTGGGCGGCCCGGTAGGGTCGGGCAAAACCGCGCTGCTGGAAGCGCTCTGCAAGGCGATGCGCGATACCTATCATCTTGCGGTGGTCACCAACGATATCTACACCAAAGAGGATCAGCGCATCCTGACCGAAGCGGGCGCGCTGGAGCCAGAGCGCATCGTGGGCGTGGAGACGGGCGGCTGCCCGCATACCGCTATCCGGGAAGATGCTTCGATGAACCTGGCGGCGGTGGAAGCGTTGAGCGAGAAGTTCGGCAATCTGGACCTGATCTTCGTTGAAAGCGGCGGAGACAACCTCAGCGCGACGTTCAGCCCTGAGCTGGCGGATCTGACCATTTACGTGATCGACGTGGCCGAAGGGGAAAAAATCCCGCGCAAGGGCGGGCCGGGGATCACCAAATCCGATTTTCTGGTCATCAACAAAACCGATCTCGCGCCGTACGTGGGTGCCTCGCTGGAGGTGATGGAGCGCGATACCAACCGCATGCGCGGCGAGCGTCCATGGACCTTTACCAACCTGAAGGCGGGTGACGGTCTTGCGACGATTATTGCATTTCTGGAAGAGAAAGGGATGTTGCGGGTGTAGTCAAACGATCCCCTCTCCCTGTGGGAGAGGGTTAGGGTGAGGGATTACGCCTCCGGCAGTTCCGCCAGCGGCCAGCGCGGACGCACGGACACGCTCAGGTCGGACGTTGCCCCCGCATTAAGGCGCACCATCCCGGCGTAGGCGATCATCGCCCCGTTATCGGTACAGAATTCCGGACGGGCATAGAACACTTCCCCGCGACGCTTTTGCATCATCTCGGCGAGCTTCGCGCGAAGCGTGCGGTTAGCGCTCACGCCACCCGCCATCACCAGACGCTTAAAGCCGGTCTGATCCAGCGCGCGCTTGCACTTGATCATCAGCGTGTCCACTACCGCATCTTCGAACGCGCGGGCGATATCGGCGCGGGTTTGCTCGCTGTCGTCGTTATTGCGGATCGTGTTGGCCGCAAAGGTTTTCAGCCCGGAGAAGCTGAAGTCCAGCCCCGGACGGTCGGTCATCGGACGCGGGAAAACAAAGCGCCCTTCCGTTCCCTGCGACGCCATTTTGGACAGCATCGGGCCGCCCGGGTAATCCAGACCCAGCAGCTTGGCGGTTTTATCGAACGCTTCACCGGCGGCGTCGTCGATCGACTCGCCCAGCAGCTCGTACTTGCCAATGCCCGTTACGCTAATCAGCTGCGTATGGCCGCCGGAAACCAGCAGCGCAACAAACGGGAATTCAGGCGGATTCTCTTCCAGCATCGGCGCCAGAAGATGCCCTTCCATATGGTGAACCGGGATGGCCGGCACGTCCCACGCGAAGGCCAGCGAACGACCAACGGTTGCGCCAACCAGAAGCGCACCGACCAGGCCCGGGCCTGCGGTATAGGCCACGGCATCAATATCGGTTGAGCTCAACCCGGCCTCTTTCAGCGCCGCCTGAATCAGGGGAACCGTTTTACGCACGTGGTCACGAGAGGCCAGTTCAGGGACGACGCCGCCGTAGTCAGCGTGCAATTTCACCTGACTATACAGCTGGTTGGCCAGAAGTCCTTTTTCGTCGTCGTAAATGGCGATGCCGGTTTCATCGCAGGATGTTTCAATACCCAGTACACGCATGACTTGTTTTACCTCGTTTCAATACCGCGCAGTGTAGAGCCTGGGCGGGTTGATGTAAAACTTTGTTCGCCCCAGGAAGAAGGCTCGTGTATACTCCTCACCCTTATTAAAGTCCCTTTCAAAATCGCATCGGTGCTTTACAAAGCAGCAGCATTTGCAGTAAAATTCCGCACCATTTTGAAATAAGCTGGCGTTGATGCCAGCGGCAAACCGAATTTATTAAAGGTGAGAGTTACATGCCGGTAATTAAAGTACGTGAAAACGAGCCGTTCGACGTAGCACTGCGTCGCTTCAAACGTTCATGCGAGAAAGCAGGTGTTCTGGCTGAAGTTCGTCGTCGTGAGTTTTATGAAAAACCAACGACCGAACGTAAGCGCGCTAAAGCTTCCGCTGTGAAACGTCACGCGAAGAAACTGGCTCGCGAAAACGCACGCCGTACTCGTCTGTACTAATTGGTTGAGGGCCTCAGCCCTCAATTGACAGACAGAGTAATAGTCGTAAGGCCGTGCTTCCGGAAGGAATGCGCGGCTTGTTTTCGTTTATAAGTCGCTTAAATTTTTGGGGCATATGGCCGGAAGAATCCCACGCGTTTTCATCAATGACCTGCTTGCCAGAACCGACATCGTCGATCTCATCGACGCGCGGGTAAAGCTGAAAAAACAGGGCAAGAATTACCATGCGTGCTGTCCGTTCCATAACGAAAAAACCCCCTCCTTCACCGTAAACGGTGAAAAGCAGTTTTACCATTGCTTCGGCTGTGGTGCTCACGGTAATGCCGTTGATTTTTTAATGAACTACGACAAGCTCGAGTTCGTTGAAACCGTCGAAGAGCTGGCGGCAATGCATAACCTTGAAGTGCCGTATGAAGCAGGCAATGGGCCAAGTCAGATCGAGCGCCATCAACGGCAAACGCTGTATCAACTGATGGATGGCCTGAATTCGTTTTACCAACAGTCTCTTAAGCACTCTGCGGCTGAGCCTGCGCGTCAGTATCTGAACAAGCGCGGACTGAGCGACGATGTCATTGCGCGTTTCGCTATTGGTTACGCCCCGCCCGGCTGGGACAACGTGTTAAAGCGTTTTGGCGGCAATAGCGAAGATCGTAAATCTCTCATCGATGCAGGCATGCTGGTCACCAACGACCAGGGACGAAGCTACGACCGCTTCCGCGAACGGGTGATGTTTCCGATCCGCGACAAGCGAGGCCGGGTAATTGGTTTTGGTGGTCGCGTGCTGGGTGATGCCCTGCCGAAATACCTTAACTCCCCGGAAACCGATATTTTCCATAAGGGCCGCCAGCTTTACGGTCTTTATGAGGCGCAGCAGGATAACGCGGAACCTCCGCGTCTTCTGGTCGTCGAAGGCTATATGGACGTCGTTGCGCTGGCGCAGTACGACATTAACTACGCGGTTGCGTCGTTAGGTACGTCCACCACCGCCGATCATATTCAACTGCTGTTCAGGGTGACCAATAACGTCATCTGCTGTTACGACGGTGACCGTGCAGGACGCGACGCCGCCTGGCGTGCGCTGGAAACCGCGCTACCCTATATGACCGACGGGCGTCAGCTACGCTTTATGTTCCTGCCCGACGGTGAAGACCCGGATACGCTGGTGCGTAAAGAGGGCAAAGCGGCGTTTGAAGCGCGGATGGAGCAGGCTCAGCCGCTCTCCACGTTTTTGTTTAACAGCCTGATGCCGCAGGTTGATTTGAGTACCCCTGACGGGCGCGCGCAGCTCAGCACGCTGGCGCTGCCGTTAATCAGTCAGGTGCCCGGCGAAACGCTGCGCATCTACCTGCGTCAGGAGTTAGGCAACAAGCTCGGCATTCTTGATGACAGCCAGCTTGAACGTTTAATGCCTAAACAGGCTGAAAACGGCACGGTTCGCCCCGCGCCTCAGCTAAAACGCACAACCATGCGTATACTGATAGGGTTACTGGTCCAAAACCCCGAGCTTGCGCCGCAGGTGCCGTCGCTGGCGGGTTTGAACCACGAAAAATTGCCCGGACTCGGCTTATTTTCAGAACTGGTCAACACGTGTTTGTCTCAGCCAGGTCTGACCACCGGACAACTTTTAGAGCATTATCGCGGCACAAAAGAGGCCGCTACCCTTGAAAAATTGTCGATGTGGGACGATATAGCAGATAAGGACATTGCAGAAAAAACGTTCACCGACTCACTCAACCATATGTTTGATTCGATGCTTGAGCTGCGCCAGGAAGAGTTGATAGCTCGCGAGCGCACACACGGTTTGAGCAGCGAAGAACGCCGGGAGCTCTGGATGATTAACCAGGAACTGGCGAAGAAATAAGTCAAAGACAAAAGTATTTAACGGCTTAAGTGCCGAATATCGATCGGGAAGCCCCCGGCAGCCGCACTGAGAGGCAGCGGCAAAAATATAAGTACGCCCTCGCTTTAAAGGTTGGCAGCCCCATCGCCGACACCAATCAAACGAATTAAGTGTGGATACCGTCTTATGGAGCAAAACCCGCAGTCACAGCTGAAACTTCTTGTCCAACGTGGTAAGGAGCAAGGCTATCTGACCTATGCCGAGGTCAATGACCATCTGCCGGAAGATATCGTCGATTCAGATCAAATCGAAGACATCATCCAAATGATCAATGACATGGGCATTCAGGTGATGGAAGAAGCACCGGATGCCGATGATCTGTTGCTGGCTGAAACCTCCAACAACACTGACGAAGATGCGGAAGAAGCTGCTGCACAGGTACTGTCCAGCGTGGAATCTGAAATCGGGCGTACCACTGACCCGGTCCGCATGTACATGCGCGAAATGGGTACCGTTGAACTGTTGACCCGCGAAGGCGAAATTGACATCGCAAAACGCATCGAAGACGGGATCAACCAGGTTCAGTGCTCTGTCGCCGAGTACCCGGAAGCGATCACCTATCTGCTGGAGCAGTACGATCGCGTTGAAGCGGAAGAAGCGCGCCTGTCTGACCTGATCACCGGTTTTGTCGACCCGAACGCTGAAGAAGATATGGCGCCTACCGCCACTCACGTCGGTTCTGAACTGTCTCAGGAAGAGATGGATGATGACGAAGACGAAGATGAGGAAGAGAGCGACGACGACACCGCGGACGATGACAACAGCATCGACCCGGAGCTGGCACGTGAGAAGTTTGCCGAGCTGCGTACCCAGTACGAAGTGACGCGTGACACCATCAAAGCGAAAGGCCGCAGCCACGCTGCCGCTCAGGAAGAGATCCTGAAGCTGTCTGAAGTATTCAAACAGTTCCGCCTGGTGCCAAAACAGTTCGACTACCTGGTAAACAGCATGCGCGTGATGATGGATCGCGTACGCACCCAGGAACGCATCATCATGAAGCTGTGCGTTGAGCAGTGCAAAATGCCGAAGAAGAACTTCATCACCCTCTTCACCGGTAACGAAACCAGCGAAACCTGGTTCAACGCGGCTATCGCGATGAACAAGCCGTGGTCTGAAAAACTGCACGACGTGAAGGACGATGTGCATCGCGGCCTGCAGAAACTGCATCAGATTGAAGAAGAGACCGGCCTGACCATCGAGCAGGTAAAAGACATCAACCGTCGTATGTCCATCGGTGAAGCGAAAGCTCGCCGTGCGAAGAAAGAGATGGTTGAAGCGAACTTGCGTCTGGTTATCTCTATCGCCAAGAAATACACCAACCGTGGCCTGCAGTTCCTGGATCTGATTCAGGAAGGCAACATCGGTCTGATGAAAGCGGTAGATAAGTTTGAATACCGTCGTGGTTACAAGTTCTCCACCTATGCAACCTGGTGGATCCGTCAGGCGATCACCCGCTCTATCGCGGATCAGGCGCGCACCATCCGTATTCCGGTGCATATGATTGAGACCATCAACAAGCTCAACCGTATTTCCCGCCAGATGCTGCAGGAGATGGGCCGCGAGCCGACGCCGGAAGAGCTGGCCGAGCGCATGCTGATGCCGGAAGACAAGATCCGTAAAGTGCTGAAGATCGCCAAAGAGCCAATCTCCATGGAAACACCAATCGGTGATGATGAAGATTCACATCTGGGTGATTTCATCGAGGATACCACCCTCGAGCTGCCGCTGGACTCTGCCACCACCGAGAGCCTGCGTGCTGCGACACACGACGTTCTGGCTGGCCTGACCGCTCGTGAAGCGAAGGTCCTGCGTATGCGTTTCGGTATCGATATGAACACCGACCACACGCTGGAAGAAGTGGGTAAACAGTTCGACGTTACCCGCGAACGTATCCGTCAGATCGAAGCGAAGGCGCTGCGTAAGCTGCGTCATCCAAGCCGCTCTGAAGTGCTGCGTAGCTTCCTGGACGACTAATCTGTCCTGACAGTGAAAAAGCTCCCAATCGGGAGCTTTTTTTTGTTTATTCCCTCTCCCTGTGGAAGAAAGTCAGGGGTGAGAGCATCAGGCAGCAGGGGATTAAAGCCCCCGCACCATCAGCGCCTCATCAAGCTCCCTGTAGGCCTCCACCAGCTTATCCAGCGTCGCCCTGTTGAGCCCGCTCGGATTCGGCAGCACCCAGACCTGCGTCACACCGATAGTAATGTTCTGCTTACCCCACTTAGCGCCACGCTGGCTGAAAGCCTGCTCGTAGGCCTGCTTACCGAGGATCGCCAGCGCGGCCGGCTGATAGTCTTCTATTTTCTTCACCAGCTCACGCCCGCCGCTTCGCAGCTCATGGAGGTTGACCTCACTTGCCTGTACAGTCGGACGTTCGACCAGCATGGTAATTCCGCAGCGCGTATCCAGCAGGTGCTGTTCCTCTTCGGGCTTGAGTAACCTGTCGGTAAACCCGGCCTGGTAAATCACCTTCCAGAAGCGATTCCCCGGATGGGCGAAGTGAAAACCGGTGTGCGCCGAGGACTTGCCCGGGTTAATTCCGCAGAACACCACCCGCAGGCCAGGGGCCAGAATATCGTTGATCATCTTTACTCCCGCTGATACATCGTTATGGAAGTATAAAGGATTGATTATGCGTTGTTTATAAAAACAGCAGGCAGGTGCGAATGGCTGGATTGCTGCGGGGAGTTACTTTATAATTCACCGCCACGGCCCCTTAGCTCAGTGGTTAGAGCAGGCGACTCATAATCGCTTGGTCGCTGGTTCAAGTCCAGCAGGGGCCACCAAATTTTAGTTTTAGAATCATATGATTAAGCCACTCGACTGAGTGGCTTTTTTATTGGTTTTTTTGAGCAGCTAACCGTGGTTCAGCGAAGCCGTTCGGACACGCTCAGAGGCGCCCGGGGTTGCGATCAGGCGCTCCACGGACTCCATCGTCACGAACGTACAGCTGCAGTCCACATTGGTGCACTGGTGATAGCGCTCTTTGGTATTTTCACTTAGATAGCGACTGGTACGCGCATGCGCAGAGTGCTTGCACTTAGGACAATGAAACATGTACCCCTCCACTTAATTCACATTTTGTGAATTAATAATACCCAAAGTAAAACCAATAGCAACTACATTACTCACTATCAACAGTAAATTTTTCGTCGCTGACGTTCAGCTCAAGCTTAAGCTGCGTGGTAAATCCGCTATCGTTGAGGGTATGCACCACCTCGCTGATGATCCACGCCTGCTCGTCAATGACGCGTTTAAAACCGTTTACCAGCACCGGCGTTTCGGGGAACAGATCGGCGCGTCCCAGGGCAAGCTGGATGGAAAACTCTACGGTTCCCCGCTGAAGCGCGCGCCACTTAGCCTCTGCGGCCCTGAGCGCCTGCTCTTCAGAGGCATAAACCGTGGTGAGCTCAAATACGTTTTCCGCCGATCCCACCAGCCTCTCTTGCGGTTTCTGCTCCTTGCCTTCTGTTCGCGCTACCGGTGCGGCGGCATTCGGGTGCTGCAGTGCTTCTGTCGCCTGCCCTCCAGGTTGACGAGAGATACTCAATTGAGGATTTTGCTGTTTGGGGTCGCGCGTTTGCAGCCATTTGGCCGTTACGCCGGAATAATTTTCACGGTCAGCTATGGAAAAAAGGTGCTTATCTCCATCCCCACGTTCAATCATCATTAAGGAAAGCGGAGTGCCGCTGGCCGTCACGGCCTGGCCCGCTTTCATAAAGATAATCTTCCCGGCTTTGATTGAAACAAATGCTCCATTACGTTCAGCAAGGCGGGAGAGGAACGCCGCGTCTGTCTCCTGAGACTGGTCAATATGAGAGATGGCGATGGATGCAAGCCCCGACGCGACGCTGGCGGTCAACTGGTTACGCTGAGCGATGGTATCGACTATCGCGCCAATCGTCGTGTCATGCCACGACTGTTCGCGCCGCACGTTTAGCTTTCCACGAAAATCTGCGCTGAATCCCCGGATGGTCAGCGTGTCCGGCGCGCCCCGGAAATGAATCGCATCAATCGTAAAGTCCCCTTTCTCCTCGAGCGGGGTTCCCTCCCATCCCAGCCATAAGGACAGCCTTGCCCCCCGGGCAGGCAAGTCCAGCAGCCCGTCGGAATCATCCAGCACAATATCCAGCTGATCGGCTTCCAGCCCCCGTTTGTCGGTCATGGTCAGGCTGATAAGACGATGGCTGAAATTTTGCGTGATATCACGATCGTCAAGCTTAAGCATAAAATCAGGGGCGATTTTTCCACCCGCCCGGATATTCATTTCGGCGATCATCCCACCAGCCCTCCAATGCTATTCCGTGCGCTTTCCACCAGCTCTGAGGTCTGCGTTCGCAGGTCGCCAAACGTCGTCATCAGCGATTCGTCCACGCGTTTTAGCGACAGGGTAAACTCAATTTTTCGGGCGGTACCGTCACTGTAAAAATCCGAATGCGTGTGGGTGACTTTCTCAATGACAAACATGCCGTGAATGATGCCGGTACCGTCTATCAACGGCCATGCCCGCCCCTCATTTGCCATCAGCTCAACCGCCTTGAGCGAAAGCCGCCCTCCCGTGAGTTCCGGGTAAAGTAAGCCAGAGAGGCTAAAGGATGTCTCACCTTCGCCAAGGTACTGCCAGGCTTTGGGTTTCCCGATGCGAGCGCTGGATGCCCAGCGGTAGTCTTTGGTGAATATCATTGACTGATACGGTAAGGTTCGTCGTTCAAAGACAAACAGACCCAGCACCATTAACATTTTCTCTCTCCTCAACTATACATAAAGCTGGATTGCTGCCGTCTCGCTTTATCCTGTTCAATATTATCTATCGTCTCCCGGATTTGACGCGTCAGATCCGTTCCGGAGGCCGTGCCCCCCTGAAGCGTGATGTTATATTCGCTTTTACTCTGATCGACGTAAGAGCGTCCTCCAGTAGCGATGGTCGGCTGATACCCCAGGCTGCCGCCAGAGATCCCCGCGCCCGGAATATAAGCGCTGCCCGCCGGTGAGGATGCCGCTTCTGCTTTTGCCGCAGCGGCGTCGAGATCGCCCGACTCGTTTTTGATAATACCGAGCTTCTCCAGCAGCCAGCTGGCCTTGCCGCTCAGGCTATTAAAGAGATCAAGCGGGGCCATTAACGCATCGCCCAGCGCCTGACCAAAAATCACGCCAGCGTTTTTACAGCCATCCAGCGTTTCCTGCGTCGCCTTGATCGGCGTAATCAAGTCGGTGAACCATTGCCAGATACCGCCCAGCTTCTCCGAGATAGCGTCAAATACCGCCATCACCGGTGAGAACAGCGCACCCAGCGGTGCGAAAGCCGTCGAAAGCCCTTCCATCACCCCACCAAAGAAGGCGCTGATGGGCTCCCAGTATTTAAAAATCAGTAAGGCACCGGCAGCAATCGCCGCGCCAAGGGCAATCACCGGCCAGCTAAGGGCACCCAGCACCGTCATGATGGCGCCGCCCACCACGCTGAATACCGTTCCCAACATCCCGGCCGCGGTAATAACCATATTGACGCCCGTCAGAACCGGGCCGATAACCGTGCCTACGCCGCCCAGTACACCAGCAAACGCCTGCGCGCCGACAACGATGCTGGCGAGGGTCTGCGTCAGCTCAGGGTTGGCATTCACCCAAAGGGAGGCCGTGCCAAGCCAGCCGGTTGCGGTTGTTATCAGGTTGCGCAGAGTGCCATCCGCTTTATCAAATACATCAATCTTCAACCCGTTCCACACGGCCTGGAATCGGTTGATATCACCGTCAAGATTATCGGTCTGCACGGAAGCCGCGAGCGCGGTACTGCCCTTTGCCCCCTGCAACTGCTGGCGTTTTTCATCAAGCGATCCATCACCCGCAGCGGAAGCCAGCGCCCCCGCGGCTTTTATGGCATCCGGAGTCTGAACATGGCGCAACATCGCGCTGAGCGCGTCCCCCGCGGCAGCGCCTTTCATTCCTTTTTCTGCCAGAACGCCAAGCAGCGCGGTGGTCTCTTCAAGCCCCATACCGGCGGCACCCGCAGCGGGCGCAGCAGAGGTGACGGCCGCCACCATCTCAGCGAGGCTGGTATTCGAAGAGGTAAAACCGCGCGTAAGCACATCTGCGATGCGTCCCGCATCCATATCGCCCAGGCTATACGCGGCCTGCGTGCTGGCGATCATATCGGCGGCTTTAGCCGCGTCGACACTCCCCGCCAGGCTGAGGTTGACCGTTGGCGCGGTGGCCGCAAGCAGCCCATCGGCATCAAAGCCTGAACGAGTCAGTTCGGTTTGTGCCCGGAGGACCGTATCTGCAGGTACTCCGGTCCTGGCACTGACCTCCTGCGCCTGCTGGCGAATCGCCTCAAGCCGGGAATCCCCCTTCGCCAGGCCAAGGTTTACCTGAATGGCCGACATCTGCTTTTCAACGCTGATGCCTGGCGCCATAAACCGGGACGTCTGGTCAAAGCCCGCTTTGGCCATTCCCACCCCCGCATTCGCAAGCTGGCGCACCCGCGCGGTAACGCGTTTGCCTGACTCGTAGCGATTCTGAACGGTACTCAGCCGCTCCTGCTGCTGGTTGACGCGGGCCAGCGCATCACGCTGTCGGTTAAGCTGCTGCGTTTTTTCGCTGATGTGAGTTCGTAAACGACGCTCATCCGACGAGAGCGTACGCGTGTTGACTCCCGCCTGGGCGAGTTCAGTGCGCTGGCGCTGTACCGAATAGCGTAAGCTGTTGTACTCAAGCTTAAGGTCGGCCGCCGATTTTCGGGCTGCAGTCAGCGCATCAGCCTGCGCCTGGCTGGGGTTTTGCGTGTTTTTAAACTGCACCGCCAGCGCCGCGGCCTGCTGTTTCGCCTGAGCAAGCGACTGCTCCGTCGTGGCGAGCCGGGCATTTGCTTTTCTGAAGCCGTTAATGCGCCCCGCCTGCTCATCGAGCGCCCCCAGCGCCGTCTGCGCATCGCGGATATCGCTCGCGAGAGTGAGGCTGGCGTTCTGGAGAGCGTTAAGCGGTCGGGTTGCCCGGTCAACTGCCTTAAGCAGCTCCTGAAGACTGACATTATTACTCATGGTGGTTTCCGCTTCGCTGCAGCGCTTTTTCGCGCCATAAGAGGAGTTCGGTCACGCTCAGGGAGTACAGTTCTGACGGCGGCCAGTGAAAGATCACCGCGATATCCGCCATCAGATCGTCGACCGATAGATTTTCGGGAAATTTCAGCGAGCCGAAGCCGGTGACAAAAAACCGATCACCTTACCTGCAAAAGAGAGCAGATCGCAGGCATCCAGGCGCGCAACCTCATGCTCGGTCAGCGCCGGCGAGGTCATTCGCGGCAGCACCTTAATCAGCGCATCCACGTCAGATTGCGCCAGCGACGCCAGCGATACGCCGCGCAGGGTCCCCGCATTGGGTTTTGCGACGGTCACCTTTTCGATTTTTTGCTCGCCGCGCTGAACGGGGCTATCAAGCGTGACGATATGTGGGTTTTCACTTTCGTTCATGGCGGTCTCGTTGATATGTTCCATTTCGTTACTCTTCAGAAAGTTAACTCACCGGCCGGTAATCCCGGCCGGTTAAAGGGTTACAGGCCGATGGCCTTACGGTGTTCTGCCAGGCGATCGACGCCGTCGACTTTGAGCACCATGTTGATGATGTCGATTTCGATGATCTCTTTGCCATCAATGGTCAGCTGGTAATAAGCGCATTCGGTGGACATCTTGGTGGTGCCGCTCTCGCCCTGCTTGTTTTCACCGCCATCAAACTCTTTATGACGGCCGCGCATAACGATTTCGACGGCGGAGATTTCGCCGGTGTCATCGCGCTGATAAGAGCCGGTAAAGCGCAGAGGCACGCTGTCCGCGCCCGGAGAGGCGTACTGCGCCCACAGCGCGGCGTCCGGCAGACCGCCAACGGTCCACTCCAGCGCCAGAGCATCATCGTCCAGGCCGAGATCCACAGAGACCGAGCCCGGCATACCGCCGCCGCGATACTTCTCCAGCTTGCGGGTAAGCTTCGGTAAGGTCACAGACTCAACAACGCCCATATAGCTCAGGCCATCGTTGAACATATTCAGATACTTAAGTTTGCGTGGTAACGCCATACATCGGCTCCTTAGCTGTTAACCGAATCTGACAGGTCTGCCAGATAGGTATCGGTGATGCGCTGGCGCAGGGTCAGATTTTCCAGCGGCGGGACAGGGGTGTAGTCGTAATCGATATACAGTTTCCCCGCTTTCAGGGTGGTTGCATCATTCGACTCAGGGTCATACCAGCAGGAGCCGTCGACGATATAGCCGTTTGTTTTCAGCTCGCGGAACTTGGCATTAATACCGGAAACGATGTCGCGGATAAGCGTTGGCGTGATAGGTTTATCCATCGCCCACGCATGCGCTTCCGCCATGGTATCGGCCAGCACCTGCGCGGTACGGGTGTAGTTTTCAAAGACGAATAACGGATCGTCAGAGCAGGTACGGTTACCCCAGAATTTGAAGCCGTCGTTGCGAATCAGCGTGGTGACGCCCGCCTGGTTGAGCAGGTTCGCATCGGTAGCCTGTTCCTGCAGATCCCAGGAGACAGAGGCGCTTACGCCCGTGACGCCGTTGACGCCAACGTTTGACAGGGTTTTATGCCAGCCCATGGTCTGGTCAATTTTGGCGCGCAGGCCAAGCGCGCGAGCGGTTGCCCAGGCCGTCGTCGTTGCGTTCGTGGTGGTATCCCATGCCAGAAAATCAGGATGGATAACCATCAGCTCGCGCTGGCTGAAGTTTTTGCGGTAGTCGATCGCCTCAGAAATGGTTTTACATCCCCATGCGCTGACATAGCCGAACGCGCGCAGGCTCTGGCACATCGCGGCCAGTGCGGTCGCCACTTCCTGAGAATCCAGCCCCGGGACGCCGAGAATACGTGGCTTAACGCCGGTCACTGTTTTCGCGGTCAGAAGCGCCTTCAGACCGGTATATTTACCGTTTTCATCAGTGGTACCGATGATGTTGGAAATGGTCTGCTTGCGCGCCTCTTCCGGGGTTTCTGCGGTGCCTTCAGCCACACGAACAACAACGACAGCCGGTTTACACTGGTCGGCGATCGCCTGCAGAGAAGCGGACAGCGTCCCCGCCTTGCCGGCTTTCGCAATCGCATTTTGCACGTTGGTAATGAGCACTGGCTCGTTTAAAGGAAATGTCTTGTCGTCAGCATCGCTGGCCGTACAGACCATACCGATGATCGCCGTCGAGACGGTGGAAATGGTGCGGGTGCCATCGTTGATTTCGATAACTTCCACGCCGTGGTGAAAATCACTCATCCGTTTAACTCCTTGGTTGGTTGGTGAGTGATATTGTCGCGGTTGGAGTTGTTATGGGCTAACTGTCACCGTCCAGCGGTGACTGGCACAACGATTGTCCGACTATCGTGGCGGGGAATTTTTTATAAAGCGTGGAAACACCCACATCAAAAATTAACGCAACGCGCTGCCGGGATTCTCCGGCAGCAATCAGTCTTCCAGCCTGAGCCCATTCCTCCTGCGTCAATTTAGGGCGTCTGCCACCAATTCGTCCCTGTTCTCGCGCTGCGGCCAGCCCGGCGCACGTCCTCTCGACAATGAGTTCGCGCTCCATTTCAGCAAGCGCCCCCATGATATGGAAGAAGAAACGACCCATTGGCGTTGAGGTATCAATGCTATCAGTCAAACTGCGGAAATTAATGCTTCGCTGGCGTAGTTCCTCGGTCATTGAAACAAGGTGGCGCATACTGCGCCCGAGCCGATCGAGTTTCCATACAACGAGAGTATCGCCCGCATTCAGCTGTCTGAGGGCACGATTGAGCCCTGGTCTGTTTGTCGATTTACCGCTGATTTTATCTTCAAAAATGAGCTCACATCCTGAACGCTGCAGCGCGTCACGCTGTAAGGCGGTGTTTTGTTCATTTGTTGACACGCGTATGTATCCAATAAGCATGGTCTTTCTCTCCGTCAAAACCGGAAATCATGCCATTTAATGGATAAACACGCATTTTCGAAAACCTTGGTTTGGGAGGAGCTAAATACGTAACCAGTCGAGGAAGTAACGCAAATGGAGC
Organism: Enterobacter sp. 241F3; assembly: GCF_034106785.1. Classification (NCBI taxonomy): domain Bacteria; kingdom Pseudomonadati; phylum Pseudomonadota; class Gammaproteobacteria; order Enterobacterales; family Enterobacteriaceae; genus Enterobacter; species Enterobacter sp. 241F3. The sequence goes on from NZ_JAWNDD010000002.1 coordinate 455,721, forward strand.
TTGGGTAATATGGTCGGATGGAGCCATTGAGGTTATGGGGTATGGTGTAATCCTTGATAACGGCCTGGCAACCGTTAATTACCCAATTGCGCTACCAGGTATAAGCCGCTATATCAGCATTGCCGAACGTCTCTCTGCTGATCCTGGCACAGCGCCCAACTTTGCTCATTCATCAATGATCATTGATGCTTTAACAACAAATATCGGTTTCAAAGCTCGTTGCACAATGGCCGCAACGGGTGCCCCATCAAATAATGGTTTTTCGTGGAGAGTTTACTATGCGCCTATTTAATCCGATCACGATGACGGAGGTCATTCATGGTTTCCACGATACTGTTGGTGCTATAGAGCTCCCTGAAGATAACTGGTTTTTCACAATGCGGGAAATACCTGAGGGAATGCGGCTTGAAGTCAATGAAAAAGGTGAACCAACTCTTATGGAAATTAAATTTGATGTATCAGGCAACGAATAAATGAATACGTTTCCTGGCTGAATGCAGAAAATATCAGGTGCTGCTGATGATTATTGATACATCAAAAGCACCCGATATTGAATGACCTATACCTCGGGTTTCGGTGGAAGGTTAAGATTCGGAGCGGTATCGGTATCAACCTTAGTTAACTTATAACGATACCGCTGCCATTCAGTCAGACGTGGGATATCTGCATCATCAATGTAGCCTCCAGCCTGAGCATCTACCAATGGTGCGATAATTGCAGATGCTTCCGCTAGCAATGCAGTTTTCTGCTGTTCAGCCTTTACCACATCCGCAGAGTGTTTCGCTTTTGCGTCGGTTATCCACTCGCTGCCACTCCACTTATCATATGGCGTTCCAGGGGCTTCTGTAGTCGTATCTTTCGGATAATCACCCGGCAGGGAAATCGTGACTCGTTGACCTGTCTTCGTGCTGTATACAGTTTCACTACGATGATCGGCGAGGTACTCCCATGCGCTTAAGTCAGAGGTGCGACAAATGGTAAAACCTTCTTTAGATTCTCCAGGCGCATCAATACATGATAAGGCTGGAATACCTACACCTTCCGCTAAATATTCAACGGATGAAGAAAGGTATTCGCGCGTCTCACCATCATAATTAAACACAGTAATCTCACCGGCCATAATGGCGATATGTTCACTGTTTAATTTTGCCATCACCATTATGCGGCCCTCACGATGTAGTTAAATGCGATGTTACGCGGGCGAGCGCCAAATGATGACCTTTGCCCTGTAATTGAGGAAATCATTCCAGCGGTACTAATATGTGACCATGATGGGCTATTGTCGACAACGCTATCGAAATCACTCACTGCAATATAAGCAGTTCCATCAGAATAACCGCCAACAAACATCCCAATCCCAGAACCAAACTGAGCTGACAGCAAACCCCTCCCGCTATCTATTCCTCTGCCATCATCCCAGCCACGGATAAACTCAGCGCGAAGGTCTGGCAGTTTGAGGGCAGGATAAGCAAGCGCAAGCTTCGGATATTGGGAAGCCGTGAACGCAGCTCCATTGCACTTAAGCCACCCCGTCGGTGGAGTTGCTGACGGCCACGGAACGGGGACGCCAACCGGCAAAGCGGAACCTTCTCCCAAACCAAGGTTTTTGAGAACCTCAGCACTCAACCCCGCATCGGCAATTTCTTTTAACGCATTGGCGATTAAGGGATACTGTTTATGCGGATTATCAGCAGCAATATGCTTTTTCATCTGATCGTCAGCGTAGCCCTTAACCTCAATAACTTTATTGTCAACATACTGGCGCGTTGCCAGCACAACTGATGGATCAATTTTCAGGGAAATTGACGATGTGCTCGACACAATCAGAATCATGCGAATGGTCTGCGTGCGGCCACTTCCTTCCTGCAGCTGAGGCTTGTATGTTTCCGGGCAGTTAGCTACGGCGATCAGAATGCCATCGTCGTCATAGAGACCGATCTCTCGGATCCAGAAACCGCCCTCGTTCTCGGGAATTATCTGTTCAGCGATGATCTGGCTGGTATTATTTGGGTCAACAGCGAGCAGGTTCAGCGGCGCTATGCGTTTTTGGTTGACGAGCTTCGTCTGCGCCGGATCGGGGGTTGGCAACGTTCCGTTGGCGTCGCCTATCGCCATTTGCGTCAGGTTGAGTTGCATACCAAGTGCCGTCGCGTTAGCTAGCCGCGCCGCGCCCTGATTCGTCAGTATGGCAAAATATTTTGCGGTCATGCGTTCACTCTCAGGTTATCAATCAAATGGATGGCCGAGGCCGGGTAGTAATCACCACCGACAATAAGTTCCTCAGTGGTGTAGGGATAAACAGCCAGCACATCGCCGTGATAGCATCCTGCGCCAACATAAAACTCTCCCGTTGAGCTCAGGCTGATAGCCAGCCCGGTCATATGTCTACTTGCCGGTTTGGCATCTTCAATGAGCCGTTCAAGCTCCTGATACATTTCGTCAGTGATGCCGTTATCAAGCACACCGACAACCAGACGGAATGTCCCTGGCTCCTCACCGAGCTGCCACCACTCGCGCACCTCAATCAAAAAGCCAAGCGGTTCCACCACGCGACGCAATGCGCTGATGGTTCCTTTGTGCTGATGGACGAAAAATGAGGACATAATGACGCTGCGTTTGGTGCTCTCCGGCCACGCCTCATCCCAACGGTCTACCGACAGCGCCCATGCCAGGTAGGGAAGTAAATTCACCGGGCACGCGCTGGGGTTCCATAACGTGCGTAGCGGTACCGGCACACGCTCAATATTCGAGAGCGCAGCGGCAGCGGCGATTTCCAGCGGTGAGGACCCAACGGGTAATAACCTTTCACTCATCCGAACCCCCGATCGCTATCTGATACGAGGTACAGTTCGATGCCTGCGACTTACTCAGTACAATGTCAGAGTGGGGAGACTCCAGTTCAACGCGCTGCACACCTTCAACGTGAAGTGCTGCATAGATGGCCGACAGACGGATATCGCGTCCAAGGCGATGCTGCGCGCTGATATAATTTTGCAGCTTCTGCTCTGCTGCCTGCCTGATAGGTTCAGACTCTGGTCCGGGATAAACGTAGAGCGTTGCGTTTATCTTGTAAGGCACGATTTCTGCTGACTGAACAGTCACACGATCGCCGACCGGGCGGACGGTTTCAGCGTTAAGCGCTTTTTCAACAACCGCCAGTAGTTCAGGACGAGCGGTACCATCACCCTCACGGGATAACACCGAAATCGTCACATACGCAGGCTGAGGGCTTTCAACCGAAACGTCAGCGACCCGTCCGTCGGCGCTTCGACCATGATATTCATAGGCTCCAACCGGCCCCGCGACGCTCAACCCTTCAAATGCCTGCTGCGCACGCAGTCGCAGGTCAGCATCAGACTCCATGACGGCAGCCGTTGGCGGAATGGTAGTGTCATCGCCCGGGGTGATGGTCAGGCGTTCGGTATTATTGTTTCCCGCAATAACGTCCAGATCGTGACCGGAAGAATAGGCCAGCGTCACGGCCAGCGCAGCCTCATTAACGCGCTGGCGCCAGATAACTTCCCGGTAGGCGTTCTCCTGCAGAAGCTTCACAATCGGCTCGGATTCCAGCGTCAGCGTCCGTGTGATCGCCTCTCGCTCCTCTTCCGGATAGAGGGAGACAAAGGTGGCCTTTCGTTCTGCCAACAGCGTTTCATAATCCACCTCCTCCACGACATCAGGCGCGGCGAGCTGGCTCAGATCAACAATAGCCATAGCGTTTAACTCAGTGAAATGGTGATAGAAAAGGATTGTCCGGAGGTCGGACGCGTGCCGGTGATATCGACATACAACGTCCCGTCGTTCTCCGAACGTTCGAAAGTGATGGCCGTCAGGCTTATCCGCGGCTCCCATTTCTGGATGGCGGAATAACAGGCGGCCATGATCTGCAGGCGCAGCGCCGGGCTCTGCGGCCTGTCTATCATCGCCGCCAGCAGCGAGCCGTAATCCCGGCGCATGACCCGCGAGCCAATCGGCGTAACCAGAATGTCGCGCACGCTCTGCCGGATGTGGTCAGCCTCTGAAAGGCTTAGCCCGGTCTGCCTGTTCATTCCCCTGTAACGCACCGTCATTGTGTCCCCTTAGTCCAGCTTCCGCCGCTTTGCACGCTGCCGTGCGCGTGGTTGTCCACCTGCACTCCGTTGGAGGTCAATTTACCGCCGGAGTGCTCAATATTTCCGCTCATCACCCCGCCCTTCTGCACTTCCAGCGAGGCGGTAATTAACTTGTTGGTACACACCACTTCAGGCGTATCCAGCGTGATGCGGGACGTTGAGATCACCCGCACCTCCGGCACGGTGGCAGTCAGCGATTCAGAAGCGGAAATGTCGGCCGTTTTAATACCTGACACCTTCAGCGCCCCGCGTCCGGGTTCGTACTCGATCACCGCGCCGTCAGGAAACGAGACGTGGAACGCGTCAGGCGACCCGGACGGCGCCGGATGGTCGTCAGAGAAAATGCCGGGCAGCACAAAGGCAGTATCCAGCTCACCGCCGATGGCCAGCAGCAGCACCTGCTCTCCCTCGGAAGGGGCCCACCACACGCGCGAACGTCCCGCACGGCAGGTTAGCCAGTTCAGCCAGGTGGTTTTCATCCCGCCGGTCTGGACACGGCAAAGCCCTCTGTTGAGGTCAACGTCGGTCACAACACCGATACGAATCAGATTGCGGATCGCGCGAGCGATACCGTGCATGGAAGTTAATGTATTCATGAGAAGAGAATGCCGTTCAGGAGGAACGGCAGCAACGAGACGGGGTTTTCTGCGGGATGATACAACAAGCGGTCCAGACGGCAGGCGGCTGGCGGCCTTCAGCGTGGGGAGCTTAGTCCTCCCACTGGCTGACCAGCTCACCGTTGATGTACAACGCCTTCGGACGCGTGACGCGCTCCGGCAGCGGCGGCTCCGGGGAATAGGTCGCGTGCAGAACGCCCTGTTCCTCGGAAACAAGAATGCGCTCGGTTAATTGCATGCTGATGCTGATATCCATCGTAGCGTCATCGTTTAAGACGATCGCGAAGGTATATCCGTTTTTGCGTCCGTCATCGAGGGTAAAAATGTCCGGCTGGTTTTCCCGCAGCCAGGCCAGCACCGGGACAAAAAAGCCCTCGCTGTCGCCGGTGAAACCGTTGACCTTCGCGTTCAGCGCATACCGTTTTTCAAAGGAGAGCGAGGAGGCCTGGCGGGCGTCTATATTGCCGCTGCCGACCGACATTTGCAGGCGCTCCGGGTTGGCATTCAGTTGGGGGATCGCGTCAATTAATGCCTGACGCAGGCTCTTGAGTTTGTGCATCGAGTTTATCCTGACAGTCTTTAATGGTTTCAACCTGCAGCGCGCAGGCGATAAGGGCGTACTCAAGCCTGCGAATATCGGCGCTGAGATCGCCGTTAGTGGCGGGTTCGCTTCCCGGCATCGGGCAGCGGCTCACCTTCGGGCAGGCGTTGTAAACAATGGGCTGCGGAGGCGCAGGCGGTGCGGGTGTGCAACCTGCGGACAGCATCAGGCAGCTGAGCGGTATACCAGCGGCGTAACGCTTCATTTTCATTGAGTAATCTCCCGATAGTCGCTTCCCGTCTTGCCCTCTCCTCGCCCGCAGCGACAAGCTCCTCACGGAGCCTGACCTGGGCGTTTTCATTTGCTCTGGCCATCCGCTGTGCCAGGAAAAGCTGTTGATTAAGCTCGGCGAGAGCGTTTTTTTGCTCGCTGTCAACCCGGTTCGCGGTGGCTAAGGAACGGGAAAGGTTCAGGTTGTCATGACGAAGCCACAGCGTGATGGCCAGCAGCCCGGCCAGCGCCAGCATGAGCGTTCTCATGGCAGCCCGTTCATGCACCAGGCCATCTCGCGGACACGGCGGTTTTCCAGACCGGTATTTTTGACGCCGTTGACGTACACCCAGCGGGTAAGCTGTTCGCACGCCTGCGACCACTGTTTACGCTTAATAAAAGACACCAGAGCCGAACGGCAGGCGGCGCCTGCGCCAACATTAAAGGTAAAACTCACCAGCGCGTCGTAGACCCGCGGCGGCATCTCCACCGGCGCGCACGTCGCCAGCCGTCGCTCAACGTTGAGTACATCAGCAACCAGATTTACAGCGGCCTCACGCTCGGTAATGTCCCGCGTCGGCACAACGTTTGCCGTGTGGCCAATGCCTGACGTCCAGACCCCAGCGCTGCACCGGTAGGGCGAGAGGCGACAACCTTCGAGATCGGCAATCAGCGCCAGCCCCTCAGGGGACGTTTTCAGTAATCGAAAATCGGGCATCAGCACCGCCAGGGCCAGCACGCCGGCGACGCTGCAACGCTTAATGATTGAGTTCACGAATGCTCTTCTTATCGAGGCCCAGCGACTGGAGATAGCGCCAGGTTTTTCGCTTAAACCAGTAGTTCGTCAGCGCGGTAAAAATGGCGCAAACACTCCCCACGTACAGCGCGACCTTTTCAGGAGACATCGCCCCGAACCAGGCCAGCGCCACGGCCAGCCAGTAGGCGATAAACGTGGTGATTTTCTCCAGGCTCAGTCCCATAGATTTACGGATTCTTTGGTGGGGGCGCTATTTACCTCCGGCATCTCTACCGGCTTACCGTGAGGCAAGATAACGCCTGACTCCGCGAGGCCAGGATTGGCCTTCAGAACGGCTTCTACGACGCCAGCCGTGCGCCCATAATAGCGGGCACAAACGGCATCAAGCGTGTCCCCCTGCATTGCATAGATCTTCATCAGACGCTCCTAACATCCGGTTACCAGGTACCGTAGAGTTTCCCGGGCTGGCGGCCTTTTCGCTATCGCTGATGGATGGACAATCACGGACACAACAGACCGTCCACAAGCAGCGAAGCGTGGGTCAACGAAAGCGTAAAATCTGAATGAGGGCGTGCGTTCGGGTAATGACGCTGGGCTAGCGCCAGCTCTCGTCTTCCCAGACTTCCCGGAGAATATTATTCAGCATCTCACGATCGGCTTCTCCTTCAAGCCCCTGGAGCTCTACTCCCGTCATCGATCCTATTTTCACGGTCACTCGCGATGACGGGAACAGGGACCTTATTCGGCGGGTCAGTTCGTTCTGGAAGGCCTCGACGACGCCATGGCCAATCTGCTGGTCTTTATCGAGCGTAATGTTCACCCGAACGTTACCCTCTTTTTTGATTCGTTCCGGAACAGGCGATGCTGAGAAAACAACGGTAAATGCGTTGTTTTTGATTAAATTTCCCCGCGCAATCTCAGCAATCAAATTCAGGGCAATCTCACGATCTCTTTCCTGACATGTTCCTTCTGTCGTCAGTCGAGCAATCATCTCGACACGTTCAATCATGACCTGCTCGTTCAACTCTCTGTCCACACAACCTCCACCACGAGATACTGTACAAACATACAGTAGCACGTATTCATAAAAAGAGTGAAGCGAAAAATCAGAACTACTCACGGTATGTGCATGATATCGATGGAGATTAGCGTGCTCTCAGAGCGAACAGATCTGATAAATGCCCAATACGTTCAAGGATTTTCCGCGCCTTGTGCTGATAAGAACGCGCTGCCGGAAAGAGCGTTCCGTCAGCTGCGCCTCTGCACCATTTGTCGTTAAAGCGGCTAACGCCGCCCGCCATAAGATGCAGGGCCTCTGCGCGGCTGATGGCGATTCCGGTGGCGAGCCAAACCTCATCAATCACTTTCTCCGGGACCCCGTTCTGCAGATCCCGCTCGTAGACAAAGGGCGCCGCTGCGCTGGGTCGTATGTGCCTGATGCGCTCGGTTAATGCCCGTCTCGCACGCCGGTTAAGGGGTTGAGAGAGATCGCTCAGCGTACAGTTATTGACAGAACTCCGAGAAGGCGCTGTTACATTCTCAGGCTCCTGGGCCCGCTTCGGCACAATTTTCCACTGCGTCAGGCGGGTTAAAACCGGGCTGCCCGCGCCGAAGGCGGAATCGTACACGCCGCGGATGCGGACCGTTTCTTCGCCGTACTGGTTAAACCCGGTACCCGGCTCATACAGCGTGCGCACCTGTAAATCATCGCGACGCACAAACGGACCGCCCTGTGCAGTGACGTAACCCGCCCAGTCACCGGCGTCGGCAGCCTCATGGACTGCAGCAAACTCGACGCTCAGACCGCGCGCGGCCTCAGCGTCTGCCAGTCGGCGCAGCTCGCGGTAGACCGTTACCGGCGCGCCGCCGATGAACTGAAACTGGCGAATGTGCCAGCGCCCCGCCCAGGCCGATACGGAGGACGCCGTCTCCTTCAGCAGCCCGCCGCTTTCGTTATCGGTCTCACCATCGAGCGCATAGCCGTCGATATTCTTTGAGATGTATTTGGCGATATAGCCGGTAGCGCTGCCTTTCTGCGGATCGATCGCGTCCGCGTGAAAGCGCGCCTGTCTGGCGCTTTCGCTCTGCAGCTCAGCGGCATCCTCCTGCCGCGCGTAGTCCCCGATAATCCGGCGAACACATTCGACATCTTCCGGCAGCATAAACATCAGCATGTGCCAGTGGGGCGTACCGTCATGATGGGGTTCCGCAACGCGGATACCGAAAATACGGATCCCATCACGGTGGAGCTTTGCGCGGATGCGCGCCCACTGCCGGGTGAGGTAGCCTTGCGTCTCCGCCGGACTGGCCCCGTTCCACTTCGCGTTGGGGTAACCTGATTTCAGCGTCGCGTGATACTGCGCGGGCGCGGTTAAGGTATAGAACTCGCCCACGTAGCCCAGCGCCTCACAGATATTTTCAAACCCGCGAATGCGGGTCATCAGTTCACAGCGGCGTATCGCCGGGTTGGCCACCGAGCTATCGAATTTTTCAATCAGGCTGATGCGGTTGCCCTCTTCATCTTCCAGCTCCACGCCCTTGAGAAATTCGCGGGTGCGGCGCTTCTGTTCGCGCCACTCGGTCACGCAGCGTTTGCTCGCATACGCCGTTCTCTTTTTGCTGACGTTGCCAAGGGCAATCTGCAAATGCTCGCGCCAGGCAGCCGCGATCCGACGTAAACGCCCGCGCCACCACGCCTCGGAAAACATCCGCATCACCGCGGCGGCAACATCGTCTTTGTTGAAAAATGTCTTCGACACCCGCTCCCAGTGGGGAGGCGACACGTTGAACTGTCGGGCGATCAGTCCGGCGCGCTGATACCAGACGTACAGCGTCTGGTATTCGCCCATTTCAGCATCGTTAATATTCGCCAGCTCGCCGCGAATAAAGCTGGCGACATCTGCGGCCAGCAGGTCGATGTCCGCGCGGGACATATCCGGAATGCGGTTATAGCGGGCAACCAGTTCAACCATCCGCGAGGCGAGGTATTGCAAAAGCTGAGTGTCGAAATGGCCGTCGAACACGGCCCTGGAGACTTCCTCGTGCAGTCCTGTGCAGGCATAGCGATCGGAGACCCGCCGCAGGCGAGGTAACATCCTTTTGCAGAAGCGGATCAAAAAGGCGTTAGCCTGGGGATTGCCCCGATGCTGTTCGAGGGCGTCAACGGCGCGCCAGACCTCAAAACGCACGCAGTCAGGCTGCTGTGAGAGAACCATTCTTGCCTGCTGCAGCGCCGCGAAGAAGCGATCGCGACGCTGCTGCTGGGCATGGGTAAGATAAGGGCTGGCAATGGCCGACCGCGGTGCATTCCACGGATAAGCGAATGACGTAGCCAACTCACCCTCCCCGGACGTGTTTATTTTTCATCTCCGCGATCTCCTGACAGGTGACGCACAGGGCCACGCCGGGCACCGCCATACGGCGCGCCTGTGGTATTGGAGCCTCGCACTCCTCGCAGAAGAAACGCGAAGGCGATGCGGGTCGTCTGCGGGCGCTATTAATGTGGCGCTCTCTGTCTTCCTGCTCGCGCGCCTGGGCAAGATCGATAAAATCGGCCATCAGTGCAGCTCCTGGGATTCACGCTCGTAGCGAGCCGCCTCGTGGCACAGCAGTTCGGCAACGTCTTCTCCGCTCATGCCGGTTTTGTAGATCTGGCTTGCCAGCGCTTCCAGACGCAGGGAGACCGCAAGGGCGCGCGCGCATCGTTCCTCTGTTTTTGCCTCTGCCAGCAGGCGTTTCAGTTCTTCACTTCCGATTGGATAAGGGCGGTTTTCACTGTGTCGCATCACGCGTTCTCCTTAAATTCAGGCAACAGGGTGCCCGGCGGGTTTACGCCATTCGTTTTTGGGTTGGGTTACAACGGCATGGTCAGCCGTTCAGGAAATAAACTCACAACAGCACGAAAATGATTCATCGCGGTAATTAGCGCTCTTTTCTCCTCTGTGGTCAGCTCGCTGATATCGCACTCATGACGGGCGACGGGTAATCTCGCCAGGAAAAAGAGAGCGGCCAGCGCCCTGCTGTTCTCCTCAAAAAAGGGATCGCGCTTATCGCGCATGTCGGCCATAAACCGCGCCAGCTCTTTCCCGCTATCGCTCCCGAAGCGGGCGCGCAGTTCAGCGATGTGGTTAAGCCCGCTAAGACGCGCCCCCACGCTTAGTGGAACCCTTGCACTGGCAGCTTCTATCGCCATATCTCCCCTCGCATAAATATATGCACGCTAATGCGTTCAAAACGGGCAGAGCACGGCTTTTTCCGCCGTTTGAGGATTGCGATTTCGGAAGCCATGCTGCATGATTCCCATTTTGATAATGCCTGCAATCATTAGCCTCAGTTTGCCAACGTCTGCCGCTGATTGCCCGAATTTGCAATGATACTAATACCCAAATGAGTATTAGTAAACACCCAAAGGAATATATTTTGATATTAGATTCTCAAGTGAATAATGAAGAATTGCTCGATAGAATCTGTCAGGTATATGGTTTTACGCAGAAAATCCAGCTGGCCCGACACTTTAATATCGCCGCCAGCTCGCTTCAGAACCGCTACGCGCGCGGTACCATCTCTTACGACTTTGCGGTTCAGTGTGCGCTGGACACTGGCGCCAGCCTCCGCTGGCTGATGACCGGCCAAGGTGCGCAGTTTGCAGGAAACCCCGCCCCGGGCGATCCCGTTTCGGTTTCGACATTCACACTCAGTGACGGGAGGCTGGAAGAAAATTCCATTTTGAGTATCGACTCTGCTTTCTTTAGCAAACCGCTGGCACGCGGAATCGCCGTCCGCACGGAGGGGAAGCTGCACTTTATCGAAAAAGAGGCGTCGTTAACCGACGGCCTGTGGCTGGTTGAGATTGAAGGCACCGCGAGCATCCGCGACCTGACGCTGCTGCCGGGGAAAAAACTTCACGTGGCGGGCGGCAAGGTTCCGTTTGAATGCGGCATCGACGAGATAAAAACAGTGGGTCGCGTGGTGGGAATTTATAGCGAGGTTAGCTGAGGCCGGGTCGGTTGCATTCGCCACCAAAGATGAGGCGCTTGCTTTCGGGTAGGACACGGTAAAACCCGTGGCAGGGGAAAAAGAGGATCGATGCACATTAACAGGGCTGGTGAACGTGTGGTATTACGCTTTATTGGGTTTACCCCATAGTGAGAGCAACATCCATCAGCTAATTAAAGAAATCCCCCATCGCGCCGATCATCATCCGTGTGTATTATTTCCTGTAGCTTTTACAACAACTAACCTTAACTCAAATACTTAAGCGCCAAAGCGAAAGGCATCATGAGCACACCGATCAAACGGCTAGAAATCATTAAAAATGCCATTGAGCTGGAAGATGACGACATCATCCAGAGCCAGCTGACACGCCTGAAAAATGAAGCGTTTGACGATGAGCTACAGGCAATCGTCGTGGCGCTTGAGGGAAAAAACTACACCGAGGCTATGGCGGCCATTACCGCCTGGCTGCAGGGTCAGCGCGCCGTGACCCAGTGGCGCGATCCGCAGGTGGCGGCCAGCAAGCTAGAGCTGAAGGCGCTGGAAGAGCGCCTACGCGATCTGATTGACCGCCGCAACGCCCGTGTGCAGCAGCTTGATGAATTCAACGATCTCTATTTCTCCCGCCTCGGGCCGTTGATGCAGCAGATCCTCGCCCTGCGTAAAACGCTGGCCGAGCTTAACCTGCGTCGTCAGCAGGCGGAAGCGCGTCGTCGCGAGGAAGATTACCGTCGCTGCCAGCGCTATATGGCGCAGGCGGTAGAAGTACTGGCGACGCTTACCCAGCGCTGGCGCGATCTCCCGGCTGACTCCGTGCAGGCAGCCGAGGCGCGTAAACATCTGGAGCAGCAAAGTAATCTCATCGCCAACCTGCTGGCCGAAGCGCTGGAGCTGGAGAGCGGCTTAACGCGTGAAGAAGAGCCTGCGCGTCAGGCTCGCGACGAGGCCAACGAAGAGTACGAGAAGTATCGCGAACAGCATCACGATGCCGAAGTGCGGCTGCGTAAAGGAAAGCATCTTTCGGAAGAAGATCAGAACGAACTCAAGCGTCTCTGGCGGCAGGCGAGCAAGCTCTGCCACCCGGATCTGGTGGCGGACGATCTGAAAGAAGAAGCCAACAACATGATGGTGCAGCTTAACCAGGCGAAGCAGCGCGGCGATGTGAAAGCCATTCGCTCGTTGGTGGCCCGCCTGCAGCAGGGCTTCGAGCCATTGATGGCAAGCGACAGGCTGAACGATCTGGAACGTATCCGCAAAAAAATGGCGCAGGTCCGCGAGCAGATCGACATTTTAGTGAATGAGCTGGCGGAGCTGGAGAAAGAGGAGTCCTGGCTTCTGGTCTCGTCGCTGAGCAATATGGAAGCGTACTTCGCTCAGCAGGAGAAAGCGCTGCACGAGGTCCGCGCCTCGCTCGAACATCAGGTGAGCGAAGCGCAGCTGGATTCAGCAGCCTGATTATTTGGCGTGCCAGTATGCGCTGGCACGCACCAGCTGTGGATCAATCGCGTCGGCTTCAAACTGACGGCTCAGCCTTTTCACCACCTTCCCTTCCCCGGTCAGCCAGATAAAATAATCGTCCCCCGGAACGGTCAGCGCAGCCAGATGATCTGCGACTGCCTGCTCGCTGTGGCCCACCACCCAGGTGATGTTGAACTCGCTCAGGTGCGCCAGATAGTCCTTATAGGATTCATCCCCAACCGTCACGACCGCGTGAACGTCCGGGCGAACCGGCAGTTGCGCAATGCTTTCTAAGCGTCGACGCAGCGCGGGCATACCGGACTCATCGCACACGTACAGCTGCCAGGCGTAATCCTCCGGCACCACCAGCGAGCCGCGCGGGCCGCCGATGGTCAGCTTGTCTCCCGCTTTCGCCTCAATCGCCCAGCTGCTGGCAATACCGCCGTCATGAATGAAGAAATCGAGAACCAGCTCATGATTTGCCTCGTCGTAGAGCGGCGTATAGTCTCGCGCCTGCGGACGCACGCCGTCGCCCCAGTCGATGCCTTCTTCGGTAACCACCGGCGGCACGAACGCCGCCCCGGGTGCCGGGAAAAAGACTTTGGTATGGTCGTCGAAACCGCGGGAGCTAAAGCCCTCCAGTGCCTCGCCGCCTAAAACAATGCGCTGGAAACCCGCGCTGGCGCGCTCAACGCGGAGCACCGTCAGCTCGCGAAAACGCAGGTCATTACGAACGCGCTGTGGGTAACGGGTAGTTGCCATTTTTAGCCCCTTCTCTGGTGAATACGATATATCTAAATCAATTTTCAAATGATAATGATTACTAATAAGTAAAAATGCAAGATCTTTTAGATTGCATCTGAATATATCTTAGATATAGTTTAGATATATCAAAATGAAGGGCATACTATGCGACACGAACATGAGGGCGGCGGGCGGCGGCCGCGCTTTTTCGGCCACGGCGATCTGCGGCTGGTGATTCTGGATATCCTGACCCGCAACGCGAGCCACGGCTACGAGCTGATCAAAGAGATCGAGAACCTGACCCATGGGAATTACACCCCGAGCCCAGGGGTCATCTATCCAACCCTGGATTATCTTCAGGATCAGACGTTTATCACCATTACGGAAGAAGAGAACGGTCGCAAGAAGATTGCGATTACCGCTGAAGGACAACGCTGGCTGGACGAAAACCGGGAACAGCTGGAACAGATCCAGGTGCGTATCAAAGCGCGTTCTGTCGGTTTTCAGCTACGCAAAAACCCGCAGATGAAGCGGGCGCTGGATAACTTCAAAGCGGTGTTAGACCTGAAGGTGAATCAGGGAGAGCTCAGCGACGCGCAGCTCAAGCAGATTATCGGCGTAATCGACCGCGCGGCGCTGGAGATCTCCCAGCTGGATTAAGCCGGTGCGTGCTCGCTCACGCGGAAGACGCGTACCAGCTCTTTCAGGTGCATCGCCTGTTCATTAAGCGATGCTGCCGCCGCGACGGACTCCTCCACCAGCGCGGAGTTCTGCTGGGTGGTGGCATCAATCAGGCCAATCGCGCTGTTAATCTGCGAGATACCTTCCGTCTGCTCGTGGCTAGCCTGGCGGATTTCCCTCAGAATCACGTCCATCTCTTCTACGTTGCCGACCATCCCGTTGATCAACGCACTCGCTTTTTCAACCAGGTTCATCCCGTCCTGGGTCTGGCTGGTAGAGCTCTCAATCAGCTCGCGGATTTCGCTGGCAGACGACGCGCTCTTCTGGGCAAGCTGACGCACTTCACCGGCGACCACCGCAAAACCGCGACCGTGCTCGCCGGCGCGCGCCGCTTCCACCGCCGCGTTCAGCGCCAGAATGTTGGTCTGGAACGCAATGGCGTCGATCAGGTCGATAATGTCGGACATCCGGTTGGACGTCTCGTTAATCAGGCGCATTTTGCTGGTCACCTGCTTCATCATCTCACCGTTGTTTTTGACCACCGTGGCGGCATCAGCCGAGAGGTTGGTCGCTTCCCCGGTATGCGAGGCGGTATTTTTCACCGTCGCGGTGATCTGCTCCATCGAGGCGGCGGTCTGTTCAACGGAGCTGGCCTGCTCTTCCGTGCGCGCGGCCAGATCCTGATTCCCGGCGACAATCTGCGCGGCTGCGCTGGAGATATTCTCCGAGCCGGTTTGCACCTGCTGCACAATGTCCAGCAGTCGCGTTTTCATCTCCATCAGCGCGTGCAGCAGCAGACCCGTTTCGTCTTTACCGTGTGGCGTGATGCTGCCCGTGAGATCGCCCTCAGAAATGGCTTTTGCAAAATGCACCGCCTCGCCGAGCGGACGAGTAATAGCGCGCACGATAAACCAGCCGATCAGGCTGCCTGCCCCGACGCTAAAGAGCGTGAGCAGGATCAACAGCAGGCGGTTAGACCGGAAATCCCCTTCCACCTGCGCGCCAGCGCTCTGCATCTCGCTGTTTTGAATGGTAATCAGCTCCTTCACCTTCGCTTTATAAGCCTGCTGCACGGCGAGGGTAGTGGTCATCATCTCCTGAATAGCGCCCGCACGATTGTTGTTCTGCACCGCCTGCAAAATGCGGTAGCGCGAGTCCAGATACTGCTGGCGCACGCTGCGGATCTCCGCCAGCACCTGCTGAGACTTTTGATCCTGCAACGCGGTGTTCAGCTCTCCCAGGATCACCGTGATATGCTCGCTGATCTCTTTCAGGCGCTGCTGAGATTGCCCAGTGTAGGTGCCCTGCTCGTCCAGCAGCATCAGCTGTTGAGTGCTAATAAATTCCTGGAAGTTATCAATTAACTGGTTCGCTTTTACCGTGGTCGGATAATCACTGGTAATAATGGATTGCATCCCGTTATTAGCCCGGTTCAGACTCAGCAGAGACAGGCTCGCGCTTATCGCCATCAGGACAATAAAGAACCCAAACGCCAGAAATAATTTCGTGCCGATCTTTACGTCATGTAAGAACATATTTTCTCCATCGATGTGATTATTTCTCAGACGATCGCTGTTATCGGTAACGATTTCGCTAACTTTATGAGTTTGATCGTTTTTTTATTTCATAACCCACACAATGGATAGGTAGAGGCTATTAATATTGCCCCATTGATCGTTACCAGACCACCAGAGAGGCATTTTTCAAAATAGCCTTCTGGATAATTGACTTAGGCAGGGATAAATAACTGAGGTAATTTCTTTAGTTATTTAATATTAGATTAACAATAAAATACATTAATAGTCACAAGCAGAAAATAAAAAGCCGTTTATTCCTTACGAAATAAACGGCTTTTTTTGGAACATTACTGGCTCAATGAAGCACAGTCACCGCATCCTTGAGACGTCCGGCGCGGTGCTTCACCATCGCAGAAATGTGTGCGCTCTCCTCGACCAGGTCGGCGTTTTTCTGCGTAATGCTGTCGAGTTCAGCCACCGCGCGGGTCAGCTCAGAGAGTCCGGTTGCCTGCTCGGAGGTCGCGTGGCTGATCTGGGCGATAAGCTGCGTCACGTTTTTCACCTGCACAACAATATCATCCATCGTACGGCCTGCGGCATGCACCTGCTCAGAGCCGGACTGCACCTTGCTGGCGCTGGCATCAATGAGTTTACGAATATCATTCGCGGCACTGGCGCTGCGGCTGGCGAGATGGCGGACTTCGCCCGCGACCACGGCAAAACCTTTGCCCTGCTCGCCTGCCCTAGCCGCTTCAACCGCCGCGTTCAGCGCCAGAATATTGGTCTGGAAAGCGATGTCGTTAATCAGGGAGGTAATTGAGCCAATTCGCTGCGTGCTGTCGGCAATATCATCCATCGTTTTAACGACGGTCTGCATCGCATTGCCTCCTTTTGTCGCCGCGCTGCTCGCGGCCACGGAGAGTTTGTCCACCTCGGCGGCGGTTTCGGAGTTACTCTGAACGGATGCGGCCATCTGATTCATTGTCGCGACGGTCTGCTGCACGTTCGCTACGGTCTGACGCGTCCGATCGTTCAGCTCTTCATTTCCCTGCGCCAGCCTGTCGCTGCCGTCACGGACGCTAACCACCTGGCTCGACACGTCATTAATCAACCAGCGGCACATCAGGCCAAGCTGCCCTACCGCGCGCAGCGTCAGCCCCAGCTCGTCGCTGCGGTTCAGATGCTGCACGCTGTTGCGCTCACCGGTTGCGACCTTCAGCGCCTGTCGAGCCACATTCTCTACCGGGCGGACAATCTGTTGCTCAAAGAGCAGCGTCCCCAGCAGCATCACCACCGCAGCAGCAACGAGCGGCATCCACCCGGCGGAGGTCGCCGCCAGGGTGGAGGCGAGTAGGGCAAAGAGCACCGCCATCACGCTGCGCACGCGCCAGCGCAGCGGCATAGCAGGCAGTTTGCCCAGCCAGCCTTTTCCAACCACCAGCCCCTTGTGCACACGTTTCTTACAGCTCCCGTCGTTGAGCGCCCGGTAGAGCGGTTCCACGGTGGCAATTTCTTCCGCCGTGGCTTTGGTGCGGATGGACATATAGCCCGTGACCTGCCCGTGGCGCACCATCGGCACTGCGTTAGCACGCACCCAGTAGTGATCGCCGTTTTTGCGCCGGTTTTTAACAATCCCACTCCACGGTTCGCCCTGCTGCAGCGTGTACCACATATCGGCAAACGCGGCTTTTGGCATGTCGGGGTGGCGTACCAGGTTGTGCGGCTGGCCCGTCAGCTCATCAAGCTGGTAGCCGCTCACCTGCACAAAAGTGTCGTTGGCGTGAGTGATGTAGCTGTGGACGTCTGTGGTAGACATTAAGGTGGTGTCATCGTCCAGAGGATATTCATTCTGGGTGACATAGGTTGGAGAGGACATCGTGGGCATCCCTTGCAGGTTATTTGAATGTTAATTTTGTGGGTCAATGTTTTTTCGGCGGTAAACAATTTATCTTTAGTTGTTAAACTTGATGAAGATCGCAGATTTCACTTAAACCATACTTTTTGTACGAATTTATAATTCATTGATTTCAAATACTTTCACAAAGAAATTACCTATAAAGCATGACCAGTTAACGCCCACTTAAGTTGCACCGAATGCACTTCTTTAGTGCAGTTGCGCTTTTTCGCCCCCATTTATCCTTATCTGTCTTGTACCGCTAAATCCCGTTTCGGTTGCTTCGGCATGATTAAATATTGTGCAACATTATTTTAACCTGGCGTTTATCCCGATTTTCGTTAAGGCATCTGAAGTGGCGTAATCCCTGCAATACTTAAACCAGTATCATGTGATACGCGATCCCCGGGAGCACATTTTGAACAGGTTACCTTCCAGCGCCTCGGCTCTTGCCTGTACCGCGCACGCACTGAATCTCATTGAGAAGCGAACGCTTGATCATGAGGAGATGAAACAACTTAACCGAGAGGTCATCGATTACTTTAAAGAGCACGTCAATCCAGGGTTTCTGGAGTATCGCAAATCTGTTACCGCCGGCGGGGATTACGGAGCCGTAGAGTGGCAAGCGGGGAGTCTTAACACGCTTGTCGACACCCAGGGACAGGAGTTTATCGATTGCCTTGGTGGTTTTGGTATCTTCAACGTGGGGCACCGTAATCCAGTTGTGGTTTCCGCCGTACAGAATCAACTTGCGAAACAACCTCTCCATAGCCAGGAACTGCTCGACCCGCTTCGCGCCATGCTCGCGAAAACGCTGGCGGCCTTAACGCCCGGCAAACTGAAATACAGCTTCTTTAGCAACAGCGGCACGGAATCGGTCGAAGCGGCGATAAAGCTCGCCAAAGCGTACCAGTCGCCGCGCGGGAAATTCACCTTTATCGCCACCAGCGGCGCGTTCCACGGTAAATCCCTGGGCGCACTGTCCGCTACCGCCAAATCCACCTTCCGCAAACCGTTTATGCCGCTGCTGCCGGGCTTCCGCCACGTGCCGTTCGGCGACATTAACGCCATGCGCACCGTGCTGAGTGAATGCCGTAAAACCGGCGATGACGTGGCGGCGGTGATCCTGGAGCCGATTCAGGGTGAAGGCGGCGTGATCCTCCCTCCGCAGGGCTATCTGCCTGCCGTGCGTCAGCTGTGCGATGAGTTTGGCGCGCTGCTGATCCTCGACGAAGTCCAGACCGGGATGGGGCGCACCGGCAAGATGTTTGCCTGCGAGCACGAGAACGTGCAGCCGGACATACTGTGTCTGGCGAAGGCGCTTGGCGGCGGCGTGATGCCGATTGGCGCGACGGTTGCTACGGAAGAGGTGTTCTCGGTGCTGTTCGACAACCCGTTCCTGCATACAACCACCTTTGGCGGTAACCCGCTGGCCTGCGCAGCGGCGCTGGCGACCATCAACGTGCTGCTGGAGCAAAACCTGCCCGCGCAGGCGGAGCAGAAAGGCGACATGCTGCTGGACGGCTTCCGTCAGCTAGGCCGGGAGTATCCGGATCTGGTGCAGGATGCGCGTGGTAAAGGGATGCTGATGGCAATTGAGTTTGTCGACAACGAAATCGGCTACAGCTTTGCGAGCGAGATGTTCCGCCAGCGGGTGCTGGTGGCCGGAACGCTCAACAACTCGAAGACTATCCGCATTGAACCGCCGCTGACGCTGACGATTGAGCAGTGCGAGCAGGTGCTGAAAGCGGCGCGTAAAGCGCTGGCAGCGCTGCGGGTGAGCGTGGAAGAGGCGTAAAAAATCACCGGGCCTACAGGCGTTTGTAGGCCCGGTTTTTTAGCGGTGAAATTCCGCCACCGTCATGGTGAAGCGAAGCACGGTATCGCCCTCATTGGCGTAGCCGTGCGCCGCTTCCGTTTTCGCCACAGCCGATGCGCCAGCGTTAACCTGGGTTACCGTCTCATCCACCGTCAGCGTTAAAACGCCTTCGTTCACGTGCAACAGCTCAAAGGTTCCCGCCGGGTGCCCCGGAGAGGTAAAACGCTCCCCCGGCTGCATCTCCCATTGCCATAACTCAATCATATCCGGGCCTGCCGTTCCCGCCAGCAGTCTGGCGCGTCCACCCTGTTCGCCCTGCCACAGCACCGGAATAGTCTCTTCTTCGATAACATGCACCAGCGGCTCGCTGGAGACGTTAACGATATCCGCCACTGAGATACCGAGCGCGGCAGCCACTTTGCACAAGATGGCGATACTGGGGTTGGCTGCGCCCTTTTCGATCTCTACCAGCATGCCTTTACTGACGCTTGCGCGGCGGGACAGCTCGTCCAGAGATAGCTTTTTCTCTTTGCGCCAGTTGCGTATGCGGTTCGCGACGGCCAGGCTTACCTGGGCAACATCGGCCCCGTGCGCAGTCATTATATTGACTTTATCAGTCATTGGTCACTACCATGGTATAAAACAGTCAATACAGGATTATTTATGTCTCTCGTTACGCCGTCAATAGACTCACGTCTTGCCGGGATTGCCCCAGGCTTTCGGGTGCTGAGCATTCTGGTTGAAGCTGCGCCAATTACCCACCCGGAGGTGGCGGCTGCCGCGCTGGCGCAGGCCTGCCAGCAGATGATTAATGATGATGTGCCCTGGGCTGATGCACACCTTTCAGGCTGGGATGACGTGTTTAAAGCCTTCGGCGCGAAACCGAAACGCACGCCCTGCTCGGCATCCGCCCTGCGTAAGCGGGTCCTGAAAGATGGCTCGCTGCCGCCGCTGGATCCGGTGGTGGATATCTATAACGCGGTGAGTATTCGCTACGCCATTCCGGTCGGCGGAGAAAATCTCGCGGCTTATTCGGGCACGCCGCGTCTGACGCTTGCCGACGGCAGCGAGCCATTTGATACCATCAAAGAGGGACAGCCGGTGGTGGAACATCCGGAACCGGGCGAGGTTATCTGGCGCGACGATACTGGCGTTACCTGCCGCCGCTGGAACTGGCGCCAGGGGATACGGACGCGCCTTGATAGCCAGGCGCAATCCATGTGGTTTATTCTTGAAAGCCTGCCGTCGATGCCGCTTGCGGCGCTGGAAGAGGCAGGAGATGAGCTGGTCAACAACCTGCAGCGGCTGATGCCGGGGGCCACGGCTCAGGTTCAGATGCTGACGCTGTAAGAGGACAACACGATGTTTTACGGGTTAAGCGCTTTTCCGTTAACGCCCCTGAAAGAGGGGACGTTTGACGAGCAATCCTTCATCAATCTTCTGCGCCCCGTGGTCGACGCTGGCGTGGATTCTCTGGGCATTCTCGGCTCAACGGGAAGCTATGCCTATCTGACTGTAGAAGAGCGCGGTCGGATCGCACGCTGCGCGGTGGTGCATGCTGATGATATTCCGGTCATCGTCAGCATTGGCGCACACCGGCTGGACGATATACTGCGTCTGGCTGACGACGCGCAGGCGGCAGGTGTCTCCGGCGTGCTGATGGCCCCCGTGTCCTACCAGCGATTAACGGAAGACGAAGTGTTTAATCTCTATGAAACGGTGACCCGCCAGCTCTCCATACCGTTGTGCATTTACGATAATCCGGCCACCACCGGGTTTGCGTTTAGCGATGAATTGTTATTTTCCGTCGCGGCCCTGCCGAATGTGGGATCCATTAAGCTTGGTCGCGTGCCGGAAGACCTGTCGCAGGTACGCGCCCGTCTTCCTGAGACAGTCACGCTGGGCATCGCCGGCGACTGGCGAGCGGCCTCTGCCCTGCAGGCCGGGTTTGACGTCTGGTACTCGGTGCTCGGCGGATTGTTCCCGCAAACAGCGCTGGCGATTGCCCGTTCGAAAGAGACTGCCCAATCCGAGCGATTAGAGCCACTGTGGGAATTGTTCCGTCACTACGGCAGCTTACGGGTTATCGCGGCGGCGGCAGAGATGATGGGAAAAGTGGCTGCACCTGCGTTGCCGTTCCCGTTGCAGGCGGTTCAGGGTGAGCCGCGTGAAGCGCTCGCGAGATTACTTGCCCATCTGGAGCTGGTTTGAAAAATGCCGGGTGGCGCTGCGCTTACCCGGCCTACAACACTTTTATAACGCCTGTTACTCCGGCAACAGCCCAACAAAGCTGCGCTTTTTACGCGGCTCCGACATCAGCTCCTCAAGCTTGTCCACGCACGCCAGATAGTGCGGGGTTTGCTTGTGTGCCAGCACCGCCTCTTCGTCTTTATAGGCTTCGTAGATAAAGAACCGGGTTTTTACCCTCGGGTCCTGCAATACGTCAAAACGCAGGTTCCCCGGCTCCTGGATTGCGCCCTCGTGGTTGGCGCGAAACACTTCCAGAAACTCGTCTACCCGCTCGGGCTTAATGTTGATTTCCACCAGCGTCACGTTCATTTTGCTTCTCCCTGTTTCTTTTCCTGCCAGAACTGGAACGCATCGCGGGCATTCCAGCTCTCGTGAACCACTTTTTTCACCGCCTTCAGCATGGCGAGCGGCGCGCTGGACTGGAAGATGTTGCGCCCCATGTCCACGCCGGATGCCCCCTGGTCGATCGCGCGCCAGCACATCTCCAGCGCCTCGTGCTCAGGAAGCTTTTTGCCCCCGGCGATGACGATCGGCACCGGGCAGCTGGCGGTCACTTTTTCAAAACCCTCATCCACGTAGTAGGTTTTGACGAACTGCGCCCCCATTTCGGCGGCGATGCGGCTTGCCAGCGAGAAATAGCGCGCGTCGCGCGCCATCTCTTTCCCCACGCCCGTTACCGCCAGCGTCGGCATGCCGTAGCGCGCCCCTGCATCGACAAGCTTGATGATGTTGTTGATCGACTGATGCTCAAACTCGCTGCCGATGTACACCTGCGCCGCCACCGCGCAGACGTTCAGGCGCAACGCGTCTTCCATCGCCACCGCCACGCACTCGTTGGAGAGTTCGCCCAGAATCGAGTTACCGCCGGAGGCGCGCAGAACCACCGGTTTGTTCGTCGCGGCGGGTACCTGGCTCCTGAGGATGCCGCGGGTGCACATCAGCACGTCGGTTTCACCAAACAGCGGCGCGATGGAGAGATCGATACGCTCAAGGCCAGTGGTTGGCCCCTGAAAATAGCCGTGGTCAAAGGCCAGCATCACCGTGCGGTTGCTGTTTGGGTTAAAGATGCGCGCCAGCCGCGACTGCATGCCCCAGTCCAGCGAGCCGCAGCCCTTCAGCGTGAACGGCACATTCTGCTGCGGCGTGCCGATGCCAAAATCCTTGCCGTCTTTGATGTCGTCTAAATCAGCCATTTGCTCCCCCGTCAGAAATCGTATTTGCTGATGTTCTCTTTGGTGAACACCACCCGCTCCGGCAGCAGCACGATGCCGTTGCCCTTCGCCTCATACTGGTAGCCCTGCACGCTGTTCGGCTCGACCTTCAGCGCCCCGATGTTTTTTACGTCAACGCTGTCGCCGACGTTAAGATCGCCTTTTTTAAGCAAACGATCGGCGACATTGACCGCAATTTTGCCCTGTTGCACCACGTCCCACAGGCCGAAGGCCTTCACCGTGCCGCGCTCAACGTACGGGCGCATCACGTTCGGCGTGCTAAACCCGACAATCGCCACCCCTTCCAGCTTCAGGTTTTCCGCGGCCTGCGCCGCGGCCGGCAGCGCGTTGGCGTCCGGGGCAATAATCGCATCCAGATCCGGGTAGGCTTTTAAGATCCCTTCGGCGGTTTGCAACGATTTGGTGGCGTCGTTATAGCCAAACTGGGTCGTTACGATCTGCCACTGGGGGTGATCTTTCTCTATTTTGGCCTTCGCCTCTTTCACCCACTGGTTCTGGTCGGTGACGGTCGGGCTTGAGTAGAAGAACGCCACTTTCGCGTTCGGTTTGGTGACCTGCTTGCCCGCCATCTCCACCAGCAGACCGCCCAACTGTTCCGGCGTCCCCTGGTTGATGTAGATGCTGCGGCACTCCGGCCTGGTGTCAGAATCCCAGGTCAGGACCTTGACGCCGCGCTGCATCGCGCGCTTAAGCGCCGGACACAGCCCGTCCGGCGACACGGCGGAGACGATAATGGCGTTATAGCCCTGGTTGACGAAGTTATTGATGAGCTGCACCTGGCCGGAAACGCTCGGCTCGGTCGGGCCGTCGTAGGTCACGTCCACGCCAAGATCTTTCCCCGCCTCTTTCGCGCCGTTGCCGCCGCTGGTGAAGAAGCCCACGCCCACCAGCTTCGGGATAAAGGCAATGCGGTCCGCCGCCTGCGCCGAAGCGAAGCTGAGGGCCATTGCCAGGACGAGCAGTTTTGTTTTCATCTTACGCTCCGGATAGTTTTCTAAAGAGAGAACGCACCCACTCGCGGTGCAGACTCAGCGAACGTCCCATCACCACCACAACCAGCAGCGCCCCTGACAGCGCGCTCGACACCTGGTTGGGGATACCGACCATCTGTAAACCCTGCTGCAGATAGCCCACCAGCAGCGCCGCCAGCGCCGTACCGACAACCGAACCTGAACCGCCGTAGATATTGGCTCCGCCGAGCACGGCGGCGGTGAGCGCGGGCATCAGTAAATCGCGCCCAAGATCCGAACGTGCGGAGCCGAAATAGGAGACCATGACCAGCGCGGCAATCGCGGAGGCAACGCCCACCAGGCCGTACAGCGCGTAGGGCATACCGTTTACCGACAGCGCCGCATAGCGCGCCGCACGCGGATTTTGGCCAATCAGGAACAGATGACGGCCAAAGCGCCCCCGGTGGGTAATGAGCCAGAAGAAGACGGTGATTACCGCGAACAAGACCAATGGGATCGGCAGGCCCAACACCGTGAGGTTAGCGAACGCCGTGAAGCCGTCCGGGAAACCGCTGATTCCCTCGTAGCCCGTGGCCCCCGCCATGCCGGAGAGCAGCAGCGCCCCGCCGCCGTAGAGGTAGAGCGTGCCGAGGGTGATAACCAAAGGGCTGATGCCGGTGTAGTGGATCAGCGCCGCATTCATCAGCCCGCACAGCAGGCCGAGCAGCAGCGTCAGCGGAATGGCGACCGCCATCGGCCAGCCCGCCTGCATCATCACCCCCAACGCGATGGCGCACAGGCCGATGGTCGAGCCGAGGGAGATATCGATCCCGCCGCTGATAATCACCAGCGTGAGCGGCAGCGCCACAATACCGATGCAGATGAAGTCGCTGGTGCTGAAAAGCAGCATGTTGATATCGAGCATGCGCGGGTTGATGGCGCCAAAGAGCAGGATCTCCAGCACCAGCAAAATCAGCAGCGCGCTTTCCCAGTTAAGCCTCATTTACGCCACCTCTTTTTTACGTTTGGGAAAGGGGGTGACGTGCTTTCCCCCTTTGTTACCCGGCTGGAAACGACCGTACTTCAGCGCCCGCTGATGCCGCGCCAGCGCCTGGCGCAGACGCCCGTCGAGCACCAGCACGCCCAGCAGCACCAGCCCGGCGATAAAGTCGTTCCACCAGGCAGGAAGCCTGAACAGCACCAGCACGGTGTCGATTTGCGTCAGGAAGAACGCACCGAGCAGCGCGCCAATCAGCGTCCCCGTGCCGCCCAGCAGCGAAATACCGCCGAGCACGCAGGCGGCGATGGCCTTCATCTCCAGCCCGCTGCCGGTCTGGTTGGGCACAAAGCCAATCTGCGCGGCAAAGACGATCCCGGCGCAGGCCGCCAGCATGCCGTTGAGGGTGAAGGCGATCATGCGGGTGCGGTTCACCGCCACTCCCAGCTGGCGCGCGGCGGCGAGGTTATCCCCCACCGCGTAGAAATCACGCCCGAACGCGGTGCGCGACAGCGTCCACGCGCCTGTGGCCGCGATGGTCAACACCACCATGCCAAGGGGCGATACGCCGATTGCCGCAGGCTCAGAGAGGGATTTCAACCCCGGCGGCAGCCCTTCAATCCACTTTCCGCCCGTCCAGAGCAGCATCGCCCCGCGGTACAGCCCCAGCGTGCCGAGGGTGGCGACGATCGCCGGAATGCGCAGCCCCACCACCAGAAAACCGTTGAATGCCCCGGCCAGCGCCCCGATCGACAGTGCGAAGAGAATGGAAACGGGCAGGCTGTAGCCGCTGTTCAGCGCCACGCCGACGGCAATGGCGGACAGCCCGACTGTCGAGCCGACGGACACGTCGATATTGCGGGTCAGCATCACCAGCGCCGCACCGATAGCCAGCAGGATCAGGATCTGTGAGCTGGCGAAGATCATCCCCAGCGTCTGCAGGCTGAAGTAAGAGGGATTCAGCGCCACCAGCACGGCGAACAGCGCCAGAATGGCGAGAAACGCGCTCAGCTCGCGGTTTTTCAGTAAGGTCTTCATGATTGCCCTCCGAACGCCAGCGCCATCATGCGATCGAGGCTGACGGCGTGGCGCGGCAGTTCGCCGCTGAGCACGCCCTGGTGCATCACCAGCACGCGGTCCGCGAGGCCCGGAAACTCATCGAGATCGCTTGAGATCATCAGCACCGCCACGTTCTGCGCCGCCACGCTTTTGATAAGCTGGTAGATATCGGCGCGCGCCGAGACGTCCACGCCGCGCGTCGGCTCGTCGACGATCAGCAATAACGGGTTGGCTTCCAGACAGCGTGCAAGCAGCACCTTCTGCTGGTTGCCGCCGGAGAGCGTGCGCACGGTTTGATCCGCATGGTTGAGCTTGATCCCCAGCGCCCGGTGATAGCGCTCCACTACCGCGGACTCTCTTTTCCGCTGCTGCCAGAGCGACGGCTCGTTCAGCGCCACGGTGTTCCAGCGGATCGGCGCGTCGAGGAACAGGCCGGATACCTGCCTGTCTTCCGGCAGGTAAACCAGGCCTTTTTCCAGCCGCAAACGCACCGGCTCGTTGGCGATCTCCTGGTTCTCCAGCCAGATGCGTCCCCCGCGTACCGGCCGCAGGCCGTAGAGGGTTTCGGCAAACTCGGTGCGCCCGGAACCCACCAGCCCGGCCAGGCCGACGATCTCCCCGGCGTAGATCTCAAGGCTCAGATCGATAAACCCTTCTCCGGTCAGGTCCTCTACCCGCAGCACCGGAAAATCCTGCGGCTGGGTGCGGCGGTTGCCCGGCAGCGCCAGCCACAGCTTTTGCGTATCGCTCAGGGATTTCTCGCGGCTCACCGGCGTCATGGCGGCGATCAGGGCGCTATCGTCAAACTGCGCGGTTTCGCCGCTCAGCACCACCGCGCCGTCGCGCATCACCGAGACGTGGCTCGAAAGCACGCGAATTTCCGGCAGCTTATGGGAGATAAAGACGATCCCGACGCCGAGTGCCTGCAGGGCGCGGATCTGACGAAACAGCCGTTCGGTTTCGCCCGGCGTGAGGGAGGCCGTGGGCTCGTCGAGGATCAGGATCCTGGCGTTGCGCATTAATCCGCGCAGGATCTCCACCATCTGCTGATCCGCCACCTCCAGGGTGCTGGCGGCGGCGTCGAGGTTGAGCTGGCACTGCAGCTGCTCAAGTTTCTCCGCCAGCCTTTTTTCCAGATCGCGTTCGCGCGGCAGGCGGAACAGGATGTTTTCCCGCACCGTAAGGTTGGGGAACAGCAGCGGCTCCTGCGGCACCAGGTAAATGCCGAGCCTGTGCGCCTGCACGGGCGTCAGCCGCGCATATAACTGCCCCTCGACGGAAAGTTCACCGCTGTCCGGCGTCTCGACCCCGGCGATGATCTTCATCAGCGTCGATTTTCCCGCGCCGTTTCCGCCCATCAGCGCGTGCACCTGACCCGCAAGCAGCGTGAAATCAATGCCTTTCAGAACCGGCACGCCTGAGAACTGCTTGCTGATATTCCGCGCGTCGAGAAGTGGTGTCATCATCGCTCCGCTATTGAACAAATGATTTTTAGATTTAATAATGTTCAAAAGCGTAGACGGTGAACTATATTTACAACCGTGCAGGGATCACAGTTTTATCGATTGAGATTCAGATAAACCAGAAACGATCGAAATGATCCGTTTTGTCGCGTGGCTCACACTTTCCCTCTGCGTCATCACGAACATATGATCTAAATTTTTATAAGAGTTCAACTATGAGCGATAAACGCACTGCGGAAGAAGGACGGTTTGCCGGG
Organism: Enterobacter sp. 241F3; assembly: GCF_034106785.1. NCBI lineage: Bacteria > Pseudomonadati > Pseudomonadota > Gammaproteobacteria > Enterobacterales > Enterobacteriaceae > Enterobacter > Enterobacter sp. 241F3. The sequence continues at coordinate 483,331 of NZ_JAWNDD010000002.1, forward strand.
CTGGCGCTGGCGGAAGAGGAGCTGGTGGCGCGCGTGGCCTGGTGCTACTACCACGACGGGCTGACCCAGAACGATATCGGCGAGCGGCTCGGGCTGCCGCGTTTGAAGATTTCTCGCCTGCTGGAAAAAGGCCGTCAGTCCGGGGTGATCCGCGTGCAGATTAACTCCCGCTACGAGGGATGCCTGGCGCTGGAAACCGAGCTACAGCAGCGCTTTGGCCTGAAGCTGGTGCGCGTGATGCCCGCCCTGAATACGCCGCCGATGAACGTGCGGTTAGGCATTGGCGCGGCGCAGTCGCTGATGGGCGTGCTGGAACCCGGCCAGCTGCTGGCGGTGGGGTTCGGTGAAACCACCATGAGCAGCCTGCAGCACCTGAGCGGCTTTATCAGCTCGCAGCAGATCCGCCTCGTGACGCTCTCCGGCGGCGTCGGGCCATATATGACCGGTATTGGACAGCTGGACGCCGCCTGCAGCGTCAGCATGATCCCCGCCCCGCTTCGCGTGTCTTCCGCCGAAGTGGCCGGGATCTTAAAACGCGAAACCAGCGTGCGGGACGTGATCCTCGCGGCCACCGCCGCCGACGTCGCGGTGGTGGGTATTGGTTCAGTGAACCAGCGCCGTGATGCCACGATCCTGCGCTCCGGCTACATCAGCGAAGGTGAACAGCTGATGTACGCCCGCAAAGGCGCGGTCGGCGACATTCTCGGCTATTTCCTCAATGCCGAAGGCGAATGCGTTGAGGAGCTGGAGATCCATAAAGAATTACTCGGCGTCTCGCTTGATGAGCTGGCGCAGCTGCCCACCATCGTTGGCGTGGCCGGCGGGGAAGAGAAAGCCGATGCGATTTATGCCGCACTGAAGGGTCGCCGTATCAATGGCCTGGTGACGGAAGAGACGACAGCCCGCGCGGTGCTGGCTCTGGCCAAATGAGAGCCCGCCCTGCGCTAACAGCGAGGCAAGCTCATGAGTTACCTTTTAGCGTTAGATGCAGGGACAGGCAGCGTTCGCGCCGTTATTTTCGATTTACAGGGCAACCAGATTGCCTTCGGTCAGGCCGAGTGGAAGCACCTGAGCGTTGAGAACGTGCCGGGGTCGATGGAGTTCGACCTCGAGACCAACTGGCAGCTGACCTGCAGGTGCATTCATCAGGCGCTGGAGCGTGGGCACCTGAGCGCGACAGATATTCAGTCCGTCGCCTGCTGTTCAATGCGCGAAGGGATCGTGCTGTATGACCGCAACGGCGAGGCCATCTGGGCCTGCGCTAACGTCGACGCCCGCGCCAGCCGCGAAGTGGCCGAACTCAAAGAGATCCACGATGACCGTTTTGAATCCGAAGTGTATGAGGTTTCTGGCCAGACGCTGGCGCTGAGCACCATGCCGCGCCTGCTGTGGCTGGCGCACCATCGTCCGGATATTTACCGCAACGCCGCGACCATCACCATGATCAGCGACTGGCTGGCGGCGAAGCTCTCCGGCGAGCTGGCGGTCGACCCGTCTAACGCGGGCACCACCGGCATGCTGGATCTGTTTTCCCGCGACTGGCGTCCGGCGCTGCTCGACATGGCCGGGCTGCGCGCCGATATCCTCTCCCCGGTGAAAGAGACCGGCACCGTACTGGGTGCTATAAACCGGGAGGCCGCGCTGCAGAGCGGCCTGCGCGAAGGCACGCCGGTGGTGATGGGCGGCGGCGACGTGCAGCTGGGCTGCCTGGGGCTGGGCGTGGTCCGCGCCGGACAAACGGCGGTACTGGGCGGTACCTTCTGGCAGCAGGTGGTCAACCTGCCGCAGGTGCGCACCGATCCTGAGATGAACATCCGCGTGAACCCACACGTCATTCCCGGCATGGCGCAGGCGGAGTCGATCAGCTTCTTTACCGGGCTGACCATGCGCTGGTTCCGCGACGCCTTCTGCGCGGAGGAAAAGCTGATTGCCGATCGTATGGGGATGGACACCTACTCCCTGCTGGAAGAGATGGCGAGCCGCGTGCCGGCGGGTTCCCACGGGGTGATGCCGATCTTCTCCGACGCGATGCATTTTAAGCAGTGGTACCACGCCGCGCCGTCGTTTATTAACCTCTCCATCGACCCGGAAAAATGCAACAAAGCGACGCTGTTCCGCGCCCTGGAGGAGAATGCGGCGATCGTCTCGGCCTGCAACCTGGCGCAGATTTCGCGCTTCTCCGGCGTAACGTTTGAAAGCCTGGTGTTTGCGGGCGGCGGTTCCAAAGGCGCTCTGTGGAGCCAGATCTTAAGCGACGTCACCGGCCTGCCGGTGCGCGTGCCGGAAGTGAAAGAGGCGACGGCGCTCGGCTGCGCGATTGCGGCAGGTGCTGGCGCGGGGCTGTTCGCCGATATGGCCTCGACGGGCGAACGGCTTGTGAAGTGGAGCCGCGAGTTCACGCCAAACCCGGCGCACCGCGAGCTGTACGACAGCATGATGCAGAAATGGCAGGCGGTATATGCGGACCAGCTCGGGCTGGTGGACAGCGGACTGACCACGTCGATGTGGCAGGCTCCGGGGCTGGTACGGGCAGCAGCGCCGTAAATAACGCCGGATGGCGCTACGCTTATCTGTCCTGGGGATTTGTAGACCCGGTAAGCGCAGCGCCACCGGGGAAGTTCTTTGAGATCTATCACAATCATTCGATCCCGCTTTTACCTTTCCGCTGCCGCTGGCTAAATTAGTAACTCATCCGACCACATAACAATAATTTTACACTGGAAGAGACTATGAGCCGCTACCCGTCGTTATTCGCCCCTCTCGATCTGGGGTTCACCACACTCAAAAACCGCGTGTTGATGGGCTCGATGCACACCGGGCTCGAGGAGCATCCGGACGGGGCCGAGCGTCTGGCAGCCTTCTATGCCGAGCGCGCGCGCCATGGGGTGGCACTGATAGTCACCGGCGGCGTGGCCCCTTCCCCTTCCGGCGTCGGCATGGAGGGCGGCGCGGTGCTGAACGATGCGTCGCAGCTGCCGCACCACCGCATTGTGACCGACGCGGTGCACAGCGAGGGCGGTAAAATCGCCCTGCAAATTCTGCACACCGGACGCTACAGCTACCAGCCGAATCTGGTTGCGCCATCGGCCATTCAGGCGCCGATTAACCGCTTTAAACCTCACGCCCTCACCCACGACGAGATCCTGGCGCTGATCGACGACTTTGCCCGCTGTGCGGCGCTGGCGCGTGAGGCGGGCTACGACGGCGTGGAGGTAATGGGCTCAGAAGGCTATCTGATTAACGAATTCCTCGCGGCCCGCACCAACCAGCGCGACGACGAATGGGGCGGCGACTATGCCCGCCGGATGCGCTTTGCCGTGGAGGTGGTGCGCGCGGTACGTGAACGTGCGGGTTCGGATTTTATCATCATCTTCCGCCTGTCGATGCTCGACCTGGTGGAAGGCGGCGGCACGTTCGACGAAACCGTGCAGCTGGCGCAGGCGATAGAAGCCGCGGGGGCCACCATTATCAACACCGGCATCGGCTGGCACGAGGCGCGCATTCCGACCATCGCCACGCCGGTGCCGCGCGCGGCGTTCAGCTGGGTAACGCGCAGGCTGAAAGGGAAAGTGTCTGTTCCGCTGGTCACCACCAACCGCATTAACGATCCGCAGGTGGCGGACGATGTGATTTCGCGCGGCGATGCCGACATGGTCTCGATGGCGCGCCCGTTCCTGGCCGATGCCGAACTGCTCTCCAAAGCGCAAAGCGGCCGCGCGGATGAGATCAATACCTGCATCGGCTGTAACCAAGCCTGTCTGGATCAGATCTTCGTCGGGAAGGTCACCTCCTGCCTCGTCAACCCGCGCGCCTGCCATGAAACCAAAATGCCGGTGATCCCGGCGACAGCGAAAAAACGCCTGGCGGTTGTCGGCGCAGGACCTGCGGGCCTGGCGTTTGCGGTGAATGCCGCTTCGCGCGGGCACAGCGTGACGCTGTTTGATGCAGCCGGGGAGATCGGCGGGCAGTTTAATATCGCCAAACAGATCCCGGGCAAAGAGGAGTTTTATGAAACGCTGCGCTACTACCGCCGGATGATCGAACTGACGGGCGTCGAGCTGCGGCTTAACCAGTTTGTCAGCGCGGCGGATCTGACTGATTTCGATGAGGTGATCCTGGCGAGCGGGATCGTACCGCGCACGCCTTCGATCGAGGGTATCGATCATCCAAAAGTGCTGAGCTATCTCGACGTGCTGCGTGACAAAGTACCGGTTGGCGAGAAGGTGGCGATTATCGGCTGCGGCGGGATCGGCTTTGATACCGCCATGTATTTGAGCCAGCCGGGCGAGGCGACCAGCCAGAACATTGCCGAGTTTTGCGTCGAATGGGGCATTGATACCAGCCTCAGCCAGTCCGGTGGCCTGCGCCCGGAAGGGCCGCAGCTGCCGAAAAGCCCGCGCCAGATCGTGATGCTGCAGCGTAAGGCCAGCAAGCCGGGCGAAGGGCTTGGCAAAACCACCGGCTGGATCCACCGCGCTACCCTACTCTCGCGTGGGGTGAAGATGATCCCGGCGGTAAGCTACGAGAAGATCGACGACGAGGGTCTGCACGTCACGATCGGCGGCGAGCCGCAGCTGCTGCGCGTGGATCATGTGATTTTATGTGCCGGGCAGGAACCGAAGCGGGATCTGGCCGACCCGCTGCGCGAGGCCGGTAAAACAGTGCATCTGATTGGCGGGTGCGACGTGGCGATGGAGCTGGATGCGCGGCGGGCGATTGCGCAGGGCACCCAGCTTGCACTGGTTATTTAACGACGACGTCCCAGCTTCACCGACTTCAGCACCACGAACTTATTGTTCGTCGCAATGGTGACGCAGTTGCCGAAAATCTTCTTCAGCTTGTGGAAGTAATCCAGGTGGCGGTTGGCCACGATGTACAGCTCGCCGTTAATCTTCAGGCAGCGGCGCGCGTGGTGGAACATCTCCCACGCGACGTTATCCGTCAGGGCGTGCTTCTGGTGGAACGGCGGGTTGCAGAACACGGCGTTAAAGCGGAACGGCTCTACGCCGGACAGCGCGTTGTTGATCATAAACTCGCAGCGGTCCAGCGCGTCCGGCATGTTGGTTTCCACGTTCAGACGGCTGGAGGCCACCGCCATCGGCGATTCGTCGCTGAACACCACGCTGGCGTCCGGGTTCTTCGCCAGCAGCGTCAGGCCAATCACGCCGTTGCCGCAGCCCAGATCGACAATCTCACCTTCCAGATTTTCCGGCAGATGTTCCATAAAGAAGCGCGCGCCGATATCCAGACCGGTGCGGGAGAAGACGTTCGCGTGGTTGTGGATGGTCCAGTCGGTCCCTTCCAGCGTCCAGCTCAGGGTCTCTGGCGCGTCGGCCAGCTCCGGCGCGCTGAAGGTGCAGTTAATCAGGCGCGCTTTTTTCCACGCCAGCGTGGTGGTGGTTGGGCCGAGGACCTTCTCGAACAGCTCCAGCGTCGAGGTGTGAATATCGCGCGCTTTGGCACCCGCGATGATGCGGGTTTCTGGCGTCACGACCTTACGCAGCGCGCGCAGCTGCTGCTCCAGCAGCGCCATGGTTTTTGGCACTTTGATCAGCACCACGCCCGGCGCCTGCGGGTAGTCCGCGGTGCTGTCGAGGAACTTCACGCTGGACTCGTCGATGTCGTTATGGCGCAGGTTTTCACGCGTCGCCAGTTCGCTAAGGTAGGAATCGCCAATGCTGTAAGGCGTGTGCTCTGCCAGGGCGCAGCCCAGCGCGCCGAAGGCGTCATTCAGGATCAAAACCGGGCCGCGGATTTCAGTCTCATCCAACTGTTGCAGCAGATATTCATCCGCCGCTTCCCACGCCTGAAGCGGGTTAACGTCGTCCGTTTCCGGGAAACGTTTAAGGTTGAGTGAACGGAAACCGTTGTCTAAGTGGCTCATCGGCCCTCCTGAATGGTAAAATTTGGCGTATCCCTGAAAAGGGTGCGTGAGTATACCCGTTTTCGCATTAATTTGGGTGTTTGATGAACCAACTTACTTATCTCCAGGGCTATCCGGAGCATTTACTGACTCAGGTTCGCAGCCTGATTGCCGAGCAGAAGCTCGGCGGGGTGCTGGAAAAACGCTATCCCGGCACGCACGATTTCGCGACCGATAAGGCCCTCTGGCAGTATACGCAGGATCTGAAAAGCCGGTATCTGAAGAGCGCCCCGCCGATCAACAAGGTGATGTACGACAACAAGATCCACGTGCTGAAAAACGCGCTCGGCCTGCACACCGCCGTCTCACGCGTTCAGGGCGGCAAGCTGAAGGCCAAGGCGGAGATCCGCGTCGCGACGGTTTTCCGTAACGCGCCGGAGGCGTTTCTGCGGATGATCGTCGTCCACGAGCTGGCGCACCTGAAGGAGAAAGAGCACGACAAAGCGTTCTACTCCCTGTGCTGCCACATGGAGCCGCAGTACCACCAGCTGGAGTTTGATACCCGCCTGTGGCTTACGCATTTATCGTTAAATGGTAATGCGGAATAGCGCACGCGAATTGTCATGATGACGTGCTACAGTGGCTAAAGGTTCCCCGCTACGGAGTACGTAAACGTTTATGATACGTTTCGCAGTCATTGGAACGAACTGGATCACGCGCCAGTTCGTCGACGCCGCCCACGAAACCGGCAAACTGAAACTTACCGCAGTCTATTCCCGCAGCCTTGAGCAGGCGCAGAGTTTTGCCAACGATTATCTCGTTGAGCATCTCTTCACCTCGCTTGATGAGATGGCGCAAAGCGACGCCATTGACGCGGTCTATATCGCCAGCCCGAACTCCCTGCACTTCCCGCAAACGAAGCTGTTCCTCAGCCATAAAAAGCATGTGATTTGCGAGAAGCCGCTGGCATCAAATATTGAGGAAGTGGAGGCGGCCATTGCGCTTGCCCGCGAAAACCAGGTGGTTCTTTTCGAAGCGTTCAAAACCGCCAGCCTGCCGAATTTCCTGCTGCTGCAGCAGTCCCTGCCGAAAATCGGCAAGATACGCAAAGCCTTTATTAACTACTGCCAGTACTCGTCGCGCTACCAGCGCTATCTGGACGGCGAGAACCCGAACACCTTTAACCCGGCGTTCTCGAACGGCTCGATAATGGATATCGGATTCTACTGCCTGGCCTCTGCCGTGGCCCTGTGGGGCGAGCCGCACGGCGTCACGGCTACCGCCAGCCTGCTGGAGAGCGGCGTGGATGCGCACGGTGTCGCGGTGCTGGATTACGGTGATTTCAGCGTGACGCTGCAGCACTCCAAGGTGAGCGATTCCGTGCTGCCGAGCGAAATTCAGGGCGAAGCGGGCTCGCTGGTCATCGAGAAGATCTCCGAGTGCCAGAAGGTGAGCTTTGTCCCGCGAGGTGGCAAAGCCCAGGAGCTGACGCAGCCTCAGCATATTAACACTATGCTCTATGAGGCAGAGGTCTTCGCCCGTCTGGTGGAAGACAACGAAGTGAATCACCCAGGCCTTGCGGTGAGCCGCACCACGGCGAAGCTGCAAACGGAGATCCGCCGCCAGACCGGCGTGGTGTTCCCGGCAGACGGCGTGGGCGCGGAGGTTATCGCGTAAAGCTGTGTAATGAAACGGCGCAGACCATTGACGAAACCAATGGTCTGACATATTTTGTTACCTGCAAAGGGGAGTAACTTCTTCGTCGGTGGATCGTCATTACGATGCGTGCAATACCGCATCCGGTCGCCGGGCAACCTTCGTGGTTGTAAGTGAGACCTTGCCGGAAGGCGAGGTCTATGCATAAAAAGCTAACGGCTATCGTCTTCTGACCATGGCCGTTTTTGTTTTTTATGTGTAAGGAAAATAGTATGCATTCTGTCGGCACTCCCATGTTGTGGGGCGGATTCGCGGTTGTCGTGCTCATCATGCTGGCGATCGACCTCTTTTTGCAGGGACGTCGCGGCGCGCACGGCATGACCATGAAACAGGCCGCCGCCTGGTCGCTGGTGTGGGTCACCCTCTCTCTGCTCTTCTGCGCTGCCTTCTGGTGGTACCTGGCCTCGACTGAAGGCCGCGCAGTTGCCGACCCTCAGGCGCTCGCCTTCCTCACCGGTTATCTGATTGAAAAAGCCCTGGCGGTCGATAACGTCTTCGTCTGGCTGATGCTGTTCAGCTACTTTGCCGTACCTGCTGCCCTGCAGCGTCGCGTGCTGGTGTACGGCGTGCTGGGCGCGATTATCCTGCGTACCATCATGATCTTCGCTGGCAGCTGGCTGATTACCCAGTTCGAATGGCTGCTGTACGTCTTCGGCGCGTTCCTGCTGTTCACCGGGGTCAAAATGGCGCTGGCGAAAGAGGACGGCTCTGCGATTGGCGATCGCCCGCTGGTGAAGTGGATCCGCGGCCATCTGCGCATGACCGACAAGATCGAGAGCGAGCACTTCTTCGTGCGCAAGAACGGCCTGCTGTTTGCCACCCCGCTGCTGCTGGTGCTGATTCTGGTTGAGCTGAGCGACGTGATTTTCGCCGTGGACAGCATTCCGGCGATCTTCGCGGTAACCACCGACCCGTTCATCGTCCTGACCTCTAACCTTTTCGCCATTCTCGGCCTGCGTGCCATGTATTTCCTGCTGGCAGGCGCGGCGGAGCGTTTCTCCATGCTGAAGTACGGCCTGTCGGTGATTCTGGTGTTTATCGGTATCAAAATGCTAATCGTCGATTTCTACCATATCCCGATCGCTATTTCGCTCGGCGTGGTATTTGGCATTCTGATCGTGACGCTAATTATCAATACCTGGGTTAACCGCCAGCACGATAAGAAGCAGCAGGTGGAGTAATCCCCTCACCCCGGCCCTCTCCCACAGGGAGAGGGTGAACACACTTTTGTAACGCAGTAGTTAAAAAATATGATGCAACACGTAAAATCCAGCATTTTACGCTTCCCTCCTTTGGCACATTCCCTATACTCGACCAGGCAAACATTTACTTACATCCGGACATAAATGTGACTAAGAGCACATCCGGGATGGAACGCAATTTCACTCAGGAAATATGTATGAGCATACAATCAAGCGGTCTGTTCGCGCGCCTGGCGCAGGGCAGCCTCGTTAAACAAATTCTGGTCGGGCTGGTGCTGGGTATTCTGCTGGCGATGGTGTCAAAACCTGCCGCGGAAGCCACGGGGCTGCTCGGGACGCTGTTCGTAGGTGCACTGAAAGCCGTCGCGCCGGTACTGGTTCTGATGCTGGTCATGGCGTCAATTGCCAACCACCAGCACGGACAAAAAACTAACATTCGCCCCATTCTGTTCCTTTATCTGCTGGGAACCTTCTCGGCTGCCTTAACGGCCGTGGTGTTTAGCTTCCTGTTCCCGTCCACGCTGCACCTGACCAGCGCGGCCGGTGATATCACGCCGCCGTCCGGCATTGTCGAAGTCCTGCGGGGCCTGCTGATGAGCATGGTCTCTAACCCCATCACCGCGCTGATGAGCGGAAACTACATTGGCATCCTGGTCTGGGCGATTGGTCTGGGCTTCGCGCTGCGCCACGGCAACGAGACCACGAAAAACCTGGTCAACGATTTGTCCAACGCCGTGACCTTTATGGTGAAGCTGGTGATTCGCTTTGCGCCAGTCGGTATTTTCGGGCTGGTCTCCTCCACGCTGGCAACTACCGGTTTTGACGCACTGTGGGGTTACGCGCAGCTGCTGGTTGTGCTGGTCGGCTGTATGCTGCTGGTGGCGCTGGTGATCAACCCGCTGCTGGTGTTCTGGCAGATCCGCCGCAACCCGTATCCGCTCGTGCTGACCTGCCTGCGCGAAAGCGGCGTAACCGCCTTCTTCACCCGCAGCTCGGCGGCGAACATTCCGGTTAACATGGCGCTGGCGGAGAAGCTGAACCTGGACCGCGACACCTATTCCGTTTCGATCCCGCTGGGTGCAACCGTGAATATGGCGGGTGCGGCAATCACCATTACCGTGCTAACCCTGGCGGCGGTGCATACGCTGGGCATTCCGGTGGATCTGCCAACCGCGCTGCTGTTGAGCGTCGTGGCGTCGCTGTGTGCCTGTGGCGCATCGGGCGTGGCGGGCGGTTCCCTGCTGCTGATCCCGCTGGCGTGTAATATGTTCGGTATCCCGAACGAAATCGCCATGCAGGTGGTAGCCGTCGGCTTTATCATCGGCGTGCTGCAGGACTCCTGCGAAACCGCGCTGAACTCCTCTACCGACGTGCTGTTTACCGCAGCGGCCTGTCAGGCGGAAGACGCGCGTTTAGCGAAGAACGCCCTGCGAGGTTAACAGCAAAACGGCAACCCTGAGGTTGCCGTTTTTAGTGTTTGTACCCTCTCCCTGTGGGAGAGGGTCAGGGTGAGGGCACCAGCCCGCTCCCTATTTAAAGCGTCACACCACTCTTAAAGATCGCCAGCTCGCGGAAGTCGTTCTTCTCGTTACAGGTTTGCTTGCCGTTGGCAAATTCCACAATCGCGTCCACGAATTCCGTCAGCAGCTGCGGCATCGCTTTGCCGTGAATCAGCTGGCCCGCATCAAAGTCGATCCAGTGTTTTTTCTTCGCCGCCAGCTCGCTGTTGGTGGCAATTTTCACCGTCGGCACAAAACCGCCGTACGGCGTGCCGCGACCGGTGCTGAACAGCACCATATGGCAGCCGGCGCCCGCCAGCGCGCTGGTGGCGACCGCATCGTTACCCGGTGCGCTCAGCAGGTTCAGACCGTGCGTTTTCAGGCGCTCGCCGTAGCGCAGAACGTCCACCACCTGGCTGGCGCCCGCTTTCTGGGTGCAGCCGAGAGATTTCTCTTCCAGCGTGGTGATCCCGCCCGCTTTGTTACCCGGAGACGGGTTCTCGTAAATGGGCTGATTGTGGGCGATGAAATACTGTTTGAAGTCGTTCACCATGGTGACGGTCTTCTCAAACGTCTCTTCGTCGCGGCAGTGGCTCATCAGAATACGTTCCGCACCGAACATCTCCGGCACTTCGGTCAGCACAGTGGTGCCGCCGTTGGCAATGACGTAATCCGAGAAGCGACCCAGCATCGGGTTGGCAGTGATGCCGGACAGGCCGTCAGACCCGCCGCACTCCAGACCAAACTTCAGCTCGCTCAGCTTGCCCGGCTCGCGCTTGTCGTGGCGCATCACGTTATACAGCTGATGAAGCTGCTCAACGCCCGCTTCCACTTCGTCGTCCTGATGCTGACACACCATAAAATGCACGCGCTCAGGATCGAACTCACCGAGCGTCTCGCGGAAGGCGTCCACCTGATTGTTCTCGCAGCCCAGGCCGATCACCAGCACCGCCCCCGCGTTCGGGTGGCGCACCATGTTTTGCAGCATGGTGCGGGTATTGATGTGGTCGTCTCCCAGCTGGGAGCAGCCGTAGGTGTGGCTGAACAGATGTACCCCGTCAGTGCCTTCGGCACTGTTGGTCTCTTTCAGAAAACGCGTCTGGATCTGCCGCGCGATGCCGTTGACGCAGCCGACGGTCGGGAGGATCCACAGCTCGTTGCGGATCCCCACCTCACCGTTAGCCCGACGGTAGATCTGTACTTCACGATCTGCCGCCTGACGCTCTTCCGCGGGTAAATCAGGTTGATAGCTGTACTCGTCCAGATCGCTCAGATTGGTGCGGGTATTGTGAGAATGAATATGTTCACCCGGCTCGATATCCGCTAACGCATGCCCAATCGGAAGACCGTACTTAATGATGTTGTCCCCTTTGGCGAGAGGCTTCACGGCAAACTTGTGTCCGCGAGCAATCGCCTGACGCAGGGTGACGCTCTGGTTATCAACGGTCACCACGTCGCCTTCATCGAGATCCGTCAGCGCGACGGCCACGTTATCCAGCGAATGGATTTTGATGTATTGCATATCAACCTCAAACGGCCCTAGTTCAGTTCAATGGCGAAGTAGTCACGCGCATTGTTAAAGCAGATGTTTTTCACCATTTCGCCCAGCAGCTGGATATCCGCTGGCGCTTCGCCTGCGTGCACCCAGCGGCCAATCATCTGGCACAGAATGCGGCGGAAATATTCATGACGGGTATAGGACAGGAAGCTGCGGCTGTCGGTCAGCATGCCGACAAAGCGGCTTAGCAGGCCAAGCTGCGCCAGCTGCGTCATCTGACGTTCCATACCGTCTTTCTGATCGTTGAACCACCAGCCGGAGCCGAACTGCATCTTGCCCGGCATCCCTTCGCCCTGGAAGTTGCCGACCATGGTACCCAGCACTTCGTTATCGCGCGGGTTCAGGCAGTAAAGGATGGTTTTAGGCAGCAGATTTTGTTCGTTCTGTTTGCTCAGAAGTTTGGACAGCTCTTCTGCCAGCGGACGGTCGTTGATGGAGTCGAAGCCTACATCCGCACCAAGCAGCTTAAACTGGCGCTGGTTGTTATTGCGCAGCGCACCGATATGGTACTGCTGTACCCAGCCGCGACGCGCGTATTCGGCACCGAGGAACACCAGTACCGCCGTTTTGAACTGCGCCACTTCGTGCTCGCTAAGCGATTCACCGGAGAGACGACGTGCCAGAATGCTGTCCAGCTCGGCTTCATTTGATTCCGCAAACAGCACCACGTCCAGCGCGTGGTCAGAAACTTTACAGCCGTGCGCCGCGAAGTGATCCAGACGTTTGGTCAGCGCGGTTTGCAGGTCGGTGAAACGACGGATGTCGGTATCGGACACTTCCGCCAGCTTCGTCATGTAGTCGGCGAAGGTAACCTGCTCAATGTTGAAGGCTTTATCCGGGCGCCAGCTTGGCAGCACTTTGATATCAAAAGAGGTGTCTTTGGCGATAACCGCATGATGCTCCAGAGAGTCAATCGGATCGTCGGTGGTGCCCACCATCTTCACGTTCATCTGCTTCATGATGCCGCGCGCGGAGAAGTTATCCTGCGCCAGCAGGGCGTTGCAGCGCTCCCAGATTTCATCGGCGGTCGTTGGGGAGAGCAGTTTGCCGGTGATGCCAAACGGACGGCGGAGCTCAAGGTGCGTCCAGTGGTAAAGCGGGTTGCCGATGGTGTGCGGAACGGTCGCCGCCCAGGCGTCAAACTTCTCGCGGTCGGTCGCATCGCCGGTACACAGGCGCTCAGCCACGCCGTTGGTGCGCATGGCGCGCCATTTGTAGTGGTCACCCTTCAGCCAGATGTCATACAGGTTTTTGAAGCGATAATTTTCGGCAACCTGCTGCGGCGGTAAATGGCAGTGGTAGTCGAAAATCGGCTGGTCTTTTGCGTAGTCGTGGTACAGGCGGCGAGCAAATTCGGTATCTAACAGAAAATCGTCGGTCATAAACGGCGTCATTATCGTCTTCCTCATTACGGGAGCGCAGAAAGCGTATGTTCATATGCTGCAAAGTTATCACACCAATTTCCACCAGCCGACGTTTTTTTCGTGAGTGAGATCAATAAACGTCAACAAATAAATTACCCTCAATGGAGTAAACCCTTCTACAAGCCGCATCATTACTGGCTTTGCGCTCAGCAATTAATGTCCCCACAAAGAATCATACATTTGTGATGTCACTCACCTTTTAAAGTTGTATGACAAGTTATCTTTTCGCCGTCGCAAACTATAAGCCGACGGAATGCATTACTGGTGTCAGATACACCAGATTTAACGGTACGGATACCGACTTATGCACGCTTACTTATGGCAAGGTTCGGGCCGTTCCGGGACATGCTCCCGGCTGCGCCCCTCCCGTTACACAACTGCTCCCGGAAACGGTCGAGAGGTTGCCGCGTTCTGGCGCGGAAATAACATAACGATGAGGTTTTAGATGCGTAAAATTAAAGGGTTACGTTGGTATATGATCGCACTGGTGACGTTAGGCACCGTGCTGGGCTACCTGACGCGTAACACCGTGGCAGCAGCAGCGCCAACGTTGATGGAAGAGCTGCATATCTCCACGCAGCAATACTCCTACATCATTGCCGCCTATTCCGCGGCTTATACCATCATGCAGCCTGTTGCTGGCTATGTGCTGGACATTCTCGGTACCAAAATCGGTTATGCCTTCTTCGCCATCGCCTGGGCGGTGTTCTGCGGAGCCACCGCGCTGGCGGGAAGCTGGGGCGGCCTGGCGCTGGCGCGCGGCGCGGTAGGTGCAGCTGAAGCCGCCATGATCCCCGCAGGGCTGAAAGCCAGCTCCGAGTGGTTCCCGGCAAAAGAGCGTTCCATTGCGGTCGGTTACTTCAACGTCGGCTCGTCCATCGGGGCGATGATTGCACCACCGCTGGTGGTGTGGGCTATCGTGATGCACAGCTGGCAGATGGCGTTCATCATCTCTGGCGTGCTGAGCTTTGCGTGGGCCATGGCGTGGCTGATTTTCTATAAACATCCGCGCGATCAGAAAAAACTGTCTGAAGAAGAACGCGAGTACATTATTGGTGGTCAGGAAGCGCAGCATCAGACCAACAACGGCAAAAAAATGACCGTCTGGCAGATCCTGGGCACCCGTCAGTTCTGGGGTATCGCCCTGCCGCGTTTCCTGGCCGAGCCGGCATGGGGTACCTTCAACGCGTGGATCCCCCTGTTCATGTTTAAAGTCTACGGCTTTAACCTGAAAGAGATCGCGATGTTCGCCTGGATGCCGATGCTGTTCGCTGACCTGGGCTGTATCGTGGGCGGATACCTGCCACCGCTGTTCCAGCGCTGGTTTGGGGTGAACCTGATTGTTTCCCGTAAAATGGTAGTGACCATGGGCGCACTGCTGATGATTGGCCCGGGCATGATCGGCCTGTTCACCAGCCCGTATGTGGCTATCGCCCTGCTGTGCATCGGCGGATTTGCTCACCAGTCCCTGTCCGGCGCGCTGATTACGCTCTCCTCTGACGTCTTTGGCCGTAACGAAGTGGCCACCGCCAACGGCCTGACAGGGATGGCCGCCTGGACCGCAAGTACGATGTTTGCGCTGGTGGTCGGCGCACTGGCGGATACCATCGGCTTCAGCCCGCTGTTCGCCGTGCTGGCGATCTTCGACCTGCTGGGCGCGGTGGTAATCTGGACGGTGCTGAAAAGCAAGTCGGCAGAGGAGCTGGCAAAAGAGTCCCTTGGGAAACCGGCTACGCAAAGTTAGCGAAAATGTGTTTCCCCTAAGCCGCCTCCAGGCGGCTTTTTTAATGGCAAAATCTGGAGAGTGGCACGCAAAAGTGGTATAACAAATCATCTGCCGTACCCTGCCTGGAGCGCATATGGAAATCACCGAACCACGTCGTTTATATCAACAACTTGCTGCCGAGCTGAAAGATCGCATCGAGCAAGGAGTCTATCTTGTCGGTGATAAACTTCCCGCCGAGCGCTTCATTGCGGATGAAAAAAGCGTCAGCCGCACCGTGGTGCGCGAAGCCATCATCATGCTGGAAGTGGAAGGCTACGTTGAGGTACGCAAAGGCTCCGGCATTCACGTGATTTCTAATCTGCCGAAACACTCTCCCGTCGCGGACGAAAGTCTGGAATTCGCCAGCTACGGTCCGTTTGAGCTGCTCCAGGCTCGCCAACTGATCGAAAGCAATATTGCTGAGTTTGCGGCGACGCAGGTGACCAAGCAGGACATCATGAAGCTGATGGAAATCCAGGAGAATGCCCGTAAGGAAAAATGTTTCCGCGATTCAGAGTGGGATCTGCAGTTTCACGTCCAGGTCGCCCTGGCAACCCAAAATACGGCGCTGGCGGCAATCGTTGAGAAAATGTGGACTCAGCGCGTTCATAACCCGTACTGGAAGAAACTGCACGACCATATCGATTCCCGTACTGTCGACAACTGGTGTGACGATCACGATCAAATCCTTAAGGCGCTGATTCGTAAAGATCCCCATGCCGCTAAGCTGGCGATGTGGCAGCATCTGGAAAACACCAAGCAGATGCTGTTCAATGAAACCAGCGACGACTTCGAATTTAACGCTGACCGCTATCTTTTCGCCGATAATCCCGTTGTTCATCTCGATACGGCCCCCAGTGCCGCAAAATAGATGACCTTCCCGCTGGCAGGCGCCTCGCTGCGCCTTCTGGCTCCAGTGGGTAAGCAAAACATATATAGTGTCAGCCTTTGTAAATCCCCTCGCTCACTTCCTGGGCTTACGCCAAAATCAACTCACGCCTGCAAATTCTGTGACGCAGAACGTTGGGCTTTGTTACAATTGGATTCACTTCGTTATTTTGTAAGTTAGTGCTTGCTAACCAGCCAATTAACAGGGAAACGTGTTGGCCACACCGCAATGTGTCCGCGAGCGACCATAATGAAATCACAACAATGTCGCCGTGCTGTTTGCCCCGGATAACAGGCGTGACGTTAACCGATTTCCAGGAACACTGAATGGAACTTTTGACCCAACTACTGCATGCCCTTTGGGCGCAGGATTTTGAAACGCTGGCCAACCCTTCCATGATTGGCATGCTCTATTTCGTCTTGTTTATGATCCTGTTCCTTGAGAACGGTTTGCTGCCTGCTGCCTTCCTGCCTGGTGACAGTTTGCTGGTGCTCGTCGGCGTGCTGTGTGCCAAAGGGGCGATGGCGTTTCCGCAAACTATTTTATTACTGACCGTCGCGGCCAGCCTCGGCTGCTGGGTGAGCTACATCCAGGGTAGATGGCTGGGCAATACCCGGATCGTCCAGAACTGGCTCTCGCACCTGCCTGCACATTATCATCAGCGGGCGCACCACCTTTTCCATAAGCACGGGCTTTCCGCGCTGCTGATTGGCCGCTTTATCGCGTTTGTACGTACGCTGTTGCCGACCATTGCCGGTCTGTCGGGGCTGAGCAGCGCCCGCTTCCAGTTCTTTAACTGGATGAGCGGTCTGTTATGGGTGCTTATTCTGACAACGCTCGGCTATGCGTTGGGTAAAACGCCGGTGTTTATGAAATATGAAGACCAGCTGATGTCCTGCCTGATGCTGCTGCCTGTGGTTCTGCTGGTCTTCGGCCTGATCGGCTCTCTGGTCGTGCTGTGGAAAAAGAAATACGGAGCCAGAGGCTAACGATGGCTATCTCACCGCTTGCCCTGCGCCGTTTTGCCTGTGCCGTGATTACACTGGGGGTGCTCAGCGCTATGCTTCTGGCATGGAGCGCGCTTTCGCACCAGGAATCCACGCTTGCCATTCGCCCGGTGAACCAGGGTGCCAGCGTGCCTGACGGTTTTTCTGTCTGGCACCATCTGGACGCGAACGGGATCCGCTTTAAAAGCATCACCCCACAGGACGATGTTTTACTGATCAAGTTTGATTCCCGAGCGCAAAGTGCCGCCGCAAAAGTGGTTCTCGACCGTACGCTGCCGCACGGGTATATCATTGCCCAGCAGGAAGATGAGAGCCAGCCTGCAGCCTGGCTCTCGTTGATTCGCGATACGTCGCATCGGTTTGGATAACTTCCAGGATTCCGAATCTTTTCACTCACTTTGGTGAATCCCCCGTTTACTTACTATGCTTAAGTACGCGGAGCACCCCTCGACTGTACTCCGCATAACTTTGGATAGCGGCTTACGCCGCAACACAATGGAAGGTTTCGATAATGAAATTCCGCATGACTCTGGCTCTGGCCCTTTTTTCTTTAAGCACAGCATCCTTCGCAAACTCTCTTTGTCAGGAGAAAGAACAGGATATTCAGCGTGAGATCGGTTATGCCGAAAAGCATAACAATCAGCACCGTGTTGACGGTCTTAAAAAAGCGCTGAGCGAAGTGAAAGCGAACTGTTCAGACAGCAAGCTTCGTGCCGACCACAAGAAGAAAATCGCTGAACAGAAGGACGAGATAGCCGAGCGCCGTCGCGACCTGCAGGAAGCGAAAGAGAAAGGGGATGCGGAAAAAATTGCTAAGCGCGAGAAGAAGTTGAAAGAAGCGCAGGACGACCTGAAAGCGCTGGAAGCTCGCGATTATTGAGTTAACGGAAATCTCAACAGGAGAGAGAATCATGTCAAAAGATACGACGTCTGAACATCTGCGCGCTGAACTGAAATCCCTGGCCGATACCCTTGAAGAGGTGCTGAACTCCTCTGCTGACAAGTCAAAAGAAGAGGTCAGCAAGCTGCGCAGCAAGGCGGAGCAGGCCCTGAAAGAGAGCCGCTACCGCCTGGGTGAAACCGGTGATGCACTGGCGAAACAGACCCGCGAAGCGGCTGCCCGCGCGGACGAATACGTGCGTGATAATCCATGGACGGGTGTAGGAATTGGTGCCGCAGTGGGTGTGGTACTGGGTGTCCTTCTGACGCGTCGTTGATATGGAAGATCCTCGTCACGCACAAGGGCCTGCTAACAACGTCCTCGGCATCGGCCAGCGTATTTTAACAACGCTGGTCGGGATTGCCGAAACGCGCGTCCGGCTGGCAGTGGTTGAGCTGGAAGAGGAGAAAGCCAACCTCTTCCAGATGCTGCTGATGCTCGGACTGACCATGCTCTTCGCCGCGTTTGGTCTGATGAGCCTGATGGTTTTAATCATCTGGGCCATTGACCCGCAGTATCGTCTTAACGCCATGATTGCCACCACCGTCGTTCTGCTGGTAGCAGCGTTGATTGGCGGTATCTGGACGCTGCGTAAAGCGCGTAAGTCCACATTCCTGCGCCATACGCGTCAGGAGCTGGCTAACGATCGCGCCCTGCTGGAGGATGACAAGCCGTGAGCGGTAAAGCCGAACGTCAAAAGCGAAAAGCGTACCTGCTAAGCCAGATCCAGCAGCAACGGCTGGATCTGTCGGCCAGCCGTCGCGACTGGATTGACGCGACGCGACGGTTTGACCGAGGCTGGAACACCTTCCTGAGCCTGCGTTCATGGGCGCTGGTCGGCAGCAGCGTGATGGCTATCTGGACGGTTCGTCATCCAAATATGCTCATCCGCTGGGCGCGCCGTGGGTTTGGTGCCTGGAGCGCCTGGCGCCTGGTGAAAGCAACGTTGCGGCAGCAGCAATTACGCTAGCCTTCTCGCCGGGTAAGGCGTAGCCGCCACCCGGCAAAATCCTCCCCCTCACTTACTCAATATCTTTGAAGAAGATTGACAGTTTTCCTTGCTAACAATTGCCACCCGCCCCGTTTATTATCCTCTCCATCGACAGCAACGACGCGGTATCTACCCGGAATTGCAGACAAATAACGTTCAGCCGCTGATGTGGTTTCCTGGAGAGTAAAATGAAAAAATTAGAAGATGTTGGTGTACTGGTAGCGCGTATTCTGATGCCAATTCTGTTCATCGTGGCAGGTTGGGGAAAAATCACCGGTTATGCGGGTACCCAGCAGTATATGGAAGCCATGGGCGTTCCGGGATTCCTGTTGCCACTGACCATTCTTCTTGAGTTCGGCGGCGGCCTGGCAGTCCTGTTCGGCTTCCTGACCCGCACTACCGCGCTGTTTACTGCAGGCTTCACCGTACTGACGGCGTTCATCTTCCACAGCAACTTTGCGGAAGGCGTGAACTCTCTGATGTTCATGAAAAACCTGACCATCGCGGGTGGCTTCCTGCTGCTGGCCGTCACTGGCCCGGGCGCATACAGCATCGACCGCGTTCTGAATAAGAAATGGTAAGCACGCTATACTGAATGAACTCAAAGCGAGGAGACATCTCCTCGCTTTTGCTATCTGACGGAGGAGAAAAAATGGGACAACTCGTAGACGGCGTATGGCAGGATGTCTGGTATGACACCAAATCCACCGGAGGTCGCTTCAAGCGCTCAGTTTCGGCCTTCCGTAACTGGCTGACCGCCGACGGTGCCCCCGGCCCGAGCGGCGAAGGCGGCTTCGCGGCTGAGAAAGACCGTTATCATCTTTATGTTTCCCTTGCCTGCCCGTGGGCGCACCGCACGCTAATTGTGCGCAAGCTCAAAGGTCTCGAATCCTTAATTCCGGTTTCAGTCGTCAACCCGTTGATGCTGGAAAACGGCTGGACGTTCGACAGTGATTTCCCTGCGGCAACCGGCGACGAACTGTATCACCACGATTTCCTGTACCAGCTCTATCTGCGCGCCGATCCGCACTACACCGGGCGCGTGACCGTGCCTGTGCTGTGGGACAAGAAAAACCAGACGATTGTCAGCAATGAGTCTGCGGAAATCATCCGCATGTTCAATACCGCATTTGATGCGCACGGCGCTCGTGCCGGAGATTATTACCCGGTTGAACTGCGTGATAAGATTGACGAGCTGAACGGCTGGATTTACGACAACGTCAACAACGGTGTCTACAAGGCCGGTTTCGCCACCAGCCAGGAAGCGTATGACGAAGCGGTCGGGAAGGTGTTTGAATCACTGGAACGCCTGGAACAGATCCTGGGCCAGCATCGCTACCTGACGGGCGATCGCCTGACGGAAGCGGACATTCGCCTGTGGACCACGCTGGTTCGCTTTGATCCGGTCTATGTCACCCACTTTAAGTGCGATAAACACCGCATCAGCGACTACCTGAACCTGTATGGTTTCCTGCGCGACATCTACCAGATGCCGGGCATCGCGGAAACGGTCGACTTCGACCATATTCGCACCCACTATTTCCGCAGCCACAAGACCATCAACCCGACGGGTATTATCTCCATCGGTCCGTGGCAGAACCTGGATGAACCGCACGGGCGCGACGTCCGATTTGGATAAATATTAAGGGCATCAATAGATGCCCTTTTTTAATTCACAATCTCCATCTATCCTTACTTTGATTGCTTAGAAAACAAGTGATTGACCGATTATTGAGGCAAGGAAAATGGACTGGTATCTGAAAGTACTGCGCAACTACATTGGATTTGGTGGCCGCGCCCGCCGCAAAGAGTACTGGATGTTCGTTCTGGTGAACTTCATCCTCGTCATGGTGCTGGGTATTGTGGATAAAATTCTTGGCTGGGAGCGGGCTGGCGGTGAAGGCGTGCTGACCACCATTTATGGCCTTTTAGTCCTGCTGCCATCGTGGGCGGTACTGTTCCGTCGGCTGCACGATACCGATCGTTCGGCGTGGTGGTTGCTGCTGCTGCTGATCCCGATTGTGGGCTGGATCGTGATTTTGATTTTCAACTGCCAGAGCGGAACGCCGGGCGAAAACCGTTTTGGTCCCGATCCTAAGATCGGCGCGTAAATTACTGCCCGGTGGCGCTTACGCTTACCGGGCCTGTACGCTTATTTGTTGTGGTGCGCAAAGAGCTTTGGAATTTCTCGCAGGCACCACGATTTGGCTTCGCCCATGCTGTCGCGACGCCACGCCATAATGATATCCACTTCGCTGGTGTACTCCGGGCTCACAACCCGCAGTCGTCCTTCCGCAATATCTTTTTCCACAAACGGGTACGGCATCGTCGCCACGCCCAGACCGGCCAGCAGCGCCTGCCGTTTGTCCTCCAGCGAGGTCACCGTCAGACGAGGCTGTTTATCCAGCAGCTGCACCGTCAGCACCGGACGCTCGCGCGCGGTATCCGCGACCGCCACGCCGCGATACTTCACGCGCGTCACTTCAGAGAGCGGCTCGGGTTCCTGATGAATCGGGTGGTTGGGGGCGGCAACGTAAACATTCATCACGCTGTAGAGCTTGCGCGAGTTGATTTCCGACGATGAGCGGAAGTGCATGTCCGGCGCAATAACGATATCTGCCCTGCCCGTCTCCAGA
The DNA here is from genome assembly GCF_034106785.1 of Enterobacter sp. 241F3. Classification (NCBI taxonomy): domain Bacteria; kingdom Pseudomonadati; phylum Pseudomonadota; class Gammaproteobacteria; order Enterobacterales; family Enterobacteriaceae; genus Enterobacter; species Enterobacter sp. 241F3. The sequence continues at coordinate 504,821 of NZ_JAWNDD010000002.1, forward strand.
CGTTCCCACGCCCCTGCCAGCACCTCGGTGATGATGGACAGCTGCGTATTGGCCTTCGCCGCCAGGCGATCCACCAGCGGGAACAGCGCTTCGGTCGGCACCAGCGCTTCGGTCACGAGCGTGAGATGGGTTTCCCAGCCGCGCGCCAGCGCTTCGGCGTCTGTCGTCAGCTTGTCCGCCGCTTCCAGCAGTACGCGGCCGCGCTCCAGCAGCATTCGGCCCACGTTGGTGAATTTTGTTCGATGACCGGAGCGGTCAAAAAGCACCACGTCAAGCTCTTCTTCCAGCTTTTGCATGGTGTAGCTCAGCGCAGACGGAACGCGCCCCAGTTCATCGGCTGCCGCCGCAAAACTGCCGCGCCGGTCAATCGCGTCCATGACGCGAAGCGCCTCAAGCGTCAATGCTCTCTCTTTAGCCATCTCGTTCTCATTCAGGAAATTTGAACATACCGGGCAGAATATCTGGCTAACAATGAAGCGTCCATACCTTTACCATTGTTTTAGTGTAAAGAGAGGTCAAGTTTATGATTACGACAAGAACAGCTAAACAGTGCGGACAAGCCGATTTCGGTTGGCTGCAGGCCCGCTACACCTTTTCCTTTGGACACTACTTTGACCCTAAACTCCTCGGTTACGCTTCACTGCGCGTGCTGAACCAGGAAGTGCTCGCCCCGGGCGCCTCCTTCCAGCCGCGTACGTACCCGAAAGTCGATATCCTGAACCTGATCCTGGAAGGCGAGGCAGAATACCGCGATAGCGAGGGCAATCATGTCCAGGCAAAGGCTGGCGAAGCGTTGTTAATTTCCACACAGCCGGGTATCAGCTACAGCGAACATAACCTCAGCAAAGACAAAACGCTGACCCGCATGCAGCTATGGCTGGACGCCTGCCCTGAGCGGGAAAATCCGCTGGTCCAGAAGTTAGATTTAACGGGCGATAAGCAGCAGCTGATTGCATCGCCGGACGGCAGTACAGGTAGCCTGCAGCTGCGCCAGCAGGTGTGGCTGCATCATATCGAACTGAAGAAAGGTGAACAGGCGAGCTTCCAGCTTCACGGTCCGCGCGCCTATCTGCAGTCTATTCACGGTACGGTGCATGCGGTGACGCACACGGAAGAGAAAGAAGCCCTCACCTGCGGCGACGGGGCGTTTATTCGTGATGAAGCGAATATCACGCTGGTGGCAGATACGCCGCTGCGCGCGCTGCTGATTGATTTGCCGGTTTAGAGAATGCCCTCACCTTAACCCTCTCCCAACGGGAGAGGGAACCGCTCGAGCCTCGGCAGAATTATCCGGCGCCGTACGCGACGACGAAATCACTCTGCCAGCGCGTTGGCCATATCAGTTCTAATCTGTTTACGCTGTTCCGGCGTTAATACCTGGCTGACGTCGAAGTAATATTTCACGCGGTAATAACGGGTCTGCTCTTCAATCTTGCTAAAGGCGGCAAGCTGGCTTTTGACCGTGCTTTCGTCCCATTTACCCGCCTGGAACATGTCGACCAGCGCGCCGTCCTTCACGCCCGTCATCGGGATCTTGCTGACATTTTGTTCCAGCTGCTTATGCAGCTCTTCAATCTTCTTAACCTGCTCATTGCTGAGCTTCAGGTGCTGTACCAGCGGATCCTGCGATGGAGACGGAGCAGCCTCAACGTTCGCGGCCTGTGCCGTAAAACTGCACACTGCCAGCGAGGCGGCGACCAGCGCAATACGGGTCATTTTCATCATCTTACTGTCCTTACATGCTGTGATAGGAAAAGCGGGCATTGTTTTTCAAGAGCGGATGAATATGTGTGAGTAATTATATAAACAATTTTGTATGTTTCGCGGGCAAAAACATGCCCCCTGGGTTGAGGGGGCATGAGCACTTAGATTTAGATTGACTGGGTAAACGTTCGCGAAATCACATCCTGCTGCTGCTCGCGCGTCAGGGCATTAAACCGCACCGCATAGCCCGAGACGCGGATGGTCAGGTTCGGGTAGTTCTCGGGATGCGCAATGGCATCGAGGAGCATCTCCCGGTTCATCACGTTAACGTTCAGGTGCTGCCCGCCCTCAATAGACGCTTCGTGATGGAAGTACCCGTCCAGCAGCCCCACCAAGTTGGTTTTGCGCACCAGCTCGTCCTTGCCCAGCGCCTGCGGCACGATAGAGAAGGTGTAGGAGATCCCGTCTTTGGCATAGGTGAACGGCAGCTTGGCGACCGACGTTAACGAGGCCACCGCCCCTTTCCTGTCGCGCCCGTGCATCGGGTTTGCGCCTGGCGCAAACGGCGTGCCGCCGCGGCGTCCGTCCGGCGTGTTCCCGGTCTTCTGGCCGTAAACCACGTTAGAAGTGATGGTCAGGATCGACTGGGTCGGCACCGCGTTGCGGTAGGTTGGCAGCGCCTGAATTTTCTTCATAAAGCGCTCCACCAGGTCGCAGGCAATGCTGTCCACACGGTCGTCATTGTTGCCGTACTGCGGATAGTCCCCTTCAATCACGAAATCGACCGCGAGGCCGGTATGGTCGCGCACCGGCTTCACCGTAGCGTATTTAATCGCCGACAGGGAATCCGCCGCCACCGACAGCCCGGCAATGCCGCAGGCCATGGTGCGATAGACATCCCGGTCGTGCAGCGCCATCAGCGAGGCTTCGTAGCTGTACTTATCGTGCATGTAGTGAATGAGATTCAGGGCGCTGATGTACTGCACCGCCAGCCAGTCCATAAAGTGATCGAGACTCGCCATCACGGTGTCGTAATCCAGCACGTCGTCCAGCAGCGGCTCGGTTTTTGGCCCGACCTGGATCTTCAGCTTTTCGTCCACCCCACCGTTGATTGCGTACAGCAGCGTTTTGGCAAGGTTGGCGCGCGCGCCAAAGAACTGCATCTGCTTGCCGATCACCATCGGGCTGACGCAGCAGGCAATGGCATAATCGTCGCTGTTGAAGTCCGCACGCATCAGATCGTCGTTCTCATACTGCAGAGAAGAGGTGACGATCGATACCTGCGCGGCGTATTTCTTAAACGCGATCGGCAGCTGTTCTGACCAGAGGATCGTCAGGTTCGGCTCCGGCGCAGGTCCCATGGTGTGCAGGGTATGCAGATAGCGGAAGCTGTTTTTGGTCACCAGCGTGCGTCCGTCCAGCCCCATGCCGCCGATCACTTCCGTCGCCCAGATCGGATCGCCGGAGAAGAGCGTGTCGAACTCCGGCGTGCGCAGGAAGCGCACCATGCGGATCTTCATGATGAAGTGGTCGATCAGCTCCTGCGCCTGCACCTCGCTCAGCCGCCCCGCCTGCATGTCGCGTTCGATGTAGATATCGAGGAACGAGGCCGTGCGCCCCAGCGACATCGCCCCGCCGTTCTGGGATTTCACCGCTGCCAGGTAGGCAAAATAGACCCACTGCACCGCTTCCTGAGCGCCCATAGCCGGGCGCGAGATATCAAAGCCATAGTTGGCCGCCATCTGCTGGATCTGCAGCAGCGCGCGCCTGTGCTCCGCCAGCTCTTCGCGCAGGCGGATCGTTGCCTCCAGATCTTCGCCGCGCTCCAGCCTGCCCTGCAGATCGGCAAACTGAAGTTCACGTTCGCGTACCAGATAGCTGATGCCGTAGAGCGCCACGCGGCGGTAATCACCGATGATGCGTCCGCGCCCGTAGCCGTCCGGCAACCCGGTCAGCACGCCGGATTTACGACAGCGCATCATCTCCGGGGAGTAGACGTCAAACACACCCTGGTTATGGGTTTTGCGCAGCTCGGTAAAGAGATATTCAAACTGCGGATCCATCTCCCGCCCGTAGGCCTCAAACGAGCTGCGGATCATGTTGATCCCGCCGTACGGATGCAGGGCGCGCTTGAGCGGCTTTTCGGTTTGCAGGCCGACGATCGTCTCCAGATCCTGGTCGATGTAGCCAGGCCCGTGGGCCGTAATGGTGGTGGCAATGTTGGTGTCGAAATCTACCGGGGCGTGGGTGGCATTCTCCTGGCGAATGCCGACCATTACCTTCTGCCACAGCGCCGTCGTTGCAGGCGTCGCCTGCGCGAGGAAAGCTTCATCGCCTTCATAAGGGGTGTAGTTATGCTGAATAAAATCGCGGACGTTGACGGCGTTTTTCCATTCTTCACCGCGAAACCCGGCCCATGCGTCGCTGTAGGGTGCGACGCCCGTATCGATTGTTACATTCATGTGATTCTCGCTTTATCAGGCGTAAGCCGCGGCCGGGGTAACCTTCCCAAGACGGAGGGCGTCCAGCGCGATCATTTTTTCTTCGTTGGTAGGGATAACCGCGCAGGCCACGCGGGACGATTCGGTGGAGATCACGCGCTCACCCGCGCTGCCCGGCAGGGCATTTTTAGCGTCGTCGAGGTTGATGCCGAAGACTTTCAGATGTTCCACCACCAGCGCGCGAATCAGCGTTGAGTTTTCGCCAATGCCGCCGGTAAAGACCACACCATCCAGGCGGTGCAGCGACGCCGCGTGCCCGGCGATATGTCGCGCAATGCGGTGAACAAAGGTATGGATAGCCAGCTGCGCCCGCTCATTGCCTTCGTGCCAGGCTTTCTCCAGCGCGCGTAAATCGGAGGAGATGCCGGAGATCCCAAGCAATCCCGACTCTTTATTGACCACGCGCTCCAGATCCTCTAACGACTGGCCGGTCTGCTGGGCAATCCACGCCATCGCGCCGAAGTCCACGTCGCCGCAGCGCGTCCCCATTATCAGCCCTTCCAGCGGCGTCATCCCCATCGAGGTGTCGACGCTTTCGCCGTTGCGCACCGCGCAGATGGACGCCCCGTTGCCGAGATGGGCAATCACCAGGCCGCTGTCATCGGGGGACAGGCCGAGAAGCGTATGCGCCTGCGCGGCCACGTAGCGGTGAGAGGTGCCGTGGAAGCCGTAGCGGCGCACGCCCAGCGCTTCAAAATAACGATACGGCAATCCGTACAGATACGCCTGAGGCGGCAGCGTCTGGTGGAAGCTGGTATCAAATACCGCTACCTGCTGCACGCCCGGGAACAGATGTTGTGCAGCTTCCACGCCGCTCAGGTTGGCGTAGTTATGCAGCGGCGCCAGCGGTGAGACCTGGCGGATCTGCTCAATCACCTCTTCCGTGATCAGGGTCGACTCGCTGAAAAGATTGCCCCCGTGAGCAATGCGATGGCCAATTAAGGCCACGCTGCTCATCAGGTTACGCTTCTCCAGCTCCAGGGCGATGGCAGCCAGCGCCCCTTCGTAGTCCTGGTGAGCCAGTCTGGCCGGCTCACCCCCGTTCACGGAAATAATGGCCTTCTCGGTGTTGATCCCGTCTGCAATGCCCGTCATCAGGGCGTCGCAGCTGCTGGCGTCGAGCACCGAAAACTTAACAGAGGACGATCCGCAGTTAATAACCAGTACAACCGGAAACTCAATCATCATGTGACTCCGCTCTTCCTGAGCAATGGTTTAGAACAGTTTGTAAACGATATTCAGAATGGTCAGCAGGCCGACCGCGGTAACGAAGACGTTCTCGGTACGCCCTTTGTATTTAGCCAGCGCTGGTGCTTTGCGGATGGCATACATCGGCAGCAGGCACAGCAGAGAGGCGATGATTGGTGCACCCATGGCTTCAATAAGGTCGAGAATGTTCGGGTTGGCGTAGGCCACAACCCAGGTGGAGCCCATGATGAACACCATGCTGATGGTGTTCAGTTTGCCGACAGAGACTTTCTTCTTATCGCCCTTGTAGCCGAACTTGAGGATCAGGCCATTCAGCCCTTCCAGCGTGCCCAGGTAATGACCGAAGAAAGATTTGAAGATAGCAACCAGCGCGATGATGGAGGCACCGTATTCCAGCACCGTCGCGAACGTCGATTTTGTCCCGGACATTGACGCAAAGTGGTTCGCCAGGTAAGAGAGCACCGGAATGTTCTGCGCCTTGGCGTCCGCCATGTTCTGCGGAGAGAGCGTAAACAGGCAGCTAAAGGCGAAGAACATCACCACGGCCACCATCAACAGGCTGGCGCGACCGATGATTTTGGAACATTTCTGCTCGGTGAACTCTTTTCCGAACTCCGGCTCGTATTCTTCGCGCTTGGAGACCACGAAAGAGGAGACGATAGGCGAGAAGTTGAAGGAGAAGACCATGATGGAGATACCCAGCCACACGGTGACCAGAATGCCGTCATGGCCGGTGAAGGCGATATCGCTCAGGTTGACCTGGTCGATCACCGCTGAGTTCCAGTAAGGGATCAGCGACAGGGAAATCAGCACCAGGCTGGCAATAAACGGGAACACCAGGAAGCTCATTACCTTCACCATCAGGTCTTTACCAAACCAGATAACAAAGGCCATCAGCAGCAGCAGGAACAGCGCCACCACGCCGCGGTTCAGCGCAGGCAGCTGGAGCTGGTTTTCCCAGAAGGTCATAAAGGTGTTGGTAATGGTGACGCCGTAAATCCACAGCAGCGGGCAAATGGCGAAGAAGTAGAGGAACGTAATGACCACCCCACCCGTTTTACCAAAGTGCTCTTCCACCGTTTCGGTGATGTTGCCGGAGACATTGCTGCCGGACAGGCAGAGGCGCGCCAGCGCGCGGTGACAGTAAAACGCTATCGGGAACGCGAGAACCAGCATCAGCAGGATAGGGATTAATCCGCCAAAGCCCGCGCGGATGGGGAAGAACAGCACGCCTGCGCCAATGGCGGTACCAAACAGGCCAAGCGTCCAGGTGGTATCAGACTTACGCCAGGAGGACGTTTTTGTCTGGCCAACGATAATGCTTTCTGTGTTGCTCATAGGTCACCTTTATGCGTCAACGAAGCCGGTAATTTGGGAAACACGGGAGAGATCGATATTGCCGCCGGAAATAATGCAGACGGTTTTACGACCCTGAATATAGTGATCAAGCCTGCCGCTTAATAACGCGGCACAGGCCAGCGCGCCGGCACCTTCTGTCACTACTTTATTTCGCTGAATAAGCGCGATCATGCTGTCGCGAATGTTGTCTTCGCTCACCAGCACAATGTCATCGACCAGTTCACGAACGATCTCGAAGGTTAATTTCCCCGGGCGAGAGACATCGCAGCCGTCGGCTAACGTGCCGGTAACGCGATGGTTGGTTATTTCTCCGGCATGCCAGGAGGCAGCCATTCCGTGCACGTTTTCAGACTGTACGCCGATGATATTAATGGTGGGATTGATGGATTTAATTGCCGTTGCAATCCCGGCAATTAGTCCACCGCCGCCGATAGGCACAATGACGTTATCCACGTCATATAAATCTTCAAGAATTTCCAGACCGATGGTGCCCTGCCCGGCGATGACTTTTGCATCGTCGTAAGGGGGAATAAAAATACGCCCTTCCATCTCGACGATTTCGCTGACTTTGGCGATGGTGTCGTTGAAGTTCTCGCCGTGCAGCACGACTTCCGCCGAGTAGTCGCGCGTCGCGGCCACTTTAGACTTCGGCGCCCCCATCGGCATCACCACTTTGCCGTCGATGCCAAGCATGGCGCAGGAGAGAGACACCCCCTGCGCGTGGTTCCCCGCGGAGCAGGCGACAACGCCTTTACGTTTTTCAGCGTCGGTCAGTGAGCTTAATTTGTTAAACGCGCCGCGGATCTTAAACGAGCCGGTGCGCTGCATGTTCTCGAACTTCAGGAATATTTCGCCCTTACAGCGTTCGCTGAGATAATTCGAGCGCGGCATACCGGTTTTATATATTTTTCCTGCCAGTCGTTTTCTGGCGTCCTGAATATCTTCAATGGTTACAGGGAGATCGTAGGTAATATGCATAATATCCTCGTTATAATAATTCATTCTTTTTCAGGCAAAGTCAGGGTGTCAGCGCGTTAACACGTTAACGCGCTGGGTGTTTTAAAATAGATACTAATTATTCATCGTCGTCTTTCGATATTCATCGACGAATATTGTTTTGCCAGCTCAACTAATACTGACGCCGATTTTTTAATCCTGTAATTTTTAGACCACACGGCGGCATAACGCGCCACGGGTAATTCATCTTCCACGGGCAGCACAATAAACTGGTCGGAACCGAATGGCGCAATCATGTCGCGGGGAATCACCGTCAGATAATCGGCATTCAGGACAAGGTTATAAATGGTGACGACCGAATCGGTCTGGACGATGTTTTCGATGCTGATGTGGTTGTCTTGCAGGGTGGTCAGAAGTTCTTTGTAGTAGCCCATATCGGTTTGCGGCATCACCCACTGCTCGTGCGTGAGCGATGCCAGTGTCGTCGGGCCGGTGCACGTTCGCGTTTTACTGGCGACCAGCACAAATTCGGACTCAAACAGCGGTTCGACGTGCAGATCCTGTAGCAACATTTCATCGCTCAGGGTGCCGATAGCGAAATCCAGACGACCGTCGCGAATGGCCGGAAGGAAAGATGAGAGCTGGGCTTCATACATCGAGACGCGTGCTTTCGGGAACACTTCCTTGAATTTTTTGATCATCTCAGACAGGAAGGTAAAGCCGATTAGCGACGGGTAACCAAAGGAGACGTCCATAACGGTGCTGAAGCTCAGGCTATTAATTTCACTCACCATGTTTTTCATTTCGCGGGTGATCGACTCTGAGTACGAGAGCAGAACCTGGCCCGCGGCAGTGAGTTTTACGCCTGTATTTTTACGCACCATCACTTCCACGCCGAAGTAGGACTCAATATCGCTGATGATTTTGCTGACTGCAGGTTGCGTCAGGCCCAGCTGTCTTGCTGCAGAACCTATGGAGCCACTTTTAATGACTTCCTGAAATACCACGAGGTGCTGTGTTTTCGGTAGAATAATAGTGTTCATAATATTCTGCGCTTATTTCCCTATGACGGGGTGAATTCTACTCAATAATCTTTAAAGGGGTATGTGCTGTTACTCACAATTTGCTTTCCCGGCCCTTTAGTCCACACACCAAAAACAAAATAAAATCGTTATATTTCATTAACATATAACGATATAAATATGCCGCTACGCTGACATTGATCAATAAAAATAGCGGTAATAAATTAATTTTATGGCGATAACCCGGATAAATTTTACCGTCCGGAAAAAATCAATAAAGACGATATTTCAGGCAATTAAAGGCCAATAAATAACCGCTATTTGTTTGAAACATTCTTTCAATTTATCAAGTTTTTCTAACGCGAATTTTCAGGCTTGCGGAAAAGAGTGGAATGCGTCACATATTCACGGGAGAAATGTATTTAATTTCAATATATGCATATCAAACAAGAAAAATTTTGCGATCATTAAGATAACAATATTAACAAATTACCAATGCTGTAAATCTTCTGTTTTTTAGCGTGAAATTTTGTGATGACGATCGTCAACAGATGCAGGAACGATACTGAAGGAGCAAAAACAGTGAAATGTGCTTAATGTCGCAAATATGAGAATTGATGTCGTTTGTTCGGTTGCCGGGCGGCGCAGCGCTTACCCGACCAGCAACATTCAGAAAGCAAAAACCCCGCCGAAGCGGGGTTTTTTAAGAAGTGAAACTGACCGATAAGCCGGGTTCTGTCGTGGACAGTCATTCATCTAGGCCAGCAATCGCTCACTGGCTCAAGCAGCCTACCCGGGTTCAGTACGGGCCGTACCATGTGAACCCCTATTTGGCCTTGCTCCGGGTGGAGTTTACCGTGCCACGGACTGTTACCAGCCGCGCGGTGCGCTCTTACCGCACCCTTTCACCCTTACCTGATCCCGCTTGCGCGGGCCATCGGCGGTTTGCTCTCTGTTGCACTGGTCGTGGGTTTCCCCCCCAGGCGTTACCTGGCACCCTGCCCTATGGAGCCCGGACTTTCCTCCCCTCCGCCCGTCTCCCCCGAAAGGGACGACGACGAAGCGGCGACTGTCTGGTCAGCTTCGGCGCGCAGTATAGAGGGTTTGCACGCCGCTGTCACCCTCAGGTATGGGAAAGTCGTGATTAACGCGCCACTTCCACCTTCGCCAGTTTTTCGTAATAGCATGCAATCGCGCTGTGATCTGCCGTGCCCAGGCCATCGGCACGCAGCGCCTGCATCATCTCCATAACTGCTGCGGTCAGCGGCAGCTGTGCGCCCACGCCGTGTGACGTATCCAGCGCGTTCGCCAGATCTTTAATGTGCAGGTCGATGCGGAATCCCGGCTTGAAATTACGATCCATCACCATCGGCGCTTTGGCATCCAGTACGGTGCTGCCCGCCAGACCGCCGCGAATGGCCTGATAGACAAGGTCCGGATTGACGCCCGCTTTGGTTGCCAGCGTCAGTGCTTCAGACATGGCGGCAATGTTGAGTGCCACAATCACCTGGTTTGCCAGCTTGGTCACGTTACCCGCCCCAATCTCTCCGGTGTGTACCACGGAGCCCGCCATCGCTTTCATCAGGTCGTAGTATCTATCGAAAACGGCTTTATCACCGCCGACCATCACCGACAGCGTGCCGTCGATCGCTTTCGGCTCACCGCCGCTGACCGGCGCATCCAGCATATCGACACCCTTTGCCTTTAGCGCCTCGCTGATTTCACGGCTTGCAAGCGGTGCGATAGAGCTCATATCGATCAGCACCAGGCCAGGCTTCGCGCCGTCGATAATGCCGTTTTCACCCAGCGCAACCTCTTTGACATGCGGGGAGTTAGGCAGCATGGTGATGATGACATCGCACTGCTCGGCAATGGCTTTCGCGGTGGTGGCTGTTTCAGCGCCAGCCGCTATCACCTCTGCCACGGCCTGCGGATTGTGATCGGATACCACCAATGAGTAACCCGCTTTGATGAGGTTCTTACTCATTGGTTTACCCATGATGCCCAGGCCAATAAAACCCACTTTCAGCGTCATAATCTGTTTCCTCAATGATGGTTATTTTTTAAAAGCGTCCGCTAATTTCTGCGTGGCCGAGCGGAATACGCCGAGGTCGCTGCCGACGGCAACAAACGTGGCTCCCCACTCCAGATAGCGACGGGCGTCAGCCTCAACCGGTGCCAGAATGCCGCACGGTTTGCCGTGTGCTTTAGCGCGGGCAAAAATGTGCTGGATCGCGCGCTGCACGTCAGGGTGGCTGGCATTACCCAGATGGCCAAAGGCGGCAGCCAGATCGCTTGGGCCAACGAAGATACCGTCCACGCCGTTGGTGGCTGCAATCGCATCGACGTTATCAACGCCCTGCTGGCTCTCAATCTGAACCAGAATGGTGATGTTGCTGTTGGACTGCGCGAAGTAGTCCGGCACGGTGCCAAACATATTGGCGCGATGCGAAACGGAAACGCCGCGGATCCCTTCTGGCGGATAGCGCGTAGAGGCTACGGCCAGTGCCGCTTGTTCTTCCGTCTCCACAAACGGGATCAGGAAGTTATAGAAGCCGATATCCAGCAGGCGCTTGATAATCACCGGCTCGTTGGTGGGGACACGCACTACCGGGGCGCTGTGGCTGCCTTTAAGCGCCATCAGCTGCGGAATAAAGGTGCTGATATCGTTCGGCGCATGTTCGCCGTCCAGCACCAGCCAGTCGAAACCAGCCAGGCCCAGCACTTCGGTGCTGATAGGATTTGCCAGCGCGGACCAGCAGCCAATCTGAATCTGGTGCGCCGCAAGAGCCGCTTTAAATTTATTAGGGAAGATATCGTTATTCATCGTATTTACCTTTTTAATTCCGCAGCCTTTTTCAGCATCATTTTATTTATTCAGACACCGCGCCAGCATAGTATTAATTATTCTGACGTATTGTGGCGCTATAAAATCGTCATTCAGTATAAGACGCCTTTCATAGCAGCACATTGTTTTAATGCTCAAGGATTGCGGTACATCTTGATAAAAAATTTTGCATATGCACAACACACTGGGCGCTAATGCACAGAATCAGGGATTACTGGTTCGGGAGCGATCGAGATCACATTTTCATATCCCCTATGCTGACATGCTTTATTTCTGCAAGCCGCGTATTTATTTCTACCATTAGAAAATTGGCTGAATTTATTATCAGACACTTTGCTGGAGAATATTGAACAATGGCCGACATTGAAATTCGACAGGCATCGCCGACGGCGTTTTATATAAAAGTTCACGACACCGATAATGTAGCGATTATTGTCAACGACAATGGCTTAAAAGCGGGTACCCGCTTTCCGGACGGGCTGGAACTGATTGAGCATGTTCCGCAGGGACATAAAGTCGCCCTGGTGGATATCCCTGCTAACAGCGAAATCGTACGTTACGGTGAAGTCATCGGCTATGCCGTTCGTTCGATACCTCAGGGAAGCTGGGTGGAGGAGTCGCTGGTGGCGCTGCCAGAAGCGCCGCCGCTGAATACGCTTCCGCTGGCAACCCGCGTGCAGGAACCGCTTCCCCCGCTGGAAGGCTATACCTTTGAAGGCTACCGCAACGCGGACGGCAGCGTCGGCACTAAAAATCTGCTCGGCATTACCACCAGCGTACACTGCGTGGCGGGCGTAGTGGACTACGTGGTGAAAATCATCGAACGCGATCTGCTGCCGAAATACCCGAACGTCGACGGCGTGGTTGGCCTGAACCACCTCTATGGCTGCGGCGTGGCGATTAACGCGCCCGCTGCCGTGGTGCCTATCCGGACCATCCACAATATCGCCCTGAACCCGAACTTTGGCGGCGAGGTGATGGTCATCGGTCTGGGGTGTGAAAAATTGCAGCCAGAACGGTTGCTTCAGGGGACCGAGGATGTCAAAGCCATCCCGGCAGACGAGGCCAGCATCGTGCGCCTGCAGGACGAACGTCACGTTGGTTTCCGCTCAATGGTCGACGATATTTTGCAGGTTGCAGAACGCCATCTGGACAAGCTCAACCGCCGCCAGCGCGAAACGTGTCCGGCGTCGGAGCTGGTGGTCGGAACCCAGTGCGGCGGCAGCGATGCCTTCTCCGGCGTGACGGCCAACCCGGCGGTGGGCTATGCGTCCGATCTGCTTGTTCGCTGCGGCGCCACGGTGATGTTCTCCGAGGTGACTGAAGTGCGTGACGCCATCCATCTGCTGACGCCGCGCGCCGTTAATAAAGAGGTCGGCAAGCGACTGCTTGAGGAGATGGCCTGGTACGATAACTATCTCGATATGGGCAAAACCGACCGCAGCGCCAACCCGTCTCCAGGCAACAAGAAAGGCGGCCTGGCAAACGTGGTGGAAAAAGCCCTTGGTTCGATTGCCAAATCCGGGCAGAGCGCGATTGTGGAAGTGCTCTCTCCGGGCCAGCGCCCGACGAAACGCGGCCTGATTTACGCGGCAACGCCGGCCAGCGATTTCGTTTGCGGCACGCAGCAGGTCGCGTCCGGCATTACGGTGCAGGTCTTTACCACCGGGCGCGGCACGCCGTACGGCCTGATGGCGGTACCGGTGATCAAGATGGCGACACGCACCGAGCTGGCAAACCGCTGGTATGACTTAATGGACATCAACGCGGGTACTATCGCGACCGGAGAAGAGAGTATTGAGGACGTGGGCTGGAAGCTGTTCCACTTCATTCTGGATGTCGCCAGCGGGCGGAAGAAAACCTTCTCCGATCAATGGGGATTACATAACCAGCTGGCGGTGTTCAACCCGGCACCGGTGACGTGATTTTCCGTCCCACATCTATCCCGCATTGAGGTAACCCGTCGGACAAGCCGCAAACCTTCCAGTTTGAGGCGATATCTGCTAGCTAAAAGACACATAACGATCCGTAGGCCGGGTAAGGCGTAGCCGCCACCCGGCAAAAACCGGCAGGGGATGCCTTACTCCCCCTGCTGCTCCAGCGCATACTTATACAGCGCATTTTTCTTCACGCCGTGAATTTCTGCCGCCAGCGCAGCGGCTTTCTTCAGCGGCAGTTCCGCCTGCAGCAGCGTCAGCGTGCGCAGCGCGTCGGCAGGAAGCGCGTCTTCTTCCGCCTTGTGCCCTTCGACAATCAGCACCATTTCACCCTTGCGGCGGTTTTCGTCTTCCTTCACCCACGCCAGCAGTTCGCCCACCGGTGCGCCGTGGATGGTTTCCCAGGTTTTAGTCAGCTCGCGCGCCAGCACCACGTAGCGGCCTTCTCCCCAGACGGTCACCATATCTTCCAGGCTCTCCAGCAGGCGGTGCGTGGATTCGTAGAAAATCAGGGTGCGCGGTTCTGCTTCCAGGTCTTTTAAGACGTCGCGGCGGCCTTTGGATTTGGCAGGCAGGAAGCCTTCATAGCAGAAACGGTCAGACGGCAGACCTGCAGCGCTTAATGCAGCAATCGCGGCGCACGGGCCGGGCAGCGGCACAACGCGAATACCGGCTTCGCGACAGGTACGCACCAGGTGATAGCCGGGATCGTTGATCAGCGGCGTACCGGCGTCGGAGACCAGAGCAATGTTCTGCCCCTCTTTCAGCTTCGCCACCAGCGTTTCGGCTTTTTGTTGCTCATTGTGATCGTGCAAAGCAAACAAACGGGCGTTAATCGCGAAATGTTGCAGCAGCAGGCCGGTGTGGCGGGTATCTTCAGCAGCAATTAAATCAACAGCTTGCAGTACGGTGAGCGCACGTTGGGTAATATCAGACAAATTCCCGATAGGAGTAGGTACAATATAAAGCTGGCCTTGAGAATTATCTGCCGTTTCGTGTTGTTTCATTGTTTCGTCCGTATTGCCGATTTAATATTGAGCATTGCGTAAAAAAAATCACTGGATACAGTATGGTACCGTTAACGTTTCTTCGAAAAAAAGCCACGCGCAGCGTGCCGCTTCTGCTGGCAGCCCTGATCTTTGCAGGCTGTGGCACCCAGGCACCTGACCAGAGCACCGCCCATCTTCAGGGTTCTGCTCAGGCTGATTCTGGCTTTTATCTGCAGCAAATGTCGCAGAGTTCAAATGATACCAAGACCAACTGGCAATTACTCGCCATTCGTGCACTGCTGAAAGAGGGTAAAACCCAGCAGGCTGCCGAACTGTTTAACCAGTTGCCGAAAGATCTTAACGACGCCCAGCGTCGCGAGCAGAGCCTGCTCTCTGCCGAGCTGAAGGTCGCGCTGAAAGATTACGCCGCCGCGAAGAAGATCCTCGGGGACATTGACGTGAGCGCGCTGGATAAAAACCAGCAGGCTCGCTTCTGGCAGGCGGGCATTACCGCTGAGCAGGGGCGCCCTTCCCTGACGCTGCTCCGCGCCCTCATCGCACAAGAGCCGCTGCTCGGCGGTGCCGATAAGCAGAAAAATATTGATGCCACCTGGCAAGCGCTGGCTTCGATGACGCAGGAACAGGCGCAGGCTCTGGTCATCAACGCCGATGAAAACGTTCTTCAGGGCTGGCTGGATCTGCAGCAAATGTGGTTTAACAACCGCAGCGATCCAAAGATGCTGAAAGCCGGTATTACTGACTGGCAGACACGCTACCCGCAAAACCCGGGTGCGAAAATGCTGCCAACCCAGCTGGTGAACGTGCAGAACTTTAAGCCAGCGTCCACCAGCAAAATCGCCCTGCTTCTGCCGCTCAACGGCCAGGCGGCGGTGTTTGGCCGTACCATTCAGCAGGGCTTTGAAGCAGCGAAAAACGGCACTACGTCGGTCACCGGCAGCGCTGTTCCCGCTCAGGCAGCCCAGGCGGCTAACGTGAGTGATGTTGTCAGCCCATCCGCCGCCGAGACCAGCGACCTGACCACGGCGCAAGCTCCGGCGCAGGGCACGATGCAAAACCCGGTGACGGCCCCGACGACGCCTCAGGCTACAGCTGCACCGGCTACAACGGCACCAGCTACGGCAGCACCTGCGACCCAGGCTCCGGCCGAGACCCAAGCGGCACCAGCACCTGACGCAACGGCAGAACAGCCTCAGCAGCAGACTGCACAACCCGCGGCCCAGCCTGCCGCTCAGCCGCAGGCCGTAGCAACCACCAGCGCCAACCCGGGCGCTGAGGTGAAAATTTACGACACCAGCTCGCAGCCGCTTGACCAGGTTCTGGCGCAGGTTCAACAGGACGGGGCGAGCATCGTTGTCGGTCCGCTGCTGAAAAACAACGTGGAAGAGCTGATGAAGAGCAATACCACGCTGAACGTGCTGGCGCTCAACCAGCCTGAGCAGGTTCAGAACCGGGCCAATATTTGCTACTTCGCGCTTTCCCCTGAAGATGAAGCCCGCGATGCGGCGCGTCATATTCACGAGCAGGGTAAGCAGGCTCCGCTGCTGCTCATCCCACGCAGCGCGCTGGGCGATCGCGTGGCCAATGCCTTTGCCGATGAGTGGCAGAAGCTGGGCGGCGGCGTCGTGCTGCAGCAGAAATTCGGCTCCGTCTCTGAACTGCGTGCGGGCGTAAACGGTGGAGCGGGTATCGCGCTTAACGGCAGTCCTGTCACCGCGAGCCTGCCGCAGCAGCAGGGCGTGACGATTGGCGGCCTGACGATCCCGGCCCCGCCTACCGACGCGCAGATTAGCGGTGGCGGTAAAGTGGATGCGGCCTATATCGTTGCCACGCCGCAGGAGATCGCCTTTATCAAACCGATGATCGCGATGCGTAACGGCAGCCAGAGCGGCGCAACGCTCTACGCCAGCTCACGCAGCGCGCAGGGCACCGCCGGCCCGGATTTCCGTCTGGAAATGGACGGTTTGCAGTACAGCGAAATCCCGATGCTGGCTGGCAGCAATCCGGCGCTGATGCAGCAGGCGCTGAGTGCCGTACGTAACGATTATTCTCTGGCGCGTCTGTATGCGATGGGTGTCGATGCATGGGCGCTGGCGAACAACTTTACCCAGATGCGCCAGGTGCCGGGCTTTGAGCTTAACGGCAATACCGGCGATCTGACCGCCACCCAGGACTGCGTGATCAACAGGAAGTTATCATGGCTCAAATACCAGCAGGGGCAGATCGTCCCGGCCAGTTAAGCCGAAAAGAGACCGGCGATGCGTGGGAATTAAAGGCGCGTCGCTGGCTTGAAGGCAAAGGACTGCGTTTTATCGCCGCCAACGTCCGCGGGCGCGGCGGCGAAATCGACCTGATCATGAAAGACGGTCAGGTCACCGTGTTTGTAGAAGTCCGTTTTCGACAGTCCTCTCGTTTTGGCGGTGCTGCCGCCAGCGTGACGCTCGCCAAACAACATAAATTATTACAGACTGCCCACTTGTGGCTTGCCCGCCATAATGGGAGTTTTGATACTGTGGATTGCCGGTTCGATGTGATAGCCTTCACCGGAAATGAGATCGAATGGCTTAAAAACGCTTTTGGCGAAGACGCATAATTAAGATTTAAAAGGGATAACGTGCTCGAAAGAATTAAAGTGTGCTTCACAGAAAGCATCCAGACTCAGATTGCCGCGGCGGAAGCCCTTCCGGATGCTATCTCGCGTGCCGCAATGACGCTGGTGCAATCCCTGCTAAACGGCAACAAAATCCTCTGTTGTGGCAACGGCACTTCAGCCGCCAACGCACAGCATTTTGCTGCCAGCATGATCAATCGCTTTGAAACAGAACGCCCGAGTTTACCCGCCATTGCACTTAATACCGATAATGTGGTCTTAACGGCGATTGCTAACGATCGTCTGCATGACGAAATTTACGCAAAGCAGGTGCGAGCCCTGGGTCACGCCGGAGATGTGCTGCTGGCCATCTCCACGCGCGGCAATAGCCGGGATATTGTCAAAGCCGTTGAAGCTGCCGTCACCCGCGACATGACAATCGTGGCCTTAACCGGCTATGACGGGGGTGAGCTGGCGGGTCTGCTTGGGCCGCAGGATGTGGAAATCCGCATTCCTTCTCACCGGAGCGCACGTATTCAGGAGATGCATATGCTCACGGTGAACTGCTTATGTGACTTGATCGATAACACGCTTTTCCCTCACCAGGATGATTAAGGAGTTCTTATGAAGGCTTTATCGACCCTCGCAGTCCTTATGTCTGCATTACTGCTTCAGGGATGTATCGCTGCGGCCGTTGTGGGTACCGCCGCGGTAGGCACCAAAGCGGCAACCGATCCGCGCACCGTGGGAACGCAGGTGGATGACGGTACGCTGGAGCTGCGCGTCAACAGTGCGCTGTCGAAAGACGAACAAATCAAGAAAGAAGCGCGTATCAACGTGACGGCTTATCAGGGCAAAGTGCTGCTGGCAGGTCAGGCACCGAATCTGGAGCTCGCCTCTCGTGCGAAACAGATTGCGATGGGCGTAGAAGGGACCACTGAGGTGTTTAACGAAGTGCGTCAGGGCAAGCCAATTGGCCTGGGTGATGCCTCTTCCGATACCTGGATCACCACCAAAGTACGCTCCCAGCTGCTGGGCTCGGACCAGGTGAAATCCTCCAACGTGAAGGTGACGACAGAAAACGGTGAAGTGTTCCTGCTAGGTCTGGTGACCGAACGTGAAGGGAAAGCGGCGGCCGATATCGCCAGCCGGGTGAGCGGCGTGAAGCACGTCACCACCGCGTTTACTTACATCAAGTAAGCTACACCCGACTGTAAGCCCGGTGAGCGCTCGCGCCACCGGGCTTTTTTTCACATCAACGCAATACTCCCCACTATCACCCCGCTCAACGCCACCAGCCCTGCGGTCAGCCACAGCGCTTTCGCCGGGAATGACTTACGCAGCATAATCAGCGACGGCAGGCTGATGGCAGGCAGCGTGATGAGCAATGCCAGCGCCGGCGCGGTGCCCATACCGGCCAGCATCATGGTCTGAACAATGGGAATTTCTGCGGCTGTAGGGATCACAAACAGGCAGCCTGCAACGGCCATCGCAATGACCCACAACAGCGTGTTATCGATAGCGCCATCCGCATGCGGGAAGAGCCAGACGCGCGCCGCCCCGAGAATCAGTACCGCCAGGATATAGACCGGGATGGTGCTCCAGAAAAGCTGCCATAGCGCCTTGCCCCAGCGTGCGAAGAAACCGCCCTGCGGCTCGCTAACGTCCAGCTCAACAGACGCGGACTCTGGCGCCTTATCCTTCACCAGATTCTGCACCAGCGTCGCCACCACCAGCACGGTCAGCAGTCCGGCCACCAGACGAATGAACGCAAAATGCCAGCCCAGTACAAAGCCCATAAACACCAGCGTTGCCGGGTTGAGCAGCGGGTTGCCCATCCAGAACGCCAGCGCGCCGCCCATCGACACGCGCTGGCGACGCATCCCGGCAGCCACAGGCGCGGCGCAACAGGAGCACATCATCCCCGGCAGGGAGAAGATCGTTCCCAGCAGCGTACCCTGAAAGCGCGGCTGTCCAAGGGTTTTCACCAGCCAGTTGCGCGGGATCAGCACCTGAATCAGTGAGCCCAGGATCACGCCTAAGACCGCGGCCTTCCAGACGGCAAGAAAGTAGACCATGGCATAGTCCCACGCCGCCTGAAGCGGGCTGGCATCAGCCTGAGCGAGAATAGATTTACCGATGCTGTGCGTTTCGGCGGCGGTGAAGGCTTTACCGTAGTACGGCTGCCATTTCACGTACCAGAGGCCAACAATGACCACGAGAAAGAAGAGTGCGGGCTTCCACCATTGAACAGGTGTTGCCGCCTGAGATGAAGACTGACCAGTCATAGCATTCCCCGGAGAGTATGAGTAATTAGCCGGGGGAGTTTACGCCTCGCCCTGCGCGATTTCACGCAGTTTTGCCGAAGGGATAATGTTTACGCCCGCTTTCGACGGGGCCAGTCCCTCTTTTAACAGCGCACGCGCGACGTCCCGCGCCTCGATGGCTTTCCAGTTGCCGGGAAGGATGCGAAACAGCGGGGCCATGATCGACTCGTTAAAGCGGCGCTCGTCCCGGTGGCCGATCAGCATTGAGGGGCGCACAATCGTCAGTTGCTCCCATTTCTGCGCAATCAGCGCATCCTCCATCTTGCCCTTCACCTTGTTGTAGAAGAAAGGCGATCCGGCACTGGCGCCCAGCGCGCTGACCACCAGAAAATGTCTGGCCCCCAGCTTTTTCGCCGTGAGCGCGGTGTCCACCACCAGCGTGTAGTCGGCGTGGATAAATGCCTCTTTGCTCCCCGCCTCCCGCCGCGTGGTGCCCAGACAGCAAAAGGCGATATCAATCGGGTCCTGCACCTGCGCCAGCGCATCCGTCAGCTGAGGATCGTGCGGGTTAAAGACGCCGGAGATGTCCGCCAGCGGTCGACGCGTCGGGGCGGCGATGTAGTTCACGCGGCGATCCTGAATCAGCAGCCGCAGCAGGTGATCGCCCACTAACCCGGTGGCACCCGTAATCAATACCTGACTCATCTTATCCCCTTTACAGAATTGTCCGTTTGCGAACTCAGCGTCGTCGACCACACTTAGAAGTCTGTTACAGGTAAGTATTTACCACAAGCGGAGAAAAATCAGTCTGAAGCCAAAACAACGGAGGAAGCATGGGCAAGAAAATCGCAGTCTTGATTACCGACGAGTTTGAAGATTCAGAATTCACCTCTCCTGCAGAGGCTTTCCGCAAGGCGGGACATGAGGTCATCACCATTGAAAAAGAGGCGGGCAAAACGGTGACAGGCCATAAGGGCGAGGCCAGCGTGACCATCGACGAGACCATCGATAACGTTAGCCCCTCAGATTTCGACGCCCTGCTGTTACCCGGCGGCCATTCACCTGATTCCCTGCGCGGGGACGAGCGTTTCGTGACCTTTACCCGGGACTTTGTTTCTACCGGCAAACCGGTCTTTGCCATCTGCCACGGCCCGCAGTTGCTCATCAGCGCAGAAGTGGTCCGCGGGCGTAAGCTCACGGCGGTGAAACCGATCGTTATCGATCTCAAAAACGCGGGTGCTGAGTTTTACGATCAGGAGGTGGTCAACGACAAAGACCAGCTGATCACCAGCCGGACCCCGGACGATCTCCCGGCGTTTAACCGCGAAGCGCTACGCCTGCTCGGCGCGTAGCCAGTGCAGCTTCTTGCCAAAGCCCAGGGTGTTGTCGGTAAATTTCAGCTCATCGAGGCGGATTTCCCACACCGGGGCTTTTAGCGCAGCGGCAACCGGAAAGCGGCGCGTGTAGTGCTTACGACGCGCGTCGCTCTCTTCTCCGTCCAGACGACGGATCTCCCCTTTAAACTGCACGCCGCGGATCAGCGCGACCGTTTTCGGCTGGCCGTTCACCGTGCCCGCGACCTTAGCCTGCTGGCCGGTCATCTGCGCATGACGCGTTTTGTCTTCGCTCATAACATAAAACGCGACGCGCTCCGGATCGTAGTAGTAAAACGCGTTTGCGCACCACATCTCACCCTCGCTGTAGACGCACCAGGTGACGACGTGCTGCTTCGCCAGCCAGCGGTTGATGGCTGCCAGTGTTTCCATTTTCGTTCTCTCTCATGCTATGGTGCGTTCACCTTAACATACTGAATCTGTTTACCGTGTGCTGGTTTCTCTATCTTGTCCGAACCGCTGATAACGCACTCTACACCGGGATCACCACCGATGTGGCGCGGCGTTTTTTACAACATCAAACGGGGAAAGGGGCAAAAGCGCTGCGGGGGAAAGGGGAATTACAGCTCGCCTTTTCGGCGCCCGTCGGTGACCGATCGCTGGCGCTCAGGCTGGAATACCGCATCAAGCAGCTGACGAAGCGCCAGAAAGAGCGCCTCGTGACCGGAGACGGCTCCTTTGAGGCGCTACGCGAGAGCCTGATTAAAAGCGGTTGAAATGGTCGTGGTACTCGACCAGGCCATTGACGCCGTTAAGCGCGTCGTCCGCCAGACGGTGTACCTGGAAAGCGGATTCCGTACCCGGCCAGCGGCAGCGCAGATCGTAACGCGCGGCCTGCTCGAAGCCTAAACGGCCATAGAACGCCGGATCGCCCAGCGTTACCACGGCCGCATAGCCGAACTCATTGAGCGAATCCAGCCCTTCATAGACCATCTGACGCGCCAGCCCTTGCCCGCGATAGTTTTCATCCACCGCCAGCGGCGCCATGCCTACCCACTGCAGCTCTTCGCCCTGAACGGTTACCGGACTGAAGGCAACATAGCCCACCACCTGACCTTCATCATCGGTGGCAACCAGCCCCAGCGTAATCAGGCCGTCTTCGCGAAGATCGTGGACCAGTTGGGCTTCGGCATCGCTCGTAAAGGCTCGGCGCAACAACGCATCGATCCCCGGCGCATCAATCCCAATTTCGACTCGAATCAGCATGGCTCACCTACTGAAGTGTGTTTACCGTCCGGCGGGGTTTTCAGCCCGGCCTCAACGAAATCTGCCATTTGCATTAGCATCACGCGCAGCGCTTTCGGCATCTGCTCCAGCTCAATGGCATCCATTAAATTCTTCACGTACAGGCCCAGCTCCGTGTCGCCTTCAATCACCAGACGGCGCTGGAAGAAGAGCGTGTCCGGATCCTGCTTGCGCGCGGCGATCATCAGCAGATCGCTGGCGTTGGCGCTAAAGCTCACGTCCGCCTCGGCGGTTTCGCGGACGATGAGCTGGTCATTCTCAACGGAGGTAAACCAGCGCAGCCCGATGTCACGCACCTCAATGCTTAACCAGCGGCCTTCCAGGAACTCCAGCTCGCCATCCTGCAGCGCCTGGCGGAACTGCCAGCTCAGGACCTGCTCCAGCACCTGGCGTTTAAGCGCGAACGGCGCCAGCTTGACCGGCACGCTCAGCATTGATGGACCAAATTGTACGAGACGTGAACGCAGTTTATCCAGCACGAGCTTTACTCCCTGATATCTATAGTCCTGCTATTTTGCCATATCCGAAGCGCAACATAGCGGCGTAAATCAACAAACCATCGTCCGTCGTACCTCATTATTGGTGCCATCAATACGCCATTAGCTGCCTTAAATCAAAAATTGTCGCGTATGGGTTAATTAAAATCCCAGCTCGTTAACATTTTTGCGATCGACAACATCAGGATAAATTATGGAGCTGCTCTGCCCAGCCGGAAATCTTCCGGCGCTTAAGGCGGCCATCGAAAATGGGGCCGATGCGGTCTATATCGGGCTGAAAGATGACACCAACGCCCGCCATTTTGCCGGCCTCAACTTTACGGAGAAAAAGCTTCAGGAAGCCGTTAACTTCGTTCACCAGCACCGCCGCAAGCTGCATATCGCCATCAATACCTTTGCTCATCCTGACGGCTACGCCCGCTGGCAGCGCGCGGTGGATATGGCGGCACAGCTGGGTGCCGATGCGCTGATTCTGGCCGACCTCGCTATGCTTGAGTATGCGGCAGAACGCTATCCCCATATTGAGCGCCACGTCTCTGTTCAGGCATCTGCCACCAACGAGGAGGCCGTGCGTTTTTATCGCCGAAACTTTGACGTGGCCCGCGTGGTGCTGCCGCGCGTGCTCTCTATTCATCAGGTTAAGCAACTCGCGCGCGTCACGCCAGTGCCGCTGGAAGTTTTTGCCTTTGGCAGCCTGTGCATTATGGCCGAAGGCCGTTGCTATCTTTCCTCGTATTTGACAGGAGAGTCACCGAATACCGTCGGTGCCTGCTCCCCTGCCCGCTTCGTTCGCTGGCAGCAAACGCCGCAGGGGCTGGAATCTCGTCTGAATGAGGTACTGATTGACCGCTATCAGGATGGTGAAAACGCCGGTTATCCGACGCTGTGTAAAGGCCGCTATCTGGTCGACGGCGAGCGCTACCACGCGCTCGAAGAGCCTACCAGCCTTAATACGCTCGAGCTGCTGCCTGAACTGCTGGCGGCCAATATTGCCTCGGTGAAAATCGAAGGTCGCCAGCGCAGCCCGGCCTACGTGAGCCAGGTGGCGAAAGTGTGGCGTCAGGCCATCGACCGCTGCATGGCGGACCCGCAGAACTACGCCCCGCAGCAGGCCTGGATGGAAACGCTCGGATCGATGTCCGAAGGCACGCAAACCACGCTGGGCGCGTATCACCGTAAATGGCAGTGAGAAAATCATGAAATATTCATTAGGGCCGGTGCTTTACTACTGGCCAAAAGAGACGCTGGAAGATTTTTACCAACAGGCTGCCTCCAGCAGCGCCGATGTGATTTACCTCGGCGAAGCGGTGTGTAGTAAACGCCGCGCCACCAAAGTGGGCGACTGGCTTGATATGGCGAAAAACCTGGCCGGCAGCGGCAAACAGGTCGTGCTCTCCACGCTCGCGCTGGTGCAGGCCTCTTCTGAACTGGGCGAGCTGAAACGCTACGTAGAGAACGGCGAGTTCCTGCTGGAGGCAAGCGATCTCGGCGTGGTGAACATGTGCGCTGAACGCAAGCTGCCGTTTGTCGCGGGCCATGCCCTGAACTGCTATAACGCCGTGACCCTGCGCCTACTGCTCAAACAGGGGATGACGCGCTGGTGCATGCCTGTTGAGCTCTCCCGCGACTGGCTGGCAAACCTGCTGACCCAGTGCGAAGAGTTGGGCATTCGTAACAAGTTTGAAGTGGAAGTGCTGAGCTACGGGCATCTGCCGCTGGCCTATTCCGCCCGCTGCTTTACCGCACGCTCGGAAGACCGTCCAAAAGACGAGTGCGAAACCTGCTGTATTAAGTACCCGAACGGACGCAGCATGCTGTCCCAGGAGAACCAGCAGGTGTTTGTTCTCAACGGCATTCAGACCATGAGCGGCTATGTCTATAACCTCGGCAACGAGCTGGCGTCTATGGACGGGCTGGTGGATATGGTGCGCCTGTCACCGCTCGATAACGGCGTGTTTTCGATGCTGGATGCCTTCCGCGCCAACGAAAACGGTGCTGCTCCGCTGCCGCTTACGGCAAACAGCGACTGTAACGGCTACTGGCGACGGCTCGCAGGACTGGAACTTCAGGCCTAAAAAAAGGCTCACTTTGTTAACAACGGTTATCATTTTTTAATGCAGTATTAAAGATTCACCGTCGACAAAGTGAGCTGTTATGACTGACAAAACCCTTCCGTTTTCGGTGCTGGATCTGGCGCCGATCCCACAAGGCTCCTCGGCAAGAGAAGCCTTTTCGCACTCTCTGGATCTGGCTCAGCTGGCCGAAAAGCGTGGCTATCACCGCTACTGGCTGGCCGAACACCACAACATGGTGGGCATCGCCAGCGCCGCCACCTCGGTACTGATTGGTTATCTGGCGGCAAACACCACCACACTGCACCTGGGATCCGGCGGCGTGATGCTGCCAAACCACGCTCCTCTGGTGATCGCCGAGCAGTTTGGCACCCTGAATACCCTCTATCCGGGCCGTATCGATTTAGGGCTTGGCCGTGCGCCGGGCAGCGACCAGCCGACTATGCGTGCCCTGCGTCGCCATATGAGCGGCGATATCGACAACTTCCCGCGCGACGTGGCCGAACTGGTGGACTGGTTCGACGCGCGCGATCCGAACCCGCACGTGCGTCCGGTACCGGGCTACGGCGAGAAGATCCCGGTGTGGCTGCTGGGCTCGAGCCTCTACAGCGCGCAGCTTGCCGCCCAACTGGGGCTACCGTTTGCATTTGCCTCGCACTTCGCGCCGGATATGCTGCATCAGGCGCTGCATCTCTACCGCACGAACTTCAAACCGTCCGAGCGTCTGGAGAAGCCGTACGCAATGGTGTGTATCAACATCGTTGCCGCCGACAGCAATCGCGACGCGGAATTCCTGTTTACCTCCATGCAGCAGGCGTTTGTGAAGCTGCGTCGCGGTGAAACGGGCCAGCTTCCGCCACCGGTGGAGAATATGCATCAGCTGTGGTCAGCCTCCGAACAGTATGGCGTGCAGCAGGCGCTGAGCATGTCGCTGGTAGGCGATAAAGCGAAAGTGCGTCACGAGCTGGAGGCGGTGCTGCGCGAAACGCAGGCGGATGAAATTATGGTTAACGGCCAGATTTTCGATCACCAGGCGCGTTTGCACTCGTTTGAGCTGGCGATGCAGGTGAAAGAGGAGTTGGTGGGATAGGTTTTTGCCGGATGGCGGCTTCGCCTTATCCGGCCTACGCGATCCCTGTAGGCCCGGTAAGCGTAGCGCCACCGGGCTTTGCGTTTACTGATAGACAGGCAGCAGGTTAAAAGTCGACAGCACGTGGACCAGTGCGTTACCTACCCCAAACACCAGGATCAGTGCAATCATCGGCTTGCCGCCCCAGACGCGAAATTTCGGGCTGCCGAAGCGTTTACGTGATTTACGTGCCAGCAGCGCGGGCACAATTGCCGCCCAGATGGTTGCCGCCAGCCCTGCATAGCCGATGGCGTACAGGAAACCGTTCGGCCACAGCAGGCCGCCCACAATCGGCGGCAGGAAGGTCAGCAGCGCGGTTTTGAAGCGCCCCATCGCAGAATCATCAAAGCCAAACAGATCCGCCAGGTAGTCAAACAGGCCCAGCGTCACGCCGAGGAAAGAGCTCGCCACCGCAAAGTTAGAGAAGATAACCAGCAGCAGATCCAGGCTGCGGCTGTTCAGCACGCCGCTCAGCGCCTGCACCAGCACGTCAATGTTACCGCCCTTCTGGGCAATGCCGATAAATTCCGGACGCGGGATGTTGCCCATCGTCCCCAGCAGCCAAATCACATACAGCCCCAGCGCCAGCAGCGTGCCGTAGACCAGACACTTCACAATGGTGCGCGGATCTTTGCCGTAGTACTTCATCAGGCTCGGCACGTTACCGTGGTAGCCGAACGACGCCAGACAGAACGGCAGGGTCATCAGCAGGTAAGGCGTGTAGGAGGTGTTCACTTCGGCGACGTTAAACAGCGTGGCGGGCGTCACGTGCCCCAACAGACTGCCGAAGGTCAGGAAGAAGGTGATGACCTTCGCGCCCAGTACGATTGCCGTCATACGACTCACCGCTTTGGTACTCATCCAGACGATAAACGCCACAGCCAGCGCGAAACATAGCCCCGCCAGACGCGCCGGAACGTTCAGCGACATCTCCGAGAAGGTGTGATGCAGAATCGAGCCGCTCGCTGAAATATACGCGTAGGTGAGGATATACAGCACAAACGCGATGGAGAGCCCGTTCACCAGATTCCAGCCTTTGCCCAGCAGATCTTTGGTGATGGTGTCGAAACTGGAGCCAATCCTGTAGTTCAGGTTCGCCTCGAGGATCATCAGCCCGGAATGGAGCATACAGAACCAGGTAAAGACCAGCGCGGCCAGCGACCAGAAGAACCACGCACCGGACATGACCACGGGCAGGGAGAACATCCCGGCACCTATAATGGTTCCGCCGATGATCACCACGCCGCCAAGCAGCGAAGGTGACGTTTGGGTGGTGGTTAGTGTCGCCATACAGCCTTTTCTCCAGTCAATCATACGGTTCTGCATTTTAATGTGACGCACTGTACCAGTACAAGAGTACAAAAGGAATAAAAAAAGCCCCGATCGCATGAATCGGGGCTGTATATTTTACTTTACGTCAGAAGCGTAAGGCTTACGCGTCACCGAAACGACGACGGCTGGTGCCTTCTTCACGACGCGGGCCACGGCTTTCGCGGCGCTCGCCGGAGAAACGACGGCCTTCACCACCGCGACCTTCGCTGCGACCGCCTTCACGACGCTCACCGCCGAAACCGCGACCACCGCCACGACGTTCGCCGCCACGGTCAGGACGTGGCTGCGCATCACCCAGCAGCTGCATGTTCATCGGCTTGTTCAGGATGCGGGTACGCGTAAAGTGCTGCAGCACTTCGCCCGGCATGCCTTTTGGCAGCTCGATAGTAGAGTGGGATGCGAACAGCTTAATGTTACCAATGTAACGGCTGCTGATGTCGCCTTCGTTAGCGATCGCGCCAACGATGTGACGAACTTCAACGCCATCATCACGGCCCACTTCAATGCGGTACAGTTCCATGTCACCTGCGTCGCGACGTTCACGACGTGGACGGTCTTCACCACCACGCTCTGGACGGTCACCACGTGGGCCACGATCGTTACGGTCGCCACGACGTTCGAAGCGATCGTCACGGTCACGGAATTCACGCTTAGGACGCATCGGTGCATCTGGTGGCACGATCAGGCTACGTTCGCCCTGAGCCATTTTCAGCAGTGCTGCGGCCAGGGTTTCCATGTCCAGCTCTTCGCCTTCAGCAACAGGCTGAATCTGCGACAGCAGCGCACGGTACTGATCCAGATCGCTGCTTTCCAGCTGCTGCTGTACTTTAGCGGCGAATTTTTCCAGACGGCGTTTGCCCAGCAGCTCTGCGTTTGGCAGGTCCGCTTCTGGAATGGTCAGCTTCATGGTGCGTTCGATGTTACGCAGCAGACGACGCTCGCGGTTCTCAACGAACAACAGCGCACGGCCAGCACGACCCGCACGACCGGTACGGCCGATACGGTGAACGTAAGACTCGGAATCCATCGGGATGTCATAGTTAACAACCAGGCTGATACGCTCAACGTCCAGACCACGTGCTGCCACGTCGGTTGCAATCAGGATATCCAGACGACCGTCTTTCAGACGCTCCAGAGTCTGCTCACGCAGAGCCTGGTTCATGTCGCCGTTCAGCGCTGCGCTGTTATAGCCGCTACGCTCCAGGGCTTCAGCCACTTCCAGGGTCGCGTTTTTGGTGCGAACGAAAATAATCGCCGCATCAAAATCTTCCGCTTCCAGGAAACGTACCAGCGCTTCGTTTTTACGCATGCCGTACACAGACCAGTAGCTCTGGCTGATGTCCGGGCGAGTGGTTACGCTGGACTGAATACGCACTTCCTGCGGATCTTTCATGAAGCGTTTGGTGATACGACGAATCGCTTCTGGCATGGTGGCAGAGAACAGCGCGGTCTGATGACCGTCCGGGATCTGCGCCATGATGGTTTCGACGTCTTCGATGAAGCCCATACGCAGCATTTCATCTGCTTCATCCAGCACCAGGCCGCTCAGTTTAGAGAGGTCCAGAGTACCGCGCTTCAGGTGATCCAGCAGACGGCCCGGCGTACCGACAACAATCTGTGGACCCTGGCGCAGGGCGCGTAACTGCACGTCATAACGCTGGCCGCCGTACAGGGCTACCACGTTTACGCCGCGCATATGTTTAGAGAATTCCGTCATTGCTTCTGCAACCTGAACAGCCAGTTCACGGGTTGGAGCCAGGACGAGGATCTGCGGTGCACGCAGGTCCGGATCAATGTTGTTCAGCAGCGGCAGCGAGAATGCTGCAGTTTTACCGCTACCAGTCTGGGCCATGCCCAGCACGTCACGACCAGAAAGCAGGTGTGGGATACACTCAGCCTGGATCGGAGATGGTTTTTCGTAACCCAGATCGTTAAGGGCTTCAAGGATAGGAGCCTTCAGGCCCAGATCTGCAAAAGTGGTTTCGAATTCAGCCATGTAGTACGAGTGCCTCAATGTCAATGGCGGCCAGTCTACTTAGCTCATCGTGAAAATGATTAGCAATTTTCATTGAAAAGTGTGAACCGGCTCAAAGTAGGTGTATTGACGAACAACAACGCCCTCACCAGTTAAGGTGATGGCAATCAAAAGATTACGGGCTGATGTTTATGTCGTCAGCTATTGCTGGTCCGATTCTGCCAGGTCGTCATGCTCCTGGCCCAAGAGCGATAATTCCAACAATGCATAACGGTGCTCAACGAAGTTGTGTACGTTGTTAGCAACCGCTAATTTGAACAGTGCCGTAGCGCTGTCCATATCCCCCAGACTTAGGTAGTACTTACCTAAATAGAAGTTGGTTTCACTGAGATGCTCAGCGAGCGAGGTGTTATCCGTTGCGTCCGCCTTGAGGCGTTCCATCAGCGTTGCTTCGCTAATGTTGCCCAGGTAGAACTCGACAATGTTCCATCCCCACTGTTCCTTGTCCGATTTATCGAAGCGCTGTTTCAGTGCCTCTTTTGCCTGCTTCTCATCGAGCTTCCGCTCAACGATGTAAAGCCACAGGCTACGGAAAGGATCATTAGGATCGTCTTGATAAAACGCCAGCAGATCATCTTGCGCTAACTTATCACGACCGCCGTAATACAATGCGATACCGCGATTCAAGTGCGCGTAGTTGTAAGTTGGATCAAGCTCAAGTACAGAATCAAACGCTTCATAGGCAGCATCAAAATTGCCTGCCTGCGTTAAATAAATGCCTAAGTAATTGAATACTTCAGGCATATCAGGTCGGATAGCCAGCGCTTGTGAAAAATCATTTCGCGCCAGTGCCCTCAGACCGAGACTATCATACAACACTCCGCGCTCATATAAAAGCTGTGCGCGTTCTTCATCGGTTAAAGCCCGACTGGCAAGTATTTGTTCCATGCGTGCCAGAATCACTTCTTGCTGCAAAGTCGGTTGCAATGGCACTGCGAGGACTTCGCTCTTACGCCAGGCAGAGTTGCTGCATCCTGCCAGCGTTAAAGCTGTCGCAACGAAACACCAGCGCAAAAAAGGCTTCATTTCCCACTCCCGAAGACAACTATTGGATGAACGTCCTGTCCCCCGGCGGCTTAACAAGGCGTCCTGCCTGATAATAGGCCCTCCGCAAAGCGGAGGGCAAATGGCAACTTACTCGCCTTGCTGTTCTGCTGCCTGTGCTTCTGGCGCAGCAGCTGGCTGAGACTGCTCGGTTGCTTCTTTAATGCTCAGACGGATACGGCCCTGGCGATCAACTTCCAGAACTTTCACCGGGACTTCCTGACCCATCTGCAGGTAATCGGTCACTTTCTCAACGCGCTTGTCAGCGATCTGAGAAATGTGAACCAGACCTTCTTTACCGCCACCGATGGCAACGAACGCGCCAAAGTCAACGATACGGGTCACTTTACCTGCGTAGACGCGGCCCACTTCGATCTCTGCAGTGATTTCTTCGATGCGACGGATCGCGAATTTCGCTTTCTCGCCGTCGGTTGCTGCGATCTTCACAGTACCGTCATCTTCGATTTCGATGGTGGTGCCAGTCTCTTCGGTCAGCGCACGGATTACGGAACCGCCCTTACCGATAACATCTTTGATCTTGTCTGGATTGATCTTGATGGTGTGGATACGTGGAGCGAACTGAGAAATGTCGCCACGCGGCGCGTTAATCGCCTGTTCCATCACGCCCAGGATGTGCAGACGCGCACCTTTAGCCTGGTTCAGAGCAACCTGCATGATCTCTTTGGTGATACCTTCAATTTTGATATCCATCTGCAGCGCAGAGATACCGTCGCGGGAACCCGCCACTTTGAAGTCCATATCACCCAGGTGGTCTTCGTCACCCAGAATGTCAGACAGAACAACGAAGTTGTCGCCTTCTTTCACCAGGCCCATTGCGATACCCGCAACGGCGGCTTTGATTGGCACGCCTGCATCCATCAGCGCCAGAGAAGCACCACATACGGAAGCCATGGAAGAGGAACCGTTGGATTCGGTGATTTCAGACACCACACGTACGGTGTACGGGAATTTGTCTGCTTCTGGCATTACTGCCAGCACGCCGCGCTTCGCCAGACGACCGTGACCAATTTCACGACGCTTCGGCGAGCCAACCATACCGGTTTCGCCTACGGAGTACGGAGGGAAGTTGTAGTGGAACAGGAAGCTGTCAGTGCGCTCGCCCATCAGTTCGTCGATGATCTGTGCGTCACGTGCCGTACCCAGGGTCGCGGTAACCAGCGCCTGCGTTTCGCCACGGGTGAACAGCGCGGAACCGTGAGTACGTGGCAGAACGCCAGTACGCACGTCCAGTCCACGGATCATGTCTTTTTCACGGCCATCGATACGCGGCTCGCCTGCCAGAACGCGGCTACGAACAACGTTTTTCTCGATTGCGTGCAGGATTTCGCCAATTTCGTTAGCGTCCAGCGTTTCGTCTTCGGCAACCAGGGTCGCGGTTACTTCAGATTTGATCACGTCAACCTGAGCGTAACGCTCCTGCTTGTCAGTGATGCGGTACGCATCGCTCAGACGAGATTCTGCCAGAGCTGCAACGCGTGCGTTCAGCGCGTCGTTTGCCGCTTCTGGCTGCCAGTCCCAACGTGGTTTACCGGCTTCTTTCACCAGATCGTTGATGTTCTGGATAACGATCTGCTGCTGGTCATGGCCGAAGACCACAGCACCCAGCATCTGGTCTTCGCTCAGCAGTTCAGCTTCGGATTCAACCATCAGCACAGCTGCTTCAGTACCCGCAACAACCAGGTCCAGCTTACTTTCTTTCAGCTCTTCCTGAGTTGGGTTCAACACGTACTGGTCGTTGATGTAGCCAACGCGCGCGGCACCGATTGGGCCATTGAATGGAATACCAGACAGTGACAGGGCAGCGGATGCGCCAATCATGGCAACAATGTCTGGGTTAACCTGTGGGTTAACGGAAACAACGGTCGCGATAACCTGTACTTCGTTAACGAAGCCTTCCGGGAACAGCGGACGAACCGGGCGGTCAATCAGACGCGCGATCAGGGTTTCGCCTTCGCTTGGACGGCCTTCACGACGGAAGAAGCCACCCGGGATTTTACCGGCAGCGTAGGTACGCTCCTGGTAGTTAACGGTCAGGGGGAAGAAGTCCTGACCTGGTTTAGCTTTTTTCTGGCCAACCACGGTAACGAATACCGCAGTGTCATCCATGCTTACCATAACGGCAGCAGTAGCCTGACGAGCCATCATGCCGGTTTCCAGCGTGACGGTATGTTGACCATACTGGAATTTACGAACGATCGGATTCAGCAAAGTTCTGTCCTTTCTTAAATGTTTGAAAGCACACCACCGGTGTGCTGTCGTTTTAACCCGACCTTCTTCGCATCCTCGCGACTAATGACAACCAACACCCCCATGGGTGAAGCCTCTCATTAGCCGCGCGAACCTCTGCAATGAAGATCATTTATAGCAACAATACAATAGTTTCCAGTGAATTGCTGCCGTCTGGTTGAAAAAAGGGGCCATCAGGCCCCCTTTTCTGAAACTCGCAAGAATTAGCGACGCAGACCCAGACGCTCGATCAGCGCGGTGTAGCGTGCAACATCTTTACGTTTCAGGTAGTCGAGCAGTTTACGACGCTGAGAAACCATACGCAGCAGACCACGACGGCTGTGGTGATCTTTTTTGTGCTCTGCAAAGTGACCCTGCAGGTGGTTAATCTGTGCAGTCAGCAGTGCAACCTGAACTTCGGTAGAACCGCTGTCGTTAGTACCACGACCAAACTCAGAAACGATTTTAGCTTTAGCTTCAACGCTTAGAGACATTTTCAAACTCCAAAGTATAAAGAATGTAAGGATGCCGATCTCTAATTCAGCGATCCCATGTACGCCCCGCAGATTGTTAAACAATTTACCAGGCGTTAAGCGGCGATATTCTACTCGTCTCCCCTGCTTATCGCAAGGTGAGCCGTTATCACCGTCACGCGTCGACCGGATATTCGACGACCAGACGACGCGGCGCAACGCGCCCTTCGCCATCCATTTCGCCCATACCGATGAATTTCCCTTCGTCACCTTCGGTCACACGTACCAGGCCTTCCAGCGGTGCTTCCGCCGTACGAACCGGGTTGCCGTTCTTAAAGTAAACGGACGATGTTAAAGGAAGATTAACGACCGGGAAGTCCGCTGCCGGACTGTCCATCGGCATTAGCAGTGGATCCAGCAAATCTGCCGGCGCGATCCCCTGCGCTTCCGCCTGTTCTAACAGCTCGCGCAGATGTTCCAGGGTCACCATCCGCTCCACCGGATACTTGCTCACCGCCAGACGGCGCAGGTAAATCACATGCGCGCCGCAGCCCAGCTTTTCACCGAGGTCGTCAATGATGGTGCGAATATAGGTCCCTTTCGAACAGTGTACTTCCAGCTCCAGCTCATCACCTTCGTGGCGAATAAACAGCAGCTCATACACGGTAATCGGACGGGCTTCACGCGGGACTTCAATGCCCTGGCGCGCATATTCGTAGAGTTTTTTTCCCTGATACTTCAGCGCCGAATACATCGACGGCACCTGCATCGTGTCACCACGGAAACTCTCCAGCGCAGCATCAAGCTGTTCCGCGCTGAACGTCACCGGGCGCTCTTCCACCACCTGACCATCCGCGTCGGAGGTATCCGTGCGCTGGCCCAGCTTAGCGATAACGCGGTAACGCTTATCGGAGTCGAGCAGGTACTGGGAAAACTTTGTCGCCTCTCCCAGGCAGACCGGCAGCATGCCGGTTGCCAGCGGATCGAGCGCGCCGGTGTGGCCCGCACGGTTGGCGTTATAAATACGCTTAACTTTTTGCAGCACGTCGTTGCTGGAAGCGCCCTGGGGTTTATCCAGCAGCAGCACACCATGCACGTCGCGACCACGACGACGAGGACGACTCATCAGTCCTCCTTGCTGTCGTCCGCCGGGTTAACACGACGCTCATCGTCATGTTTAACCACGCTGGTCACCAGGTTGGACATACGCATACCTTCAACCAGCGAGTTGTCGTAGAAGAAGGTCAGTTCAGGCACGATACGCAGGCGCATCGCCTTGCCGAGCAGAGAGCGGATGAAACCAGACGCTTCCTGCAGCGCTTTAATGCCGTTTTTCACTGCCGCTTCGTCCTGATCGTTCAGGAAAGTAACGAACACTTTTGCATAGGCCAAATCGCGGGACATTTCGACACCGGAAACGGTGGTCATCATGCCGACGCGCGGGTCTTTGATTTCACGTTGCAGAATGAGCGCGATCTCTTTCTGCATTTCCTGCGCTACGCGCTGAGGGCGACCAAATTCTTTCGCCATAATAAATTCTCCAGACAAAAAAGGGGCTAAAGCCCCTTTTTGAAATTATTGCCGGGTGGCGCGAGGCGATCCCGGCTTACAATCGAAAATTAAGCGATGGTACGCTGAATTTCGATGATCTCGAACACTTCGATCATATCGCCAACGCGAACGTCGTTGTAGTTCTTCACGCCGATACCACATTCCATGCCGTTACGGACTTCGTTAACGTCATCTTTGAAGCGGCGCAGGGATTCCAGCTCGCCTTCGTAGATAACCACGTTGTCACGCAGTACGCGGATTGGGTTGTGACGCTTGATGTTACCTTCGGTAACCATACAGCCCGCGATTGCACCGAATTTCGGTGATTTGAACACGTCACGTACTTCAGCCAGACCGATGATCTGCTGTTTCAGCTCAGGAGACAGCATGCCGCTCATCGCTGCTTTCACTTCGTCGATCAGGTTATAGATGACGGAGTAGTAACGCAGATCCAGGCTTTCGGCTTCAATCACTTTACGCGCAGACGCATCCGCACGAACGTTGAAACCAACCAGGATAGCGTTGGACGCAGCAGCCAGGGTCGCGTCGGTTTCGGTGATACCACCTACGCCAGAACCGATGATCTTCACTTTCACTTCGTCGGTAGACAGTTTCAGCAAGGAGTCGGAGATCGCTTCCACAGAACCCTGAACGTCGGCTTTCAGAACGATGTTCACTTCGTGAACTTCGCCATCGGTCATGTTGGCAAACATGTTCTCGAGTTTAGATTTCTGCTGACGAGCCAGTTTAACTTCACGGAATTTGCCCTGACGATACAGTGCCACTTCACGCGCTTTCTTCTCGTCACGCACCACGGTCACTTCGTCACCAGCAGCCGGAACACCGGACAGACCCAGGATTTCAACTGGAATGGACGGACCTGCTTCCAGCACTTCCTGACCCAGTTCGTTACGCATCGCACGAACGCGGCCGTATTCGAAACCGCACAGAACGATATCGCCTTTATGCAGCGTACCTTCGCGAACCAGAACGGTAGCAACCGGGCCACGTCCTTTATCCAGGAAGGATTCGATAACCGCACCGCTCGCCATACCGTTACGGATGGCTTTCAGCTCCAGAACTTCGGCCTGCAGCAGGATCGCGTCCAGCAGTTCGTCGATACCGGTACCCGCTTTCGCAGACACGTGTACGAACTGGCTTTCGCCGCCCCACTCTTCCGGCAGAATACCGTACTGGGAAAGTTCGTTTTTAACACGATCGGGATCCGCTTCTGGCTTATCGATCTTGTTCACTGCAACCACAACCGGCACACCCGCTGCTTTCGCGTGCTGGATAGCTTCGATGGTCTGCGGCATGACGCCGTCGTCTGCAGCAACAACCAGAACAACGATATCCGTCGCCTGAGCACCACGAGCACGCATTGAGGTAAACGCGGCGTGACCCGGGGTATCCAGGAAAGTGATCATACCGTTGTCAGTTTCTACGTGGTATGCACCGATGTGCTGGGTAATACCACCCGCTTCGCCAGAGGCAACCTTGGTAGAGCGAATGTAGTCAAGCAGAGAAGTTTTACCGTGGTCAACGTGACCCATGATGGTCACTACCGGTGCGCGCGGTTCTGCCGCAGCACCTGTGTCACGGTCGCTCATTACCGCTTCTTCCAGCTCGTTTTCACGACGCAGGATAACTTTGTGACCCATTTCTTCCGCAACCAGCTGTGCAGTTTCCTGATCGATCACCTGGTTGATGGTTGCCATAGCGCCCAGCTTCATCATCGCTTTGATGACCTGAGAGCCTTTAACCGCCATCTTGTTCGCCAGTTCGCCAACGGTAATGGTTTCGCCGATCACAACGTCACGGTTAACGGCCTGAGCTGGCTTCTGGAAGCCCTGCTGCAGAGCGGAACCTTTACGCTTGCCGCCTTTACCACCGCGAACAGCCGCGCGTGCTTCTTCACGGTCAGCTTTAGATTCAGCGTGCTTGTTGCCTTTTTTCGCCGGACGCGCTGCTTTTGCATTACGACCACGGCCACGACCGCCTTCAACTTCACGATCGTTATCATCTTCAGCCTGACGCGCGTGCTGAGAAGTGGTCACGTGATAGTCGCTGGTGTCTTCAGACTGCTCAACGGTATCAACACCGTTCTTCTCATTTTCTTCAGCCATACGACGCGCTTCTTCGGCGACGCGGCGAGCTTCTTCTTCCAGCTTACGGCGGGCTTCTTCTTCCGCTTTACGCTTCAGCTCGGCAGCTTCATTTTCACGGCGGGCTTTTTCAGCCTGGGCGGTTTTGGTCATTTCGTCTGTCTGTTGATTGCTCACTTTGTCTTTTTCCGCAGCGTCACGCTTCACTTTATCACTTGCGTCGCGTTTCGCTTTTTCTGCGGCCTCACGTTCAGCTTTTAATTCTGCTTCACGTTTGGCGGCTGCTTCCGCCTCACGCTGAGCTTGTTCTTCCGCTTCACGCTGTGCCTGCTCTTCCGCGGCAAGGCGTTCTGCCTCTTGCGGATCACGTTTTACAAAGGTGCGCGTCTTGCGGACTTCAATTTGTACCGATTTGCTTTTACCACCGGTACCAGGGATGTTTAACGTGCTACGCGTTTTGCGCTGCAGCGTTAACTTGTCAGGCGTAGAACCGTGTTCACGGTTCAGGTGCGTTAACAAGGTTTGTTTTTCTTGCGCGGTCACCGAGTCATCAGCGGACTTCGGGATCCCTGCATCAGCAAATTGCTGTACCAGGCGGTCCACGGAGGTCTGAATCTCAGCAGCCAGCGATTTTACAGTTACATCAGTCATGCTGTTCCTTCCTGCTACAGTTTATTACGCTTCGTCGCCGAACCAGCAAATATTACGTGCGGCCATGATGAGCTCGCCGGCTTTCTCGTCGGTTAAACCTTCGATATCAGCCAGGTCATCAACGCCTTGCTCAGCGAGATCTTCCAGCGTACAAACACCACGGGCAGCCAGCTTGAACGCAATCGCACGATCAAGACCTTCCAGATTCAGCAGGTCATCAGCCGGCTTCTTATCGCCAAGGCTTTCTTCCTGAGCCAGTGCCAGGGTGGTCAGTGCGTTTTTAGCGCGTTCACGCAGGGCTTCAACGGTTGGTTCATCCAGACCGTCAATTTCCAGCAGCTCTTTCATTGGCACATAGGCCAGTTCTTCCAGCGTAGAGAATCCTTCTTCTACCAGAACAGTGGCGAAATCTTCGTCAATATCCAGGTATTTGGTGAAGGTATCGATCGCCGCATGGGCTTCAGCCTGATGCTTAGCCTGCAGGTCATCAACGGTCATGACGTTGAGTTCCCAGCCGCTCAGCTGTGACGCCAGGCGTACGTTCTGACCGTTACGGCCGATTGCCTGCGCCAGGTTGCCCGCTTCTACAGCGATATCCATGGTGTGTTTGTCTTCGTCAACAACGATAGACGCCACATCAGCTGGAGCCATTGCGTTGATCACGAACTGCGCCGGGTTGTCATCCCACAGAACGATATCAATTCGTTCACCGCCCAGCTCAGTAGAAACAGCCTGGACGCGCGCACCGCGCATACCGACGCAAGCACCGACCGGGTCGATACGCTTGTCGTTGGTTTTCACCGCAATTTTCGCACGGGAGCCCGGATCGCGAGCCGCCGCTTTAATCTCAATAACTTCTTCACCGATTTCCGGTACTTCAATACGGAACAGTTCTACCAGCATTTCTGGTTTAGAACGGGTCACGAAGAGCTGTGCACCACGCGCTTCAGGGCGAACGGCGTACAGAACACCGCGAATACGGTCGCCTGGACGGAAGTTTTCACGCGGCAGCATATCTTCACGCAGGATCACGGCTTCAGCGTTACCCGGCAACCCTTCGGATTTGATCTCCAGGGAGATGTTGTCGCGGTTCACTTTCTTCACCACACCGGTGATGATCTCGCCTTCCTGATCGCGGAACTGATCGACAACCAGCGCGCGCTCGGCTTCGCGCACTTTCTGCACGATAACCTGTTTAGCGGTCTGGGTGGTGATACGGTCGAAGGTCACAGATTCAATCTGATCTTCAACGTAGTCACCCACGTTCAGACTTTCGTCTTCGAAACGGGCGGCTTCCAGCGTGATCTCTTTGGTCGGCTGGGTCACTTCTTCAACGATTACCCAACGACGGAATGTATCGAAGTCACCGCTTTTACGATCGATTTCTACGCGAACATCGATCTCTTGTTCGTATTTTTTCTTGGTTGCTGTAGCCAGTGCACTTTCCAGCGCTTCGAAAATCTTCTCACGCGGCAGTGATTTCTCATTGGAGACGGCTTCAACAACAGCCAAAATTTCTTTGTTCATCGCGGGCTTTTCACCTCAATCCAGACTGTTAAAAGTGGGGAACCAGGTTCGCCTTCTGGATATTACTCAGCGCGAACACTTCATCTTTGCCTTCGACTGTCACCGTGATCATTTCACCATCAACGGCTTTGATAATTCCCTGCCATTTACGGCGGTTCTGTACGGCCATACGCAGAACGAGAGCCACTTCTTCACCGGTAAAGCGCACATAGTGCTCGGCCGTGAACATCGGGCGATCGAGGCCAGGTGAGGAAACTTCCAGGTTGTACGCAACGGTAATTGGGTCTTCAACATCAAGAACCGCACTCACCTGGTGGCTGACATCAGCACAATCATCAACATTGATGCCATCTTCACTATCAATATAGATGCGCAGCGTCGATGTACGGCCGCGAACGAATTCGATGCCGACCAGTTCGTAGCCCAGTGCTTCGACCGGTGCAGTAATCATCTCTGTTAATTTTTGCTCTAATGTGGACAAGCCCACCCCCAAGACATAAAAAAAGGGCGTAAAGCCCAGTTATTCTGTAGTCAGATAACAAAAAACCCCGATAAATCGGGGCTTTAGATAACTGAACCCTATAGCCACAACTGTGGCCTGGAGCACTTTCCTAAAGAATTTTTTCAAATCCAGCTACGAAGGCTCTAAGTCTTCACAGTATATTTGAAAAAGAACTTTATGGGAAAGTGGTTGCGGGGGCCGGATTTGAACCGACGACCTTCGGGTTATGAGCCCGACGAGCTACCAGGCTGCTCCACCCCGCGCCTGAAACGTGGCAAATTCTACGCGTTTTGGACAGAATTTGCAAATAATGCTGGGATTTGGTACCGAAGACGGGACGTAAAATCGGCGTTTAGTATATTGATAGTTGACCCCACCTGTCAAGGCGACTTCCGCCAGATCGATCGGACTAAAATTTTTACAAAAAACGCACGAGTCTCTTCCGGTATTCGCCAAAAGATGATTAAATGAATACTCACTTATTTTGCATAAAAATGCACAAGAGAGCGAAAGCGGTCTCTAATCAGTCAATCAAGCAGGGTTTTATTCTATGACGACGATTCTCAAGCATCTTCCGGTAGGACAACGTATTGGCATCGCTTTCTCAGGCGGCCTGGATACCAGCGCTGCACTGCTGTGGATGCGCCAGAAGGGAGCGGTTCCGTATGCTTATACTGCGAACCTGGGTCAGCCGGATGAGGACGACTATGATGCCATTCCTCGTCGCGCTAAAGAGTATGGTGCAGAGAACGCGCGCCTGATTGACTGCCGTAAGCAACTGGTCGCGGAAGGTATCGCAGCTATTCAGTGTGGTGCATTCCATAACACAACCGGCGGTCTGACCTATTTCAACACCACTCCGCTGGGCCGCGCGGTTACCGGCACCATGCTGGTTGCGGCGATGAAAGAAGACGGCGTCAACATCTGGGGTGACGGCAGCACCTATAAAGGAAACGATATTGAACGTTTCTATCGTTATGGCCTGCTGACCAACGCCGAACTGCAGATCTACAAACCGTGGCTGGATACCGACTTCATCGACGAGCTGGGTGGTCGTCATGAGATGTCCGAGTTTATGATTGCCTGCGGCTTTGACTATAAGATGTCAGTCGAGAAAGCCTACTCCACCGACTCCAACATGCTGGGTGCGACGCACGAAGCGAAAGACCTGGAATTCCTGAACTCCAGCGTGAAGATCGTTAACCCGATCATGGGCGTGAAGTTCTGGGACGAGAACGTCAAAATCCAGGCTGAAGAAGTTACCGTACGTTTCGAACGCGGCCATCCGGTAGCGCTGAACGGTAAAACCTTCTCAGACGATGTTGAGCTGATGCTGGAAGCTAACCGGATTGGCGGTCGTCACGGCCTGGGCATGAGCGATCAGATTGAAAACCGTATCATCGAAGCGAAAAGCCGTGGCATCTATGAAGCCCCGGGAATGGCGTTGCTGCACATCGCTTACGAGCGTCTGCTGACCGGTATTCACAACGAAGACACCATTGAGCAGTATCACTCTCATGGCCGTCAGCTGGGCAAACTGCTGTATCAGGGCCGCTGGTTCGATCCACAGGCGCTGATGCTGCGTGATGCGCTGCAGCGTTGGGTGGCAAGCGCGATCACCGGTGAGGTGACCCTGGAACTGCGTCGCGGTAACGACTACTCCATTCTGAATACGGTGTCTGACAACCTGACCTATAAAGCAGAGCGTCTGACCATGGAGAAAGGTGAATCCGTGTTCTCACCGGACGATCGTATTGGTCAGCTGACCATGCGTAATCTGGACATTACCGATACCCGCGAGAAGCTGTTCAACTATGTTGAGAATGGCCTGCTCTCCGCGAATTCCGGTAACGGCCTGCCTCAGG
This sequence comes from Enterobacter sp. 241F3, assembly GCF_034106785.1. Lineage (NCBI taxonomy): Bacteria > Pseudomonadati > Pseudomonadota > Gammaproteobacteria > Enterobacterales > Enterobacteriaceae > Enterobacter > Enterobacter sp. 241F3. The sequence goes on from NZ_JAWNDD010000002.1 coordinate 545,891, forward strand.
TTGAAAACCTGGAGCATAGCGATAAGAAGTAATCGCTGATGTAGCATGCAAAAGGCGTCCTGGGGACGCCTTTTTTATTTGGACTTTCTTAGGGCGGGTAAGCGCAGCGCCACCGGGCCTACAAAACCACACCTCAGAATATGCAGACGAAAAAAAAGACGTCTTTCGACGTCTTTTTTCTGGAATATTGGTACCGAGGATGGGACTCGAACCCACAAGCCCGTTAGGGCACTACCACCTCAAGGTAGCGTGTCTACCAATTCCACCACCTCGGTACAGAATACTTAGTGCGGGATATCGCTGGTTGGCTTAGCCGGTGCAGCTGGCTGAGTCTGCTCAGTTTTCGCTGGCGCGCTCAGATTTTCCCACTCGCTTCCTTTGCTGGTCTTGTTGCTGTTGATATTGCCAAGCACCAGGCTGATGATGAAGAACAGCGTAGCCAGAATCGCCGTAGTGCGGGTCATGAAGTTCGCAGAACCACTTGAACCGAACAGCGTACCGGAAGCGCCTGCTCCGAAGGAGGCTCCCATATCAGCGCCTTTACCTTGCTGCAGCATAATCAGCGCTACGAGAGCGATGGCTACAATAAGGAAAACAACTAAAAGAGCTTCGTACATAATCAACCTGTTCCTTGCGGATTTGCCGCATACCAATGCTTCGACCAATTAGCAGGATTTCTGTTTCCCACTGAAGCGGGTGTGAATACTAACCAAAGCGAATCACCTTCGCAAGGGCATTTTCGACGCATTGTATCAACTGCGGAAAAAAACAGCAAAAAGCCATTAATTGCTTAAAACAAAGGCGGCAAACGCCGCCTTTTTAAACATTTAGCGTGCAAGATTATGCAGCTTTTACAGCATCCGCAATACGGTGCGCAAATTCGGTTACCTGCGCTTCGTCTTCACCTTCCACCATCACGCGGATCAGCGGTTCAGTACCGGACTTACGCAGCAGCACGCGTCCACGATTGCCGAGGGCCGCTTCAACGTCAGCCATCACCGCTTTGACGTTCTCATTTTCCAGCGGATCGCCTTTGCCGGCAGTGAAACGTACGTTTACCAGGATCTGTGGGAACATTTTCATGCCGCTGCACAGATCGTGCAGGCTCATATGGTTGCGCGCCATAGCGGCAACCACCTGCAGCGCGGCCACGATACCGTCACCGGTGGTGGTTTTGTCGAGCAGGATCACGTGACCCGAGTTTTCTGCACCGATACGCCAGCCCTTCTCCTGCAGTTTTTCCAGCACATAGCGGTCACCCACCTTCGCGCGGACAAACGGAATACCGAGCTGTTTCAGGGCCAGTTCCAGGCCCATGTTACTCATCAGCGTGCCCACCGCACCGCCGCGCAGCTGGCCCTGACGCAGGCCTTCACGGGCAATGATGTAGAGGATCTGATCGCCGTCGACCTTATTACCTTCGTGGTCAACCATGATCACGCGGTCACCGTCGCCGTCCAGCGCAATACCCAGATCGGCTTTTTCTGCCAGAACACGCGCCTGCAGGGCACGAACGTCAGTTGCCCCCACCTGCTCATTAATGTTCAGACCATCCGGCTCGCAGCCAATGGTGATTACTTTCGCACCCAGTTCGCGGAAGACATTCGGGGCGATGTGATAGGTCGCGCCATTCGCACAGTCCACCACAATTTTGAGGTGGGCCAGGCTCAGCTCATTCGGGAAGGTACCTTTACAGAATTCGATATAGCGACCCGCCGCATCAACGATGCGGTTCGCTTTACCCAGCTCTGCGGAATCAACACAGGTAATCTCTTTTTCCATCTCAGCTTCAATAGCTTCTTCCACGTCATCCGGCAGCTTGGTGCCATCAATGGAGAAGAATTTAATGCCGTTGTCGTAGAACGGGTTGTGAGAAGCTGAAATGACAATTCCCGCTTCCGCACGGAAGGTGCGCGTCAGATACGCGACCGCAGGCGTTGGCATTGGGCCCGTAAAGGAGGCGGACAGTCCCGCAGCCGCCAGCCCCGCTTCCAGCGCGGACTCCAGCATATAGCCCGAAATACGGGTGTCTTTACCGATGATAATTTTACGTGAGCCATGACGCGCAAGCACTTTACCAGCAGCCCAGCCGAGCTTCAGGACAAAATCAGGGGTGATGGGAGCATCGCCTACGCGCCCACGGATACCATCGGTACCAAAATATTTACGATTACTCATAGCGTTTGTTTTCCTTCGCTGCCAGTGTGGCTTCCACCACACGCATGGCTTCTACTGTTTCTTTAACGTCATGGACACGAATAATGTGCGCGCCCTGCATCGCCGCAATCACCGCGCAGGCCAGGCTGCCGCTCAGGCGTTCGCTCGGCCCCACGTTCAGCAACTGCCCAATCATCGACTTTCTTGACATCCCTACCAGTAACGGCAGGTCAAAATGATGGAATTCCGATAAGCGCGCAAGCAACGCATAATTGTGTGAGAGATTTTTACCGAAACCGAACCCCGGGTCGAGCAGCAATTTCTCTTTTGGGATACCTGCACGTTCACAGCGTTTGATATGCTCAATAAAGAAGCGATTTACGTCGGCAAAGACATCGTCATACTTCGGCGCGTCCTGCATAGTTTTCGGTTGGCCCTGCATATGCATCAGGCAAACCGGCAGCCCCGTATCCGCAGCCGCCTCAATCGCTCCCGGTTCGGTAAGTGAACGGATATCATTGATAATGTGAGCGCCTACTCTCGCCACTTCACGGATCACCTCCGGTTTGGAGGTGTCAACGGAGATCCACACTTCAAACCGCTGTGCGATTGCTTCAACGACCGGCACCACGCGCGCCAGCTCTTCTTCCACAGACACGTCCGCCGCGCCTGGACGCGTCGATTCGCCGCCAACGTCAATGATGGTGGCACCCGCATTAATCATTAAATTCGCGTGCTTAACCGCCTCGATAAGCGTGTTATGCGCACCGCCGTCAGAGAAGGAGTCAGGGGTAACATTCAGGATCCCCATCACGTGGGGATGTGAAAGATCGAGATGCGAGTCCTGAGCGAATAATTTCATGGCGAAATCCCTGGTATCTATATCGTTAAACAGAAATGAAAAACCCCGGAGCAAGCTCCAGGGTTTGAGGTACAGACAAACGCTTCAACAGCAGTGGCTTACTTATCGCCCAACTGTTCTGACATGGTGTTGCCCGGATTTGGCGTACGCGGTTCATCAACCGGACGCGGCGCACGCGGGGTGCCATTGTTGTCAGAATTATTGGAAGCGCCTGGGTCTTCCCAGCCTGCTGGCGGACGTACTTCGCGGCGCGCCATCAGGTCGTCAATCTGCGGTGCATCGATGGTCTCATATTTCATGAGCGCATCTTTCATCGAATGCAGGATGTCCATATTGTCGTTCAGGATCTGGCGCGCACGCGCATAGTTACGTTCTACCAGAGATTTAACTTCCTGGTCGATGATACGTGCCGTCTCATCGGACATATGTTTCGCTTTAGCCACAGAACGGCCCAGGAATACTTCACCCTCTTCCTCTGCGTACAGCAGCGGACCGAGTTTGTCGGAGAAGCCCCACTGAGTCACCATGTTACGCGCCAGGTTTGTCGCCACTTTAATGTCGTTGGACGCACCGGTAGAAACATGTTCCACACCGTAGATAATCTCTTCTGCCAGACGACCACCGTAGAGGGTAGAAATCTGGCTTTCCAGTTTCTGACGGCTGGCGCTGATCGCGTCGCCTTCAGGCAGGAAAAAGGTCACACCCAGCGCACGACCGCGCGGAATAATCGTCACTTTATGCACCGGGTCGTGTTCCGGCACGAGGCGACCAATAATCGCATGACCCGCTTCGTGGTATGCCGTGGACTCTTTCTGCGCTTCCGTCATCACCATGGAGCGACGTTCCGCACCCATCATGATTTTGTCTTTCGCTTTCTCAAATTCCACCATCGATACGACGCGCTTGTTACCGCGAGCGGCAAACAGAGCAGCTTCGTTGACCAGGTTAGCCAGGTCCGCACCGGAGAAGCCTGGAGTACCGCGCGCAATGATTGCCGCATCGATATCTGGCGCCAGCGGCACGCGACGCATGTGAACTTTCAGAATCTGTTCACGACCGCGAACGTCCGGCAGACCCACAACAACCTGACGGTCGAAACGGCCTGGACGCAGCAGCGCAGGGTCAAGTACGTCCGGACGGTTAGTCGCCGCGATAACGATGATACCTTCGTTACCTTCGAAGCCGTCCATCTCAACCAGCATCTGGTTCAGCGTCTGTTCACGTTCATCGTGACCACCGCCCAGACCTGCGCCACGCTGGCGGCCTACGGCGTCGATTTCATCGATGAAGATAATGCACGGTGCTGCCTTCTTGGCCTGCTCGAACATGTCACGCACACGAGATGCACCAACACCCACGAACATTTCGACGAAGTCAGAACCTGAAATAGTAAAGAACGGCACCTTCGCTTCGCCCGCGATGGCTTTCGCCAGCAGGGTTTTACCGGTACCCGGAGGGCCAACCATCAGCACCCCTTTCGGGATCTTACCGCCCAGCTTCTGGAAACGGCTCGGTTCACGCAGGTATTCAACCAGTTCACCGACCTCTTCTTTCGCTTCGTCACAACCGGCGACGTCAGCGAACGTGGTCTTGATCTGGTCTTCCGTTAGCATACGCGCCTTGCTCTTACCGAACGACATGGCACCTTTGCCACCGCCGCCCTGCATCTGGCGCATAAAGAAGATCCAGACGCCGATAAGAAGCAGCATCGGGAACCAGGAAATGAAGATAGAAGCCAGCAGGCTTGGTTCTTCTGGCGGCTCACCTACCACCTTGACGTTTTTGGTCAGAAGGTTATCAAGCAGCTTAGGATCGTTCACCGGGATGTAAGTCGTGTAACGGTTACTATCTTTCTTGGTAACGTTGATCTCACGTCCGTTGATACGCGCTTCGCGAACCTGGTCCTGATTGACCTCCTGCAGGAAGGTAGAATAATCCACCTTGCGGCCATTCGACTCGCTGGGCCCAAAGCTCTGGAATACTGACATCAGCACAACGGCAATGACCAGCCAGAGTATTAGGTTTTTCGCCATGTCACTCAAGGGATTAACCTCATATTACAACTGTGTTAAAAACAGCGTCAGGATACTCTATATCCAGTTTCATTCAAACTTTCGCCTGAAATCTACCGGTTATCATTTTCGCCCGGTCGCTACAATATACACTTCTCGGGAACGGGCCCGGGAAGAGTCCGGCTTACGAACTTTAACCTTCGCAAACAGGGAGCGAATTTCCTTAAGATACTCCTCGAAACCTTCGCCCTGAAACACCTTCACAACAAAACTACCACCAGGCGCTAGTACATCACGACACATTTCTAACGCTAGCTCCACCAGATACATGGCACGGGGGATATCCACCGCCGGTGTTCCGCACATATTTGGTGCCATATCTGACATGACAACCTGGACCTTACTGTCACCTACACGATCAAGTAACGCTTTCAGCACTAATTCATCACGAAAGTCGCCCTGAAGGAAGTCGACACCGACGATGGGATCCATTGGTAAAAGATCGCACGCGATGATTCGGCCCGTTCCGCCGATCTGCGTTACCGCATACTGGGACCATCCGCCAGGTGCCGCACCGAGGTCTACAACCGTCATCCCCGGCTTAAAAAGTTTGTCACTTTGCTGTATTTCATCAAGTTTAAACCAGGCACGGGAACGCAACCCCTTTTTCTGTGCCTGTTGAACATATTTATCGCTAAAGTGTTCCTGAAGCCAGCGGCTGGAGCTGGCAGAACGCTTTTTACCTGTCATTTAACATTTCCGTCCTGGTTCATCGTTACCTGCCTGTGACGTAAATTTCTACGCAGCTATTTGGCGATATAAGGGAGATGGCGGTAGAATGAACCGTTTTCAATCCCAACGTAAGCAAAAATATACGATGAATCTGAGTACTAAACAAAAACAGCACCTTAAAGGTCTGGCACATCCGCTCAAGCCTGTAGTGATGCTTGGCAACAATGGTTTGACCGAAGGGGTGCTTGCCGAGATTGAACAAGCGCTGGAACACCACGAGCTGATCAAGGTGAAAATCGCCTCTGAAGACAGAGACACTAAAAACCTGATCGTGGAAGCCATCGTGCGCGAAACCGGCGCCTGTAATGTACAGGTCATCGGTAAAACGCTGGTGCTCTACCGCCCATCTAAAGAGCGTAAAATCTCGCTGCCACGCTAAGGATATCCTGAATTAAACACATTTTCTGTGTGAAACGAGGGATTTCTGTCAGCAGGCGAGCAAAATGCCATGCTCCTTGAGTTGATAAAAGGCCGCTATGCGGCCTTTTTCTTTTCTTTACAATGTATCAACATCTTAGTAGAGAAGCGAATTACAGGTATTCAACCTTAATAATTTCGTATTCCACTTCACCGCCAGGAGTGCGGATGGTGACAACTTCGTCCTGCTCTTTGCCAATCAGGCCGCGAGCAATCGGAGAGTTCACTGAAATCAGGTTCTGTTTGAAGTCTGCTTCATCATCACCCACGATGCGATAGGTCTGCTCTTCGTCGTTGTCCAGGTTCAGCACGGTCACGGTAGAACCAAAGATCACACGCCCGTTGTTAGGCATTTTGGTGATATCAATGACCTGTGCATTGGACAGTTTTGCCTCGATATCTTTAATACGCCCTTCACAGAAACCCTGCTGCTCACGCGCGGCGTGGTATTCAGCGTTCTCTTTCAGGTCGCCATGCTCGCGCGCATCCGCGATAGCGGCGATGATTTCAGGACGACGCACGGATTTCAGGAAATCCAGCTCTTCGCGCAGTTTTTCGGCACCACGTAAGGTCATCGGAATAGCTTGCATTTGTTATACCTCTTAAACATTCCTGTTGGGAGCAGTGTTCCCTGCTCCTGCCCCCCTAAGCGGGCAAGAAGCAAAAAGAAAACCGACCCGGGAGCAATGCCCCAGGTCAGCAGCAATTTTTCAATTTGATATGCATTTTACCGCGAAGTTCACTATGGGTCATCGTTTACTTTGCAGTGCTATGCACCGTAGTATGACGGTTTGTTTTCGGGTTGTTAGCGCGAGATTATGCGATTTTCCAGATTTATCATCGGATTGACTACCAGTTTAACGTTCACTGCCCAGGCCGCGAATGTTGATGAGTACATTAATCAGCTCCCCGCAGGCGCGAACCTTGCCCTGATGGTGCAGAAGGTTGGCGCACAGGCTCCCGAGATTGACTATCACAGTCAACAGATGGCGCTGCCTGCCAGTACCCAAAAGGTGATCACTGCCCTCGCCGCCTTGCTCCAGCTCGGTCCTGACTTCCGTTTTACTACCACACTCGAGACCAAAGGTAACGTCGAGGGTGGCGAACTGAAAGGCGATCTTATCGCCCGTTTTGGCGGCGATCCGACCTTTAAGCGCCAGGATATCCGCAATATGGTTGCGGTACTGAAAAAATCTGGCGTGCAGAAAATTGATGGCAATGTGCTGATTGACACGTCCATCTTTGCCAGCCACGATAAAGCTCCTGGCTGGCCGTGGAACGACATGACCCAATGTTTTAGCGCCCCGCCCGCCGCCGCGATTGTTGACCGCAACTGCTTCTCGGTTTCACTTTACAGCGCGCCAAAGCCAGATGATTTAGCATTTATCCGCATAGCATCTTACTACCCGGTCACCATGTTTAGCCAGGTTCGCACGCTGGCGAAAGGCTCCCCGGATGCGCAATATTGTGAGCTGGACGTCGTGCCCGGCGATCTTAACCGCTTCACCCTTACCGGCTGCCTGACGCAGCGCGCCGATCCACTGCCCCTGGCCTTTGCGATACAGGATGGGGCAAGCTATGCGGGTGCCATTCTGAAAGATGAACTGAAGCAAGCGGGCATAACTTATACCGGCACCCTGCTTCGTCAGACGCAGGTCAACCAGCCCGGCACGGTCATCGCCAGCAAACAGTCTCCTCCGCTGCACGATTTACTGCGGATCATGCTGAAAAAATCGGACAACATGATTGCCGATACGGTGTTTCGCATGATTGGTCACGCGCGTTTCGGCGTGCCGGGAACCTGGCGCGCGGGTTCAGACGCGGTTCGGCAGATCCTGCGCCAGCAGGCCGGAATCGATCTGGGTAATACCATCGCCGTCGATGGCTCCGGACTATCGCGTCATAATTTGATCTCTCCGGCCACGATGATGCAGGTGCTTCAGTACATTGCACAGCACGACACTGAGCTAAACTTTATTTCAATGCTGCCGCTGGCCGGGCATGACGGTTCTCTGCAGTACCGTGCCGGGCTTCACGCTGCCGGTGTGGATGGTAAAGTCTCCGCGAAAACAGGCTCACTGCAGGGGGTTTACAACCTTGCAGGCTTCATCACTACCGCCAGCGGACAACGCCTGGCATTCGTGCAGTATCTTTCCGGCTATGCCGTCGAACCGACCGACCAGCGCAATCGTCGTATTCCGCTTGTTCGCTTCGAAAGCAGGCTTTATAAGGACATCTATCAGAATAACTAGCGATGAAACTACTCATAGTTGAAGACGATCTGTTATTGCAGGAAGGGCTGGCGCTAGGTCTGGCCAATGAAGGGTACGCCCTCGACTGTGCTGGCACCGCAGCGGAGGCGGACTCTCTGATTCAGAGCGGCGAATACAGCCTGGTGATCCTCGATTTGGGCTTGCCTGATAAAGATGGCGCCACGCTGCTCGGCCAGTGGCGACGTCGCGGCATCGCCAACCCGGTATTGATCCTGACGGCACGAGATGCCCTTGAAGACCGTATCGCTGGCCTCGATGCAGGCGCTGATGATTACCTGGTGAAGCCTTTTGCGCTCGCGGAGCTGCAGGCTCGGGTGCGAGCGTTGATTCGCCGCTATCAGGGCCATAGTGATAACTTACTGACCGACGGCGATATTACGCTGAATTTGCAAACCCAGCAGGTGCTGCGCCAGGATCAGGCCGTAGAGGTGACGCCAAAAGAGTTCGCCTTGCTTACGCGTCTGATCATGCGGAGCGGGCAAACGGTACACAGAGAAACGCTCCAGCAGGATATTTACTCCTGGCAGGACGATCCCGGCTCAAATACCCTTGAGGTCCACATCCATAACCTGCGGCGTAAACTCGGCAAAGACAGGATCAAAACCGTTCGCGGCGTCGGCTATCGTCTGGAGAGCCAGAAATGAACAGCATGCGTCGGCGTTTGATGGTGCTGCTGGCGGTGATTCTCCTGTTTTTCCAGCTGATAAGCGTTATCTGGCTATGGCATGAAAGCCGTGAACAGATTGGTTTTCTGGTCAACGAAACGCTGTCAGCAAAAGCGCGCAATAATCACGTTGAGAAAGAGATCCGCGAAGCGATTGCCTCGCTGCTGGTTCCTTCCCTGGTGATGGTCGGCTTTACCCTGCTCTTCTCCTTCTGGGCGGTCACCTGGATAACCCGACCGCTGAATAAACTCCGCGACAGTCTCGCTAACCGTTCGGCCGATAACTTAACCCCGCTTCCTATGTATTCCGACATGGAAGAAATTGGCGCGGTGACGACCTCCCTGAACCAGCTGCTGGCACGACTGGATAGCACCATTCAGCAGGAGCGTCTCTTCACCGCAGACGCCGCACACGAGCTGAGAACGCCTCTGGCCGGCATCCGGCTTCATCTTGAGCTCATGGCGCAGTCAGGCGCGCCACAGGCAGCGACGTTAATTAGCCGTATCGATCAGCTCATGCATACCGTCGAACAGCTGCTAATGCTGGCCCGTGCCGGACAGGCAATGGCGAGCGGGCACTACGAAACCGTGAACTGGACGGAAAATATCATTGAACCTCTCGGCCTGGGCCATGAAGCCAAAGAGCATACGGTGATTTGGCCCGCTAAAAGCGCGCTCACGGTTCAGGGAGACGCCGTGCTCCTGCGCCTGATGCTGCGCAACCTGCTGGAAAACGCAGGGCGCTACAGCCCGCCGGGGACAATGATTACAGTGACATTAACCGAGGTCGACGGGGGGACGCAGATCAGCGTTATCGATCAGGGTCCAGGGATTGATGAAGCGCACCGAGTGTCAATCACCGAGCCATTCCGCCGTCTTGACCAGCGCTACGGAGGAAGCGGTCTGGGCCTGAGTATCGTGCAGCGCATCGTCCAGCTACACCACGGCAGGCTGACCCTTGAAAATGGCGCTGAAGGCGGTTTAATCGCCAGCTGCTGGCTGCCCACAACGCTTCAATAAAAAAGCCCCCATAATGGGGGCTTTGAACAGATATTAGTGCTTGTAGATGAACTCGACGCCTTCTTCGTCGTCTTCATCCCAGTCATCGTCCCAGTCTTCATCGTCTTCTTCCGCTTCCAGCTCTTCGAGCTGCTGGCGGTGGTAGTCATCCCACATGAATTCGACTTTTTCAGGCTGTTTGACTTCTTCCGCCTGAACAATTGGGTTCTCAATGATGAATGTCATCACATCCCAGCACAGATCCTTCACGCCAACCTGGCTTGCCGCAGAGATCAGGTAGTACTTATCTTCCCAACCCATCGCTTCGGCAATGGCTTTCGCTTTTGCTTCCGCTTCGGCTTTGTCCATCAGGTCGATCTTGTTGAAGACCAGCCAGCGTGGTTTATTCGCCAGTTTTTCGCTGTATTTTTCCAGCTCGCCCACGATGATACGGGCGTTTTCAACCGGATCGGAACCGTCGATAGGATCGATATCGATAAGGTGCAGCAGCACGCGGCAGCGCTCAAGGTGCTTCAGGAAGCGAATCCCCAGACCCGCCCCTTCCGCGGCGCCTTCAATCAGACCCGGGATATCGGCAACCACGAAGCTCTTCTCGTTATCCATACGGACAACACCCAGGCTTGGTACCAGCGTGGTAAACGGATAGTCTGCCACTTTTGGCTTGGCCGCAGAGACGGCGCGAATGAACGTCGATTTACCGGCGTTTGGCATACCCAGCATGCCCACGTCTGCCAGAAGCATCAGCTCCAGCTGCAGGTCGCGCTTATCGCCCGGCGTACCCATCGTTTTCTGACGCGGCGTACGGTTAACGGAAGATTTGAAACGGCTGTTACCCAGACCGTGCCAGCCGCCTTTCGCCACCATCAGGCGCTGACCGTGTTTGGTCATGTCACCCATAGTTTCACCGGTCCCCTGGTCAATCACGCGCGTACCGACCGGAACTTTAATGGTGACGTCTTTACCGCGTTTCCCGGTACAGTCACGGCTCTGGCCGTTTTGGCCACGTTCAGCGCGGAAGGATTTTTCGAAACGGTAGTCGATCAGCGTGTTGAGGTTCTCATCCGCCTCCAGCCACACGTCACCACCATCCCCGCCGTCGCCGCCATCAGGACCGCCACGTGGGATATACTTTTCACGGCGGAAGCTCACGCAACCGTTGCCGCCATCACCAGCCACGACCAGGATCGTCGCTTCATCAACAAACTTCATTTTACTCTCCGTAACTCATTCGCCTGAGCGGGGGACTACTACAACCGCTTCATTTTTGCGCCAACGTCCCCAAAGACGATGACCAATGGCGGAATACATCGCGCCCGCAACCACGACAAACGCACCGAGATAACCCAACAGGTTGAGCATCGGTCTGACGAAGACATCGGGCCAGGCCATTGATAACAAATCTGAAAATAACAGCGTAAACAGCGGAGTAAGCGTAATTAACGCGCTCACCTGTGCTGCCTGCCAGCGCGCCATCGCTTCGGCCAGCGCGCCATAGCCGACCAGCGTGTTCAGCCCACAAAAAATGAGGCACGCCAGTTGCCAGTCGCTAAGCTGAGAAATCACTCCCGGCTTTGCTAATGGCAGCAATGCTATTGTACACAAAGTGTACAGCAAAAAGAGGATCTGCTGTGAGGCAAGACGACGCAATAACACCTTTTGTGCGACGCCATAGCTCACCCAGACCGTTGCTGCCCCCACACCGAAAATTACACCCCATGTGTAATCCGTCAGGCGAGTGAAAATCTCAATCAGACTGGTGTTGAAGAACATCACCAGACCGCACAGCAGCATGCTCGCCCCGATAATCTGCGTACCACGCATCTTTTCCTTGAGGATAAAGACGCTGGCGATCATCATGCCAACCGGTGAAAGCTGACCTATCACCTGCGACGCCGTGGGGCTGAGATATTGCAGGGAAGAGCTGAACAGGATGAAGTTACCGAACAGACCGCCCGTCGCGATAGCCAGCAATACCAGCCAGCGCGGTTTACGGAAGAGCCGCAAGGGTGGAAGCTTACCTTTGATAGCCAGAATGGCCCCGAGGCCGATGCTTGCCATCAGAAAGCGATAAAAAACCACCGTAGGCGGCTCCATCACTTCCAGTACCTGCTTCATTGCAATTGGCAGCGCACCCCAGCACATTGCGGTAGTGAGCGCCAAAAGAATACCAATGCCGGCCTGCTGCTTCATGCCCGTTTTCCCTACAGAAAAAATTACCGGGTTTCCAATGTAAAAAGCCCCGCAACAGGTTGCGGGGCTTTAATCCGTTACCGGACCGAGAAAACCTTACTCAGCAACGATGCTGATGTATTTACGGTTGTTCGGGCCTTTAACTTCAAATTTCACTTTACCGTCTGCCTTAGCAAACAGAGTGTGGTCACGACCGCAACCTACGTTGTTGCCAGCGTGGAATTTGGTACCACGTTGACGAACGATGATGCTACCCGCCAGAACGGATTCGCCACCGAAACGCTTAACGCCCAGGCGTTTAGCTTCTGAATCGCGACCGTTACGTGTGGAGCCGCCAGCCTTTTTATGTGCCATTTAAATCTCTCCTCAGGTCTTAGGCGCTGATGCCAGTAATTTTCACATCAGTGAACCACTGACGGTGGCCCTGCTGCTTACGGTAGTGCTTACGACGACGAAACTTAACGATTTTAACTTTCTCGCCACGACCGTGTGCAACAACTTCAGCTTTGATAACGCCGCCATCAACGAAAGGAACGCCGATTTTGACTTCTTCACCGTTTGCGATCATCAGAACTTCAGCGAACTCAACAGATTCGCCAGTTGCGATGTCCAGCTTTTCCAGGCGAACGGTCTGACCTTCGCTTACTCGGTGTTGTTTACCACCACTTTGGAAAACCGCGTACATATAAACTCCGCTTCCGCGCACGTCCTCGTATGAATCAGAGTGCGCTATAAATATTCACAATAGGGCGCGAATATTACGCAAAACGCGAGCCTTTGACAAGTGCTACCGTCAATACATGAAGAAAAAAAACACAACACGTACGGTAACGTTTATCTGAGCCGTTTTTTCAGTACAATCAGCACTACTATTGATAAACCGAAACCCTTCGTTACCCCATTGAAGATGGGATCAACAGGATAAAAAGCCCGGCTTTTGCGATGAATTTAGAAAAAATCAACGAGTTAACCGCGCAAGATATGGCGGGTGTGAATGCAGCAATCCTGGAGCAACTCAACTCTGACGTTCAACTGATCAATCAGTTGGGTTATTACATCGTCAGCGGCGGCGGTAAACGCATTCGTCCGATGATTGCCATTCTGGCTGCCAGAGCCGTTGGCTATCAGGGAAATGCCCACATCACTATCGCAGCGCTCATCGAATTTATCCACACGGCGACGCTTCTGCATGACGATGTGGTGGATGAATCGGATATGCGCCGTGGCAAAGCCACGGCAAACGCCGCTTTCGGGAACGCAGCCAGCGTCCTGGTGGGGGATTTTATTTATACCCGCGCCTTCCAGATGATGACCAGTCTGGGCTCCCTTAAAGTGCTGGAAGTCATGTCCGAAGCCGTAAACGTCATTGCTGAAGGTGAAGTGCTGCAGCTTATGAACGTGAACGACCCTGACATCACCGAAGAAAACTACATGCGCGTCATCTACAGCAAAACCGCGCGCCTGTTTGAAGCGGCGGCCCAGTGTTCCGGCATTCTGGCTGACTGTACCGAAGCACAGGAAAAGGGCCTGCAGGACTATGGCCGCTATCTGGGTACGGCATTTCAGCTGATCGATGATTTACTGGACTACAGTGCGGACGGCGAGACGCTCGGCAAAAACGTGGGCGATGACCTGAACGAAGGCAAACCGACCCTGCCGCTGCTGCATGCTATGCGCAACGGAACAGCCGACCAGGCGAAAATGATCCGCGAAGCGATTGAGCAGGGAAATGGTCGCCATCTTCTGGAACCTGTACTGGAAACCATGGCTATCTGCGGATCGCTGGAATGGACGCGTCAGCGTGCGGAAGAAGAAGCCGACAAAGCCATCGAAGCGCTTCAGGTTATTCCAGACAGTCCGTGGCGCGAGGCACTGATTGGTCTTGCCCACATCGCCGTCCAGCGCGACCGTTAATCCCCTTGTATCTCCCCGCAGCGATAGCGGGGAGTTCCTGTACACGCCTGTAAATTCCGTGTTCATGTAAATTCATCGGTTTAGAGACCGCATGAATAAAGCCGTGTCTTATTCTGAATATCCCATCAAGTAACGCGAACTTTTTAGAACAAGAAGTTGAAATGGGTATAGTAAACCCCGTCGTTTCAGAAGAAACGGCGTAGGTGAATCCGAACTTAAGGACAGCGTTATGGATACGAAATTTATCGACTGGCACACGGCTGATATTATTGCCGCATTGCGCAAAAAAGGCACTTCACTGGCAGCAGAGTCCCGCCGCCATGGACTGAGTTCTTCAACTCTGGCAAACGCCCTCACCCGCCCCTGGCCCAAAGGAGAATTAATTATCGCAACGGCGCTGGATACGCATCCGTGGGTGATTTGGCCTTCACGCTACCACGATCCCATTACCCATGAATTTATCGACAGATCGCGCATGATTCGCCAGAGAAGAGTAAAAAGAGAACCGCAGGAATAACGCGTTTTTTGACAGGAACAGCAACCCCCCGGTCATTTCTGGCAGGGGGCTGCCGGAACGATTACTCGCCCTTCACACGCTCGATGTTGGCACCCAGCGCGCGCAGTTTATCTTCGATACGCTCATAGCCACGATCGATGTGATAGATACGATCCACAATCGTTGTACCTTCCGCGATACAACCCGCCAGCACCAGGCTTGCAGACGCACGCAGATCGGTTGCCATCACCTGAGCGCCGGACAGCGTCTCAACGCCATGGCAAATCACAGTATTACTTTCGATCTCAGCACGTGCACCCATACGGATCAGCTCCGGTACGTGCATAAAGCGGTTCTCGAAAATGGTTTCTGTGATGAAGCCAGTACCCTCGGCGACCAGGTTCAGCAGGGTGAACTGCGCCTGCATGTCAGTTGGGAACGCCGGGTGTGGCGCCGTACGCACATTGACTGCTTTTGGACGCTGGCCATGCATATCGAGGCTGATCCAGTCTTCACCGACTTCAATATCCGCACCCGCATCGCGCAGTTTCGCCAGCACCGCATCCAGGGTATCTGGCTGCGCGTTGCGACAAACAATCTTACCGCCAGAAATCGCCGCTGCGACCAGGAATGTACCGGTTTCGATACGGTCCGGCAGAACGCGATAGACACCACCGCCCAGACGCTCAACGCCTTCGATGGTGATACGGTCGGTACCCTGGCCGGAGATCTTCGCACCCAGCGCCACGAGGAAGTTGGCGGTATCCACAATCTCCGGTTCACGCGCGGCGTTTTCGATGATGGTGGTGCCTTCTGCCAGCGTCGCCGCAGACATAATGGTGACCGTTGCGCCCACGCTCACTTTGTCCATGACAATGTGCGCGCCTTTCAGACGACCATTAACGGACGCTTTAACGTAACCTTCTTCCAGCTTGATCTCTGCGCCCAGTTTTTCCAGACCAAAGATGTGCAGGTCAACCGGACGCGCACCGATGGCGCAACCGCCCGGCAGAGAAACCTGACCCTGACCAAAACGCGCCACCAGCGGGCCAAGCGCCCAGATGGATGCACGCATGGTTTTCACCAGATCGTAAGGTGCTGAGAAGTTGTTCACCTTGCTGGCGTCGATCCAGACGGAACCGTTACGCTCAACTTTCGTGCCCAGCTGGGTGAGCAGCTTCATGGTGGTGTCGATATCTTTCAGCTTAGGTACGTTCTGAATTTCTACCGGCTCTTCAGCCAGCAGCGCAGCAAAGAGGATTGGCAGCGCGGCGTTTTTCGCGCCAGAAATTGTGACTTCGCCCTGGAGACGCGTTGGCCCCTGTACACGAAATTTATCCATTGTGTGCTCTCTTATAAATTCAACCGTGCTGCGGGCCTGTCGCCCTCAGCTCAAAAACCGTTTAGTTTGCGATCGCGTGCCCACTCTTGCGGGGTGAACGCTTTAATTGACAGGGCGTGGATGCGGTTATCCGCAATATATTCCATCAGCGGCGCGTACACAGCCTGCTGTTTCTTCACGCGGCTCATACCGTCGAACATCTCACCCACAGCAATAACCTGGAAGTGACTGCCATCGCCAGTGACGTGGGCTTCCTGAAGGGAGAGTGCATTCATCAGCACTGTCTGGATTTCATGATTTTCCATGGGTTCTTAATCATCTGATAGTGAAAACAAGCCCAACATCTTAGAGCAAAGTGGCGTTGTCTTAAACAAGCAAAAAGCCCTGACGATGAAACTGTCAGGGCTTTCGGAAGTAACGCACTGAAAATATTAACGAGGCAATACGTCCTGAGGAAGATTGTAGAGCTGAGCAAGGGTCACGACATTCTCGCTCGCGCCGCGAAGCGTGACGCTAGCCCCCTGCTTTTTCCCTACAGCAATCAGATGGGCAAGCAGCGCAACCCCGGCCGTATCCACCCGCGTGACCTCGGTTAAGTCGATAAGCGTCACGCCCTGCATCACTTCATGGCGTTTGTCCCACAGTGGGTTCAGCAGATCCTGATCCAGTTCACCGGACAGCTTTAACGTCTCGCCTTCACGCGACCAGCTGAGTTGCTGTGACATTACTTCTTCTCGTCCAGCGTGATTTTCTGACGAGCAATGGACTGCAGCTGAGCGGTCAGGCCATCAATGCCTTTGGTGCGCAGCAGATCGCTCCATTCGTTCTGTTTGGTGGTGATCATGCTTACGCCTTCGGCGATCATGTCATACGCCTGCCAGTGACCGGTCTGGCTGTTTTTACGCCACTGGAAATCCAGACGAACCGGCGGACGACCGTTAGGATCGTTGATCGTCACACGGATAGGGACGATGGTCGCATCGCCCAGCGGCTGCTCGGGCGCAATCTGATAGGTCTGACCGTGGTACATCGCCAGCGCCTGGCCATAGGCCTGTTTCAGGTATTCACGGAACGCGGCAAAGTAGGCCTCACGCTGCGCAGGAGTCGCGTCTTTGTAATAGCGGCCCAGCACCAGCGCACCCGCATATTTGATCTGCACGTACGGCAGCAGCTCCTGGTCAACCACGTCACGCAGGTAATCAGGATTAGAACGAATCTTAGGCTGTTCGTTTTTAAGACGGTCGAATGTCTTCTTCGCCGCTTCGTCCATCAGTTTGTACGGGTTACTCTGATCCGCAGCGTAGGCGGCGGTAAGAGGGGCGATGACCAGCATGGCAACCATTAACAGTCGTTTAAACATGAATGACTTCTCCTGATATTAATTCGCAGCACCTGGGGTCGGCGCGGCATTGGTATGGTCTTCGCTCTGCGCAGGGGCATTGTCAGACTTTTTATCATCCCCTTTACTGTTGTAAAGGAACTGACCAATCATATCTTCCAGCACCATGGCGGACTTGGTGTCCTGGATCACGCTCCCGTCCTTAAGGATAGTCGTTCCCAGCTCGGGGTCTTCAAAGCCAACGTTAAGCGCCAGATATTGTTCGCCCAGCAGACCCGAAGTCCGGATAGACAGGGAGCTGGTGTCCGGAATGTGGTTGTAACGCTCTTCGATATCCATCGCGACGCGAGGCAGATAGGTCTTCTCATCCAGCGTAATGTCGGATACGCGCCCGATCACCACGCCGCCGATACGGACCGGTGAACGCGCCTTCAGCCCGCCGATGTTATCGAAGGTGGCATAGATGCGGTACGTCGGCTCGGTGCGCACAGACGTGATATCCGCCGCTCTCAGGCAGATAAACAGTGCGGCTAGCAGCGCCAGCAGCAGGAATACACCGACCCAAATTTCATTTTTTCTCGTTTGCATGAACTCAATTCCCAAACATCAGTGCGGTGAGCACAAAATCCAGACCCAGTACGGCCAGCGACGAATGAACGACTGTACGTGTAGTTGCGCGGCTAATGCCCGCCGACGTCGGGATGGCATCGTAACCATTGAACAATGCAATCCAGGTGACCGTAATGGCAAATACCACGCTTTTAATCAGGCAGTTAACCAGATCCATTCGCAGGTCAATGGCGTCCTGCATGGCAGACCAGAAGAAACCGGCGTCAATGCCTTTCCAGTGCACGCCAACCAGCGAACCGCCCCAGATACCCACGGCGACAAACAGTATCGTCAGCAGCGGTAAAGAGATGACCCCCGCCCAGAAACGCGGCGAGATCACGCGACGCAGCGGATCGACCGCCATCATCTCCATGCTGGAAAGCTGCTCGGTCGCGCGCATCAGGCCAATTTCAGCCGTTAAGGCCGACCCCGCGCGCCCGGCGAAAAGCAGCGCCGCCACAACGGGCCCCAGCTCGCGCAGCAGCGAGAGCGCCACCAGCATCCCGAGGCTAGTTTCCGCACTGTAGGTTGTCAGAACAAGATAGCCCTGCAGCCCAAGCACCATACCGATAAACAGACCGGAGACAATGATGATGAGCATCGACAGCACGCCGACATTATAAAGCTGGCGCACCAATAGCGGCGCGTGCTTACGGAATTCCGGCTTGCCAACCAGGGCGTTGAATAACATCAATCCGGCACGCCCGAACGTCCTGATGGTTTTTATGCCACGGTGTCCGAGAGCGGCCAACGCATTTAACAGCATGAGTGGCTTAACTCCCTATTCCCAGTAAATCGTCACGATAGTCGCCTGCCGGGTAGCGGAACGGCACAGGGCCATCGGCAATACCGTCGAGGAACTGTCTAACACGCGGATCGCAATTTTCCTGCAGCGCCTGAGCGCTACCGTGTGCGACGATCTTTTTGTCCGCCACGATATAGGCGTAATCGGCAATGCTCAATACTTCCGGTACATCGTGAGACACCACAATGCAGGTGACGCCAAGCGCGCTGTTCAGCTCAGAGATGAGCTTCACCAGCACGCCCATCGTAATGGGATCCTGTCCAACAAACGGTTCGTCGAACATGATTAAATCAGGTTCTAATGCAATGGCTCTCGCCAGCGCGGCGCGGCGCGCCATGCCGCCGGACAGCTCCGAAGGCATCAGCTTCGCGGCTCCCCGCAAGCCAACGGCTTCGAGCTTCATCATCACCGTGCTTTTCAGCAGTTCAGGTGGCAGACTGGTATGCTCGCGCAGCGGATAAGCCACGTTATCAAAGACGTTCATGTCGGTGAACAAGGCGCCCGACTGAAAGAGCATGCTCATGCGTTTGCGGACAGTATACAGGCGCGAGCGCGACATCTCCGGGATGTTTTCGCCATCAAAGAGGATTTCACCGCTATCCGGTGGGATCTGCCCACCAATAAGGCGAAGCAGGGTCGTTTTACCGATCCCGGACGGCCCCATAATGGCAGTGATCTTGCCACGCGGAACGGTCAACGAAATATCATCAAATATCAATCTGTTGGCGCGAGAAAAACTCACCCCGCGGACATCGACTAAATTCGCCATGGTTTGGCTCATTTATAGTTCCTTTCTTATCCTGCTCACGTTAAGGCATGTAGCCTGAATCAGCCCTAAACTCAGCATTTTTACAGAATAATAACCGTAGAGGTTAGCGAAAGCTGGCATTTGTTTTACTTTTCCGGCGCATAAAGTCAAAATTAGGAATTCGTTACGCCTCAGACTGTATGCAGTCCAGCCGTTCACGCGCGATGGACCGACGAGTATACCTGAAGAAAGGACTTTTGATGCTTTTAGCAACAGCACTGTTAATAATTGGTTTACTTTTGGTCGTCTACAGTGCTGACCGTTTAGTATTTGCTGCATCTATCCTGTGTCGCCTGACGGGCGTACCGCCTGTCGTCATCGGGATGACCGTGGTCAGTGTCGGAACGTCACTTCCTGAAATCATCGTCTCTGTCTCGGCATCGCTGCATGGTCAGTTAGACCTTGCAGTAGGCACCGCGATTGGCTCTAACATCGTCAATATACTCTTGATTTTAGGCCTGGCCGCACTGCTCCATCCATTTCGCGTGCATTCTGATGTTCTGCGCCGTGAATTGCCGCTAATGTTAATCGTAAGCCTGTTGGCAGGCTGCGTATTTTACGATGGCGTACTGAGCTACAGCGACGGTATTTTCCTGCTGGCGCTGGCCGTCATTTGGTTGCTGTATAGTGTTAAAATCGCCCGTCAGGCGGAAAAACAGGGTCAGGATAGCCTCACGCGTGAGCAGGTCGCCGAACTTCCGCGAGAAGGCACGCTGCCTGTTGCCCTGCTCTGGCTTGGTGTTGCGCTGATCATCATGCCGATGGCAACGCGTATGGTCGTGGATAACGCGACGGTGCTGGCGAACTATTTCGCCATCAGTGAACTTACCATTGGTCTGACGGTGATTGCCATCGGTACCAGCCTGCCGGAGCTGGCCACGGCCATTGCGGGGGCACGTAAAGGTGAAGATGACATTGCCATTGGTAATATCATCGGTTCCAACATATTTAATATCGCCATTGTGATGGGCCTTCCGGCCCTCATTACGCCAGGGCCCTTTAATCCCCTGGCGTTCTCGCGTGACTACGGCGTGATGTTATTGGTCAGCGTGATATTTGCCCTGCTCTGCTGGCGGCGGCAACGACAGATCGGCAAAGGCGCAGGCGCGCTGCTGACGGGTGGATTTATCGTATGGATGGCGATGCTGTACTGGCTCTCGCCTCTTCTCTCTGGGTAAACGGAAACGCATTATGTCGCAAATAGAATTGCAGCCGGGTTTTGACTTTCAGAAAGCAGGCAAAGAGGTTCTGGAGATTGAACGTGAAGGTCTGGCGCAGTTAGATCGGTACATTAATCAGGATTTTAGTCTGGCATGTGAGAAGATGTTCTACTGTGCCGGCAAAGTCGTGGTGATGGGGATGGGTAAGTCCGGCCACATTGGACGTAAAATGGCGGCAACATTTGCCAGCACCGGAACCTCTTCCTTCTTTGTACACCCGGGGGAAGCCGCGCACGGCGACCTGGGTATGGTCACGCCGCAGGATATCGTCATCGCGCTGTCTAACTCCGGTGAGTCCAATGAAATTCTGGCGCTGATCCCGGTACTGAAACGACTGCAGGTGCCGCTTATTTGCATGACCAGCCGTCCGGAAAGTAGCATGGCGCGTGCGGCCGATATTCACCTGTGCGTGAAGGTTCCCAAGGAGGCCTGTCCGCTCGGCCTGGCGCCAACGTCCAGCACCACCGCAGCGCTGGTCATGGGTGATGCGCTTGCCGTCGCACTGCTTGAAGCCCGCGGTTTTACGCCGGAAGATTTCGCGCTTTCCCATCCGGGCGGCGCGCTGGGGCGCAAGCTGCTGCTTCGGGTAAACGATATTATGCACACCGGGGATGAGATCCCTCACGTCAGCAAAGAAGCCTCCCTACGTGATGCGCTGCTGGAAATCACCCGTAAGAATCTGGGTATGACGGTCGTGTGCGACGATCTGATGAAAATTCAGGGTATCTTCACCGATGGCGACCTGCGCCGCGTGTTCGACATGGGTGTTGATGTCCGAACCCTGGGCATTGCCGACGTGATGACGCCGGGCGGTATCCGCGTGCGTCCGGGTACGCTGGCCGTGGATGTGCTGAACCTGATGCAGTCCCGCCATATCACCTCCGTTATGGTTGCCGATGGCGACCAGTTGCTGGGTGTGGTACATATGCATGATCTGCTGCGCGCAGGCGTAGTGTAATGAAGGATAAGACAATGAGTAATGCGGGTGCATCCCTTGCAACCTGTTATGGCCCGGTCAGTACCCAGATGATGGCAAAGGCGAAAAACATTCGTCTGCTCATCCTGGATGTGGATGGCGTACTCTCCGATGGCCTGATTTACATGGGCAATAATGGTGAAGAGCTGAAAGCATTTAACGTCCGCGACGGCTATGGTATCCGCTGTGCGCTCACCTCGGGTATGGAGGTGGCTATCATCACCGGGCGAAAAGCTAAACTGGTAGAAGACCGCTGTGAAACCTTAGGAATTACCCATCTGTATCAGGGGCAGTCCGATAAGATGGCGGCGTTTAAGGATTTACTGGGTAAACTGGCTATCGCACCGGAAAACGTGGCCTACGTTGGGGACGATCTGATTGACTGGCCCGTGATGGCTGAGGTCGGGCTGAGCATCGCTGTTGCCGATGCGCATCCGCTGCTGATCCCGCGCGCTGACTACGTTACCCACATCAACGGGGGCCGTGGTGCCGTCCGTGAAGTCTGCGATCTGCTCCTGCTGGCGCAGGGCAAGCTTGATGAGGCCAAAGGGCAATCGATATGAGTAAAACCAGACGCTGGATTATCATTTTGCTTTCGCTAGTCGCACTGGTATTGATTGGCGTGAACCTTGCCGATCGCGACGATACGCAAACGGAAGTGGTTAACAATAGCGATCCAACCTATAAAAGCGATCACAGCGAAACCGTGGTCTACAGCCCGGAAGGCGCGCTGAACTATCGCCTGATTGCCCAGCATGTTGAATATTTTTCAGATGACGGTATTTCGTGGTTTACCCAACCGGTGATGACCACATTCGATAAAGACAAAGTGCCGACGTGGTCAATTAAGTCAGATCGGGCCAAACTGACAAATGACCGTATGCTTTATCTGTACGGCCACGTTGAAGTCAACGCCCTGACCGCTGACTCGCAACTGCGAAAAATTACGACGGATAATGCCCAGATCAACCTGGTAACCCAGGACGTGACGTCGCAGGATCTGGTCACACTGTATGGCACAACATTTAATTCCAGCGGTTTGAGAATGCGCGGGAACTTACGCAGCAAGAACGCCGAGCTGATTGAAAAGGTTAGAACCTCCTATGAAATTCAAAACAAACAAACTCAGCCTTAAAGTAATTATCGCCAGCGCGATGCTGGCGACCAGTCTCCCCGCGCTTGCTGTAACGGGCGATACCGACCAGCCGATTCATATCGAGTCCGACACCCAGTCTCTCGATATGCAGGGTAACGTCGTCACCTTCACGGGTAACGTCGTCATGACCCAGGGCACCATCAAAATTAACGCTGACAAAGTGGTCGTTACCCGTCCGGGTGGCGAGCAGGGCAAAGAGATCATTGATGGTTATGGCAACCCGGCAACCTTTTACCAGATGCAGGACAATGGCAAGCCGGTAAAAGGCCGCGCCTCGCATATGCACTACGAGCTGGCGAAGGACCTGGTAATCCTGACCGGAAACGCGTATCTGGAACAGCTGGACAGCAACATTACCGGCGACCAAATCACCTATCTGGTGAAAGAGCAAAAAATGCAGGCCTCCAGCGAGAAAGGTAAACGCGTCACGACCGTACTGGTTCCGTCGCAGCTGCAGGACAAAGGCAAGGGCCAGGCCCCGGCACAGAAGAAGAGTAACTAATCCGTTATGGCAACATTAACTGCAAAAAACCTCGCGAAGGCCTATAAGGGCCGCCGTGTCGTAGAAGATGTCAGTTTGACCGTCAACTCTGGCGAAATCGTGGGGCTGCTTGGCCCTAACGGTGCGGGTAAAACGACAACCTTCTACATGGTCGTTGGCATTGTGCCGCGCGATGCCGGCAACATAATCATTGACGATGAAGACATCAGTCTTCTGCCGCTTCACGCGCGCGCGCGTCGCGGGATCGGCTATCTGCCGCAGGAAGCCTCCATTTTCCGTCGTCTTAGCGTTTACGACAACCTGATGGCGGTCCTGCAAATTCGTAACGATCTGACCAGCGAACAGCGTCAGGATCGTGCCAACGAGCTGATGGAAGAGTTCCACATTGAGCATCTGCGCGACAGCCTCGGTCAGGCACTCTCCGGGGGCGAACGCCGTCGCGTTGAGATCGCGCGTGCGCTGGCCGCAAACCCTAAATTTATCCTTCTGGATGAACCGTTTGCGGGTGTTGACCCGATCTCGGTTATCGACATTAAACGTATCATTGAACACCTGCGCGACAGCGGGCTTGGCGTACTGATCACCGACCACAACGTCCGTGAAACGCTGGCCGTATGTGAACGCGCGTATATTGTGAGCCAGGGCAATCTGATCGCCCACGGTACGCCACAGCAGATCCTCGAAGACGATCATGTTAAGCGCGTCTATCTTGGGGAAGACTTCAGACTCTGATAGGGTAGAGGTAACGTAACGCCGAACCGGAGAAAAATGCTCTGAACATGAAGCAAGGTTTGCAATTAAGGCTCAGCCAACAACTGGCGATGACGCCGCAGCTACAGCAGGCAATTCGCCTGTTGCAACTGTCCACGTTAGAACTTCAGCAGGAGCTCCAGCAGGCGCTGGACAGCAACCCCCTGCTGGAACAAACCGATCTTCATGACGAGGTAGATACTCAGCAGTCACAGGACACTGAAGCGCTTGATACCGCCGACGCACTCGAACAAAAAGAGATGCCCGACGAGCTTCCGCTGGATGCCAGCTGGGATGAAATCTACACCGCCGGAACGCCTTCCGGTACGCGTGCGGACTACCAGGATGATGAGCTACCGGTCTATCAGGGAGAAACAACCCAGTCGCTGCAGGATTACCTGATGTGGCAGGTGGAACTCACTCCCTTCTCCGATACCGACCGCGCGATTGCCACCTCAATTGTCGATGCCGTTGACGACACCGGCTATTTGACCGTCACGCTTGACGATATTCTGGAAAGCATGGGCGACGAAGAGATAGAGCTTGAGGAAGTTGAAGCCGTTCTGAAGCGCATCCAGCGTTTCGATCCGGTAGGCGTAGCCGCAAAAGATCTGCGCGACTGCCTGCTAATCCAGCTTTCTCAGTTCCGCAAAGAGACGCCATGGCTCGACGAGGCGCGCGTGATCATCAGCGATCACCTGGATCTGCTGGCGAACCACGATTTCCGCACCCTGATGCGCGTCACGCGCCTGAAAGAAGATGTGCTGAAAGAAGCGGTGAATCTGATCCAGTCACTCGATCCACGCCCGGGACAGTCAATCCAGACCAGCGAGCCTGAGTACGTTATTCCGGACGTGCTGGTCAGAAAACACAATGGCCGCTGGGTCGTTGAGCTGAATTCAGACAGCATCCCTCGCCTGCAAATCAACCAGCAGTATGCCTCTATGTGCACCAGCGTGCGTAACGACTCCGACAATCAATATATTCGTAGCAATCTTCAGGAAGCGCGATGGCTGATCAAAAGTCTTGAGAGCCGAAATGATACGCTGCTGCGCGTCAGCCGCTGTATTGTCGAACAGCAGCAGGCTTTCTTTGAGCAGGGCGAAGAGTATATGAAACCGATGGTGCTGGCGGATATCGCCCAGGCCGTCGAGATGCATGAATCAACCATTTCCCGTGTCACCACGCAGAAGTATCTGCACAGTCCACGCGGTATTTTTGAGCTTAAGTATTTCTTCTCCAGCCATGTGAATACCGAGGGCGGCGGAGAAGCGTCGTCAACGGCCATTCGTGCCCTGGTGAAGAAGTTGATCGCCGCGGAGAACCCCGCGAAGCCGCTAAGCGACAGTAAGTTAACCACCATGCTGTCCGATCAGGGTATTATGGTGGCACGTCGTACTGTTGCGAAGTATCGAGAGTCTTTATCCATTCCGCCGTCCAACCAGCGTAAACAGCTGGTCTGACACAACCGATAAGGAAGACACTATGCAGCTCAACATCACTGGACAAAACGTCGAAATTACTGAGGCTTTACGCGAATTCGTGAACGCGAAGTTTGCAAAACTCGAGCAGTATTTCGAAAGGATCAATCAGGTCTATATTGTGTTGAAAGTGGAGAAAGTGACTCATATCTCGGATGCCACCCTGCATGTTAACGGGGGTGAACTGCATGCCAGTGCGGAAGGGCAAGACATGTACGCTGCTATCGACGGCTTGATTGATAAGCTTGCGCGACAGCTCAATAAACATAAAGATAAACTGAAACAACACTAATTGTCCGGGCAGTTAACGGGTGCAGGACGGCCTGTTGTGAAACACAACAGGCCATTTGTACAGTTAGCGCTTAGGTGAAATTATGATGAACAACGATTCCGCTCTTCAACTGAGCAATGTCCTTAACCAGGAATGTACCCGCAGTGCGGTTCACTGCCAGAGCAAAAAACGTGCGCTGGAGATCATCAGTGAACTGGCTGCTAAACAGCTGGGCCTGCCGCCGCAGGTGGTGTTCGAAGCGATTCTGACCCGTGAAAAAATGGGCAGTACCGGTATCGGCAACGGCATCGCGATCCCGCACGGCAAACTGGAAGAGGATACCCTGCGTGCCGTTGGTGTGTTTGTGCAGCTTGAAACACCCATCGCCTTTGATGCCATTGATAACCAGCCCGTCGATCTCCTTTTCGCGCTGCTGGTGCCTGCCGATCAGACGAAAACCCACCTGCATACGCTGTCGCTGGTCGCAAAACGTCTGGCCGATAAAACTATTTGCCGTCGACTGCGCTCGGCCCAAAGTGATGAAGAGCTCTACCAAATTATCACTGAAGCAGAAGGCAATCAGGATGATGCATAACCAGGAGATGGCCTTCACATCTGTTGTCCTGAGGAGAAACGGAACATGGTGCTGATGATTGTCAGTGGCCGTTCAGGGTCGGGGAAATCCGTTGCTCTGCGGGCGCTGGAAGACATGGGTTTTTACTGCGTTGATAACCTGCCGGTCGTGTTGTTGCCCGATCTGGCGCGCACGCTTGCGGAGAGACAAACCTCTGCAGCCGTCAGTATCGACGTCCGTAACATGCCTGAATCGCCAGAGATCTTCGAACAGGCAATGAGCAACCTGCCTGACACGTTCTCGCCTCAGCTGCTGTTCCTTGATGCAGACCGCAATACGCTAATCCGTCGCTACAGCGATACCCGTCGCTTGCACCCGCTTTCCAGTAAGAACCTCTCTCTGGAGAGTGCTATCGATGAAGAGAGCGACCTGCTGGAGCCGCTGCGTTCTCGTGCCGACCTGATTGTCGACACCTCTGAGATGTCCGTTCACGAGCTGGCAGAAATGCTGCGCACCCGGTTATTGGGTAAACGCGAGCGTGAACTGACGATGGTGTTCGAATCCTTTGGCTTCAAGCACGGTATCCCGATTGATGCGGATTATGTTTTCGACGTGCGCTTCCTGCCGAACCCGCACTGGGATCCGAAGCTGCGTCCCATGACCGGCCTGGACAAACCCGTCGCGGCCTTCCTCGACAGGCACACAGAAGTACACAATTTTATCTACCAGACGCGAAGCTACCTTGAGCTATGGTTACCTATGCTGGAGACAAACAATCGTAGCTACCTGACGGTAGCGATTGGCTGTACCGGTGGTAAACATCGTTCGGTTTATATCGCCGAACAGCTGGCCGACTATTTCCGCTCGCGCGGTAAGAACGTTCAGTCCCGTCATCGCACGCTGGAAAAACGTAAAACATGACCGTAAAACAGACCGTTGAGATCACCAATAAGCTGGGCATGCATGCACGCCCGGCGATGAAGCTGTTTGAGCTGATGCAGGGTTTCGATGCAGAGGTTCTGCTGCGAAATGACGAAGGCACCGAAGCGGAAGCGAACAGCGTGATCGCGCTGCTGATGCTGGATTCCGCTAAAGGGCGCCAGATTGAAGTCGAAGCCACCGGACCTCAGGAAGAGGAAGCGTTGGCGGCGGTGATTGCGCTGTTTAATGCAGGGTTTGACGAAGATTAAGGTCTGCTATTCAGGCGGGTAGCGCTGCGCTTACCCGCCCTACATTAATTTATTACTCTCCATAAACCCTTCCCCTCCCAACTGACGCATCTGGCGCATGATCCACGCCTGACGGCTACGCACGTACCCTGACGGGGCACTGGCTTTAAAACGGATGGGATTAGGCAGAACAGCTGCAAGCAGCGCCGCCTCCGACATGCTCAGCTTGCTGGCGGGTTTATTAAAATAGCGTTGAGATGCAGCTTCAACACCAAATACCCCGTCACCAAACTCGGCAACGTTGAGATACACGGTCAGAATGCGTTTTTTGCTCCAGACCGTTTCCATCCCCAGGGTCAACCCCGCTTCCAGCCCCTTTCGCACCCAGCTGCGGCCGTCCCACAGAAACAGATTTTTGGCCGTCTGCTGCGACAAGGTTGACGCACCGCGCACGCGGTTTTCATGGCTTTCATTATGGGCCAGCGCCTTCTCAATGGCCGCAACGTCGAATCCCCAGTGCTCCGGGAATTTCTGATCCTCCGCTGCGATGACCGCGAGCCCCATGAGCGGTGAGATCTCGTCCATGCTCACCCAGTCAGAATGGGCAACATAGCCGAAATCACCGCTGAGCCACGCGCCGAGCTGACGCTCAACCATCACGGCAGAGAACGGGACCGGCATAATGCTGAACAGGGCGAGTCCACCGCCCCAAAACACCGCCAGCACCAGAACGATGCGCAACAGGATACGTTTTACCCACGCGCCAGCACCAGATTGACGACTCATTCAGCCAGCACCAGCACTCGGGCGACCAGCTTTTCGATCCCCATAGCCGCTTCTGCAATATTCTGCGCCAGCATATACGCAGGCGTGGTGACTATTTTGTTATCTTCATCAACCACAATGTCATCCACCGGGCAAGGAACGTGCTCTCCCCCCATTTCCTCGACGATTTCCGCGGTATCAATATCCGTCCCGATGGTCAGGCGCAGCGGGAAATCAAAAATCCTGGGCAACATCGCCGGTGCGATACAGATAAAGCCCAGCGGTTTCCCTGCCGCATGCATGGCCTGCGACAGCGCTTTGAGATGAGGATCGATCTGACACTCCGCGCCCTGCTCGGCAAAGGTACTGAGATTTTTGGCCGCGCCAAATCCTCCCGGCACAATGAGCGCATCAAGCTCTGCGGCGTCTGCCTGAATAAGAGGATGGATATCACCTCGCGCAATACGTGCGGCTTCAATCAGCACGTTACGGGTTTCCGCCATTGGTTCACCGGTCAGATGGTTAATCACATCCGACTGATTTTTGTCTGGCGCAAAACAAATAACCTCCGCTCCCTGCTTAGCCAGGGCCAGCAGCGTGATTACGGCTTCATGTATCTCAGAACCATCGTAAACACCGCATCCGCTCAGCACGACACCAATCTTTTTCATCATGACAATCCTTTTCTGCAACTTGCTGAAGCACATTAATAATTTTGATTAAAACGCTATGCTTCACACATTTCACTGATTCATGTAACAAATCATTTAAGATTTGCTATCTTATCTGCGTGCGGCCTAAATTTTTCAGGCAGCGCCCTTTCGAAAATAACTTTAAAAAAACAGGCGCAGCCACGATTTCCCTGGTGTTGGCGCAGTATTCGCGCACCCCGGTTAAGCCGGGGTCATTTTTTTCTGGCGTCGACCCAGGCTTTAAGCACCGCAACATCGTTTTGCCACTCTTGTTTCATCTCTTCAACCCAATCACCCACGTTATCTTCCCATGCAGGTAAATCAGGCGACTGAATCTGTTGACCCAGCTGCTGAAGATGGCGCAAACCGACCGAGCCGGCGGCACCTTTGATTTTATGTCCTTCTTCGACGATGCCTTTCTGGTCCCGGGCCGTCAGGTTTGATTCCAGAACGCTCAGATAGCCCGGCATCATTTTTTCGAAGACCGCCAGACCATCGGTAATAAGTTTCGGGCCTACCAGATCGATATACTGCTCCAGCATCGCGGTATCGAGTATCGTTTGGGCTTTTGCGCTATCAACAGACGTCATGGTGCTCTCCTCTTCATCACGGGTATCCCAGAACTTCTTAATCATGGCGGTCAGAGCAGGCACCGCCAGCGGCTTGCTGAGTACATCGTCCATACCGGCATCGAGATACTCTTTTTTATCTTTTAGCACGTTCGCCGTCAGCGCCACCAGCGGCGGCAGTTCGTCGGCCGCGTACTGACGCGTCAGCTCACGCGAGATATCCAGCCCGGTCATATCCGGCAGCTGGATATCAAGCAGCACAAGGTCGTATTCGCCCGGTTCAAACATCTCCAGTGCGGCCTTACCGGTCATCGCGACATCCACGCTGTTGCCCAGTTTTTCCAGCACCGAGCGAGCCACAATCACGTTCAGCTCAATATCCTCCACCAGCAGAACGTGCAGGGCAGGCAGCGGCATATCGTCATTTTCGAAGGTATCTTCTACCTCTTCCGCCACCGCCGGCGCATGGACCGTCAGCGTGAAGGTTGACCCTTTGCCCGGCTGGCTGGCAACGGTGATATCGCCGCCCATGCTCTTCGCCAGACGTTTAGAGACCGCCAGGCCAATGCCTGTTCCGGTCGCCGGTTTTCCGCCGTTGCTGTCCTTCACCTGGTAGTACATGGCATAGATTTTGTCCTGCTCCTCCTGCGGAATACCAATCCCGGAATCCTCCACCTCGAAGTGCAGCATATCTCCTTCGTCATAGCGTATGCGCACCGCCACCTGCCCCTTCTGGGTAAATTTCACCGCGTTGCTGATAAGGTTCCACAGGATCTGGCGCAGACGCGTGCCGTCAGTCACCACTTTATGCGGCAGCGGCAGGGTTGGCTCCATGACAAAACTCAGTCCCTTCTGCTGCGCCTGCAGGCCAGACAGGTTTTCGAGATCGGCAAGGAAGCTGGTGAAATCAACAGGCTGATTATCAAGCTGAATTTTACGGCGCTCCATCTTATCCATATCAATAATATCGTTGAAGATATTACCCAGCGTGACCGCTGAGACATGAATAGTCTTGAGGTATTTTTCCTGCTCTGCGGTCAGGTCGGTATCCAGCAGAATACGGCTCAGCCCGACAATGCCGTTAAGCGGCGTGCGCAGCTCGTGGCTGATGGTGGAGATAAAGGTGGTCTTGTCGCGACTGGCGCGCTCCAGGGCATCCTGATAGCGCTTACGCTCGGTGATATCGCGGCCAAAGCCCATCAGGCCGTGGCGTTTCCCCACGCGGTCATAGTAGGGCACCTTACGGATCTCAAAACAGGCTTTGCGTCCGTCCGGGTAATCCAGCCACTGTTCATAGGTTAGCGAGACGTTATGACGGAAGACTTTTTCGTCGGTCTCCATGACCTTGGCCGCCGCCTCTTCAGAGTAAACGTCCTGCGGCTTCAGGTGAATCAGCTGCTTCTCGCTTTTCCCGGTGAGTAACTCCATCGCCCGGTTACAGCCGGAAAACTCTTTATCTTCATTGCGGTAAAACACCAGGTCCGGCGACGCATCGAGGAACGACCGCAGGAAAGAGGATTGCTGCTCAAGCTGGATCTGCGTGACCTCGCGCTCTTTCATTTCGATTTTCAGCTGCTCCAGCGTGGCCTGACGTTCGGCTTCCGCCTTCTCACGATCGGAGATCTCCTGATTCAGCTGCGCAATGTTGTCTTTGAGCTGGACGTTGAGCTTCAGGTCGCGCTCACGCATCTCTTCCAGTTTATCGACCAGCTTAGACAAACGCTGACGGGACTCTTCCAGCTGTTCAACCACTACGGAAAGGAAATAGACCGCCCAGGGGGTAATGAGCAAGCCAAAGAAGATGGAGCGGATGACGTCGATACTCTCGACCTGACCATGCAGAACCATAGTAACGGCCATTTGCACGACAATGGCCAGAACGACCAGCGCCAGCGCAAGCAGCATGGAGAAACGCACCAGCCCAAGCTTCATCATCAGGTCGACGTAATACTGGGCGAGCATTCGAATTTGCTTCATAGAGGATCCCTTCACGACGTTATCGCTCAATAATACTCAAATTCAGGGCGAGGCGTTGAAGGTTATGAGAAAAAGTGCGGGGTGAAACAGGTGATTAGCCTCGCTCCCGGGTAACCGGAAGCGAGGAGAGGTCATTCAGGAGCGTTTCAACATCAGCCAGAGGCTGATCAGGAGGAAGCTGGCGCTTGGCAGCAGCGCACCAATTATCGGCGGAATGCCATAAACCAGCGTCAGCGGACCGAAGATCTGATCGAGCACGTAGAACACAAAGCCGAAGCTGATGCCGGTCACGACGCGAACCCCCATCGGCACGCTGCGCAACGGACCGAAGATAAACGACAGCGCCATCAGCATCATTACCGCCACGGACATTGGCTGGAAGATTTTGCTCCACATGTTGAGCTGATAACGTCCCGCATCCTGCCCGCTCGACTTCAGATATTTCACATAGTTGTGCAGACCGCTGATGGAGAGCGCGTCAGGATCCAAGGCAACAACACCGAGCTTGTCAGGCGTCAGGTTGGTCTTCCACGTGCCGGTTACCGTCTGAGAACCCGTAATCTGTTTCGGATCGGTCAGGTCGGATTCATCAACCTGGGACAACCGCCACTGCTTATGTTCGGCGTCAAATTTCGCCGAAGAGGCGTGGCGAACGGACTGCAGACGGCGCTGGTCATCGAAAGCGTAGATGCTCACCCCGCCCAGTTCATCATTCCCCTTCACCCGTTCGATGTAGACGAAGTTTTTACCGTCTTTAGCCCATAAACCTTGCTGAGTCGAGAGCAGTGAACCACCGTACATGGCCTGAGCACGGTAGTTACGCGCCATCTGTTCACCCTGAGGCGCAACCCATTCGCCAATCGCCATGGTCAACAGCACCAGTGGGATTGCGGTTTTCATCACCGACAGCGCAACCTGCATACGGGTAAAACCCGAGGCCTGCATAACGACCAGCTCGCTGCGCTGCGCCAGCATTCCCAGCCCCAGCAGCGCCCCCAGCAGGGCCGCCATCGGGAAGAAGATCTGTACATCTTTCGGCACGCTGAGCAGGGTATACATCCCCGCGCCCAGCGCGTCATAGCTCCCCTGCCCGGCTTTTTTCAGCTGATCGACAAATTTGATAATGCCGGAGAGCGACACCAGCATGAACAACGTCATCATGATGGTGGTAAAAATGGTTTTACCGATATAGCGATCAAGAACGCCAAACGCCTGCATTAGATGGCTCCTTTACGCGAGAATCGGGCACGTATACGGCGCACAGGCACCGTATCCCACAGGTTTAACCCCAGCGCCAGTAAGATGTACAGGCTGTTGACGAACCATGTCCAGACCATAGGGTCCAGCTTACCCTTCGCGCCGTTGGAACGAATCGAGGTTTGCAGCAGGAAATAGATCAGGTAAAGCAGCATCGCCGGCAGCATAGAGAGCACGCGTCCCTGACGCGGGTTCACCACGCTCAGCGGAACGACAATCAGCGCCATCATAAACACGGTGAAGACGAGCGTGATACGCCAGTGGAACTCAGCGCGCGCCCGGTCAGTATCGGTATTCCAGAGGGTACGCATGTCCATTTGCTCGGTATCCGTTGGATCGAGCGCCACGGTCTGATGGCCGATAATGGCCTGATAGTTCTGGAAATCGGTAATACGGAAGTCGCGCAGCATCGCGGTGCCTTCAAAACGGGTACCCTTGTTCAGCGTCACGACCTGTGAACCATCTTTGCGCTGAGCAAGCTGACCGGAATCTGCAACCACCACTGAAGGACGCGCGTTTCCTTTGGGACGCAGCTGCGCAAGGAAGACGTCGTTGAATTTACTGCCGTCAACGCTCTCAATAAACAGCACGGAGTTTCCGTCGGTTGCCTGCTGGAACTGCCCCTGGGCTAACGCCGCCATGCCGGGGTTGGCTTTCGCTTCGGCCAGCACTTCGTCCTGATGGCGGGAAGACATGGGGCCCGCCCACATCACATTCACCGCCGCAACGATACCCGTGAACAGCGCCAGTATCATGGCGGCTTTCACCAGGACCGCTTTGCTCAGGCCGCAGGCGTGCATCACCGTGATTTCACTCTCGGTGTAGAGTTTCCCAAGCGTCATGAGCAGGCCAAGGAAAAGACTTAGCGGCAGGATAAGCTGCGCCATTTCCGGGATCCCTAAGCCAAGCAGGGAAAGTACCAGATTTGTTGGAATTTCGCCGTCAACGGCCGCACCGAGGATCTTAACCAGCTTCTGACAGAAAAAAATCAGCAGCAGGATGAAAAGGATCGCCAGTTGGCTTTTGAGCGTCTCCCGCACCAGATATCTTATGATTATCACTTTAAATACGCCCGTAAAAACCCGTCTCTTTGCTGGAAAATCGCTTGTTTCATGGCTTAAACGTCATTTATTCTCTTGAGTCGTCGAAATCATCGCTAAGATTAAAACATCCGGCGGATTCACGCTTCAGGATTGTTTCTGACGTGTCGAAACCGTAGTAACGTAAGATTAACACGAAGTCACCACAACAGCGGACATGAGTTACGAAAGGTTTCAATTCTATCCGTAGCTGCCGCCGTTGTCTTTAAGATTCAGGAGCGTAGTGCATGGAGTTCAGTGTAAAAAGCGGTAGCCCGGAGAAACAGCGGAGTGCCTGCATCGTTGTGGGCGTCTTTGAACCACGCCGACTCTCCCCGATCGCCGAGCAACTCGATAAAATCAGTGACGGCTATATTAGCGCCCTGCTGCGCCGTGGCGAACTGGAAGGCAAACCTGGGCAGACGCTGTTACTGCACCATGTTCCGAACGTACTGTCAGAGCGTATTCTGCTGATTGGCTGCGGCAAAGAACGCGAGCTGGATGAACGTCAGTATAAGCAGGTGATTCAGAAAACAATCAATACGCTGAATGATACTGGCTCAATGGAAGCCGTCTGCTTCCTGACCGAGCTGCACGTCAAAGGGCGTAACACCTACTGGAAAGTGCGTCAGGCGGTTGAAACGGCAAAAGAGAGCCTGTACAGCTTCGATCAGCTGAAAACCAATAAAAGCGAGCCGCGTCGTCCGCTGCGTAAAATGGTCTTTAACGTGCCAACCCGTCGTGAACTGACCAGCGGTGAACGCGCCATTCAACACGGTCTGGCCATTGCAGCCGGCATTAAAGCGGCTAAAGATCTCGGCAACATGCCGCCGAACATCTGTAACGCGGCTTACCTGGCTTCTCAGGCGCGTCAGCTGGCCGACGCCTACAGCAAAAACGTCATTACCCGCGTCATCGGCGAACAGCAGATGAAAGAGCTGGGGATGCACTCTTATCTGGCGGTCGGTAACGGCTCGCAAAACGAATCCCTGATGTCGGTCATTGAGTACAAAGGCAACCCGTCCGAAGACGCACGCCCGATTGTGCTCGTCGGTAAAGGCCTGACCTTCGACTCCGGCGGTATCTCCATCAAGCCTGCCGAAGGCATGGATGAGATGAAGTACGACATGTGCGGTGCGGCGGCGGTTTACGGCGTGATGCGGATGGTTGCGGAACTTCAGTTGCCTATCAACGTGATCGGCGTTCTGGCGGGCTGCGAAAATATGCCTGGCGGCCGCGCCTATCGTCCGGGGGACGTTCTGACCACCATGTCCGGCCAGACCGTTGAAGTGCTGAATACCGACGCCGAAGGCCGTCTGGTACTCTGTGACGTGTTGACCTACGTTGAGCGCTTCGAGCCGGAAGCGGTGATTGACGTCGCCACGCTCACCGGAGCCTGTGTGATTGCGCTGGGCCATCACATTACCGGCCTGATGTCGAACCACAATCCGCTGGCGCACGAGCTGATTGGTGCGTCAGAGCAGGCCGGGGACCGCGCATGGCGTCTGCCGCTGGGTGACGAATATCAGGATCAGCTTGAGTCTAACTTTGCGGACATGGCGAACATTGGCGGACGTCCTGGCGGGGCGATCACCGCGGGCTGCTTCCTGGCGCGCTTCACCCGCAAGTACAACTGGGCGCACCTGGATATCGCGGGCACCGCGTGGCGCTCCGGCAAGGCCAAAGGCGCAACCGGTCGCCCGGTAGCGCTGTTGTCGCAGTTCCTGCTCAATCGTGCGGGTTTTAACGGCGACGAGTAAGTCAAAACGGCAGTAAACCGTAGGCCGGGTAAGGCGAAGCCGCCGCCCGGCTTAAGCATTTAAAGTGAGCACAAGAAGCCCCATATATGAAGAATGCAACGTTCTACCTTCTGGACAACGACACCCATCAGGATGGCCTCAGCGCCGTCGAACAGCTGGTGTGTGAAATTGCCGCAGAACGTTGGCGCGCAGGCAAACGCGTGTTGATAGCCTGTGAAGATGAGCAGCAGGCGATTCGTCTCGATGAAGCGCTGTGGGCCCGCCCGCCGGAGAGTTTTGTTCCGCATAACCTGTCAGGCGAAGGTCCGCGCGGCGGGGCACCGGTTGAAATTGCCTGGCCGCAAAAGCGCAACAGCAGCGCGCGCGACATTCTGATTAGCCTGCGGATAGATTTTGCAGATTTTGCCACCGCTTTCACAGAAGTGGTAGACTTTGTCCCTTACGAAGAATCTTTGAAACAACTGGCGCGCGAACGCTACAAAGCGTACCGCCTGGCTGGTTTTAACCTGAATACGGCAACCTGGAAATAATGGAAAAGACATATAACCCACGCGATATCGAACAGCCGCTTTACGAGCACTGGGAACAGCAGGGCTA
Source organism: Enterobacter sp. 241F3 (assembly GCF_034106785.1). Lineage (NCBI taxonomy): Bacteria > Pseudomonadati > Pseudomonadota > Gammaproteobacteria > Enterobacterales > Enterobacteriaceae > Enterobacter > Enterobacter sp. 241F3. The sequence goes on from NZ_JAWNDD010000002.1 coordinate 582,386, forward strand.
TTTCAAGCCTAACGGCGACGAAAGCAAAGAGTCCTTCTGCATCATGATCCCGCCGCCGAACGTCACCGGCAGTTTGCATATGGGTCATGCTTTCCAGCAGACCATCATGGACACCATGATCCGTTACCAGCGCATGCAGGGCAAAAACACCCTGTGGCAGGCGGGGACTGACCACGCGGGTATCGCGACCCAGATGGTGGTTGAGCGTAAAATTGCCGCTGAAGAAGGAAAAACCCGCCACGACTACGGTCGCGACGCTTTTATCGACAAAATCTGGCAGTGGAAAGCGGAATCTGGCGGCACCATTACCCGTCAGATGCGTCGTCTCGGCAACTCCGTGGACTGGGAGCGCGAGCGCTTCACCATGGATGAAGGCCTGTCCAATGCCGTTAAAGAAGTCTTCGTTCGCCTGTATAAAGAAGACCTGATTTACCGCGGCAAACGCCTGGTAAACTGGGATCCGAAACTGCGCACCGCCATCTCTGACCTGGAAGTGGAAAACCGCGAGTCTAAAGGCTCCATGTGGCACATCCGCTATCCGCTGGCCGACGGTGCAAAAACCGCCGACGGCAAAGATTACCTGGTGGTCGCGACCACCCGTCCGGAAACCCTGCTGGGCGATACCGGCGTGGCCGTTAACCCGGAAGATCCGCGTTATAAAGATTTGATCGGCAAATTCGTGGTGCTGCCGCTGGTAAACCGCCGTATTCCGATTGTGGGCGACGAACACGCCGACATGGAAAAAGGCACCGGCTGCGTGAAAATTACCCCGGCGCACGACTTCAATGACTATGAAGTGGGTCGTCGTCACGCCCTGCCGATGATCAACATTCTGACCTTCGACGGCGATATCCGCGAAAGCGCAGAAGTGTACGACACCAAAGGCAACGAATCCGACGTTTATTCCAGCGACATCCCGGCGGAGTTCCAGAAGCTGGAACGTTTTGCCGCGCGTAAAGCGATCGTGGCTGCCGTTGACGCACTGGGCCTGCTGGAAGAGATCAAGCCTCACGACCTGACCGTGCCGTACGGCGACCGTGGTGGCGTGGTAATCGAGCCAATGCTGACCGACCAGTGGTACGTGCGTGCCGACGTGCTGGCGAAACCGGCTGTTGAAGCGGTTGAGAACGGCAGCATTCAGTTCGTGCCGAAGCAGTATGAAAACATGTACTTCTCCTGGATGCGCGATATTCAGGACTGGTGTATCTCTCGTCAGCTGTGGTGGGGTCACCGTATCCCGGCATGGTACGACAATGAAGGCAACGTCTACGTTGGCCGTAGCGAAGACGAAGTGCGTCAGGAAAACAATCTGAGCGCAGACGTTGCGCTGCGTCAGGACGAAGACGTGCTGGACACCTGGTTCTCCTCCGCGCTGTGGACTTTCTCCACCCTTGGCTGGCCAGAAAACACCGACGCGCTGCGTCAGTTCCATCCAACCAGCGTGATGGTGTCCGGTTTCGACATCATCTTCTTCTGGATTGCCCGCATGATCATGATGACCATGCACTTCATCAAAGACGAAGACGGCAAGCCGCAGGTTCCGTTCCATACCGTCTATATGACCGGTCTGATCCGCGACGACGAAGGCCAGAAGATGTCCAAGTCCAAGGGGAACGTTATTGACCCGCTGGACATGGTTGACGGTATCTCTCTGGAAGAGCTGCTGGAAAAACGTACCGGCAACATGATGCAGCCGCAGCTGGCGGAGAAAATCCGCAAGCGCACCGAGAAGCAGTTCCCGAACGGGATTGAGGCTCACGGTACCGACGCCCTGCGCTTCACCCTGGCGGCACTGGCCTCTACCGGCCGTGACATCAACTGGGACATGAAGCGTCTGGAAGGTTACCGTAACTTCTGTAACAAGCTGTGGAACGCCAGCCGCTTCGTGCTGATGAACACCGAAGATCAGGATTGTGGCTTCAACGGCGGCGAAATGACGCTGTCTCTGGCAGACCGCTGGATCCTGGCGGAATTCAACCAGACGGTGAAAGCGTTCCGTGAGGCGCTGGACAGCTACCGCTTCGACATCGCGGCGGGCATCCTGTATGAATTCACCTGGAACCAGTTCTGCGACTGGTATCTGGAGCTGGCGAAGCCGGTCATGAACGGCGGCACTGAAGCGGAACTGCGCGGCACGCGCAACACGCTGATTACCGTTCTGGAAGGCCTGCTGCGCCTGGCGCACCCGGTTATTCCATTCATCACCGAGACCATCTGGCAGCGCGTGAAGGTGATTGCTGGCATCAACGCAGATACCATCATGCTGCAGCCGTTCCCGGAATTCGATGCGGCGAAAGTGGATGAAGCGGCATCAGCGGATACCGAGTGGCTGAAGCAGGCGATCGTTGCAGTACGTAACATCCGCGCTGAAATGAACATTGCCCCTGGCAAACCGCTGGAGCTGCTGCTTCGTGGCTGCAGCGAAGCTGCCGTTCGTCGCGTCACAGAGAACAACACCTTCCTGAAAACCATGGCGCGTCTGGAAAGCATCACCGTGCTGCCTGCGGATGACAAAGGTCCGGTTTCCGTGACCAAAATCATCGACGGCGCCGAGCTGCTGATCCCGATGGCGGGTCTGATCGACAAAGACGCCGAGCTGGCTCGTCTGGCGAAAGAAGTGGCGAAAGTCGACGTGGAAATTGGCAAAATCGAAAGCAAGCTGGCGAACGAAGGCTTTGTCGCCCGCGCGCCGGAAGCGGTCATCGCGAAAGAGCGTGAGCGTCTGGTTGCCTTCGCCGATGCGAAGACCAAGCTGATTGAGCAGCAGGCGGTTATCGCTGCCCTGTAATGCTTTTACCCCTTACGCTTCAGAGCGTAAGGGGTATCCTTCCTGAAAACTCCTCGCTTGCACTCCCCTTTCTGCGGTGCTATTAACAGCAGTTATGTGTCAATTTTTGTAATGAGTAATGCTATGAGCGTGATTACCCCCGTCGCGACGACGATGCGCCGGATCGCTGAGCAGGATAACCCGGCTATCGCCGCCGTTATCCGCACCGTTTCTGCCGAATATGGCCTGACGGCCGACAAAGGCTACACGGTTGCCGACCCGAACCTGGACGCGCTTTACCAGCTCTACAGCCAGCCAGGGCACGCCTACTGGGTAATCGAGCAGAACGGCCAGGTTGTCGGAGGCGGCGGCGTGGCGCCCCTCAGCTGCAGCGAGCCGGATATCTGCGAGCTGCAGAAAATGTATTTTCTGCCAACGGCGCGCGGGCAAGGACTGGCGAAAAAGCTGGCGCTGATTGCTCTGGACCACGCGCGCAAGCAGGGTTTTACCCGCTGCTACCTTGAAACAACCGCTTTCCTCAAAGAGGCCATCGGCCTGTATGAACATCTGGGCTTTGAGCATATCGATGCACCGCTGGGCTGTACCGGTCACGTTGACTGCGAAGTCAGGATGCTGAAAAGTCTGTAACTTTCGTTCCTGCCCTCTTCTGTTAAGCGGCTGTAAACTGAATGCTCTACACTCTCAGTTCACACCACAACGGGGGAAACACAATGTCGAAGATAAAAAGCTACGCCGCACCGCAGGCGGGTGCAGAACTTGAGCTGTACGAGTACGATGCGGGCGAACTAAAAGCAGAAGACGTCGAAGTACAGGTTGATTACTGCGGGATCTGCCACTCGGATCTCTCGATGATCGACAACGAATGGGGCTTCTCCAGCTATCCGCTGGTTGCCGGACACGAAGTCATTGGCCGCGTCGTGGCGCTCGGTAGCGCCGCGCAGGACAAAGGGCTGAAAGTGGGCCAGCGCGTGGGCATTGGCTGGACGGCACGCAGCTGTGGTCACTGCGACGCCTGTATCAACGGAAATCAGATCAACTGCCTCGAAGGCGCCGTTCCTACCATCCTGAACAAAGGCGGTTTTGCCGATAAGCTGCGCGCCGACTGGCAATGGGTGATCCCGCTGCCGGAGAGCATTGATATCGAATCCGCCGGTCCGCTGCTGTGCGGCGGTATCACCGTCTTCAAGCCCCTGCTGATGCACCATATCACCGCCACCAGCCGCGTGGGCGTCATCGGTATTGGCGGACTGGGGCATATCGCCATCAAGCTGCTGCATGCGATGGGCTGCGAAGTCACGGCGTTCAGCTCGAACCCGGCGAAAGAGAAAGAAGTGCTGGCGATGGGGGCGGATAAAGTGGTGAATAGCCGCGATCCGCAGGCGCTGAACGCGCTGGCGGGCCAGTTTGATCTGATCATCAACACCGTTAACGTGGATCTCGACTGGCAGCCGTACTTTGAAGCGCTGGCCTACGGCGGTAACTTCCACACCGTGGGTGCGGTGATGAAGCCGCTGCCGGTTCCGGCGTTTACCCTGATCGGTGGGGATCGCAGCATATCCGGTTCTGCTACCGGTACGCCGTACGAGCTGCGAAAACTGATGAAATTCGCCGGACGCACCAAAGTGGCACCGACCACCGAACTGTATCTAATGTCGAAAATCAACGAAGCGATCCAGCACGTGCGCGACGGTAAAGCCCGCTACCGCGTGGTGCTGAAAGCGGATTTCTGATGTGAGTTTGCCGGGTGGCGGCTTCGCCTTACCCGGCCTACCTTCACTGCTGCGCCAATACGTTAAATACTTCCGCTATCGCGACCGCTCCCGGATCCATTACCCCATCCAGGTTCTCTTTATTGACATACGACGAGCGTCCCGCGCCGGCTTTCGCCATTTTCGCCGTTGCTTCGGCACCATGCTGTGCAGCCTTCGCCGCTGCCTCGATATCTCCCTTCAGCAACGCCTCCAGCGCCGGTTGCAGCGCGTCGATCAGCGTGCGATCGCCGAGATCTGCCCCGCCGTACTGCTTCATCTGCGCCAGTCCGCTGAGCAAGGCCTCAGGGAGCGTCTGACCATCGTGAAGCTTTTGCCCGGCCGCGGTGAAGAAGATCGACATCAGCACCCCGCTCGACCCGCCCATCACCGTCGCCAGCCGCTCGCCAACCAGCAGCAGCAGCTTAGACACATCATTAAGCGGGAGCGTGTTCTCCTCCAGTCGCTGCGCAATATCCCGCGCCCCTTGCGCAAAGGTGGAGCCGGTATCGCCATCACCCACTTTCGCATCCAGCGCGTTCAGGCGGTTTTCCAGCTGGATCAGCGTTGTCGACACTGCGGAGACACACGCTCCCACCTGCGGATTGTCAGACGGTGTATATTCCACACGGTCATGAATGGCGCTATGCGCCACGGTACGCAGTGGCGCAAACGCCACGGGCTTCTGCCAGCCCAGCGTCTCGACATCAGCGTGAATCGCCTTTTCGAAGAAATCATTGAGCTTCAGCAGCGTCAGAGAAAAGCCTTTCATATCCAGCGCGCTGACCAGCGGCGCAGGGCCAATCAGGTACGCGATGTTCTCTTTCAGCGCCGAGTGCGCCAGCTCTTTGGTCAGCAACGCCATTTCGAGCGCCGAGACGCCGCCGAGGTTGTTAATCAGCACGGCAAAGCGCCCTTCGCCCGCCTGCGTTTTGAGCGGCGTCACCAGCGTGTCGATAATGGCTTTGCTGTTTTGCGTATCCACCACGGAAGCCCCGGGCTCGCCGTGAATGCCCAGGCCCAGCTCGACATGGCCTTGTTTAATCCGCCCCTCTTCATCGTCGCTGCCCGGCAGGTTGCACGTTTGCATCGCCACGCCCAGGCTCCAGAGGTTATCGCAGGCCTGTTGCGCAATATCCCGCACCTCGCTCAGCGATTTCCCCTGCTCCGCCGCATAGCCCGCAATCTTGTGCACCAGCGCCGTACCGGCAATACCGCGCGGCTGCTTGTTATCCGGCAGCGCGATATCGTCCGCCACGATCACCATCTCCACCTTAAGACCGTAACGTTTAGCCTTTTCCGCCGCCAGACCAAAGTTCAGGCGATCGCCGGTGTAGTTTTTTACGATCAGCAGACAGCCCCGGTCGCCCGTGACCGCCACAATGGCATTCAGCACAGCATCCACGCTCGGCGAAGCAAAAAGATCGCCACACACTGCCGCCGTCAGCATCCCTTTGCCGACAAACCCGGCGTGCGCGGGTTCGTGGCCTGAGCCGCCGCCGGAGATCACCGCCACGCGGCTTTTGTCCCAGTCGCCGCGTGCGACGATCCTGATGGCCGGATCGATATCAAGCTTGACGAGATTGGCGTGTGGCGCAGAAAGCAGTATGCCTTCAATGGCATCGTTGACCAGCTGTTTACGATCGTTAAAGAAGAATCTGGACATAGTTTCCCACTATTTTGTGAACCGTATGCAAAAGCATAGTCCGCGCTGGATAATGCGCCGCAAAGTCAGGAATTTACTCAACCAAATTGCGGCCAGGTTGCCTATACTCCACCCAGGACTAAGAGAGGAAGCGCATCATGAGTACACCATTGTTAATTGCCAGGACGCTGGAAAAAGAGCTGTATTTACTGCCCGCGATGGCGAACCGCCACGGTCTGATCACCGGAGCGACCGGGACGGGGAAAACCGTCACCCTGCAAAAGCTGGCGGAGTCGCTTTCAGAGATTGGCGTACCGGTCTTTATGGCTGACGTGAAAGGCGATTTAACCGGTGTGGCTCAGGATGGGACGGCATCTGAAAAACTGCTCGAGCGGCTGAAAAATATTGGCATCACGGACTGGACCCCGCACGGTAACCCGGTGGTGGTGTGGGATATCTTTGGTGAGAAAGGCCACCCGGTGCGCGCCACCGTCTCCGATCTTGGCCCGCTGCTGCTGGCCCGTCTGCTTAACCTCAACGACGTGCAGTCCGGCGTGCTGAATATTATCTTCCGCATTGCCGACGATCAGGGACTGCTGCTGCTTGATTTCAAAGATCTACGCGCCATTACGCAATACATCGGCGATAACGCCAAATCCTTCCAGAACCAGTACGGCAATATCAGCAGCGCCTCGGTGGGCGCTATTCAGCGCGGTCTACTGACGCTTGAGCAGCAGGGGGCCGAACACTTCTTCGGCGAGCCGATGCTGGATATCAAGGACTGGATGCACACCGACAGCAGCGGCAAAGGCATTATTAACATCCTGAGCTCAGAGAAGCTCTACCAGATGCCGAAACTCTACGCCGCCAGCCTGCTGTGGATGCTCTCCGAGCTCTATGAACAATTACCGGAAGCGGGCGATCTGGAAAAACCGAAGCTGGTGTTCTTCTTTGACGAAGCGCATCTGCTGTTTAACGACGCGCCGCAGGTATTGCTGGATAAGATCGAACAGGTTATCCGCCTGATCCGCTCCAAAGGCGTCGGCGTCTGGTTTGTCTCGCAAAACCCGTCGGATATCCCCGACAACGTGCTCGGGCAGCTCGGCAACCGCGTGCAGCATGCCCTGCGCGCCTTTACGCCAAAAGATCAGAAAGCGGTGAAAGCCGCCGCGCAAACCATGCGCGCCAATCCTGCCTTTGATACCGAAGCGGCGATTCAGGCGCTAGGCACCGGTGAAGCGCTGATCTCGTTCCTGGATGCGAAGGGCAGCCCGTCTGTGGTAGAACGCGCCATGGTGATCGCGCCTTGCTCGCGTATGGGGCCGGTGACCGACGATGAGCGCAACGGCCTGATTAACCACTCTCCGGTTTACGGGAAATACGAAGACGAGGTGGATCGCGAGTCCGCGTTCGAGATGCTGCAAAAAGGGGTCCAGGCGACAACGGAATCGCAGGATGCGCCTGCCGCTAAAGGGCAATCTGTCGCCGTCGATGACGGCATTCTCGGTGGGCTCAAAGACATTCTGTTCGGCAGCACCGGGCCGCGCGGCGGCAAGCGCGATGGCGTGGTGCAGACCATGGCGAAAAGCGCAGCCCGACAGGTCACCAATCAAATCGTGCGCGGCATGCTGGGGAGTTTGCTAGGCGGCCGTCGCCGCTAGACGCGGAATCCAGGGGCGGCCCAGCGCCGAACCCTGTACGCCGTTCTCCTGCAGATAGCGGTCAATTTCCACCATCCCCGTCCAGCGGTTCTCACACCATAGCGGTGCCAGAAGCGTTGGACGGCGGGCGCTGGCCGAGATGCGATGGTAGACAATATCCGGCGGCGTATAGCGAATCATCTCCCCTGCCGTCACCGTATAGTCGTCGAGCTCAATACCGCTTAGCCGCCCTGCTTCCCAGGCTTTCGCCATAATGCTTCCCGTAACAATATGCAGCGGATGCAGCTTAATGCCGTCCACGCCGGTCTCAACCACCTTTTCCAGCGTTTCAAGACCATGCTGTTGACCCTCGCCGGGTAACCCAACAATCAGATGCGAGCAGACCTTCAGCCCGCGCTCGCGGGCCAGGCGCGTGGTGCGCTGGTAGCAGGCGAAATCATGGCCACGGTTAATACGGTGCAGCGTTTTGTCGTGCGCGGTCTGCAAGCCCAGCTCCAGCCAGATCTCGTAGCCTTGTTCTTTGTACTCGCTGAGCAGGTCCAGCACCGCGTCCGGTACGCAGTCCGGGCGTGTGCCCACGCAAAGCCCAACGATATTGGCCTGGCTGACGGCCTGCTGATACATCGAACGCAATACCTGCACCTCCGCCCACGTGCTGGTGTAGGCCTGGAAATAGGCCAGATATTGCTTCGCGCGGTTCACCAGGCTGGCCTGGTGGGCAAGCTGCTCAGCGATAGAATGGTGCTGCTGCGCCTCATCGGCAAACGACGCGACGTTACAGAAGGTGCAGCCGCCGCGCCCGATGGTGCCATCGCGATTCGGGCAGCTAAACCCGCCGTGCAGCGTCAGCTTATGAACCTTTTGCCCGTACCGCTGCAAAAGATCCCCACCAAACATATTGACTAATTTCTGTAACTGCATAATCTGATAGACCGTCCCGGAGAAAGGGGACAAGCCTGCCACTTTTAGCCTCTGTCGGCGATGACCTGGATCAATCGCCCTGGACGGCCTTTATCCATATGAATAAATACTCACGATTACTGCAATTTCATTCACGCCGCCTGTGATTACTTTTCCTTATGTTCTGATTGTTTTTTTCATTTATAGCGCCACCACTGAAAAACAGTGGGTTTATGCGGGTTTGCATCCATTGCCAGATTATTGTTCTGCTATAAAACCGCTATTCAGCACGCTACATTGATAATACCGCTTTCATATAGTGAGTCAGATCACACTCCGCTGCTCGCTCTCAGGTCATTCAATCAATGTAAAAATAGTTAAATACACTTAAAATACAAAAACATAGACTCTCTTTAGCACATTTTTGTATAAATAAGATTGCCATTTGACCTGTGTACCAATTCCCGATAAGTTGGAAATCCGCTGGAAGCTTTCTGGATGAGCGGCCTGCTCATCATATTTATGCAGTAATTGAGATTCCCTCTGAAGCAAGTCCTCAAACTTGTTTACCTGCGCGAAAGGATGAAAAAGAGGGCGAATGCGAGGTCCGCGTATGAAACGCAAACCCCGTCGCCATGCTCTTTCTGTGCCTGTGCGCCACGGTAAAGTTCAGTGGGAGCCCGACGAGCCTGGGGAGGTTCACTGATATGTTGTACGATAAATCCCTTGAGAAGGATAACTGTGGTTTCGGCCTGATCGCCCACATAGAAGGCGAACCTAGCCACAAGGTAGTGCGTACTGCTATTCACGCACTGGCCCGTATGCAGCACCGTGGCGCCATCCTTGCCGATGGTAAAACCGGCGACGGTTGCGGCCTGCTGCTGCAAAAACCGGATCGTTTCTTCCGCATCGTGGCGGAAGAGCGCGGCTGGCGTTTAGCCAAAAACTACGCTGTCGGCATGCTGTTCCTGAATCAGGATCCTGAAAAGGCTGCCGCCTCACGCCGCATCGTCGAAGAAGAACTTCAGCGTGAAACCCTGTCGATTGTCGGCTGGCGCGATGTGCCAACCAACGAAGGGGTGCTCGGTGAAATCGCCCTCTCCTCGCTGCCTCGTATTGAACAGATTTTCGTCAACGCGCCTGCGGGCTGGCGTCCACGTGATATGGAACGCCGTCTGTTTATCGCCCGCCGCCGCATTGAAAAACGTCTCCAGGACGATAAAGAGTTCTACGTCTGTAGCCTCTCTAACCTGGTGAACATCTATAAAGGTCTGTGTATGCCGGCTGACCTGCCGCGCTTCTACCTGGACCTGGCGGACCTGCGTCTGGAATCGGCCATTTGCCTTTTCCACCAGCGCTTCTCCACCAACACCGTTCCACGCTGGCCGCTGGCTCAACCGTTCCGCTACCTGGCGCACAACGGCGAGATCAACACCATCACCGGTAACCGCCAGTGGGCCCGTGCCCGTACCTATAAGTTCCAGACGCCACTGATCCCTGACCTGCACGATGCCGCGCCGTTCGTGAACGAAACCGGCTCGGACTCCAGCTCGATGGATAATATGCTGGAACTGCTGCTGGCGGGCGGGATGGATATCGTGCGCGCCATGCGTCTGCTCGTGCCGCCGGCCTGGCAGAACAACCCGGATATGGATCCTGAGCTGCGCGCGTTCTTCGACTTCAACTCCATGCACATGGAGCCGTGGGACGGCCCAGCGGGCATCGTTATGTCCGACGGCCGTTTTGCTGCCTGTAACCTGGACCGTAACGGTCTGCGTCCGGCGCGCTACGTTATCACCAAAGACAAGCTCATCACCTGCGCCTCTGAAGTCGGCATCTGGGATTACCAGCCTGACGAAGTGGTCGAGAAAGGCCGCGTTGGTCCGGGCGAGCTGATGGTTATCGACACCCGCGGTGGGCGCATCCTGCACTCCGCCGAAACCGACAACGATCTGAAGAGCCGCCACCCGTACAAAGAGTGGATGGAGAAGAACGTGCGTCGCCTGGTGCCGTTCGAAGATCTTACGGACGAAGAAGTGGGCAGCCGCGAGCTGGACGACGATACTCTCGCGAGCTACCAGAAGCAGTTTAACTACAGCGCGGAAGAGCTGGACTCTGTCATCCGCGTGCTCGGTGAAAACGGCCAGGAAGCGGTCGGCTCGATGGGTGACGATACCCCGTTTGCCGTGCTCTCCAGCCAGCCGCGCATCATTTACGACTACTTCCGCCAGCAGTTCGCGCAGGTGACCAACCCGCCAATCGATCCGCTGCGTGAAGCACACGTGATGTCGCTGGCCACCAGCATCGGTCGTGAGATGAACGTCTTCTGCGAGGCCGAAGGCCAGGCGCATCGTCTGACCTTTAAATCGCCGATCCTGCTGTATTCAGATTTCAAACAGCTCACCACCATGAAAGAGGAGCACTACCGCGCCGACACGCTCGACATTACCTTCGACGTGAACGAAGCGAGCCTTGAAGAGACGGTGAATGCGCTGTGTGACAAAGCCGAACAGATGGTGCGTAACGGCACCGTGCTGCTGGTGTTGTCCGACCGTAATATCGCGAAAAACCGTCTGCCTGTACCTGCCCCGATGGCGGTCGGCGCTATCCAGACGCGTTTGGTCGATAAGAGCCTGCGCTGCGACGCGAACATCATTGTTGAAACCGCAAGCGCCCGCGACCCGCATCACTTTGCCGTGCTGTTGGGCTTCGGCGCGACGGCGATCTACCCGTACCTGGCCTACGAAACGCTGGCCCGTCTGGTGGATACCCGCGCGATCGACAAAGATTACCGCGCGGTGATGCTGAACTACCGTAACGGCATCAACAAAGGTCTGTACAAGATCATGTCCAAAATGGGCATCTCGACCATTGCCTCCTACCGCTGTTCTAAGCTGTTTGAAGCGGTCGGCCTGCATGACGAAGTTGCCAACCTCTGCTTCCAGGGCGTGGTCAGCCGCATCGGCGGCGCCGGTTTTGCGGACTTCCAGCAGGATCTGGTGAACCTGTCCAAGCGCGCCTGGCTGGCACGTAAGCCGCTGGATCAGGGCGGTCTGCTGAAATACGTTCACGGTGGCGAATACCACGCCTATAACCCGGATGTGGTGCGCACGCTGCAGCAGGCGGTTCAGAGCGGTGAATACAGCGATTATCTGCAGTACGCTGAGCTGGTGAACAACCGTCCGGCGGCGACGCTGCGCGACCTTATTGCCCTCAATCCGGGCGATGAAGCGGTCAGCATTGACGAGGTTGAACCGGCATCGGAACTGTTCAAACGCTTCGATACCGCGGCGATGTCCATCGGCGCGCTGAGCCCGGAAGCTCACGAAGCGCTGGCGGAAGCCATGAACAGCATCGGCGGTAACTCTAACTCCGGCGAAGGCGGTGAAGATCCGGCCCGTTACGGCACCAACAAAGTGTCCCGTATCAAGCAGGTGGCATCCGGTCGCTTTGGCGTAACGCCTGCGTACCTGGTTAACGCCGACGTGATTCAGATTAAAGTCGCTCAGGGTGCTAAACCGGGCGAAGGCGGTCAGCTGCCGGGTGATAAAGTCACCCCGTACATCGCCAAACTGCGCTATTCCGTGCCGGGCGTGACGCTGATCTCCCCGCCGCCGCACCACGATATCTACTCTATCGAGGATCTGGCGCAGCTCATTTTCGACCTGAAACAGGTCAACCCGAAGGCGATGATCTCCGTGAAGCTGGTATCCGAACCGGGCGTCGGTACCATCGCGACCGGCGTGGCGAAGGCCTATGCGGATCTCATCACCATTGCCGGTTATGACGGCGGTACCGGCGCAAGCCCGCTCTCCTCCGTGAAATATGCGGGCTGTCCGTGGGAGCTTGGCCTGGTGGAAACCCAGCAGGCGCTGGTGGCTAACGGTCTGCGTCATAAGATCCGTCTGCAGGTGGATGGAGGTCTGAAAACTGGCCTCGACATCATCAAGGCGGCGATCCTCGGTGCGGAAAGCTTCGGCTTCGGTACGGGTCCAATGGTCGCGCTGGGCTGTAAATACCTGCGTATTTGCCACCTGAACAACTGCGCAACCGGCGTTGCAACCCAGGACGAGAAACTGCGTAAGAACCACTATCACGGCCTGCCGTTCAAAGTGACTAATTACTTTGAGTTCATCGCCCGCGAAACTCGCGAGCTGATGGCCCAGCTGGGCGTTAAACGTCTGGTGGACCTGATTGGCCGTACCGACCTGCTGAAAGAGCTGGAAGGCTTCACCGCCAAGCAGCAGAAGCTGGAGTTGAGCAAGCTGCTGGAAACCGCGCAGCCGCATCCTGGCAAAGCGGTCTACTGCACCGAGAACAACCCGCCGTTTGATAACGGCGTGCTGAACGCACAGCTGCTGCAGCAGGCGAAGCCGTACGTGGACGACAAGCAGAGCAAAACGTTCTGGTTTGATATCCGTAACACCGACCGTTCCGTGGGTGCATCGCTCTCCGGCTACATCGCGCAGACGCATGGTGACCAGGGGCTGGCGTCGGATCCGATTACCGCGCATTTCAGCGGTACCGCGGGTCAGAGCTTCGGCGTGTGGAACGCAGGTGGTGTTGAGCTGTACCTGACCGGCGATGCCAACGACTACGTCGGTAAAGGCATGGCGGGCGGTCTGCTGGCGGTGCGTCCTCCGGTCGGCTCAGCCTTCCGCAGCCATGAGGCCAGTATCATCGGTAACACCTGCCTGTACGGCGCGACCGGCGGTCGTCTGTTTGCAGCAGGCCGTGCGGGCGAGCGTTTTGCGGTGCGTAACTCCGGTGCCATCACCGTGGTGGAAGGCATTGGCGATAACGGTTGTGAATACATGACGGGCGGGATTGTTTGCGTTCTGGGTAAAACCGGCGTGAACTTCGGCGCGGGCATGACGGGCGGTTTTGCGTACGTCCTGGACGAAGACGGCGAGTTCCGCAAACGCGTGAACCCGGAGCTGGTAGAAGTGCTGGACGTTGATACGCTGGCTATCCATGAAGAACACCTGCGCGGCTTGATTACCGAACACGTGCAGCATACCGGTTCTTCGCGCGGCGAAGAGATCCTGGCGAACTGGCCGGCGTTCTCTGCGAAATTCGCGCTGGTTAAGCCGAAGTCCAGCGATGTTAAAGCCCTGTTGGGTCACCGTAGTCGTAGCGCAGCAGAGCTGCGTGTGCAGGCGCAGTAAGGAATTCAGATGAGCCAGAACGTATACCAGTTTATCGACCTGCAGCGTGTTGATCCGCCAAAGAAACCGCTGAAGATCCGCAAAATTGAATTTGTTGAAATCTACGAGCCGTTTTCAGAAGGCCAGGCCAAAGCACAGGCGGACCGCTGCCTGTCCTGCGGTAACCCTTACTGCGAATGGAAATGTCCGGTACACAACTACATCCCGAACTGGCTGAAGCTGGCCAACGAAGGACGTATTTTTGAAGCCGCCGAGCTGTCTCACCAGACCAATACCCTGCCGGAAGTGTGCGGCCGCGTGTGTCCTCAGGACCGTCTGTGCGAAGGCTCCTGTACGCTGAACGACGAGTTCGGTGCGGTGACCATCGGCAACATCGAGCGCTATATCAACGATAAAGCGTTCGAGATGGGCTGGCGTCCGGACATGACCGGCGTGAAGCAAACCGACAAGCGCGTGGCGATCATCGGCGCGGGCCCGGCGGGCCTGGCCTGTGCGGACGTGCTGACCCGCAACGGCGTGAAGGCGGTGGTCTTTGACCGTCATCCGGAAATCGGCGGTCTGCTGACCTTCGGTATCCCGGCCTTCAAGCTGGAAAAAGAGGTCATGACCCGTCGCCGTGAAATTTTCACCGGCATGGGCATTGAGTTCAAGCTGAACGTGGAAGTAGGCCGCGACGTGCAGCTCGACGACCTGCTGAAGGATTACGACGCCGTATTCCTGGGCGTGGGCACCTATCAGTCCATGCGCGGTGGTCTGGAAAACGAAGACGCGCCGGGCGTGTACGACGCGCTGCCGTTCCTGATTGCCAATACCAAGCAGATCATGGGCTACGGCGAAACCGCCGATGAGCCGTTCGTCAGCATGGAAGGCAAACGCGTGGTGGTGCTGGGCGGCGGTGATACCGCGATGGACTGCGTGCGTACCTCCATTCGTCAGAATGCGGCACACGTGATCTGCGCCTACCGTCGTGACGAAGAGAACATGCCGGGCTCTAAGCGCGAAGTGAAAAACGCGCGTGAAGAGGGCGTGGAGTTCCAGTTCAACATCCAGCCTCTGGGTATTGAAGTGAATGCCAACGGCAAAGTGAGCGGCGTGAAGATGGCGCGTACCGAGATGGGCGCACCGGATGCGAAAGGTCGCCGTCGCGCCGAGATCGTCGCCGGTTCTGAACACGTGATCCCGGCCGATGCCGTGGTGATGGCGTTCGGTTTCCGCCCTCACAGCATGGAGTGGCTGGCGAAGCACAGCGTTGAGCTGGATTCGCAGGGCCGCGTAATCGCGCCAGAAGGCAGCGATAATGCGTTCCAGACCAGCAACCCGAAAATCTTCGCCGGTGGCGATATCGTTCGCGGTTCCGACCTGGTGGTGACGGCGATTGCCGAAGGCCGCAAGGCGGCTGACGGTATACTGAACTACCTGGAAGTGTAAAAAAACAGGCCCGATTGGGCCTGTTTTTTTATTTCACGACGCGAAGAGCCGGACGACCACCGCGCGGAGGCGGATCGTCATCAGGGTCATTGTCATCGTGATGATCGGGTTTATCGCCATCGATAAGTGACATCACCGTGTCGCTTTCGCGCTCATCAGATGCATTCTCATCATTCAGGCTGGCAACCTCTTCATCATACGCCGCTTCCGGCTCGAACATAGTTCCCGCACCGTTTTCACGGGCGTAGATGGCCAGCACAGCGGCCAGCGGAACGGAAACCTGACGCGGCACGCCGCCAAAACGCGCGTTGAAGCGCACTTCATCGTTCGCCAGCTCCAGGTTACCCACCGCGCGCGGGGCGATGTTCAGTACGATCTGCCCGTCACGTGCGTATTCCATTGGAACCAGCACGCCCGGCAACGTCACATCCACAACCAGGTGCGGCGTGAGCTGGTTATCCAGCAGCCATTCATAGAAGGCGCGCAGCAGATAAGGACGGCGTGGGGTAAGTTGTGACATTTCCACAGTCATTAGCCTCGGCCGAGACGCATTTCACGTTCCGGTTCAGTTAAGGATGCCAGGAAAGAGTCGCGCTCAAAGACGCGAGTCATGTAGCCCTTCAGCTCTTTCGCGCCAGGACCGCTGAACTCTACGCCCAGGGTCGGCAGACGCCACAGCAGCGGTGCCAGGTAGCAATCCACCAGGCTGAACTCATCGCTCAGGAAGAACGGTTTCTGACCAAACACCGGGGCGATTGCCAGCAGCTCTTCACGCAGTTGCTTACGCGCAGCGTCAGCTTCAGAAGCGGAACCGCTGGTAATCACATTCATCAGCGAGTACCAGTCTTTTTCGATACGCTGCATGTACAGGCGGCTTTCACCACGCGCGACAGGGTAAACAGGCATCAGCGGCGGATGCGGGAAACGCTCATCCAGATATTCCATAATGATACGGGATTCCCACAGGGTCAGCTCGCGATCCACCAGCGTCGGTACGCTTTGGCTCGGGTTGAGATCGATCAGATCCTGAGGCGGGTTATCCTTTTCCACATGCTCGATCTCAAAACTGACACCCTTCTCGGCCAGCACGATACGAACCTGATGGCTATAAATGTCAGTAGGACCAGAAAACAGCGTCATTACCGAACGTTTGTTGGCAGCGACAGCCATGAAAACCTCCAGGTATATTCAGAATTTTTACTGCTACCAGCCCAACAGGGGCCAGCCAGATGTTGTATCGCCCATCCCAGAGAAAACACATTGTTCAATAATCGAACAAAAATCGAGTATTCACCGATATTTGGGCAGAAAATTGGATGATAGTTTACCAGATTTTGATGGCTTTGTGGTGAGGGGATTCTGGAAATGTGGAAAAAGAGAAGATATATGCATGGGTATTGTGGATAACCTGCGCATTATCCATAAAAAAACCCGCCGAAGCGGGTTTTTCGCCAATCGTTCTGCGTAAGCAGAATGGATTAACGTTTGGAGAACTGTGGACGACGACGTGCTTTACGCAGACCCACTTTCTTACGTTCAACCTGACGCGCGTCACGAGTAACGAAGCCAGCTTTACGCAGTTCAGAACGCAGGGATTCGTCGTACTCCATCAGAGCGCGGGTGATACCGTGACGGATCGCACCTGCCTGACCGGAGATACCACCACCTTTAACGGTGATGTACAGATCCAGTTTTTCTACCATGTCAACCAGTTCCAGCGGCTGGCGAACTACCATGCGGGCAGTTTCGCGACCGAAGTATTGTTCCAGAGAACGCTGGTTGATTACGATTTTACCACTGCCCGGTTTGATGAAAACGCGAGCTGCGGAACTTTTGCGGCGACCAGTGCCGTAGTATTGATTTTCAGCCATTGCCTATAATCCCGATTAGATGTCAAGAACTTGCGGTTGCTGTGCCGCGTGGTTGTGCTCGTTGCCTGCGTAAACTTTCAGTTTACGGAACATAGCACGACCCAGCGGGCCTTTTGGCAGCATGCCTTTAACCGCGATTTCAATCACACGCTCAGGACGGCGGGCAATCATCTCTTCAAAGGTCGCTTCTTTGATACCACCGATGTGGCCGGTGTGGTGGTAGTACATTTTGTCAGTACGCTTGTTGCCGGTTACAGCAACTTTATCAGCGTTCAGAACGATGATGTAATCACCGGTATCAACGTGCGGAGTGTATTCCGCTTTATGCTTACCGCGCAGGCGACGAGCCAGTTCAGTAGCCAGACGGCCCAGAGTTTTACCGGTCGCGTCAACAACATACCAGTCGCGCTGTACGGTTTCTGGTTTAGCTGTAAAAGTTTTCATTAAAAGCTTACCCAAATAATAAGTTACACGTTGGTGAACACCCAAACGTTTAGTCAGTTGAGGTTCACACGACAAAGTCCGGCAAACCTACCCCTTCGAATAGCACATGCCGACACATAGAAAGTTTCGGGAAAAAAACCTTCTCGTAACGTGGGGTCGCAAGATTATAGAGAAGTTGAGGTCAAAGATCGACCCTTAAATGTGATTTGGAATGGGTTTTTCGGGGCCACGGAAAATGCCGGGTGACGGCTGCGCCTTACCCGGCCTACAAGGATCCCTTCTCAGGGAGAGGGTGGTATTTATTACGGCATATGCTCCAGCTTCAGGTACTCCTCGCTCTGCATCTCCTGCAGGCGAGACAAGCAGCGCTGGAACTCAAACTTCAGCCGCTCTCCCTGGTAAATCTCATATAAAGGTACCTCGGCGCTGACCACCAGCTTGACGTGGCGCTCATAAAACTCGTCCACCAGCGCAATGAAGCGTCGCGCCTCGCTCTCCATCAGCCGCGTCATCACCGGCACATCCAGCACCATCACGGTGTGGAACAGACGTGAAAGCGCAATGTAGTCGTGCTGGCTACGGGCATCCACGCAAAGCGTCGTAAAGGAGACCGCCAGCGTTTGGTTTTCGACGCCAAGGGTGGGGAGCGGGCGATGGTTAATCTCGAGTTCCGGGGCGTGCTCGCGCTTTGCTCCCGCCAGCGCCAGCCAAAGTTTATCCATCTCGCGGGTGGTATCGGCATTTAGCGGCGAAAGCCACAGGTGCGCCTGGGTCAGCGTGCGCAGACGATAATCGACACCGGCATCGACGTTCATAATGTCACAATGCTGTTTGATAGCGTCAATGGCGGGCAGGAAGCGTGCCCGCTGCAGGCCGTTGCGGTACAGATCGTCCGGCGGGATATTCGACGTGGCCACCAGCGTAATCCCGCGGGCAAATAACGCCTTCATCAGGCCGCCTAACAGCATGGCATCGGTGATGTCAGACACAAAAAACTCATCGAAGCAGAGTACGTCCGTTTCCGCCTTGAACCGGTCGGCCACAATCTCCAGCGGATCGCTTTTACCCTGCAGCGCAGTCAGCTCTTCATGCACCCGCAGCATAAAGCGGTGGAAGTGCAGACGCTGTTTACGTGTACCTGGCAGGCTCTGGTAGAACATGTCCATCAGCCAGGTTTTTCCGCGACCGACCCCGCCCCACATGTATAAACCGCGCGCCGGCGCGTGAGCCTGTGGCGCTTTTTTACCGAGCAACCGCCCAAACGCCGCCTTTAGCCCGCCATTCTGTTCGGTTTCAGCGGGTTTTGCCGTGAGCTCCTGGTAAATCATCTCCAGACGGTTTACCGCCTCACGTTGAACGTCGTCAGGCTGATGAGTGCCCTCGTTAAGGGCCAGTTGATATCGCGATGCAGGGGACAGGTTTTGCATAATCTTATTGTTATTCCTTCAATTAACGCTCATCAGCAGACGTGACTGATGAAAAAAAGGCCGTTCTACACTACGCGATGATACGTCAGGATTCCACTTCTGCAGAAATAGCGGTTATAGTGGCATTATCAGGCACAGGCAGGAGCCGAGCCAACACCCTACGGAACAACAAGACAACGGGAGAAGTTCATGACCTGGGAATATGCGCTAATCGGTTTAGTCGTCGGCATCGTCATCGGTGCTGTGGCCATGCGTTTCGGTAATCGCAAATTGCGTCAGCAGCAGTCACTGCAGTACGAACTGGAAAAGAACAAAGCCGAGCTGGAAGAGTATCGTGAAGAGCTGGTCAGCCATTTTGCCCGCAGCGCCGAGCTGCTGGACAACATGGCGACCGACTATCGTCAGCTGTATCAACATATGGCAAAAAGCTCCAGCAGCCTGCTGCCGGAAATGACCGCTGAAACCAACCCATTCCGCAACCGTCTGGCTGACTCTGAGGCCGGTAACGATCAGGCGCCCGTTCAGATGCCTCGCGACTACTCCGATGGCGCGTCCGGCCTGCTGCGCGGTGGTGTAAAACGCGATTAAGCACACAACCTGAATTTATTTTACGGGCGCAGCGATTGCGCCCGTCCTTTCTTCATGACCCCAGCTATCATTTAGTTAAACACCTCATTGTTCAGCGGTTTAAAATTCAATAACATCAACGTGTTTTTGGGGCCGTTTTTCCTTTATTCCAGGTTACGAGAGTCAACATCGATGAAGAAAAAAAACCAGCTGTTGAGCGCTATCGCGTTAAGTGTCGGGTTATCTCTCTCGGCGTCCGTCCCTGTATTCGCTGCTCTCCCCTCCCAGGTGCCTGGCCAGGCGGCCATTCCAAGCCTCGCGCCCATGCTGGAAAAAGTGTTGCCTGCGGTCGTCAGCGTTCAGGTTGAAGGCACGGCGGTACAAAGCCAACGCGTCCCTGAAGAACTGAAAAAATATTTTGGCGATGAGTCTCCCGACCAGCAGGCGCAGCCTTTTGAAGGCCTGGGCTCTGGCGTCATTATTGATGCAGCTAAAGGCTATATTCTGACTAACAACCACGTCATCAGCCAGGCCGATAAAATAAGCGTCCAGCTAAACGATGGCCGCGAATTTGATGCCAAACTGATTGGCGGCGATGACCAGAGCGACATCGCGCTGCTGCAGGTGCAAAACCCGAGCAATCTGACCCAGATTGCCATCGCGGATTCTGACAAACTGCGCGTCGGCGACTTTGCCGTCGCCGTGGGCAACCCCTTTGGCTTAGGGCAAACCGCCACCTCCGGGATCGTCTCCGCGCTGGGGCGTAGCGGCCTGAATCTGGAGGGGCTGGAAAACTTTATCCAGACCGACGCCTCAATCAACCGTGGAAACTCCGGCGGGGCATTGCTCAACCTTAGCGGCGAGCTGATTGGGATTAACACGGCGATTCTGGCCCCGGGCGGCGGCAGCATCGGGATCGGTTTTGCTATCCCCAGCAATATGGCCAAAACCCTGGCGCAGCAGCTGATCCAGTTCGGTGAAATCAAACGCGGGCTGCTGGGGATTAAAGGTATGGAGATGAGCGCTGATATCGCAAAAGCGTTCAACATCAATGTACAGCGCGGGGCGTTTGTCAGTGAAGTGCTGCCAAACTCCGGTTCCGCAAAAGCGGGCGTGAAATCGGGGGATGTGATCGTCAGCCTGAACGACAAACCGCTGAACAGCTTTGCAGAACTGCGTTCGCGGATTGCCACAACCGAACCTGGCGCCAAAGTGAAGCTGGGCCTGATACGTGACGGTAAGCCGCTTGACGTTGAAGTGACGCTGGATAAGAGCACCTCTTCCTCGGCCAGCGCGGAGCTTATTGCCCCGGCGCTGCAAGGGGCTACGTTGAGCGACGGGCAGCTGAAAGACGGTACGAAAGGCATTAGCATCGACACCGTCGAGAAGAGCAGCCCTGCCGCGCAGGCCGGATTGCATCAGGATGACGTGATCATCGGTGTTAACCGCAATCGCGTGCAGTCTATTGCCGAACTGCGTAAAGTGCTGGAAAGCAAACCGGCGGTTATTGCCCTGCAGGTCATGCGTGGCAATGAGTCCATCTATATTCTGTTGCGCTAAGCATTTGCGATCCGGACATCACCGCTGCATGTGATGTCCGGATAACTCATGTTATGCTGCAAATCGTTCCTTTTTTAACGAAACGCGCATCATGCTTTCAAAGCTCTTACGTTCTATTGTCATCGGTTTGATTGTCGCTGGCCTGCTGCTGCTGGCGCTGCCGTCTTTACGTCAGTTCAATAAACTGTCTGCTCCCCAGTTTGATAGCACGGATGAAACGCCGGCCACCTATAACCAGGCCGTCCGCCGAGCCGCCCCCGCCGTAGTTAACGTCTATAACCGTGGCCTGAATAGCTCAGCCCACAACCAGCTGGAGATCCGCACCCTCGGCTCCGGCGTGATCATGGACGAGCGCGGCTACATTATTACTAACAAGCACGTGATAAACGATGCTGACCAGATCATCGTCGCCCTGCAGGATGGCCGCGTGTTTGAGGCATTACTCGTTGGGTCTGACAGCCTGACCGATCTGGCCGTTCTGAAGATTAACGCCACGGGCGGTTTGCCGGTCATCCCGATCAACCGTAAACGTACCCCGCATATTGGTGATGTCGTCCTGGCGATTGGTAACCCTTACAATCTGGGCCAGACCATCACCCAGGGGATTATCAGCGCGACCGGTCGTATCGGCCTCAACCCATCCGGACGGCAGAATTTCCTGCAAACCGATGCCTCCATCAACCACGGTAACTCCGGCGGTGCGCTGGTCAACTCGCTGGGCGAACTGATGGGCATCAACACCCTCTCGTTCGACAAGAGCAACGACGGTGAGACGCCGGAAGGGATCGGCTTTGCCATTCCGTTCCAGCTGGCGACCAAAATTATGGATAAGCTGATCCGCGACGGACGCGTGATCCGCGGTTATATCGGTATCGGCGGGCGCGAAATTGCGCCGATGCATACCCAGGGCGGCGGTATCGATCAGATCCAGGGCATCGTGGTTAACGAGGTGGCGCCAGGTGGTCCGGCGGCCAACGCGGGAATTCAGGTAAACGATGTGATTGTGTCGGTCAACGGCACGCCGGCGGTCTCTGCGCTGGAGACGATGGATCAGGTGGCGGAAATTCGCCCGGGTTCTATCATCCCTGTTGAGGTCATGCGCAACGATAAGAAACTGACGCTGCACGTAACGATTCAGGAATACCCGGCAACAAACTGACAGGCATAAAAAAACGGAGCGATGAGCTCCGTTTTTTGCCGGGAGACGGTTCGTATTACTTGTTAACGAACTCTTCGCCCAGGGTGATATCTTTCTTCAGCGTATCCAGCATGCCTTCCATCGCGTGTTGTTCAAACGCGCTCAGGGTACCAATGGATTTACGCTCTTCGATACCGTTTTTACCCAGCAGCAGCGGCTGAGAGAAGAAGCGAGCGTGTTCGCCATCGCCTTCAACGTAAGCGCATTCAACAACGCCTTTCTCGCCCTGCAGAGCGCGAACCAGTGACAGACCGAAACGTGCAGCCGCCTGGCCCATAGACAGGGTTGCAGAACCGCCACCCGCCTTCGCTTCCACCACTTCGGTGCCCGCGTTCTGGATGCGTTTAGTCAGGTCAGCCACTTCCTGCTCGGTGAAGCTCACGCCTGGGATCTGCGACAGCAGAGGCAGGATGGTGACGCCAGAGTGACCGCCGATGACCGGAACTTCCACTTCTGTTGGCTGTTTGCCTTTCAGCTCAGCAACAAAGGTGTTGGAACGGATGATATCCAGCGTGGTTACGCCGAACAGTTTGTTTTTGTCGTAAACACCTGCTTTCTTCAGCACTTCTGCCGCGATAGCAACGGTGGTGTTCACCGGGTTAGTGATGATACCGATGCACGCTTTCGGGCACACTTCAGCAATCTGCTGCACCAGGTTTTTCACGATGCCCGCGTTGACGTTGAACAGGTCTGAACGATCCATGCCCGGCTTACGCGCTACGCCTGCAGAAATCAGCACCACGTCGGCACCCTGCAGTGCAGGACGTGCATCTTCACCGGAGAAGCCTTTGATTTTTACAGCAGTTGGGATGTGGCTCAGGTCAACAGCCACGCCTGGGGTTACCGGAGCAATATCGTACAGGGAGAGTTCTGAGCCTGAAGGCAGTTGGGTTTTCAGTAGTAGGGAAAGCGCCTGGCCGATACCACCAGCAGCGCCGAGGACTGCGACTTTCATCCTAAACTCCTTATTATGGTTAACTTAAGTATCTGTAAATCCGTTGCGGCGACCATAATTCAGCAAGTAAATAATTACAATTTTCGTAGCTAAAGAATTTGAGGTCACGCGACTTTATCTCTCACCAGAAAACTATCTGACGACAGAGGGCAACGCATTAAGAGGTGGTTACAATACACCCTGCCCCGCCACCAAAACAACATCATTTTGATAACATTTAATTTACTTTTAAGCTTATTTGCGCGGCGTGACCCAGGCATGTTTTCTGATAACGAAATCTGATAAAATCACTCCCTTTCATAACATTATTTCAGCCTGGCGCTGAGTAGATAATTTGCATAAAAATTCATCCACATGCATAATAATGTTGTTTCTATCGTCATATTCCGGGTGACTTATGCGAAGCTCGTCTAAGCAAGAAGAATTAGTTAAGGCGTTTAAAGCGCTACTTAAAGAAGAGAAATTCAGTTCTCAGGGAGAAATTGTTCAGGCGCTGCAGGAACAAGGCTTCGATAACATCAATCAGTCGAAAGTCTCCCGCATGTTAACGAAATTTGGCGCGGTGCGTACCCGTAACGCCAAGATGGAGATGGTCTATTGCCTGCCGGCAGAACTTGGCGTGCCGACCACCTCCAGCCCGCTCAAAAATCTGGTTCTGGATATCGATCATAACGACGCCGTAGTGGTGATCCACACAAGCCCCGGCGCCGCACAGCTGATTGCCCGCATGCTGGACTCGCTGGGTAAAACGGAGGGTATCCTCGGGACTATCGCCGGCGATGACACCATCTTTACCACACCGGCTAGCGGTTTTTCCGTGAAAGATCTCCACGAAGCGATTCTGGTTCTGTTCGAACAGGAACTCTAATCCCCTCTCCCCGTAGCGCCGCTGCGGGGATCGTTCTGCTTCCGCTGCGTTCCCCCCTCTTTTCTACTGCCCTTCACTTTGACAAATAGTGCTTTTTATCACCCATTAACATTCACATGGTGAATGCTAAATCAAAGAATCGCACAAAAAATCAAAAGTTGATATCCATATGATTTCATTAGCTATCACCAACAAAAACGTGCAAAAAACACCCAATATTATGCAATTTGGTTATAAAAAAAGGACTGGTTAACACGTAATAACAATAGAAACCATTAGTCTGGTATTAATTTTTACCGTTATTAGTGTATACTTGATTTTGTGATGAGGGTCACGAAACAAGACCCCACTAAAAAATTCGACGAGGTAAGAACCATGAAAATCAAATCAACTGTAGCGGCTCTGAGCGTCCTGTCTGTCCTGTCATTCGGTGCTTTCGCGGCTGACTCTATTAATGCTGACCAGGCGCAATCCCGTCAGGCCATCGGTACGGTTTCTGTCGGCGCGGTCGGCACATCGCCAATGGATATGCATGAGATGCTGAACAAAAAAGCGGAAGAACAGGGTGCATCATCCTATCGCATCATCGAAGCGCGTTCTGGCGACCACTGGCACGCCACTGCTGAGCTGTACAAATAAGTTTTAGTAATAGCTGAAAACGTAAATCTCCACTCAACGGCACCAGGCATAAAAATAGCAGTTCAACCCTTCTCGCCGTTGAGTAAAAACCCTATTCAGGAGTAAAGACTATGAAAACCAAATTGATCATCGCAACCCTCGGTCTGGCATCCGTTCTCTCTTTCGGCGCAAGTGCAGCCGTACAGCAGGTGAATGCCGACCAGGCACAAAATCTACAGCGTATGGGCAGCGTCTCCGTGACGTCTGTCACTGGCTCACCGATGGATATCCGTCACGAACTGGCCGCCAAAGCTGAAAAAGCAGGTGCCAGCAGCTATCGCGTCACCGAACTGAATCAGGGTGACCACTGGCATGCAACTGCAGAACTGTATAAATAAACCCTCGTCGTATCTCATCATACGACTTGCCCCTGGCCTCATGGTCAGGGGCTTTTTTCATTCAGTGCCGCGCGTTAAAGCGCAACTGCCCTTCAAGCTCTTCTTCCGCTTCATCGAACAGCAATATCAGCGCGCCAAAACGTCTTCGCAGCTTATCGGGCAAATGGATAAACTCAATCTCCAGCGGGAGCGGCAACAGACTGCCGGTGACCACGTCCCAAAGCGTATCCAGATTCGTCACGCTTTCCCTTTCAAGATCAAACATCCGGATAAATTCCCGATAGAAGTCTTCCTGACTGTCGATCTCGTCAAAATCAAACGTATAGGTTTTCATTGCCAGCCACCCAGTCCAGGCGAGCGGCAGCTGCCGCCCTGTCTATTATAATCCCCCAATATGCAGGGTTTTAACTTCCAGATACTCTTCCAGTCCCAGCACGGAGCCTTCTCGTCCAAGACCTGACTCTTTTACGCCGCCAAAGGGCCCAAGCTCCGTGGAGACGGCGCACTCGTTGATGCCGATCATCCCGCTCTCGATGGCCTGTGAAACGCGGAAGACCCGTGAGAGATTCTGGGTGTAGAAGTAAGCCGCCAGCCCATAGGGCGTGTTGTTGGCGCGCTGGATGACTTCATCTTCCGAGGTGAAACGGAAGCACGCCGCCACCGGACCAAACGTCTCTTCTTCTGCCAGCTTCATGCCTTCATGGCAGTCGCCCAATACGGTTGGCATCCAGAAATTCCCGCCAAGCGGATGGGGCTTACCTCCTGCCAGTACGGTTGCGCCCCGGGCAACGGCGTCGTCGACATGCTCACGCACTTTGTTCACCGCAGAAGGTTCAATCAGCGGCCCGACGACCACCCCCTCCTCAAGACCGTTACCCACCTTCAGCGCCTTCACGGCATCGGCAAGTTTATTCACAAATTTGTCGTAGACGGTTTCCTGAATATAAAAACGGTTCACGCTGACGCAGACCTGCCCGGCATTGCGAAACTTGTTGGCAATCGCGCCCTTAACCGCTGCGTCGATGTCCGCATCCTCAAAAACGATATACGGGGCATTTCCGCCCAGCTCCATCGAGACTTTCTTCATGGTTTCGGCTGCGTTACGCACCAGCGTTTTGCCGACGGAGGTTGAGCCGGTAAAGGAGATCTTACGCACGTCGCGACTTGCCATAATCGCATCGCTGATTTCATGCGTATTCCCGGCAACGGCGTTGAGAACGCCATCGGGCACACCCGCCTGTTTAGCCAATGTAAGCAGCGCAAAGGCGCTGAGCGGCGTGTTATTGGCCGGTTTAATTACCCCGGTACATCCTGCCGCCAGCGCCGGGCCTAACTTGCGGGTAAGCATGGCCATCGGGAAGTTCCACGGCGTTATCGCCGCGACCACGCCTACAGGTTCACGGGTCGCCAGAATGCGCGAGCCGGGTTTGATCGGTGGAATAATTTCACCGTTCGCGCGTTTAGCCTCTTCGGCAAACCACTGGATAAAGCTGGCGGCGTACTCCACTTCGCCCTCCGCTTCTTTCAGGGGTTTGCCCTGTTCGGTGGTCATTAACCGCCCGAGCCAGCTTTTATTCTCAATAATCAATTCATACCAGCGGTAGAGAATCGCCGAGCGTTCTTTCGCGGTTTTGGCACGCCATGCCGGGAAGGCTTTGGTAGCCGCTGCGATAGCCTCTTCGGTTTGTGATTTACCCGCTTTGGCAACTTTCGCGATGACTTCCCCGGTAGCGGGGTTAAACACATCGAAGGTCGTATCCAGCGTTTTCCAGATTCCGTTGACCAGATAGCCGGTCTGAAAAAGGATGTGGTCCTGAAGCGCCTGGGTCGTCATGTGTCCTCCCTTTCTGAAATGTAAGAACGTGCTGGAATAAGTATAGCCACAAAAAAACCGACGCTTTTGGCGTCGGTTTTTTTACTTCAGTCAGCTATCAGTGAGGGCATTCTGGTAACGATGCAGCATAAACACTAGCCTTCCTACCGGCTCGGTCACCTGAGGCGGCGCTTCCCAGTGCTTGAGCTTTTCCTGATAGACATCGAGCTCTTCAAGCAGCTGCGTAAAGTAACGACGCCGTTTGTCATCGCTGCCGGCGGAAAGCACATGATCGGCGGTACGACGTAACTGGCGGTGGAAGGCCGACAGATCGTCGTTGATCGGCACGGGCGCGTTACGCAAACGCTGGTGCGCGATGATCAGGGTCAGCGCCAGGCGGAACTTCGCGATATCGCCCGGGAACTTGTTCAGCAGTAAAAACAGCTGCTGGTAGAGCGCGGGAAGGTGGTTCTCTTTACGGCGCGCGGTATTGGTTGTCAAAGACGACACGGCGGCCGACACGAACTGGTTCAACAGCACGCGGCCCGTTCTTGCCTGCGAGTTATCCCGCACCAGCAGAATCACCATCATCGCCAGGAAACAGCCCACCAGCTGGCCTAACGCGCTGTCGAGGAACTGGCTGAAATGGAAGGTCATCGGGTTATCCAGCACGATGATGTTAATCGTACTAGCCAGCGCCCCCAGCGATCCCAGACGCCGCTTTTGCACTTCAATGCCGATAAAGAACGCCATTACCGCCAGGCTAATACAGAGCAGCAGCATGCTCTGTTGCGTCGACGGGATGATGACCAGGAAATAGAGCGCGCCTATCGGCAGGGCGGCAATGGCGCCGTACAGGAAATCGATGGCGACCATACGCGGATTAGGCAGACGCATCGCCAGTGCAGTAACGACGGCAATCATCACCATCGCGCCGTTGCCGGACGTCCAGCCCGTCCACAGCCAGAACAACGTGCCGAGCATACAGGCAAGCGTCGTACGCCAGAAGTTGACCATCGCGTGATGGCGCTCAGCGGATTCCGCCTTGATCACCACTTCGCCCTGCAGTACCTCTTCTTCTGCCGCGCTGATTTTGGTGTTACCAATCACGCCGCGTTTCAGCAGCAGGTAGCGCGTCGCGGCGCCGACCCAGGTGTAGATGGTTACCGGCGTGTCGCGCTCCCCGGTCCAGGCAATCACCCGGCGCATACGCTTAAGCTGCTTATGCACGTCCTGCACGGTTTCCACCGGCTCGGCGAACAGTTCGCGGAACGTATCGGTGACCGCTTCCGGGCGCGTGTTCTGAATCAGATAGGTTTCACATGCCTGGGTAATCAGCGTTAACGAGACCGTATTAAGGGCTTTCAGACGACGGTTAGCGCGGGCCCAGCGTGACGACTCCATGTTAAGGTTGCTGCGCATCCCTTCCAGCGCCTGCGTGCGGCGAACCAGCCCGCTCCAGGCTTTATCCACCTCTTCGCTGTCACCGTGCTTAATGCAGATCTGCATCAGCTGGTACTGGGCGACAATCAGCGCGTCAAGCTCACGGTCGACTTCCTGCTTGATGGAGCGCGGAGAGAACAGCAGATCCGCGACAATCGCACTCACGATACCAATGACAATCTCGCTGCAGCGCTCAACTGCAAACTGCGGAGCCAGCAGCGGCTCGGACTGGATGGTGATGATAATAATCAGCGCGGTATAGCCCGCCAGCCCCCAAGCGTAGGAGTTCTCCACTTTCACCAGAGACGAGATCCAGGTGCAAAAACCCGCCCAAATACAGCACACCATCAGCATCAGCAATGGCGTGCGGATCATCAGAATAATAATGGTGAGCGCCGCGAAACAGCCGATAAACGTCCCGATGATACGCAGCATCCCGCGATAGCGGATCGCGCCTGAATAGGGTTCCCCACCCGCGGCAAAGGCTGGACCCGCCGCGACAATAGCAGCCGTCAGCACTGCCCAGCGAGGGGTTTCAAGCTGGAAGTGAAAGCCAACAAACAGCGCCAGCACGATGGCGCACGCCAGCTTCACGGCGAAGCGAATGTGCTGGCTGGCGATGGAAAAGATACCCATGGCGATTAACCAAACTCGCGCAGGCGGTGGGCAATTTTACGGAAGAACGAGTCCTGGCTGGCATCCCGGTCCTTTTCACCGGTGATCACCACCGTCGCCGTGGTACCCGCAGGCCACAGGTTGCCCTGCTGTTCGTCCAGGTGGATACGGACCGGCACGCGCTGGGCCAGACGCACCCACTCGAGGTTGGAATCCACCGTTGCCATCCCTTTGGCATCATTCGAACTGCTGGAGTTAGTCACCCCTGCGGCGACGCTGTCGACAGTACCTTTAAGGACGCGATTGCTGCCCAGCGGCGTAATTTCTGCCCGGTAGCCCGGGCGTACGCCTTCCAGCTTGGTCTCTTCCATATAGGCGAGTACGTAGAAGGAGTTCTGTTTCACCAGCGCCACGGCGGTTGAGCCACGGGTAATGAATTCCCCGGCATAGACGTTAAGGTTGGTCACCCAGCCATCGGACGGCGCGCGGATCACGGTACGCTCAAGATCGAGCTTTGCCAGATCGCGCGTTGCCTGCGCTTTCGCCAGCTGGTGCAGCACGGTTTGCAGCACGTTGTTGGACTGGTCAATCTCTTCACGGGACATTGCCTGAACGCCAAGCTGGTTACGGCGGCCAGCCTCGCGGCGTTTCTCCGCAGCCAGCGCCTGGTAATAGGCCACGTCCGCTTCCGCCTCTTCCAGCGCTTTCTGGTAACGAGGCTGGTCGATGGTGAACAGGACCTGATCTTTTTTCACCAGCTGGTTATCGTGGACGTTGACCGCCGTGATAAGACCGGCCACGTCAGGAGCGATTGCCACCACATCGGCGCTGAAGCGTGCATCACGCGTCCACGGTGATTCAGTGTAATAGACCCAGGCGCGGAAAATAGCGATGAAGGCGAGGATAACCAGCGCCATGGTGATGGCAGTGCGGGAGATTTTTCTTGTTAGCGTTTTCACATCAACCTCAGACAAACATGCGCGATATCAGATAAAACAGGCAGCAATACAGCGCGGTATTGAACAATGCAGGGTGCCAGACGAAATCGTAGATCCCGGTAGGGACCAGCACCTTGCGCACCAGCCAGAAGATCGCCAGTGATAAAAGAAGCTCGAAAAATATCGGTGGGAAGGACAGACCGAACACCACGATAACGGGAAACAGACTCATGTTGACCTTGATTAGAGAGAGTGCAGGCTTCAGAATTTTTTTAGCGCACGCCATCGCAGGAGAGCAAGAAACGCCGGGCGAGAATGGCGCAGCCGTTATGTAATAAATAATATATTAACGTAACTGTTATGCTGTTATCTATAATATGTGATCTAAATCACTTTTAAGCCAGAGTGAACAATGGAACGTTTAAAACGCATGTCGGTCTTCGCCAAAGTGGTTGAACTGGGCTCCTTTACCGCCGCTGCACGCCAGCTTCAGATGAGCGTCTCATCCATCAGCCAGACGGTGTCCAAACTGGAAGATGAGCTTCAGGTCAAGCTGCTCAACCGCAGCACCCGCAGCATTGGCCTGACGGAAGCGGGCAAAATTTACTATCAGGGCTGTCGCCGTATGCTGCTGGAAGTGCAGGATGTTCACGAACAGCTCTACGCCTTCAACAACACCCCCATCGGCACGCTGCGCATCGGGTGTTCTTCAACTATGGCACAAAATGTTCTCGCTGCCATGACGGCGGATATGCTGAAAGAGTATCCCGGGCTTACCGTTAATCTGGTGACGGGTATCCCGGCGCCTGACCTGATTGCCGACGGTCTGGACGTGGTGATCCGCGTCGGCGCGCTGCAGGATTCCAGCCTGTTCTCGCGTCGGCTGGGCAGCATGCCGATGGTCGTCTGCGCTTCGAAGAGCTATCTGGCCCAGTACGGTGTTCCGGAGAAACCCGCCGATCTCACCAACCACTCGTGGCTGGAATACAGCGTGCGGCCCGACAATGAATTTGAGCTGATTGCCCCGGAAGGGATCTCCACCAAACTGCTGCCGGAAGGGCGATTTGTCACTAACGATCCGATGACCATTTCGCGCTGGCTGGTGGCCGGCGCCGGGATTGCCTACGTGCCGTTAATGTGGGTCATCAACGAGATCAACAGCGGCGTGCTTGAGATCCTCTTCCCGCGCTACCAGTCCGATCCGCGTCCGGTGTACGCCCTGTATACCGAAAAAGACAAACTCCCGCTCAAGGTGCAGGTGTGTATTAACTATCTGACCGAGTATTTTGTTGACGTAGCAGAGCTGTTTCAGGGGATGCGGGGAAGAAGGAAAGAATAGGTTTTGTAATTCAAGACACCTCTCCCGGTTTGGGAGAGGGTTAGAGTGACGGGAAAACTTACGCCGTGCCGCCCACCGTCAGGTTGTCCACTTTCAGCGTTGGCTGGCCCACGCCAACCGGCAGGCTCTGGCCCTCTTTACCGCAGACGCCCACGCCGTTATCCAGCTTCAGATCGTTACCGACCATCGAGATCTGCTGCATGGCTTCAATACCGGAGCCAATCAGCGTCGCACCTTTCACCGCTTTGGTCACTTTGCCCTTCTCGATCAGGTACGCTTCTGAAGTAGAGAAGACAAACTTACCGGAGGTGATGTCCACCTGGCCGCCGCCAAAGTTTGGCGCAAAGATACCGTAATCAACGGATTCGATAATCTCCTGCGGCGTGGATTTACCCGGCAGCATATACGTGTTGGTCATGCGCGGCATCGGCAGGTGCGCGTAAGATTCGCGACGTCCGTTGCCCGTCGGCGCGACGCCCATCAGGCGCGCGTTGAGTTTGTCCTGCATGTAGCCTTTCAGCACGCCATTTTCGATCAGCACGTTGTACTGGCCGGGCGTACCTTCATCGTCGATAGCCACCGAGCCGCGACGATCGCGCATCGTGCCGTCATCCACCACGGTGCACAGTTCAGAGGAGACAAGCTGCCCGATCTGACCGCTGAAGACCGACGTCCCGCGACGGTTAAAGTCGCCTTCCAGCCCGTGGCCTACCGCCTCGTGCAGCAGCACGCCCGGCCAGCCAGCACCCAGCACCACCGGGAATGAGCCCGCCGGCGCCGCGACGGCATTCAGATTCACCAGCGCCATGCGCACGGCTTCTTTTGCCCACGCGTCAGCGCGCGCTTCACCGTCAACGTCGCCCAGGAACCAGTCATAGCCGAAACGACCGCCGCCACCGCTTGAGCCGCGCTCGCGTTTGCCATCGTCGTCGACCTGCACGCTGATGGAGAGACGTACCAGCGGGCGAACGTCTGCCGCCAGAGTGCCGTCCGTTGCCGCCACCAGAATCAGTTCATACACACCGCTCAGGCTGGCTGAAACCTCCTGCACGCGTTTATCCGCCGCGCGGGCGACTTTGTCCACGCGACGCAGGATATCCAGCTTCTCTTCACGGCTCATGCTCTGCAGAGGATCGATGCTGGTATAGAGCGCAGAGTGCTGCACTTCTCCAAGGGTTTTCACGCGACCATCGCCGGTATCACGCACAATGGTACGCGCGGCCTGCGCGCTCTGCTCAAGTGCAGCCAGGCTAATCTGATCGGCATAGGCAAAACCGGTTTTCTCGCCGCTAACGGCGCGGACGCCGACGCCCTGGTCGATGTTGTAAGAGCCATCTTTAATGATGCTGTCTTCTAAAACCCAGGATTCGTGATAGCTCGACTGGAAATAAAGGTCGCCGTAGTCGAGACGGCGTTCGGTCAGTTGACCAAGAATGGAGAACAGGTCCTGATGATTCAGGCCGTTCGCTGCGAGCAAATGTTCACTTACCAGGTTCAGACTCATCGTATTGCTACTCGTTCGTTGCCGCCCGTGGCGGTATAAAGATCGTATTTATTGAGAGTGAGGCAATTACCTGCCCACGTCAAATCATTGCTGTGCATCTTTGCGCGGCTGGCGCAGCACCTCGTTAATCTGCGGTTTATCGACCGGACCGGTAATGCGGTAGCGCAGAATGGAGACCTTGCTCCACAGCGGCCCCAGCACTTTGCTGGCGGCAAACACCGCCGCACCGACAATCGGGTTCACCACAAAGGCCGCCGCAACGCCCACGCTCGCGGAAATTTCCGGTGCCACTACGGCTTCCATATCCAATTCGCGGCGCACGAGGTTGACCGAGCCTTTCATGGCGATATCTGCTTCCAGGCCATCCACCAGCGTATCGTCCGTATGCAGAACGCCGTCCTTAATCCATGCCGTACTGCGGATGGAATCGTAGTAGAAACCTTCGCTGAACGTATCGCTGAAATCGAAGCGCAGCTTGCGCAGCAGCGCATCAAAACTCAGCAGGCGCAGGATCTGCCCGGCGCGCCCCGTGCTCACGTCGGCAATTTCACCTTTGCCGAAGCGGGTTTTCAGAATGCCGTTCAGCGAGGCCTCATCCGGCTTCCACGGAGCGTCACGCCAGTGAAGATCATAATCGACGTCAAATGACGAGCCGCGCAGCGGCGTGCTGATACCAAAGAAATTGGCTGCCGCATCCAGCTTGTTGCCTTTAATGTCACCCTTCAGGGAAGTTCGCTGCTCGCCCGGGTTATTCACCCATTCCCCTGCGGCCGTCATGCGGCCAAAACCGGTATCAACCAGGCCGCCGGAGAGCGTAAGCGTGTTAGCCTGAATAGTGAAATCACCGTCAATACGGCCATATTTCTGCCCCCACAGCCAGCACTCAGCACAGCGCAGCTGGAGATCGGGCCAGCCGCTAAAATCGACGCGGGAGACATTACTCAGCGGAGACGCTTCTGCCGGTTTATCTTTCCCGCTCGTGGCGCTTGCCGGGTTGTAGTAGAGATAGCGAATCGCCGCCTGCCATGGCGCGTGATTGCGCATGGTCAAAGTACCGTTGATCTCTCTGCCCTGGGCCTCTACCTTCGTGCCGTTAGCGCCAGGCTGCGAGACGATGCTCAGGTTGTTCCACTGCTGCCCGCCCAGCATCAGCGAAGGCGTACGTACGGTAATGGTTTGCGGGAACTGGGCGGTTTCATCAACGTTTTGCCCAACGCCTTTCTGGAAAAGCGCCAGCCACTCTGCACCGTCCATCGGTGGGAGATTCAGCTCAACGCCCGTCTGCTCCGGCAGCGGCGGCGTGGAGCGGCTATCCGTTGTCCAGATGGCTTTGTCGAGGGTGAGCTTGCGGTTAAGCAGCCAGCGGCTGTTGAAGTGGTTTGTCCCGCCCGCGCTGCCGGTCAGCGCGAAGCTGTTCAGGTTGCCATCGACGTTCAGCTTTACCGGCAGCGGCTGTCCGGCCTGTTTATCCAGCGGCGCTGGCAGCTGGCTTCGAATATTCTTCAGGTCACCCGTGATGTCGACCTTATACTGGGCGCCCGCGTGATAAGGCAGGTCGATTGCCACTTTACCCTGCCAGGCGACCGCGCCATCCACCGACGCCTCGATGGGCTTCGGCAGGACGTCCATACGCGCTGGCTGCCAGTTGCCGTCCAGATTGACGGCCACCTGATAAGCCTTTTCACCCTCTGTGGTCGTGAAGTCGATATTCACGGGCTGATTAAACCAGCTGGCAGTAAGCGGCTCGCTCTTCAGGTTACCGTTTTCAAAGCTGAACTGCCCGCTGAGATTTTTCAGCGTGCTCTCAAGGGGTTTGATGAACAGGCTGTTGTTCTTCAGGCGGACATCACCTTTGGCGGTGGTCATCTCTCCGTCCAGCGGGATATCAAGATGTAAGCGAGCATTCACATCGCCATCAAGCTGGAGCTGCTGAAGCGTCGCCGCCAGCGACTCTTTCAGCGGCGTCTCCTCAAAGTACGGTCCCACCGCCTTGCCGGGACCGTTGATCTCGGCATCAATCAGCAGCTTCTCTTTGGAGTAATCCGGGATGTTGGCCGTCAGGTTGCTGGCCGTCACGCCGCCCAGCGCCACGCTGTCGGACTTCATCCAGAGGCCGTCATTGAGGAAATTAAGTTCGATATCCAGGTTTTTCAGCGCGGGCCAGCCGGGCTGGAACGCGAAGGTGGCGTCATGCAGCGGGACCAGAACCTGGAACTGACCTTCATTGTGTTTGTACGGGAACAGATGGGGATTACCGCCGTAGACCAGCGTGGCATTATCCGCCTGACCGCCCTGAATCGCGCCGCTGAGATAGTCTACCAGCGCTTTCCCCATCAGGTTTTCCGGGAAATAGCGCCAGGCCTGGGAGCCATCATCGGTACTGATCCCGGCCAGAATCCCCAGCCATGGCTCATCGCCTTCAGGCTGCATATAGCGGAAATCGCCGCGCGCGTGCACCGCTTTCGCTTTGACGTCGATATGCCGACCATCGAGCTGGAAACCCTTATCGTTACGGAGCCAGTTAAGCACTGCGTTGCCCTGTTCGATTTCCAGCGGCGCGCGGAAGACCGTCTCGTAAGGCATTTTGGCGTCGTGCATATCAACCGTCAGCCTGCCATTCTCCACGCTGCCTTCCAGCTTGCCGCTGAAGTGCTCCGCACCCGGCAGCAGCTTCCACTGTTTCCAGGCAAGATCTTTCCATGTCGCCTGGAAACGGGTTTTTTCCGTCGCCTGAAGCGGAATATCCAGCGCCAGAGAATCAATCTTTCCGCTCGGCTGCGTAGCCAGCCAGATCTCGCCCAGGTCAGGAGAGAGCTTTGCCGCCATCGAGCGTAGCCCTTCAATGGCGGCCAAATCCAGGTTACTGGCACGGATGCGCAGCTCGTCGCTGCGTTTACTGGCCGTGCCGCCAACGTCCTGCTCCGGCATCCAGGCCAGCGTCAGCGCACCGCGCGGCCACGGCTTGCCGTCCATCGTGATGCGCGTATCGGGAATGGCAAACTGCCAGCCCTCTTTCTCCTGCGTCACGTGCGCGGTGAGGTTATCGACGGAAAGCTGATGCTGTTGTTTTTCGCCTTTCCAGCTCGCGCCCCCCTGCTTGAGCCAGATATCGCCGCTGGCAAATTCGCCTTTCGTCAGGGTCAACCAGCCCTCAAGGCTGAAGCGGGCCGTTTCCAGCTGCATGTTTTGCTGGAGCCAGTCGCCCAGCCACGGCTTGACGTCCACATCGTCGGCCTGCAGCCAGACTTTGCCGTTATTTAACAGGCCGTCATCGTCGCGCAGATCCATACGCACCTGCATCACGCCGTGCTGGCCGTTCAGGCTCGAGAGATTGACCTGCCCCTCGGCGCGGTGCCGATCCTTACCGTTAAGCCAGGTAAGCTGCGGGATCGCCAGCTCGGCGCGCTGCCCGGAAAGGGTAATAAAGCTCACTTCGCTGTCGCGCAGATCGAAATGATCGAACTGGCGGAGGAAAAGATCGCTGAAGCGGTTAGCTTCAAGACCCTGACCGCTATCGCCGCCAGACAGCGGCGTATTGGTCAGAAACTGGAGCTGATAAAAGGTGAGATCGCGAAACTGCCAGCGCAGATGCAGCAGGCTTTGCCAGACGTCCAGCGCCAGGGTCACGCGTTTGATTTTCAGGTAGCCGCCATCTTTCAGGCTGGCGTTGATATCCCGGACATCAAGCGTCGGGCCAAAATTCTGCCAGTTAGCGCTAACCTGGCTTACGTTCACCGGCACGCCGGTGGTGGATTCGATTTTCGCCAGCAGCTGCGGACGCCAGCTGTCCAGATGCGGTAAAACGAGGCGTAGCCCGCTCACGAGCAACGCGACAATCACGACCAGCGTTGCCCCTGTAAGCAATAAAATCCCCGGCAATCGCCTCACGCATCTCTCCTTGTCAGCTTCGTCACGCAGCGTACTGCGCTTACATCATCACGACGTCAAACTGCTCCTGGTTATAGAGCGGTTCAATTTGTACTTTTACCTGTTTGCCGACAAAGATTTCCACTTCCGCCAGCGCGTGCGACTCTTCGCCTTTCAGCGCTTCAGCCACCGCAGGGGAAGCATAGACCAGAAAACGATCGGAGTCGTAGGCATGATGAACACGGACGATTTCACGCATAATTTCGTAGCAGACGGTCTCAACCGTCTTTACCGTTCCGCGTCCATGGCAGGTTGGGCATTCATTGCACAGCACATGCTCCACGCTCTCGCGGGTACGCTTACGCGTCATTTCCACCAGCCCCAGCTGCGAGAAGCCGTTAATGCTGGTTTTCACGCGGTCTTTGCTCAGCGCCTGCTCAAGCGAGTGCAGCACGCGGCGACGGTGGTCTTCATTACTCATATCGATGAAGTCGATGATGATAATGCCGCCCAGATTGCGCAGACGAAGCTGGCGCGCAATGGCCTGCGTGGCTTCGATATTGGTGTTGAAGATGGTGTCATCCAGGTTGCGATGGCCGACAAAAGCGCCGGTGTTGATATCGACGGTAGTCATCGCTTCAGTCTGATCGATGATCAGATAGCCGCCTGACTTCAGCTCGACCTTACGCTCCAGGGCACGCTGGATCTCGTTTTCGACATCATAGAGATCGAAGATCGGCTGACGCCCGGTGTAGTGCTCCAGCAGGCCAGGCATCTCAGGGATATATTCGGCGGTAAACTCGAGCAGGGCCTCGTACGTCAGACGAGAGTCCACGCGAATGCGGTCGAGCTGCGCGTCGGCAAAATCACGCAGAACGCGCTGCGCCAGCGCCAGCTCACCATAGAGCTGATAGCGGGTCTGGTTACGTTTTTTACGCTCCATCACTTTTGTCCAGACGCGCTTCAGGTAAGCCGCATCCGACGCCAGGTCTTCCTCGCTGATCCCTTCCGCGGCGGTACGGATAATAAATCCGCCCTGTTCATCGCAGTAGGCGCTGACCACTTTCTTCAGACGCTCGCGCTCGGTTTCACTCTCAATACGCTGCGAAACGCCCACGTGCGACGCGCCGGGCATAAAGACCAGATAGCGGGAAGGTAAGGTGATGTCGGTGGTCAGACGGGCGCCTTTGGTACCGAGGGGATCTTTCACCACCTGCACCATCAGATCCTGTCCCTGACGCACCAGTTCAGAAATGTCGCGCACGGCAAACTGCTTTTGCTCTTCGCCCGCGACGCACTCGGTGTGCGGCATGATATCGGAGGCATGTAAAAATGCCGCCTTATCGAGTCCAATATCTACAAAAGCCGCCTGCATACCCGGTAGTACACGACTGACACGACCTTTGTAGATATTGCCTACTATTCCGCGCCGCGCTTCACGCTCAATATGAATTTCCTGAAGAATGCCACCATCAATATAGGCCACACGGGTTTCCGAGGGCGTTACGTTTACCAACAATTCAGCCGTCATAATTATCCCTTCCCTCACGCAGTGAGTTAAAATTGCTCAGCAACTCATACGTTTCCACCAGCGGTAAGCCGACTACGGCGTGATAGCTGCCATGAATCTTCCTGACAAAACAGCCACCCAGCCCCTGAATACCGTATGCACCTGCTTTATCCATCGGTTCACCGCTGGCAATATAAGCGGCGATGTCGTCGTCGGTAAGTACTCTGAAGGTCACTTCCGTCACCACCAGGCAGTCCAGCACGTGCTGGCTGTCAGCCAGCGCGACGGCCGTCATCACCTGATGCGTTTGTCCGGACAGCTTGCGCAGCATGCGCGCTGCATGATCGGCGTCGTGCGGTTTCTCCAGCACTTCACCGTTCAGGATAACGATGGTATCTGCCCCCAGCACGGGAAGATCGCGTGGCACACTGGCCACGCCCGCCTGCGCTTTCTCCCGCGCCAGGCGAGACACGTACTGTTGAGCGCTTTCGCCCTCAGCACGTTTTTCTTCAATGCCGGTCACGATGCGTTCAAAAGAGACCCCTAGCTGCGTCAGGAGTTCCTGACGGCGCGGGGAGCCGGAAGCGAGATACAAAGACGTCATAGAAACCTTTTATTGCACAGCAAACTGCTGGCGAACCTTACGCATCAGCAGGAATAGCCATGGCCAGAGCACACCGTTTACTACACTACTCCAGAACACTTCCGGTCGGAAAGAGACGTTGATCACTAAAAACTCTGCCCAGAAAACAACGATATCCGCAGCGAGCGACAATAGCATCACAACCAGGGCCTGTTGCCAGAGCGCAAGGTTACGAAAGAGCTGGAATTTGAGTGCGACGAGGTACGCAATAATGCTCATGGACAAGGCGCGCACGCCAAGCGTAGAGCCGCTAATGAGATCCAGTATGGCACCCATCACGAAACCCGTGCCGACATTTACGCGATGCGGCAGGGCAAGGATCCAGTAGAGTAAAATGAGCAATACCCAGTTTGGCCGGAAAACGAGAATGTCATCCGGCCAGGGCATAACCTGCAGTAACAGTGCAATAAGAAACGAGAGCCAGATGACCCAGCGTCCCTGGCTACGATAGCTTGCCACTACTGCCCTCCCGAAGAGAGTTTAGGCGGTGGCGGCGCATCCGGCAGCGGCTGCGTTAACCCGGTTGCCGGCGCCGGGACTGGCGCAGGCGGCCCCATGGAATCCGCAGGCGGAAGAACCTGCGGCATCATCTGCATCAGGCGCTCGTTTGCTACGCGATGGACCTCTTCAGGCGTCATCGGGTTAGCCCCGTTACGATCGGCACCCCACAGCAGCAGCAGATAGCGCAGACGCTGCAAACCAGCAGTTGGACGCGCCTGAATCACGGTATAGGCACGCTGGGTATCCAGCTTGACCGAAGAGACCACCGCAACCGGATAACCTTCAGGGAAGCGTCCACCCAGACCAGACGTCACCAGCACGTCGCCTACGCGGATATCCGTGTTAGCCGGCAGGTGTTCCAGCTGCAGGTCGTCCGTACAGCCGTTACCGGCCGCGATCACGCGGATGTCGTTGCGCAGGACCTGGATCGGCAGCGCATGCGTGGCGTCGCAAATCAGCAGCACGCGGCTGGTCAGTTTAGCCACGGCAACAACCTGGCCTACTACGCCTTTATCACTGATAACTGGCTGGCCTTCATACACCCCGTTCACGCTCCCTTTGTCGATCACAACCTGATCGCTGTAAGGGTCGTTCACGGTGGAGATCACCTGGGTAACCATCTTCTGCTCATCCTGACGCAGCGGCGAGCCGAGCAGTTCACGCAGTCGCGCGTTTTCCTGCTTGTATTGCCCCAGCATCAGCAGTTCGCTGTTTTTCAGCAACAGTTCCTGACGTAATGCCCGGTTTTCGAGTTCGAGTTGGTCACGCGAAGACAGCGTTTGAGAAACGGAGTCGAGCAGTTCACGGGGACCATTTGAAACAAAGTAGAAAGGACTGACGGCGGTATCCATGTACGTTCTGATCTGGCTGAACGTACCGAGGCGGCTATCGGCAATAATGACCCCAAGCGCAACCAGAACCGCCAGAATAAGGCGAAACTGTAGCGATGGGCCACGGCTAAAAATTGGCTTCATAGGCTATGCGTATTCTCGCGTCAGAGAGAAAGGGTAGCAAATTGCTACCCTCTCAAACTCGACTACTCTTCGCTGAACAAATCGCCGCCGTGCATGTCGATCATTTCCAGCGCCTTGCCACCACCACGGGCGACGCAAGTCAGTGGATCTTCTGCAACTACGACAGGAATACCTGTCTCTTCCATTAACAGGCGGTCGAGGTTACGCAGCAGCGCACCACCACCGGTCAGAACCATACCGCGCTCGGAGATATCGGACGCCAGCTCTGGTGGACACTGTTCCAGCGCGACCATTACCGCGCTCACGATGCCCGTCAGTGGTTCCTGCAGTGCTTCCAGAATTTCGTTGGAGTTCAGGGTGAAACCGCGTGGAACACCCTCAGCCAGGTTACGCCCACGTACTTCGATCTCACGCACTTCATCGCCCGGATACGCAGAGCCGATTTCATGTTTGATACGCTCTGCGGTGGCTTCACCGATCAGAGAGCCGTAGTTACGGCGCACATAATTAATGATGGCTTCGTCGAAGCGGTCACCACCGATACGTACGGAAGAGGAGTACACCACGCCGTTCAGAGAGATAACGGCCACTTCAGTGGTACCACCACCGATATCCACCACCATGGAACCGGTCGCTTCAGACACAGGCAGACCTGCACCGATTGCCGCCGCCATTGGCTCTTCAATCAGGAACACTTCACGCGCACCTGCACCCTGGGCAGATTCACGGATTGCGCGACGTTCTACCTGGGTTGCGCCAACCGGTACACACACCAGAACACGCGGGCTTGGACGCATGAAGCTGTTGCTGTGAACCTGCTTGATGAAGTGCTGAAGCATTTTTTCAGTCACGAAGAAGTCGGCGATAACGCCGTCTTTCATTGGGCGGATAGCGGCGATGTTGCCAGGGGTACGACCCAGCATCTGCTTCGCGTCATGACCCACTGCGGCCACGCTTTTTGGCGAGCCAGCACGATCCTGACGAATGGCCACAACGGAAGGCTCATTCAATACGATGCCTTGTCCTTTTACATAAATAAGGGTATTCGCGGTACCCAGGTCAATGGACAGGTCATTGGAAAACATGCCACGAAATTTTTTCAACATACTAAGGGATAATCCTGAAAGCTGGGGCGGAAAACAAAATCCGCTTACTTTACCAACCACACGCAGCAGCGACAAGGCGCAAAAATCATCTGCAACGGTGAAAATTTATGCAGTACGTTTCCTGATGTTACAAAATCATCCCCTGACTCCTTCAGGGCTGAGTAAACAGTTGCGTTCCCCACTGACGTTTGTAACCCATTAAAGGTCGTTCACTGGCTTTTTGCTCGACATACTCAAAGCTACAGGCGCGATATTCTACGTGAAAACAGCGTAAACGGCAGGTCAAACAGAGTATCTTTGCAAATATTTTTTCACGTTGGTGTCAAGCGGTTGAGAGGCAGCAAAAAAATCCCCCTGACCACCCATCACGCCGCGCGCTGTTAACATCTGCCATTCGCTTCTGGAGCGCACGCCCGTGGCAAACACTTGTGTTCGCGTTCCCTTGCATGCTTCTACCAGACTCTGTACAAGAAGCTGGTTTTCCGTACGCTTCTCGATATTCCTTACCAGCCCCGGATGTAGCTTTAATAACTCCACATCCAGTTCCTTGATCCAGTTGGTACTGACCAGCGTTAAACCAGCCTGCGTCACCGCTACACGCGCACCGAGCGCATTGATCAAACGTACCACCGGACGTAACCGGCTGATGTGTTGACCTACATCGGCCTCAGCAAGTTCAAAAATAATGTGTTTGCGCTGTGATTTTTCGCATTGCATTAATGTATCACGTAGCCAGCGCTGAAAACGTGGGCGTATTAACGACTCAACGGTGACCTGTAACGCCAGGTTTTCTTCAGGCCAGAAGGATAAAAACGGAATCAGCCGGGTAATTTGCTGGCGGTCATACTCTTCGGACAGCCCAAATTGCAGCACCATCGGCAGATATTCCGCCGAAATGACCTCTTCGGTACCGTCAAAAATACGACACATCAGCTCTCGGTGATGAACATTGCCGTTTTTCATGACCGCGGGTTTTTGATAAATACGCGGTCCGCCGCGGCTAAGCATTTGCTCAATCAGCGTTCGCCAGCGCACGTTGCCGCGCCCTTTTTCCGGCAGCGAGTCATCATACACCGCCCATCCGTTCGCCCCCTGCAAGACAGCGTTGCGGGTAGCGGCTTCAGCATGTTCCATTACCTGTTCTGTCGATTGCCCGCCACGCCAGGCGCAGATCCCCATGTGGACCATATCGTCCCTGTCGAGCATTTTGCTCTGCGGCAGCGCATCCACCGCCTTCAGCAGCTGGCTGGCGATGCTTTCCGACTCCTTCAGCGTACGGTGCGGCAGCAACACGGCAAAGTCACTACGGTGATAGCGGGCCAGTAATGCCCCCGGGTAGCGCATAATAAAGGTGGAAAGCAGGTTGATCAGCGTAAAGAGATTTTCTTCCGCGGCCCGCTGTCCCCAGGTGTCGCGCAGGAGATCGAAATCGGGCAGGCGAATCATCATCACTACCCCATGTGTCCCCACTTTTTCTGAATCGTCGAGTAGCGTGGCCAGCTGATTATCAAAGAAAAGACGATTGTTGAGGCCAGTTTTATTATCCTGCGCAGCATAAGAGCGGATCAGCGTATCCATACGGCTGCGCTGGTCGCTGGCAAACTGGACCTCGGAGAGCAAGGTATCCAGCGCGCTGCTGGCGCGTGAAGGCCATTCATGAACCGAGCCGCGAACCTGCGGGCCGCGTTCACCGTTCAGGATACGTACGGAGCGCATCTCCAGCAGCTCCTGGCCGGAGAGCTGGCGGCGCAGCCAGCGGACCGCGAGAAAGATCAGCAGGACGATAAACGCCACCGCGACGGTGAGCGGCGCGGTGGTCATCATGGATCGGAAATAGCTGGCCATCGGATCGAGATAGACCATGCGTATGGTCATCCCTGGATTTTTGAGGGAATGCACCGTTACTTCCCGATACTGGCTCACCACGCCCGCAGGTCGATAGCTCCCCGGCCGTTCATGGCTTAAAACACGATGCTTTCCCTGCTGAATGTCGATCTGAACAATATCAACAGGTACCATCAACTCATCAAGCTCACTGGTAAGCGTTGGTAGCGGCGTCGTTAGCAGACGCGTATCAATCACCGACGCGACAGACTGTACCCGATTGACCAGTTTGTCCTGAATGGCGTTGTAAAAGCTGAGAGAGCAGCCCAGAAGGGTGACAAAAATGGTAAGACCCGTCAGCAAGGTGATAAAAGCTGAGAACTTCGTCGTTAATCGCATCCTTGAGATTACTCCGTGGGTTGATGGGGGTAGCGAGTAAGCGCTAACTTGCATTTCAAATGCGGCATACTACCAAATCGGGTGTATCTGGCAATTTATTGCGTTAAATCGGCACTGCGTTTCCCTGAGCGAGTATAGTCTTCAGAAATTATTTTCCAATCATATGAGTTGAGAGGACCCCGTATGCAGGCTTTGATCTTAGAACAGCAGGACGGCAAAACGCTCGCCTCAGTGCAGCCGGTAGAAGAGAGCCGCCTGCCGGAAGGCGAAGTAACCGTCGACATCGACTGGTCCAGTTTAAATTATAAAGATGCGCTGGCTATTACAGGTAAGGGTAAAATCATCCGAAATTTCCCTATGGTGCCTGGTATTGATTTCGCGGGCCGGGTTCATACCAGCGAGGATCCGCGCTTCCATCCGGGCCAGCAGGTGCTGCTCACCGGCTGGGGTGTGGGTGAAAATCACTGGGGTGGGCTGGCCACGCAGGCGCGCGTGAAGGGCGACTGGCTGGTGCCGATGCCGAAAGGCATGGATGGCCGCAAGGCGATGATCGTCGGTACAGCAGGCTTTACCGCCATGCTGTGCGTGATGGCGCTGGAAGATGCGGGTATCCGCCCTGAGTCGGGTGACATTGTCGTCACCGGCGCCAGCGGCGGCGTGGGCAGCACGGCTGTCACGCTGCTCCACAAGCTGGGCTATCAGGTCGCTGCGGTTTCCGGCCGTGAAAGCACCCATGACTATCTGCGCCAGCTCGGTGCAAACCGCATTCTCAGCCGTGACGAATT
Organism: Enterobacter sp. 241F3; assembly: GCF_034106785.1. NCBI lineage: Bacteria > Pseudomonadati > Pseudomonadota > Gammaproteobacteria > Enterobacterales > Enterobacteriaceae > Enterobacter > Enterobacter sp. 241F3. The sequence goes on from NZ_JAWNDD010000002.1 coordinate 626,891, forward strand.
CGCTGAAACCCGTCCGCTGGAAAAACAGGTCTGGGCAGGGGCTGTGGATACCGTAGGTGATAAGGTGCTGGCAAAAGTCCTGGCGCAGATGAACTACGGCGGCTGCGTGGCAGCCTGCGGTCTGGCGGGCGGATTTGCCCTGCCAACCACCGTGATGCCGTTTATTCTGCGTAACGTCCGCCTGCAGGGCGTGGATTCCGTGATGACCCCTGCGGCTCGTCGCCATGAAGCCTGGGAACGGCTGGTGCGCGATCTGCCGGAATCTTTCTATACCCAGAGCGCGACGGAGATAAACCTGAGCCAGGCGCCGGAATATGCCTCTAAGATCATGGATAACCAGTTCCACGGTCGCGCGCTGGTGAAAATCGCCTAATCTTCAAATTTTCGTGACATATTCGCGCGAATCACTCTCCTCCGTCATGCTTAGGAAAACGCATGACGGAGGATGCCATGAAAAACCGAAAACTGACGGAAGCCGACGTAACGTCTGAGTCTGTCTTTATGCTACAGCGCCGCCAGATCCTGAAAATGCTTGGCATCAGCGCCACCGCGCTCTCGCTCTCGCCTTCGGCTCACGCCGACCTGCTCGACTGGTTTAAAGGCAACGATCGGCCAAAGGCTCCTTCCGGCGCCCCGCTCACCTTTACGAAACCAGCTGAATGGCAAAACAAACTGACGCTTACGCCGGAAGATAAAGTCACCGGCTACAACAACTTCTACGAATTTGGTCTAGACAAGGCCGATCCTGCCGCCAACGCGGGAAGCCTCAAAACCGATCCGTGGACGCTGAAGATTGATGGCGAAGTGGCGAAACCCCTGACGCTGGACCACCACGATCTCACCACCCGTTTCCCGCTCGAAGAGCGTATATATCGCATGCGCTGCGTGGAAGCCTGGTCGATGGTTGTGCCCTGGGTCGGCTTCCCGCTGCATAAATTGCTGGCGATGGTTGAGCCCACCAGCAATGCAAAATATGTCGCCTTCCAGACGCGCTATGCGCCGGACGAAATGCCCGGGCAGAAAGATCGGTTTATCGGCGGCGGGCTTGATTATCCGTATGTAGAAGGGTTACGTCTCGACGAAGCTATGCACCCCCTCACCCTGCTGACCGTCGGCGTTTACGGTAAGGCGCTTCCGCCGCAGAACGGTGCCCCCATCCGTTTAACCGTACCGTGGAAATATGGCTTCAAAGGGATTAAATCTATCGTCAGCATTAAGCTTACCCGTGAGCGGCCGCCAACCACCTGGAATCTGGCGGCCCCGGACGAATACGGTTTCTTCGCCAACGTGAACCCGCATGTGGATCATCCGCGCTGGTCGCAAGCGACCGAGCGGTTTATTGGTTCCGGCGGTGCGCTGGACGTGAAGCGCCAGCCGACGCTGCTGTTTAATGGTTATGCGGATGAAGTGGCCTCGCTTTATCGTGGTCTCAACTTACGGGAGAACTTCTGAGTGCGTCTAACGGCAAAACAGATTACCTGGCTGAAAGTGCTGCTGCACCTGGCCGGGGTACTTCCTTTTATTTGGCTGTTCTGGGCCGCCAGTCAGGGGCTCTTTAGCGCAGACCCGGCCAAGGATATCCAGCATTTTACCGGTCGGATGGCTCTGAAATTTTTGCTGACCACCTTGCTCGTCTCGCCGCTGGCGCGCTACGCTAAACAGCCCTTATTGATACGCACCCGTCGGCTGTTAGGGCTATGGTGTTTTGCCTGGGCAACGCTGCACCTTACCAGCTATGCCCTGCTGGAACTGGGAATTAACAATCTGGCGCTGCTTGGCCGCGAACTGGTGACACGCCCTTATCTGACGCTGGGCATCGTGAGCTGGGTGGTTTTACTGGCGTTAGCGCTAACCTCCACGCAATATGCACAGCGAAAACTGGGCAGGCGCTGGCAGCTGCTGCACAACTTCGTCTATCTTGTCGCGATCCTCGCTCCCATTCATTACCTGTGGTCGGTGAAGATCCTCTCCCCGCAGCCGGTCCTGTACGCACTGGCCGCCGTGGCGCTTTTAGCATGGCGTTACAAGAAGTTCCGCCAGTGGTTGCGATAGTTCGCGAAACTGTGCGTTTTCCCGCAGATTACCGGTCAACCGCAAATCTTTTTCGGATAGCGGTTGATAATCTTCCCTGATAAGACCAGTATTTAGCTGCTAAATGCTACGAAATCGTTATAATGTGCGACCTTGGTTCGCCCGACAGCGGTTTTAAGCCTCTGAAAAGGTGACATTTGCGTTTCGAAGGTATATTTTGTTTTTTACCCGAAAATCGCAGGAGATAGCGGCATAATGACTGATAAGTTCCATATCTTAGTTTTGAACGGACCGAACCTGAACATGCTCGGCACCCGTGAGCCAGAGAAGTACGGCACGCTGACATTGAGTGAAATTGTTAACCGTCTTGGAACGGAGGCAGCGTCGCTGAATGTGGATTTGGATCATTTTCAGTCGAATGCGGAGTACGCACTCATCGACCGTATTCATCAGGCTAAAGACAATGTGGACTATATCCTGATCAATCCGGCCGCGTTTACGCACACCAGTGTTGCTATCCGCGACGCACTTCTCGCAGTGAGTATCCCGTTTATCGAGATCCACCTGAGTAACGTGCACGCACGAGAGCCGTTCCGCCACCATTCGTATCTGTCGGATATCGCTGCTGGCGTTATCTGTGGACTGGGCGCAGACGGCTATTTATACGCTTTACAGACAGCGGTAAAACGCTTGTCACAATCACACTAAACAAGAGTACGGAACCCACTCATGGATATTCGTAAGATTAAAAAACTGATCGAGCTGGTTGAAGAATCAGGCATCTCCGAACTGGAAATTTCTGAAGGCGAAGAGTCTGTACGCATCAGCCGTGCAGCCCCAGCCGCTAGCTTCCCGGTAATGCAGCAGGCTTATGCTGCGCCAGTGCAGCAGCCTGCGCTCTCCGCAGCCGTTGCACCAGCAGCTGAAGCCGCACCTGCCGCTGCAGCAGAAATCAGTGGTCACATCGTACGTTCCCCAATGGTTGGTACTTTCTACCGCACCCCGAGCCCTGACGCGAAGGCGTTCATCGAAGTGGGTCAGAAAGTCAACGTCGGCGATACCCTGTGCATCGTTGAAGCGATGAAAATGATGAACCAGATCGAAGCAGACAAATCAGGTACTGTGAAAGCGATTCTGGTCGAAAGTGGTCAGCCGGTTGAATTTGACGAGCCGCTGGTCGTCATCGAGTAACGAGGCGTACATGCTGGATAAAATTGTTATCGCCAACCGCGGCGAGATCGCACTGCGTATTCTTCGTGCCTGTAAAGAACTGGGCATCAAGACCGTCGCTGTGCACTCAAGCGCGGATCGCGATTTAAAACACGTATTGCTGGCGGATGAGACGGTCTGTATTGGCCCGGCTCCGTCCGTAAAAAGCTATCTAAACATCCCGGCTATCATCAGCGCCGCTGAAATCACCGGCGCGGTGGCAATTCATCCGGGTTATGGCTTCCTCTCTGAGAACGCCAACTTTGCTGAGCAGGTTGAACGCTCTGGCTTCATCTTCATCGGCCCGAAAGCCGACACCATCCGCCTGATGGGCGACAAAGTGTCTGCAATCACCGCGATGAAAAAAGCCGGTGTTCCAACCGTACCAGGCTCTGACGGCCCTCTGACCGACGACATGGATGCTAACCGTGCTCATGCTAAACGCATTGGCTATCCGGTTATCATCAAGGCGTCCGGCGGCGGCGGCGGTCGCGGTATGCGCGTTGTGCGTAGCGATGCTGAACTGGCGCAGTCCATCTCCATGACCAAAGCAGAAGCGAAAGCCGCTTTCAGCAATGACATGGTGTACATGGAAAAATACCTGGAAAACCCACGCCACATCGAAATTCAGGTGCTGGCTGACGGTCAGGGCAACGCAATCTATCTGGCAGAACGTGACTGCTCCATGCAGCGTCGTCACCAGAAAGTGGTCGAAGAAGCACCAGCGCCGGGCATTACCCCGGAACTGCGTCGCTACATCGGCGAGCGTTGCGCTAAAGCGTGTGTCGATATCGGCTATCGTGGAGCGGGTACCTTTGAGTTCCTGTTCGAGAACGGCGAGTTCTATTTCATCGAAATGAACACCCGTATTCAGGTTGAGCATCCGGTTACCGAAATGATCACCGGCGTTGACCTGATCAAAGAGCAGCTGCGTATCGCTGCAGGCCAGCCGCTTTCCATCAAGCAGGAAGAAGTTGTGGTGAAAGGCCATGCGGTAGAATGCCGTATCAACGCCGAAGACCCGAACACCTTCCTGCCAAGCCCGGGCAAAATCACGCGTTTCCATGCGCCGGGTGGCTTTGGCGTGCGCTGGGAGTCTCATATCTACGCCGGTTACACCGTACCGCCGTACTATGACTCAATGATCGGCAAGCTCATCTGCTACGGCGAAAATCGTGACGTGGCGATTGCCCGCATGAAGAATGCCCTGCAGGAGCTGATCATCGACGGTATCAAAACCAACGTTGATCTGCAGATGCGCATCATGAGCGACGAGCACTTCCAGAATGGTGGAACTAACATCCACTATCTGGAGAAAAAACTCGGTCTGAACGAGAAGTAAGAGACCTGTGTTGCTAAAAGGCCGGATTATCCGGCCTTTTTTATTTCTGGGGCCTGGAAAGGCTCATCATGTACAATCCCCGCTTTCTTCATCCACAAGGGACAATAAATGGACAAACGTTTTGTTCAGGCCCATAAAGAAGCGCGCTGGGCGCTGTGGCTGACCCTTCTCTATCTCGCAGCATGGTTGGTAACTGCTTACTTACCTGACTCCGCTATTGGCATCACCGGCCTGCCGCACTGGTTCGAAATGGCGTGCCTGCTGGTACCGCTGGTCTTCATCCTGCTGTGCTGGGCAATGGTGAAATTCATCTATCGCGATATCCCGCTGGAGGACGATGATGCAGCTTGAAGTCATTCTGCCGCTTATCGCTTACTTGTTAGTGGTGTTTGGTTTGTCCGTTTACGCCATGCGTAAAAGAACGACGGGCACCTTCCTGAACGAGTATTTTCTTGGTAGCCGCTCGATGGGCGGCGTCGTGCTGGCCATGACGCTTACCGCGACCTACATCAGTGCCAGTTCGTTTATCGGCGGACCCGGAGCAGCCTATAAATACGGGTTAGGCTGGGTGCTTCTGGCGATGATCCAGCTTCCAGCCGTCTGGCTCTCACTGGGCATACTGGGCAAAAAATTTGCCATTCTGGCGCGCCGTTATAATGCCGTGACGCTCAACGATATGCTTTTTGCCCGCTATCAGAGCCGTTTACTGGTGTGGCTGGCCAGCATAAGCCTGCTGGTGGCCTTTATTGGCGCAATGACGGTGCAGTTTATCGGCGGGGCACGCCTGCTGGAAACGGCGGCCGGGATCCCCTACGAGACAGGCTTGATCATCTTCGGAGTCAGCATTGCGCTGTATACCGCGTTCGGCGGATTCCGCGCCAGCGTGCTGAACGATACGATGCAGGGATTGGTGATGCTTGTTGGCACCATTGTTCTGCTGGTGGGCATTGTGCATGCTGCTGGTGGCCTGAGCCACGCAGTCGAAACGCTGGAAACCATCGACCCGAAACTGGTCTCTCCGCAGGGCGCAGATGACATCCTTTCGCCAACCTTTATGACCTCGTTCTGGGTGTTGGTGTGCTTTGGAGTGATTGGCCTGCCGCATACCGCCGTGCGCTGTATCTCTTACAAAGACAGCAAAGCCGTGCACAGAGGTATCATTATCGGCACTATCGTGGTTGCGATCCTGATGTTTGGTATGCACCTGGCGGGCGCGTTAGGTCGAGCAGTTATTCCTGACCTTACCGTACCCGATCTGGTTATCCCAACCCTGATGGTTAAAGTGCTGCCGCCATTTGCCGCCGGGATCTTCCTCGCCGCCCCGATGGCCGCCATTATGTCGACAATCAACGCTCAGCTGCTGCAAAGTTCCGCTACGATCATTAAAGATCTCTATCTGAACCTGCGTCCTGAGCAGGCAGAGAATGAACGGCGCCTGAAGCACATGTCGGCCATTATTACTCTGGCGTTAGGGGCATTGCTGCTGTTAGCCGCATGGCGCCCGCCTGAGATGATCATCTGGCTGAACCTGCTGGCGTTTGGTGGGCTTGAAGCGGTATTCCTGTGGCCGCTGGTGTTAGGGCTCTACTGGGAGCGTGCAAACGCTGCGGGCGCGCTGAGCGGCATGATTGTCGGCGGTGTGCTGTACGCCGTCCTTGCAACGTTTAAGATTCAGTACCTGGGCTTCCATCCGATTGTGCCTTCGTTACTGCTGAGTTTACTGGCGTTTGTGGTGGGAAACCGTTTCGGTCAGCCCGTCCCACAGCCCGCTGTGATTTCTACTGATAAATAAAGAGTTTTGCCATGCCGTGGATCCAACTAAAACTGAACACAACCGGCGCTAACGCCGAGGAACTGAGCGATGCGCTGATGGAGGCCGGTTCGGTCTCTATCACCTTCCAGGACACGCATGACACGCCGGTCTTTGAGCCGTTGCCGGGCGAAACCCGCCTGTGGGGTGATACCGACGTTATTGGCCTGTTTGATGCCGAAACCGACATGAAAGAGGTTGTCGCGATTCTGGAGAATCATCCTCTGCTGGGTGCGGGTTTTGCCCATAAAATCGAACAGCTGGAAGATAAAGACTGGGAACGCGAGTGGATGGATAACTTCCACCCGATGCAGTTCGGCAAACGCCTGTGGATCTGCCCGAGCTGGCGCGAGGTTCCTGATGAAAACGCGGTTAACGTCATGCTCGATCCGGGCCTGGCGTTTGGTACCGGCACTCACCCAACCACGTCCCTGTGCCTGCAGTGGCTGGATGGTCTGGATCTGGACGGTAAGACAGTGATCGACTTCGGCTGTGGATCCGGCATCCTCGCGATTGCTGCCCTGAAGCTGGGCGCGGCAAAAGCTATCGGGATCGATATCGATCCGCAGGCGATTCAGGCCAGCCGTGACAACGCCGAGCGTAATGGCGTTTCCGATCGACTGGAGCTGTATTTGCCGGATGCGCAGCCAGAAGCGATGAAAGCCGACGTGGTGGTCGCAAACATTCTGGCGGGCCCACTGCGCGAGCTGGCCCCGCTAATCAGCGTGCTGCCCGTTGAGGGCGGTCTGCTGGGGCTTTCCGGTATCCTGGCAAGCCAGGCCGACAGCGTATGTGAAGCCTACGCCGATCTCTTTGCCCTCGATCCGGTCGTGGAAAAAGAAGAGTGGTGCCGCATCACCGGCCGTAAAAAATAAGAATCTGGCGTGGTCATCTGACCACGCCTCTCTCCCTTTGATAATCCTCTCTCCCCCGGTCATTCTTCGGTAAAATAACCCCACAAATCACATTGGTTTGTATTACAAAAATTCACCGGAAGAATATGATGAAACACATTACAGGCAAGGCAGCGCTGCTGGCTCTGAGCATGATCTCGGCTTCAGCATTTGCATCACACTGGAACTACGAAGGGGAAGGTTCACCGGAACACTGGGGCGAGCTGGACGAGGCCTACAAGACCTGTCAAAGCGGAATGAACCAGTCTCCGATTAATATTGATTCCACCGCTAACGCCCATCTTTCCCCGCTGCAAACCCACTACGTTGATGGCCCTGTTACACTGACAAACAATGGCCATACCATTCAGGCTGGTGAACAGGCTGACACCCGCGATACCCTTACTCTTGATAAGCAAACCTGGACGTTACAACAGTTCCATTTTCACGCGCCGAGCGAAAATACCGTGCATGGCAAAAGGTACGCGATGGAAATGCATCTGGTTCATAAAAATGCCGGCGGGGAACTGACGGTGGTGGCGGTCATGTTTGATAAAGGGGCCACAAACCCGGAGCTTGAAAAACTGTGGCGCGTTATGCCTCAGCAGGCCGAGCAGAACGTCTCCATCAAACAGGATCTCAACCTGAACAAACTGCTGCCGAAAGATAAAACGTACTGGCGCTTTAGCGGTTCACTGACCACCCCGCCGTGTTCAGAAGGCGTCACCTGGATTGTGCTTAAGCAACCCTTGACGGTTTCTGCAGAACAACTTGCCAGATTCACCGGGACAATGCATCACGATAATAACCGTCCGGTACAGTCTCTGCATGGGCGTGTTGTGGTCGAATAACGCCCATCCAGAGGCTAAAGATCATGTTCTAAAATGCGACGCAGATCGCAAAGAAGACGGGAAATCTGCTGCTAAAAACAGCAGATTATCCCGCTCAGGTAAGCCCTTTATTCAGAAATGATGAGAAGTTACGGGAAATTGTAAGCGCCCATAAAATAGCCATTACCGCATAACACAATGATTTAAATAGTGAATAATTCTTAACGGAAAGATTGAGCGGCGATTCCTTGATCTACAACAGTGGATTGTTCAAAGTTTGGCCTTTCATCTCGTGCAAAAAATGCGTAATATACGCCGCCTTGCAGTCACAGTATGGTCATTTCTTAACTCATGCGCATCGGACACCACCAGCTTAGAAATCGCCTGATCGCAGCCCCAATGGCAGGTATTACAGACCGGCCGTTCAGGACGCTGTGCTATGAGATGGGAGCCGGTTTAACCGTATCCGAGATGATGTCGTCTAACCCGCAGGTTTGGGAAAGCGATAAATCCCGCCTTCGGATGGTGCACGTTGATGAACCAGGTATTCGCACCGTGCAAATTGCCGGAAGCGTGCCTGAAGAGATGGCAGATGCCGCGCGAATTAACGTGGAAAGTGGTGCCCAAATTATTGATATCAATATGGGGTGCCCGGCCAAAAAGGTGAATCGCAAGCTTGCAGGTTCAGCCCTTCTGCAATACCCCGACCAGGTGAAAGCTATCCTGACGGCGGTTGTCAGCGCGGTGGACGTTCCTGTTACGTTGAAGATTCGCACGGGTTGGTCGCCGGAACACCGTAACTGTGTAGAGATTGCCCAACTGGCCGAAGACTGTGGCATTCAGGCCCTGACCATTCATGGACGCACTCGCGCCTGTTTGTTCAACGGCGAAGCTGAATACGACAGCATTCGGGCAGTTAAGCAGATAGTTTCCATTCCGATTATCGCGAATGGCGACATAACTGACCCGCTTAAAGCCAGGGCTGTACTCGACTATACGGGAGCTGATGCTCTGATGATAGGACGTGCAGCTCAGGGAAGACCCTGGATCTTCCGGGAAATCCAGCATTATCTGGACACTGGGGAGCTGCTTGCCCCGCTGCCTCTGGCAGAGGTTAAGCGCTTGCTTTGTTCGCATGTTCGGGAACTGCATGACCACTACGGTCATGCAAAAGGGTACCGAATTGCGCGTAAACACGTCTCCTGGTATCTCCAGGAGCACGCTCCAGATGACCAGTTTCGGCGCACATTCAACGCCATAGAGGATGCCAGCGTACAGCTGGAGGCGTTGGAGGCATACTTCGAAAATCTTGCGTAATGAAATAAAGAGCTGACAGAACTATGTTCGAACAACGCGTAAATTCTGACGTACTGACCGTTTCTACCGTTAACTCTCAGGACCAGGTAACTCAAAAACCCCTGCGTGACTCGGTTAAACAGGCACTGAAGAACTATTTTGCTCAACTGAATGGTCAGGATGTTAATGACCTGTATGAGCTGGTACTGGCTGAAGTTGAACAGCCACTGTTGGACATGGTGATGCAATACACCCGCGGTAACCAAACCCGCGCTGCGCTGATGATGGGTATCAACCGTGGTACTCTGCGTAAGAAACTGAAAAAATACGGCATGAACTGATACTAATCAGTTGAATGCTTGTTTAAAAAGGCGCTCTTCGGCATGGGGAAGCGCCTTTTTTATTCCCCTGCTTCAGTCCGTCAACGCTTTGTAAACCTTCACTTATCCCGCTTTAAAACCGCAGATTTTGGTGTATATTTCCCCCACCTTACTGGCGCTCTTCTCGCGGAATGACACAATGATTCGTAAATACTGGTGGCTGGTTGTCTTTGCAATCTCCGTTCTCATTTTCGATGCACTCCTGATGCAGTGGATTGAACTGATGAGCACCGAAACCGATAAGTGTCGCAATATGAACTCCGTGAATCCCCTTAAACTCGTGAACTGCTCAGAGCTCGACTAAGCGTCCGATTGCGCAAATCACCTGTTATTACCCACTAAAAACGGGGATTTAAATCCCTTTGAGCCATTACCTGACGGTGATAATGTCTCGCCCTTCTCAACCGCTCTAGCGTAACCCCACACTCGAGTAGAACCGTCCATGCTGGTCAGCCAATACAACCATATCCTTGTCGTCCTCTCCTTTGTTGTTGCCATCCTTGCTGCGTATACCGCATTGAATATGGCTGCACGCGTTGCCGGAAGCGAGGGCGTCGCTGCCCGCGTCTGGCTGGCTGGCGGCGGTATTGCTATGGGTATTGGCGTGTGGGCCATGCATTTTATCGGCATGCTGGCGATGGACCTCTCCATGAGCATGAGCTACAACGCCACCCTGACGGTGTTATCTATGGTCATCGCCGTGGGGTCGTCGCTATTTGCGCTATGGCTCGTTAGCTGCGAGCAATTACGCCTGCGCCGACTGCTGCCCGGAGCGTTGGTGATGGGAAGCGGTATAGTTGCAATGCATTACACCGGTATGGCGGCGCTGGAAGTGATGCCCGGGATTATCTGGGACAAGGTCTGGGTGGCCATTTCGGTCGCGATTGCGCTTGCCGCTTCACTCGCGGCGTTATGGCTGACCTTCCGCCTGCGCCACGAAGCCGCGCAGGTCGTGCTGATGCGCATGGGTGCCGCCATCACGATGGGAATTGCCATTGCCGGTATGCACTATGCCGGGATGAAAGCGGCGCAGTTTCCGATGTCCACAATGGTTCACCATGATGGTATCAACGGGAGCTGGCTGGCGGTGCTGGTCAGCGTCGTCGCGCTCTCTATTCTTGGGATCACCCTGCTGGTCTCGATGCTGGATGCCCGCCTTCAGGCTCGTACCGCCCTTTTGGCCTCGTCGCTTGCAGAAGCTAACCGGGAACTCGCTCAACTGGCTCTACACGATACCCTCACGCGTCTGCCCAACCGTATCCTGCTGGAAGACAGACTCGATCAGGCCATCAGCAAAGCCGATCGTGAAAGAACCCATTTTGCCCTGATGTTCATGGATCTTGACGGCTTTAAAGCCATCAATGATGCCTACGGCCATGATGTCGGTGACAGGCTGCTGGTCGCCGTTACACAGCGTCTGCTGCTTCTTCTGAAAGGCCAGTTCACCCTTGCACGTATTGGCGGTGATGAGTTTGTTCTGCTGGCAGAGGGAGAAGGTCCGGACGACGCGGCGTCGCTGGCGAATTCGCTGGTACGCGCGATCGATAGTCCATTCAATCTCAGTCCCTATGAACTGGTGGTTACCCTCAGCATTGGTATTGCGCTGTACCCTCACGACGGCAAAACCGAGCGTGAGCTGATGTTTAACGCCGACGCGGCGATGTATCACACGAAGCATATGGGCCGTAACGGTTACCATTTTTTCCAGCCCTCCATGAACACCCTGGCGCAGACCCATCTCCAGTTAATGAACGATTTGTGGATGGCAATCGAGCGCAATGAGCTGCGCCTGCTTTATCAGCCAAAATTCAACGCCCCCGCGGGTCCTGTCCTCGGATTCGAGGCGTTATTACGCTGGCAGCATCCTAAGCAGGGGTTACTGACCCCTGACCTTTTCCTGCCGCTGGCGGAAAAAACGGGGCTGATCATCCCCATAGGCAACTGGGTGATTAATGAAGCCTGTCGCCAGCTGCGGGAATGGCATCTGCAGGGGCATCAAAGCTGGTCAATGGCGGTAAACCTGTCGACACTGCAGTTTGAACAACCTTCGCTGGTTAAAACGGTTCTCGACTGCCTGGCACTTCACCAGGTGCCACCGGAATTGTTGATCCTCGAAGTGACGGAAACCACGGCGATGAGCAACCCGGATGAGAGCGTACGAGTGCTGACAGAGCTGACGGATGCGGGGGTGAAAGCCTCCATTGATGATTTTGGCACCGGATATTCAAGCCTGCTGTACCTCAAACGCTTACCGGCCTGCGAACTAAAAATCGACAGGGCGTTTGTACAAGAGCTTAGCGGGGAGAGTGAGGATGCGACTATTGTCTCAGCGATTGTAGCCCTTGCAAAAACACTTAACCTGAAAGTCGTGGCTGAAGGTGTAGAAACCGAAGCGCAGCAGGCCTTTTTGACCGAGCTAGGCTGTAACACCCTTCAGGGTTATCTGTTAGGTAAACCCGTCAGCGCGGAAACCATCGAAGCACTTTGTGCCCGAGGGGAAATGTTACCTGCCGCTGAGTAGTAAACACCATCAGGCGACACGCGAATGACAGGAAGTGTCGCCAGAATGCTATCAACCAGGGCGGGGGCCTGCTGATAAAGATTAAAACTGTCGGTATTCATTAGCCAGTTTTTAATTATTCCGCTAAAAAACCCGTGGAATACAATCAAGGTGAGATCAACATTCACCTTTGGCGAAATGATATTCCGCGAAATACAGGTCTCCAGCGTGGCACGGAGCGTATCATCATTAAATCCAATACGTTTCCTGATTTCATGCTCTGAAATCATATCACCGCTAAATTCACACTTATGATACAGAATTTGTAAAAGCGCACATTGCCGGGGTTCATGGGCAATATACTGCAGCGCAGTAATAAATTGCTCACGAAGTCTTAACAAGGGATCGTCACTATCGGAAAGGGGAAGCCTGTCGCGGATAATGTCGCGAAGGGATAATTGCTGTTCCCAGATGGCATTAAATATTTCAGATTTACTGGTGAAGTGCCAGTAGATAGCGCCGCGCGTCACCTTAGCAGCATCAGCGATATCCGTCAGCGTCGTGCTGGCTACGCCACGCGTCGCAAACTGTCCGATAGCCGCCTCAATCAGTTTCTGCCGGGTTTGTTGAGCTTCTTCTTTCTTTTTACGCGCCATAGGCAACTACTCGTGACTCAGAAGGTTTAAAGGTAACATTGCGTTCATGCAAATGTAAGTATTCACTAAAATCCTTTTTAATTTTGCACAAAAAAAGTCACCTCTATTAATTTATAATTAATACAAATACATTAAATCAATTAAATTGGCGGCATGAATAACAAGAAGCATTAAACTCACTTACCTGATTAATATACATGAAGTATACCCCTGAATGGACATGGTCTGATTCTGATTTTTTCTGCAAGCATGGTCATTCGCACTTATAAATTAAAAAAGATTAAATACCCTCATTATTATACGCAGCTACATTTTATTTTTTATCCCTCTGCCCCGCTACCGATTCGCGGCATATATCGGTTTATGGGTATTTAAAGGAACAGTAATGACGAATCATTTCAGACGCTTGCCCTTATCCGGTTTCATTGTCTGCGCGGTACTGCTCACTGGATGCGATGGTCAGGAAAATCAACAACACCTGCAGGCACCTCAGGTCAGCGTGCATATTGTGCAAAGCGCGCCTCTGGCTGTCACCACTGAACTCCCGGGAAGAACAGATGCGTTCCGCGTTGCAGAGGTTCGTCCGCAGGTTAGCGGTATCATCCTGCGCCGCAACTTCACGGAAGGTAGCGATGTAAAAGCCGGGGATTCGCTTTATCAGATTGATCCTGCAACCTATCAGGCGGCATACGATAACGCGAAAGGCGAGCTGGCGAAGGCCCAGGCGGCGGCCAACATTGCGCACCTGACGGTGAAACGTTATCTCCCGCTGGTCGGCACACAGTATGTCAGCAAGCAAGAGTATGACCAGGCCGTCGCCACGGCCCAGCAGGCAGATGCCAGCGTCGTCGCCGCCAAAGCTGGCGTTGAAAGCGCGCGTATCAACCTTGCCTACACCAAAGTAACCTCTCCGGTTGATGGTCGTATCGGAAAATCCAGCGTGACGGAAGGGGCGCTGGTGACGAACGGACAAACCGCTGCGCTGGCAACGGTCCAGCAGCTCGATCCTATTTATGTCGATGTCACCCAGTCCAGCAATGATTTTATGCGCCTTAAACAAACGAGCCTGCAAAAAGGCGATAACGCCAGCAGCGTTGAGCTACTGATGGAGAACGGACAGCCCTATCCGCTGAAAGGCAGATTGCAGTTCTCTGACGTCACGGTGGACGAAAGTACCGGCTCGATTACCCTGCGCGCCATTTTCCCGAACCCTCAACATCTGCTGTTACCCGGCATGTTCGTTCGCGCCCGCATTGATGAAGGTACGCAGCCGGATGCGATTCTGGTTCCCCAGCAAGGCGTGACCCGCACGCCGCGAGGCGAAGCCACCGTGATGGTGGTGAACGATAAAAACCAGGTTGAGTCTCGCACCATCGTTGCGCCTCAGGCGATTGGGGACCGCTGGCTGGTAACCGAAGGGCTGAAAAACGGAGACCGCGTGATCGTCAGCGGGCTACAGAAAGTCAGACCGGGGGTAACCGTCGTCGCCACGCCGGATACCACAACGACTCCAGCCGGTTAAGGGACGACGACATGGCTAATTTCTTTATTCAGAGACCGGTTTTCGCCTGGGTACTTGCTATCATTTTGATGATTGCTGGCGGGCTGGCCATTCTCAAACTCCCCGTCGCACAGTACCCAACCATTGCACCTCCCGCCGTGGCGATATCCGCGACCTACCCTGGAGCTGACGCTCAAACGGTACAGGATACCGTGACTCAGGTTATCGAACAGAACATGAACGGTATCGATAACCTGATGTATATGTCATCCACCAGCGATTCAGCGGGCAACGTCACCATCACTCTGACCTTCGAGTCAGGAACCGATCCGGATATCGCTCAGGTACAAGTGCAAAACAAGCTGCAGCTCGCCATGCCGCTGCTGCCGCAAGAGGTGCAGCAGCAAGGGATCGGCGTGGAGAAATCCAGCAGCAGCTTCCTGCTGGTCGCCGGTTTTGTTTCTGACAACAAAAATCTCACGCAGAACGACATCTCTGATTACGTCGCCTCAAACGTCAAAGATGCCATCAGCCGAACGTCTGGCGTTGGCGACGTGCAGCTGTTTGGTGCTCAGTATGCGATGCGCATCTGGCTCGACAGCAACGCGATGAACAAATACCAGCTGACGCCGCTGGATATTATCAACCAGTTGAAAACGCAGAACGACCAGATAGCGGCAGGCCAGCTGGGCGGAACGCCGTCCATTCCCGGTCAGCAGCTGAATGCCTCGATCATCGCGCAAACTCGCCTGAAATCACCGGGGGAATTTGGCCGCGTGACGCTCAAGGTGAATCAGGACGGCTCGATGGTTCATCTGAAGGATGTGGCTCGCATTGAGCTCGGTGGCGAAAACTACAACATGGTCACTAAAATCAACGGGCAGGCGGCAACCGGTCTCGGGATCAAGCTGGCAACCGGAGCAAATGCGCTGGACACTGCGGCTGCCATTAAGAGCAAGCTGACGCAACTGCAGCAGTTCTTCCCACAGGGTCTGAAAGTTGTCTATCCCTATGACACCACGCCTTTTGTAAAAATCTCTATCCACGAAGTGGTGAAGACCCTGTTTGAAGCAATCATTCTCGTCTTCCTGGTCATGTACCTCTTCCTGCAAAACCTGCGGGCAACGCTCATCCCGACTATCGCGGTGCCGGTCGTTCTGCTGGGTACCTTCGCGGTTCTGGCGGCATTTGGTTTCTCCATCAATACTCTGACGATGTTCGGCATGGTGCTGGCGATAGGTCTGCTGGTCGATGACGCTATCGTGGTCGTTGAGAACGTTGAACGCGTCATGGTCGAGGATAACCTGCCGCCCAAAGAGGCCACGCAGAAGTCGATGGAGCAGATCCAGGGTGCGCTGGTGGGGATCGCCATGGTGCTCTCGGCGGTCTTTATTCCAATGGCCTTTTTTGGCGGCTCGACTGGAGCAATATATCGCCAGTTCTCACTGACTATCGTGTCCGCTATGGCGCTGTCCGTACTGGTTGCGTTAATCCTGACGCCCGCACTCTGCGCAACGTTGCTTAAGCCCGTATCCGACGACCATCGTGAGAAAAAAGGTGGCTTTTTCAGCTGGTTTAATGCGCTCTTTGATAAAAGCGTGGAGCACTACAGCAACAGCGTGAGCGGTATTTTGCGCAAGACAGGGCGCTATCTGGTGGTGTACGTCATCATCGTCGGTGGGATGGCGGTGCTCTTCCTGCGCTTACCTACCTCCTTTCTGCCCGAAGAGGATCAGGGGGTGTTCATGACGATGGTTCAACTCCCGGCAGGTGCAACTCAGACGCGTACTCAACAGGTGCTCGACCAGGTACAGGACTATTACCTGAACAAAGAGAAGGCGAACGTCCAATCCGTCTTTACCGTAAATGGCTTTAGCTTTAGCGGCCAGGGTCAGAACGCCGGCATTGCCTTCGTCAGCCTGAAGCCCTGGGAGGAACGCCCGGGACAGAAAAACGGCGTTGAGGCGATTGTCGGTCGCGCGACTAAAGCCTTCAGTCAGATTAAAGATGGCCTCGTGTTCCCGTTTAACCTGCCTGCAATTATCGAACTGGGTACCGCTACGGGCTTCGATTTTGAATTGATCGATCAGGCTAACCTAGGGCATACCCAGCTGACTCAGGCGCGTAACCAACTGCTTAACATGGTGAAAGAGCACTCTGATCTGCTGGTTAGCGTGCGTCCTAACGGTCTTGAAGATACGCCCCAGTTCAAGCTGGATGTCGACCAGGAGAAAGCACAGGCGCTGGGCGTCAGTCTTTCTGACGTCAACCAGACGATTTCAACGGCCTTAGGTGGCACCTATGTGAACGACTTTATCGATCATGGGCGCGTGAAAAAAGTCTACGTACAGGCCGACGCAAAATTCCGTATGTTGCCAGGGGATATTAACAACCTTTACGTGCGCAGCGCGAATGGAGAAATGGTCCCTTTCTCAGCCTTTAGCAACGCTCGCTGGGTCTATGGTTCACCCCGACTGGAGCGCTATAACGGGATGCCCTCTATGGAGATCCTCGGTGAGTCAGCCCCGGGTAAAAGTACCGGTGAGGCTATGATTATGATGGAAAGCCTCGCGGCAAAACTGCCTTCCGGTATCGGATATGACTGGACGGGGATGTCTTATCAGGAGCGGCTTTCGGGTAACCAGGCACCTGCCCTGTACGCCATTTCACTGATCGTGGTGTTCCTGTGTCTGGCAGCGCTGTATGAAAGCTGGTCCATTCCGTTCTCCGTTATGCTGGTTGTGCCGCTGGGGGTCATTGGGGCGCTTCTCGCAGCGTCGCTGCGTGGATTAAACAATGACGTCTATTTCCAGGTCGGCCTGCTGACGACGATTGGTTTATCGGCGAAAAACGCCATTTTGATCGTCGAATTTGCTAAGGACCTGATGGAGAAAGAAGGTAAAGGCATCATTGAAGCCACACTGGAGGCGTCAAGGATGCGCCTTCGACCGATCCTGATGACTTCCCTGGCTTTTATCCTTGGCGTCATGCCGCTGGTGATCAGCTCCGGGGCCGGGAGCGGCGCGCAAAACGCCGTCGGTACGGGCGTGATGGGGGGGATGCTTTCCGCAACGCTTCTGGCGATTTTCTTCGTGCCCGTCTTCTTTGTGGTTGTCCGTCGACGCTTTACCCGTCATAAAGATTAACATGTCCCTAAAAAGGCACCTCGGGTGCCTTTTTTATTTTTAAGATAAACAATGAATTAGGCATTAAGCAAAAGTCATGTTAAAAATACGATGATTTGCATTAAGTAAAAACACTCTATTATCCCTTCATAATGTCTCCATTAATTCGTCCTAAAACCGACTTTTCTCCACGATTTTTACAAACTACATAATTTGAGATTATTCCTCGTGTAACGTGGACTTACCCCGGTGGTAAAATAACCTCCAGTTCGTTAATTGCCCTCCTGGCTTTATAGCGGACGAGAAATAATACTGAGGTAACATCATGAAAAGATTCATTTCCGTTGCACTCCTCGCTGCGCTGCTTGCTGGTTGCGCGCACGACTCTCCATGTGTACCGGTTTACGATGACCAGGGCCGACTGGTTCATACCAATACCTGTATGAAAGGCACCACCCAGGATAACTGGGAAACTGCGGGTGCTATCGCCGGCGGTGCTGCCGCAGTGGCGGGTTTGACGCTGGGTATTGTCGCCCTGACGAAGTAACTGCTGTTAAGAAAGCGCGGCTCTGACCGCGCTTTTGCTTTTAATCAGTGCACTATTTTCAAATAAGTAAAAAAATAGCCCCGTATTTATTCGCGCTGTTCATTTCAGGCTGAAGCCAGTCACATCTTTTTCGTATACTCATTTAAATTACCGGTTCTATTGTGATGATTTTCACACATTAATATTATTGAATATCCTGCCAATATTCACGCTAGAAACTATCTCGTCTTTTTCCTGACGCGACTCAAAACTTTTGCTCCAATTTGTGGCGCAGGTTGTAATTTCGCACCGTTTCAGGGCGCTCGTTTTATTTAAGCCTGTCTACACTCAGCATTAAGCGTTCACTCATCTCTAATTTTGTCGGACGCAAAACTGGCATTACGTTTGCTTTATAAACGTTGGCCAAAGCCACAGACAGGTAAAGCGTTTAAAAACGCCTCTATAACGATAAATTTCGCCACACAGGATGCATTATGAAAAAGACGATGATAGCCAGCCTGGCCGCTGCAGGCATGTTGTTTGCCGTAGCCGGTCAAGCCCATGCGGGAACGACACTGGATGCCGTTAAAAAGAAAGGTTTTGTTCAATGCGGTATCAGTGACGGTTTGCCTGGCTTCTCTTATGCCGATGCGAACGGCAAATTTACCGGTATTGATGTGGATGTCTGCCGTGGCGTTGCAGCCGCCGTTTTTGGTGATGACAGCAAAGTAAAATACACCCCGCTGACGGCGAAAGAACGCTTTACGGCACTGCAGTCCGGCGAGGTCGACATGCTCTCCCGTAATACCACCTGGACGTCATCCCGTGATGCAGGCATGGGGATGTCATTTACGGGCGTGACCTATTATGACGGCATCGGCTTCCTGACCCACAACAAAGCCGGCCTGAAAAGCGCTAAGGAGCTGGATGGGGCCACCGTTTGTATCCAGGCGGGCACCGATACCGAGCTGAACGTCGCCGATTATTTCAAAGCAAATAACATGAAATATACGCCAGTGACATTCGACCGCTCGGATGAATCGGCTAAAGCGCTGGAATCCGGCCGTTGCGACACGCTGGCCTCTGACCAGTCACAGCTGTATGCCTTACGCATTAAGCTGAGCAACCCGGCTGAATGGATTGTTCTGCCTGAAGTGATCTCCAAAGAACCTCTCGGACCGGTGGTACGTCGTGGCGATGAAGACTGGTTCTCCATTGTTCGCTGGACGCTGTTTGCCATGCTGAACGCAGAAGAGATGGGGATCAACTCGAAAAACGTGGATGAGAAAGCGGCTAAGCCATCCAACCCGGATATGGCACACCTGCTGGGTACAGAAGGTGATTTCGGCAAGGATCTGAAGCTGGATAACAAGTGGGCCTACAACATCATCAAACAGGTGGGCAACTACTCTGAGATCTTTGAACGCAACGTGGGATCGGAAAGCCCGCTGAAGATCAAACGCGGCCAGAACAATCTCTGGAACAACGGCGGTATTCAGTACGCACCACCAGTACGTTAAGTCATAGCTGTAACGGGCACTGCTCCAGCAGTGCCCACTCCAGAGTCATGGTTACTGAGGTTTCTTATGTCCCATCGCCGCTCAGCCGTAAAAGGATCGCTATCCTTTTCTCATCCCGCGGTCCGCGCCTGGCTATTCCAGATTATTGCTATTGTTGCGGTTGTTCTCATCGCCGTGTATCTCATCCATAACACCATCACCAACCTGAATAATCGCGGCATTACCTCCGGTTTCGCGTTTTTAGATCGCAGCGCGGGGTTTGGCATTGTTCAGCATCTTATTGATTACCAGGAAGGTGACACGTATGGACGCGTGTTCGTGGTCGGTTTACTGAATACGCTGCTGGTATCGGCGCTTTGTATCGTCTTCGCCTCGATACTGGGCTTCTTTATTGGCCTGGCGCGTCTTTCTGAAAACTGGCTCCTGCGGAAGCTGTCGACTGTTTATATTGAAACGTTCCGCAATATCCCCCCGCTCCTGCAGATCTTCTTTTGGTATTTTGCCGTATTGCGTAACCTACCCGGCCCCCGTCAGGCCGTCGACGCGTTTGAGCTTTTTTTCCTGAGCAACCGTGGGTTGTCTATCCCTTCTCCGCTGCCGGGTGAAGGTCTGTACGCTTTTATCGGCGCGATTGTGATAGCGTTTGCTCTGTCTGCCGGGGTATTCCGTTTTAACCGCAAGCATCAGATCAAAACCGGTCAGCTTCGCAGAACCTGGCCCACGGCAGTTATCCTGCTCGTTAGCCTGCCGCTGGTGGCACACTGGCTGTTTGGGGCCGCGTTGCACTGGGATGTTCCACACCTACGAGGCTTTAACTTCCAGGGTGGAATGGTGTTAATTCCCGAGCTGGCAGCTCTAACATTGGCGCTGTCGATTTATACGTCCGCGTTTATTGCCGAGATTATTCGTGCCGGGATCCAGGCCGTACCTTACGGACAGCACGAGGCGGCACGCTCGCTGGGATTACCCCATACCGTGACGCTTCGCCAGGTCATTATCCCGCAGGCTTTACGGGTCATCATTCCGCCTCTGACCAGCCAATATCTCAACATCGTTAAAAACTCGTCGCTGGCCGCCGCTATTGGTTATCCGGATATGGTGTCACTCTTCGCCGGAACCGTGCTTAACCAGACCGGACAAGCCATTGAAACCATCGCCATCACGATGTCTGTCTATCTCATCATCAGCCTGGTGATTTCATTGCTGATGAACCTCTATAACCGTCGTATAGCACTGGTCGAGCGCTAAGGATTTATGATGACAAAAGCGATACTGTCGCACTCCTCGCGCCCTGCCAACTCGACAGGTGGACGTTTCATTCTCTGGGCGCGCAAGAACCTGTTCTCCAGCTGGAGTAACAGCCTGCTGACGATTGTCTGCCTGTGGCTCATGTGGGAATTGATTCCTCCTCTGCTGAACTGGGCGTTTTTACAGGCCAACTGGGTCGGTTCAACTCGAGCAGACTGTACAAAAGCCGGCGCCTGCTGGGTGTTTATCCATGAACGCTTCGGTCAGTTCATGTATGGGCTGTATCCCCACGAACAGCGCTGGCGGATTAATCTGGCGCTGATTATCGGCCTGCTCTCTGTCGCAGTCATGTTCTGGAACAAGCTGCCTCACCGTGGACGCTATATTGCCGTCTGGGCGGTGGTTTATCCGATTATTGTCTGGGTGCTGTTGTATGGCGGTTTCCTTGGGCTGGAACGCGTTGAAACACGCCAGTGGGGCGGGCTGATGCTGACGCTGATTATCGCTTCTGTGGGGATAGCCGGTGCGCTACCGTGGGGGATTTTACTGGCCCTGGGACGGCGTTCAAAAATGCCGATTGTACGCGTGCTCTCCGTTATCTTCATTGAGTTCTGGCGCGGCGTCCCGCTTATTACCGTTCTCTTTATGTCGTCGGTAATGCTGCCGCTATTCATGGCAGAAGGTACAACAATCGACAAACTGATCCGTGCCCTGGTCGGGGTAATTCTCTTCCAGTCCGCCTATGTCGCTGAAGTTGTACGTGGTGGTCTGCAGGCGTTGCCTAAAGGGCAGTACGAAGCGGCGGAATCACTGGCTCTCGGTTACTGGAAAACGCAGGGACTGGTCATTCTTCCACAAGCACTCAAGCTGGTTATTCCGGGTCTGGTCAACACGATCATTGCCCTCTTCAAGGATACCAGCCTGGTGATCATCATCGGATTGTTCGATCTCTTTAGCAGCGTGCAGCAGGCAACCGTTGACCCTGTCTGGCTGGGTATGTCCACCGAAGGATATGTCTTTGCTGCCCTGATCTACTGGATCTTTTGTTTTAGCATGTCGCGCTACAGCCAGCATCTGGAAAAGCGCTTTAACACCGGGCGTACACCGCACTGAGGAAATTATGAGCCAAATAACTATGACACCCGCCGACGCGATGATTACGCTGGAAAATGTGAATAAATGGTACGGACAGTTTCATGTCCTGAAGGACATTAATCTTAAGGTAAAGCAGGGAGAACGCATCGTCCTTTGCGGCCCTTCTGGCTCCGGGAAATCCACAACCATTCGCTGTATTAATCATCTTGAAGAACATCAGCAAGGACGCATTGTGGTTGATGGTATCGAGCTGAATGAAGATATCCGCAATATCGAACGCGTGCGTCAGGAAGTGGGTATGGTCTTTCAGCACTTTAATCTGTTTCCGCACCTGACCGTTCTGCAGAACTGTACGCTTGCACCGATTTGGGTACGGAAGATGCCGAAAAAGGAAGCCGAGGCGTTGGCAATGCACTACCTGGAGCGAGTGCGCATCGCAGAGCATGCCAATAAGTTCCCTGGCCAGATATCGGGTGGCCAGCAGCAGCGTGTGGCTATCGCCCGTTCTCTGTGTATGAAACCGAAAATTATGCTGTTTGATGAACCGACATCTGCCCTCGATCCGGAAATGGTGAAAGAGGTTCTGGACACCATGATTGGGCTGGCACAATCCGGCATGACCATGCTGTGTGTGACTCACGAGATGGGATTTGCGCGAACCGTCGCCGATCGGGTGATCTTTATGGACCGTGGGGAGATTGTTGAGCAGGCGCCACCGGATGAGTTCTTTGCGCATCCGAAGTCAGAGCGTACGCGAGCATTCCTGTCGCAGGTGATTCACTAATCAGCAGTTTCTGCCCGGTAGCGCTGCGCTTACCGGGCTTACGGCTTTCACGAGAATCATAACGCAAAAAGGCCATCCTTTCGGATGGCCTTCTCACTTATTTGATGTCTGGCAGTTCCCTACTCTCACATGGGGAGACCCCACACTACCATCGGCGCTACGGCGTTTCACTTCTGAGTTCGGCATGGGGTCAGGTGGGACCACCGCGCTAAAGCCGCC